>JAGCUA010000003.1 GCA_017963125.1 bacterium
ATTGCATCAAAGATTTTTCTCCTCTTGAAGAATTGAAGGAACGCGGAACTTATGTCGGCGGAATGAATGAACAGCTGGAAAGCTGCGAGGATACAACAACTTTAGGAGATGGAGAGTAAAATGAAAAGAAGTTTTATTTTGATTGGGATGATGATGGTCTTTTTGAGCTTGTTTGGGGAGGGTGTTTCGAAAGGAGCAAAAGCATGCTCGGTTTATGAAGAAACAATGGGGCAAAATTTTGACAATTCAGATGCTCATATTCACTTTATTCCTGATTGGTTTGAACATCTTGAATTTGCTGACAATAACAGTGAATCTGGTTATAGTAAAGAATTCCTTCAAGAACATGGCGGCAGAGCAGGAAAAATTGTTATCAAAAGCCAGGAAGGCGATTGTTTTGATGATGAAGACGAAGAGTATAATGACGACGATGATTATGAGGAAGAAGATATTGATATCGATTGTTATTCTGTCAGCTGTAGCGGAACACTGATAGGAAACAACTATTTTATAACAGCAGGACATTGTGCCAGAACAGAACTGATGGGACAAAAATTCAAAAATGTAGGAGTGTTATTCAGTTATCAGAAAGCAGATTTTGAAAACAATGATGACGATGACAGTGAATATCCAAGAGTTTCTTTAACAGGATATCTGAATAATGATGACGATTATGTATTATATGAAGATTCTGAATCAGAATATTCAAACTTTAAAAAACATCCGGCATATTTTCCAATAATTAAAGATGATTGTAATAATGACAGGTCAGTTGAAAACGGTTGGGGGGATATCTGTTGGATCAAAGATGGAAATAAAGAACATCGTGTAGCAGCAACAACAATGTGGTTAGAAGACGGGTCTTTTCCGTTTTTCAGAAGATTAGGAAAAATTGATTATGCCATATACAAATTGGGTACAAACAATGATGGTTCTCTCCCAGAAGATATTAAAGATTTATGGCCTTGGGAATCTGAAAACAACCAGCTTTTCCGAAATACACTCGCACCGAATCTGGTAATGCCTTGGCAACTGCCGGACAACACAAACGGTGCCAGAGGCTGGACAAGGGTAAACACCGCCGTTTTGCAAACAGGTTCCACACTAAATGTTATTGGATCTCCAGGAGTTGCAAAAATCACTGATGAAATCAAAGGATTAAAAGTTGTGAATGCCGGCAGTGTTAAGGATGGCAAAGGACGTGGATATGATATTGAGAGCAACAAAGAAGATGTTTTGATATTTCAAGGGGCAGATATACAAGTAGGACATTCTGGAAGTTCAGTTATCGATAGTTCGGGCAGACTTGCAGGTGTTGCAGCATGGATTAACTGTGCCAAAGGATGGGAATGGATTTATGATGAACGATATAATCAACCAGCCGAAAACTATGCGACTCCGATGTGGAAAATATGCAGGGCTTCGCAAATAGTAAAAGATGCCGCAAGAGATATAGACTGCAACGGACAAATTGACTGGTGGGATGATATGGAAAAGCTGAGAAGTTTCAGCGGACTCATTAAAATTAGCGACATTTGGTTTGGTGATTTGGATTTTTCTTCATCTGTTAATGTTAAAAACTACCGATACGACCCAACTCAACAAAAAGTCATTACGGAGACAAATGAACTTCCGGCATATACTTATCAGGTTATTTTGCCGGATAACGGCGATTTGTTTTATGTCGCAAAACAGAACGGTATTTTTTATCTCTTCCAAAACGGAACGGCTCTTGGGGCGATCTCTAATTATCCTAACTTGTTCGGAAGCAGTGCACTTGTCAAAAGCGGCGATATCTACCTTGCCGGAGGCGATATTTCAGGTGTCAGCGATCAAGGTCTTATCGATAATGATGATACTCAGTATGTAACAAAAATCTCATCCGACGGGCAGAACGGCTATAATTTTTCAATAGTTACGGCGTTTCCGACAAATTTGGAAGACATCAGGATTTTTGCTCTCGGGAACGATATTTATGTCAGCGGAAATACATCTACGAATTTCGCCGTTTATAAACTTGTTGCTGACAATCAGAGCGGATACGGCTATTCACTTTCAGTCATAAATTCCTCTCAGCCGGTCAGAAAAGACTATAATCTGACAGCATCTGACGGTAAAATCATCGTTTCAGGCGGTGCAACTGATTACATCCGCAACGTTCTGAATATTGAAGAGGGCAATCCGTATCCTGAAGGTTTTGCCGTTTACAACAACATCATAATGCTCGAACCGGCTGTCTCAAACAACTGGGTCACAGTCGCAGAGAACATAAACGACAAACTCATAATGATGAGCGTAACCGCGATAGAAAACGGTGAGCTTGTAATCATAAATCCGTTCATCACAGTCGGGAATTCCATGCAGAAAATCGTTATGGATTTGTCGGAAATCCCGATAAACGGAGAGAATTTACGAGTTGACTTTGAATTTGATCCCGTTGTTTACTGCCTCAATGAATCTGAAAACACCCTTTCCGGCGGTCTTACAATCAGCGGCGAATGCGTTCCCTTCACTCATCCGAGGTACAGCTCTTTCTCAGCAGGAGCAACCGTTTACAGTCTGGATGGAAAAGGCGAAAGGCTTTATGTCGGAACAAACAATGCTATAAAAATTTACGACATTTCCGATCCGATCTCTCCTGTTCTGGTTTCATCTTTCTCGACAAGCAGCAGAGTCAACGACCTTGAAGTTTACGGAGATTCTCTTTTTGCAGCGACAAACGGCGGACTCTACAAACTCGATGCAAGTGATCCCGATGAACTTACGCAAATCCTCTTTATTTCGACTGTCCTCAACTATCAGTACAAAGTAGAAGTGGACAGCGGCAAACTTTATGTCGGAGAAGACAACGGAATAAAAGTCAGAGACCTTGATACTATGAGCGTTCTTACCTCGGTAAACAATGGCTCCGTGCTTGATTTTGCGATAGAAAACGGAGAAATAGGGCTTTACAAAGATGCTTTGTTCTCTCCGGTAGAGATCCGTGATGCAGAAACTCTGACTTTGAAAGCGAACGAGTTCTTTGGATGTTTCGAGATAGAAGTCGGGAGTTCTGACGGCAGATTTTATCTTTCCTGCGACGACGAAACATACCGGTTTGAAGACGATGGTGACGGAGGTATTTCTTTCACCGAGCTTTCGGGCGATATCAGAGAACTTCAGGATGTCTACACTTTCGACGGATATACATACTTTTACGATGAAAACACTATCTGGATTTCAACCAGCAACGATGTTCCTGCCATCTGCGGAAACGGCATAGTCGAAGGCGATGAAGTCTGCGACGGAGGACAGATTGACTGTACGGAATTAGACGTTTCAGGAAACGTCTCTACAAATTCAGGGTTCGTCAGCGGAATCGCTGCTTGCAATTCTACATGCAACGGATATATTCTTGACAACTGCTCCTCTGGAAACGGCGGCGACGGGTGGTAATTAAATAAAACTCCTATATTATTACTTGCAAAAAGATTTTTTTATATGTAGAGTCGCGCGTTTTTTCTTTTTTTTTGGAGGTTAACGTGTGCGGAATAGCCGGTATTTTCAATGTTTCAGACAGTGAAACCCTTGTTGCGGAACTCCTTTTTTCAATTCAGCACAGAGGTCAGGAAAGCTGCGGGCTTGCAGCAAGAAACGAGCGCGGAAACATCTTCTGCTACAAAGGAATGGGACTTGTCAAAAACGTTCTCACGGAAGAGATTCTCAAGAAATACAGCGGAAACATCGCCATCGGTCACGTCCGCTACCCGACTGCCGGGAAAAGCGACGAAACCAACAGTCAGCCGCATGTGATCGAACTTCCGGAAGGACCGCATCTCGCGATCTGCAGCAACGGCGACATAATCAACTACTACGAACTCCGCACGTGGCTTGAAAATGACTACGGCTTCACCTTCAAAAGCGACAACGACGGCGAGCTTATCGGCAGACTTATCGCCTTCTACCTTCTTCACAAGAAACTTTCGATCGAAGATTCGATAATCGAAGCGCAGAAACAGCTCAAAGGGGCATTCTCGTCGATTTTGATCTACCGCGACAAAATGTTCGGATTCCGCGATCCGCACGGATACAGGCCCTATGTCATCGGAACTCTCGACGATGCAGCCGATTTAAACGGCGAGATCCCGTCAGAAGGCATTGTTCTCGCTTCTGAAAGCTGCGCATTCGGCATCGTAGGAGCAAGAATGATCAGAGAAATGCGCCCCGGAGAAATCATCAGGCTCGAAAAAGGAAAACCGATGGTAACAGTCGCGGTAAACGCCGGAAAAACGCAGCACTGCGTATTCGAACTTATCTATTTTTCGCGTCCCGATACCAAAGTTTTCGGCGAAAAAGTTTACGATGTCCGCAAAAAAATCGGCGCACAGCTTGCAGATTACGATAAAGACATGGGTTTCGGCGACGACACGGTTGTTATGGCAGTTCCCGACTCGTCGAACTTCGTCGCTTTGGGCTATGCACAGAGCGCGAAACTCTCTTTCGACATGGGACTTCTGAGAAACCACTACGTCGGCAGAACTTTCACGAAACCCGACCAGAAACAGCGCGACGAAGGTGTCCGCCACAAATTCAATCCCCTTCCCGACTTCTTTGAAGGCAAAAAAGTTGTCCTCGTAGATGATTCGATCGTCCGTGGAACCACTCTCCGCAAAATCACAAGAATGCTCCGCAACGCCGGTGCAAAAGAGATCCACATCAGGATCGGTTCTCCGAAAGTCATCGGAAGCTGCTACTACGGCATCGACACTCCGACTAAAAACGAACTTATCGCGGCAGTCAAAAGCCACGACGAAATATGCGAATATCTTGGCGCAGACTCGCTGAAACACATCGAAATCGCCGATTTCGGCAAAATCCTCCACAAATTCGAAGATTTCTGCTTCGCCTGCTTCAACCTTGAATATCAGTACAAACCTGAAGATTACCACCAGAAAGTAAACCGCCCCGACGCAAAGTAGATTTCACTGCAAAAATCTTAGATATTTTTTGATTCTTAAAAAATTCGGGAAATTAGATGAAGAGCATCGAGCAGCCGTCGGATTTGCTTTCTTCTTTTTCAGCGGAAGATTCTGCATCAGTTGCCGGATCATCTGCGCCATCGGTCGGAGCGTCAGAACCATCGGCATTGTCTGTCGCATCTTCAGCCGGGACTTCAGTGTTGCCTGCGTCAGCGCTGTCGTCCGGAGCGGGAGAAATGACTTCATCGTCATCTTTCTCTGATTCTTCAAAAACAAAAACATCGCAAGTGTCGCAGCATTCACCGTTTTCACAGCTTTCAGCCGCCTCGACACATTCATAAGAGGTCTTGAATTCCTCTTTCATTTCATAGCTCTGGCAACAGAAAGCAAGGACTGCAGTCGTGTTGCTGGTTTCTGCCGGAAGATCGAGAGCGGCTTCAATTTCTTCATCTGTCATAGGCTCGTAGCATGTGTTCGTAAAACTCTTCGCGTAGGTAAGACATTCATTAAAAATTTCGGAATCTGTGCAGAGAGTTTTTGCTGTCGCTGGTTCCGTTCCGCAGAGCTCGACAAGTTTGCTGTTGCATGCTTCCTCGCTGGCTTCTATGTTTCCTGAAGTAATTTCCATCAATCCGAAACAGCGGCAGTCATAGTTTCCGTCCACTTCAACTTCGCATTCGCCGGCATTGTTCTCGCATCTTATTCCTGCGTTTCCACAGAAGTCTTCGATCTCAGCTTTGCATTCTTCCTCTGTCGGCAATGTCGATTCGAGAGTCCCTCCCTCAGACGGAAGTTCAGATTCCCCGACTCCGCTACCGTCGCGGCAGGTGCAGTCTTTTGAAAATGAATCCGCCGAAAGAGTAAAGGTGCATTCACCAAGATCGGATTTACACGAAATACTTTCGTCTTCGGCAAAAAGTGTTGTTGCAACCGTAAGCATTGCAAGAATAGCAAGTAAATTTTTCATTTTAGCCTCCATTAAAGTAAAAAAACCAAACAAACATATATTTAGTTACATAAAGAGCCAATTTTTCTGACAAAAATTTAAAAAAAACGACAAATTCATCGATTTCATTGGCAAATTTTTATATTTTCTCCTGCCATTCAAGCTCTTTATTTTTTCTCAATTCCGGCTATAATTCCGCGTTTTAAGTTTTTTCAACATTTTATGGAGTCAAAAATGACAGTAAGTTACAAAGAACTCGGTCTTGTAAACACAAAAGAGCTTTTCGCAAAGGCTGTTAAAGGCGGTTACGCGATCCCTGCCTACAACTTCAACAACATGGAGCAGCTACAGGCAATCATTATGGCCTGCGTTGAAACAAAATCTCCTGTAATTCTGCAGGTTTCCAAAGGTGCAAGAGATTATGCGAACGCAACTCTGCTCAGAAACATGGCACGCGGCGCAGTCGAATACGCGAAAGAACTCGGTTATCCGATCCCCGTCGTTCTTCATCTTGACCACGGCGGCGACTTCGAAATCTGCAAACAGTGCATCGACAACGGCTTCAGTTCGGTAATGATCGACGGATCGCACCTTCCCTACGAAGAAAACGTCGCACTCACCAGAAAAGTCGTCGAATACGCTCACTCGCAGAAAGATTATGTCACTGTTGAAGGCGAACTCGGCGTTCTCGCAGGCATTGAAGACGAAGTTTCGGCAGAGCATTCTTCATACACTCCGCCGGAAGAAGTCATCGATTTCGTTGGCAAAACAGGCGTTGATTCCCTTGCAATATCGATCGGAACAAGCCACGGTGCGAACAAGTTCAAACCGGAGCAGTGCACAAGAAACGAAGAAGGCATCCTCCTTCCGCCGCCTCTCAGATTCGACATTCTTGAAGAAATCGAAAAGAAGCTTCCGGGTTTCCCGATAGTTCTTCACGGTTCTTCTTCAGTTCCGCAGGATTTAGTAAAGATAATCAATACTTATGGTGGGAAACTCAAAGACGCGATAGGCATTCCCGAAGAACAGCTCCGCAAAGCTGCCGCAAGTGCGGTCTGCAAAATCAATATCGACAGCGACGGCCGCCTTGCTATGACTGCTGCAGTAAGAAAAGTCCTTGCTGAAAAACCGGCGGAATTCGACCCGAGAAAATACTTGGGACCTGCTCGTGAAGCGCTCAAAGAGCTTTACAAACACAAAAACATCAACGTTCTGGGAAGTGCCGGAAAGGCATAATCTTTTATCGTGCCGCATTTATAATTCAGGGCAGCGGTTTTTCGAATTATTTTGTTATAGATTTCTAAAGATTTCAGGATTTTTTCAGCAGGAATTTATTTGCCGATATATTCTTCGATAGATATCTGGAGCTGTTCCCTTTCTTTTCTGCTTTCCATTTTTGAGGCTTTGCGCAGAATGGCGGGAATACTTTTGTCGTTCTGGTCGATATCGTTCTCGGGGATGAAGATGGCTTCGTCAACCAAAGGGATCGGTTTCAGGCCTCTTGATTCATCGCGGTCTCCGGAATCGGATATAGTCTCTTTCTCTTCATCATTGATTTCAGCAGGTTTCTGAACTTCGATAAACGGTTCTTCGGCTCTCTTTTCACTGATATCGGAATTCTGACCGTACCACTCTCTTGCACCTTCAGTTCTTTCGAATGCTTCCTGATGTACCGAATCACCATCCCGTTCTGCAGCTTCGGAAATAATAAGCACGGATACATCCGTCTTGTCTTTTTCTATAAAATACCCGAGTTTAAACTTGGAAACCTTGGCGCGCAGACTTTGAAGATAAATAGCAGCCTCGCTAAGTTCCCTGAGTTTCGTATTTCCACAGACGTAAGCCAGCATTTTCTTGGTTCCTTTTATAGAGAAATTCTTCAGAAGCGGATTGTTGAGAGCGTCTCTGACGGCATTGAGCGTAGCATTTTCTCCTGTAGCAGTTCCGGAGCTTATAATAGCCGTTCCCATATCCGTCACGTAATTTCTGACATCGGAAAAATCGAGATTTATGACACCTGTCTTGATTATAAGTTCAGAGACATTCCTGACTGCATTGATAAGGATCTCATTCGTCTTTTTGAACATATCGACTGCGTCATCGTCATCTCCGGCCATTTCAATAAGAGTGTCGTTCGGAATAACAAGAAGGGCATCTACATTCTTGCGCAGTTCCTCGATTCCTGCTGCTGCACTTTCCATTTTATCATCGCCTTCAAAAGAAAAAGGCTTGGTTACAATAGCAACTGTCAGCATACCGCTTTTCTTTGCTACACCGGAAATTACCGGAGCTGCGCCTGTTCCGGTTCCGCCTCCCATTCCGGCAGTTACGAAAACCATATCATAACCTTCGATCGCGGAAATGATATCTACCTGACTCTCTATCGCGGCATCTTTTCCGCACTCGGGATTTCCGCCCGCACCCTGCCCTTTAGTCAATTTAGGTCCGAGCTGAATTCTCTCTAACTCATGGATCTGCGCAAGTACCTGCGCATCGGTATTGGCTGCAATGACCTTGACATTCTGGTCTTTAAACACAGACTGCTCATTTTTCTGCACCTCTTCTTCAATCATCTTCACCGCATTGCAACCGGCTCCGCCTACACCGACGACGGCAATTTTTACAGGATTTTCTTTCTCGCTAATCATCTCCGACTCCCCTATTCAAAAAAATTTCTAAAAATATCGGCAACTCTCGCCATCCACCCGTTTTTCTTCATAACCATCTGCTTGTGATTGGAAAAATATTTGATTATACCTACTGCGGTAGCGCATGTAGGCGAACTCAGAACATCCTGAAATCCGCTGTCCGGATCGTCGACTTTGGACGTTCCGAGTCTTACAGTCTGCTCTAAGAAATCTTCCGCAATGCACTGTATGTTCTTTAACTGAGATGTTCCTCCGGTAAGAACGATATCAGAATGGATCAGACCTTCCTTCTGACTTTCCCTGAGTTTCTTTTTGATCTCTATCATGATCTCTTCAACTCTCGGAGTGATTACAGTTGCAAGCTGTTTCGCCTTTTTCGTCATCGGCGCGTTCGTACCGATCACAACTGTTTCGAACACTTCTGTATCAGAAACATATTCCGGACGCACATTGCCGTGCTTGCACTTTATCTTTTCAGCTTCCACCGGCGGTATCTTCATGACTTTGCTGATATCGTCAGTGATGAATTTGCCGCCCATAGGCATTACCGCAACATAAACAGGGTCGCCGTTGCAGTAAATAGCTATATCTGCGACACCGTCTCCGATATCGACCATTGCGGCGCCCAGATTTTTCTCGTCCTCTTCAAGAACAGCCCAGCTTGAAGCTATTGCGCTTACGACCATGCCGCTGACAAAGAAACCCGCATCTTCTACAGCCTTGTAAAGATTTCTGCTCATAGTCTTTGGCATAGTTACTATCAAAACATCGACCTCAAGCATTCTGCACGCCATTCCGATGGGATTTACAATGCCTGCTTTGCCGTCGACAGTGTATTTTCCTATTTCAACACTTACGATCTGGCTGTCATCCGGCATCGTAATGAGCTTGGCCTGCTCAATAACTCTGTTCATATCGGTCTTTGCCACTTCCTGGCCTCTGACCTGGATCACGCCGTGGTTGTTTATCGAACGGATACCCTCGCCCGAAACACTGACAAAAACCTTTCTCACCCGTTTTGACGAAATTTGTTCGGCTTCCGATACCGAGTCGCGTATCGCTGCGGCAGTAGCCTGCACATCTACAACATCGCCGGCAATAAGACCTTTGTTGTTCTCTGCGACACCTTTTCCGATAACAGAGAATGCGCCGTCTTCACCTTTCTGTGCAATAACCGTTGTGACGCTTTTTGTACCTATGTCAAGGGCAGCAATCATAGAATTGTTTTTACCCATCTCAATCCTCCTTCTTTATGTTGACAAGTTCGATTATTATCTCAAATTTCGTTTCACCGAAATCATCTGTTACTTTGTCGAAATCATACTCCAGACACCACTGGTTCTTTGCAAGCAGCGCACTTATGGTATTGGAAGTATCCTCCATCATTTTGATCCATTCGTCGCGAGAAGCCTCCTCTTTGAGGTGAACGACCGTATTCAAATTTTTGTTGTCAAGCCCGCATTCCAGCGAATATCCGGCAAGAAATTCATAATTTATGCGTTTAAGAAGGCAGACAGAGTTCAAATCTTTCCATTTTTTCGCAATAAAGATAGCGTTTTTTATCTTCTCGGAACGTTTTTTATCTTCTTCGGGAGTTGAGGATTTAAGATAAAAAATAGGCATATCTTTCGGAACTTCACGGGCCAACGCCTTTTTGAACAGAATTCCGTTAGCATCAGAGAACCACTGAATGAAAGTATCGGGATCAGAAGACTTTTCTCTGCTTGTAACCACTATTTCCGGCGTGAATTCTTCTATGTTTATCCGTACAGAATTCGGAAGAGACTTTTCGACGAAAGCCTTTTTGACCCATCCGCATGCCGTCAGATTAAACATCATTTTTCTGGTATCGGCATCGAAGAAACTCATTTCCCTCTCAAGTTCTGTAACTAACAGAATGTCTTTTCTGGTAAAGTTTTTATTGCCGATTATTTCGACATTTTCAGGAAGTATAAGCATTTTATCGCTGTTTTTGAACGCATTGAAACTATCTCCGGCAAAACAGACTACAGCGGCAAATACCGAAACCAGAATGTATACCGAGAGCAGATAGCCGATAATGCTCAATATCCTGATGAACCTTTTCATTTTGCGCTCAAGCACTCCGAAATAAGTGTTTCAATAAGCTCTAAATAACCTATTCCGCGGTATTTCGCGATCATCGGAACAAGCGAATGACCCGTCATTCCCGGCAGAGTATTGATTTCGAGCATGATGTAATCGTCACCGCTGATGATGAAATCGCTTCTCGTTACACCTTTGCAGCCGAGAGCGACATGCAGTTTAAAAGCCGCATCGGAGATTTTCTCCCTTACAGCTTCGCTTATATCAGGGTGAACCGTGTATATCGTCTTGTCGCTGTTGTATTTCGCGTCGAAATCATAAAATTCATTTGCAGGAGTGATCTCGACATCGCCAAGGACCTTGTTTTCAAGCACAGCGACATTGACTTCGCGCCCTTTGAAGAACTTTTCGCAGAGATATCTTTTCCCGGCTTTGAGTTCTTTTTTCGCACTTTCCCAGCTCTCCTCGTTCTTGACGATGTAAACACCGCGGCTCGAACCGTTGACAGGATCCTTTACGACGAAAGGAAAATCGAAAGGTTTGTCCATGCCGGGCGCAGCCTCTATCGTTTTTCCTTCAGCGACATTTATTCCGCATTCTTTCATAACGGCGCGGCAGATAAGCTTGTCCATTCCTACTGCGCTTGCAGTAACGCCGGAATTCGTGTAGGGAATATTCATCATTTCGAGAAGTCCCTGCACCGTTCCGTCCTCTCCGTATCTGCCGTGAAGCCCGTTCACAACGACATCGGGCGCAAATTCGCGGAGGTTTTCAGCCAGATCGAAACCGACATCAATGAACTTAACATTGGTGTAGCCGCCTTCGCACAGCGTTTTGTAAAGCATGTTTCCCGTAACAAGGCTGACTTCGCGTTCATCCGACATTCCGCCGGCGATGACTGCGATTTTCATGTTTTTGTCGAGTTTCATCCTATCCTCCTCTAAAAATCAGTCATACCAGAACTGTACTTCGGGCTCCAGAGTGACTCCGAATTTTTCACGGACTCTTTCTATCGCTATATCCTTAAGGCGGCAGAAATCATCAAAAGTCCCTTCGCCCGTGTTTATTATTATGTTCGCATGGTTGTCGCTGAGCTTCGCGCCGCCGACGGAGAAGCCTTTCATTCCGCACTGGTCGAGCATATATCCGGCCTTGCCGTCTTTCGGATTTTTGAAAAGCGAACCCGCGCTGTGCCCTTTTATCTTTATTCTCTTTGAAAGGAATCCCAAAATCCTGCTTCTTACGTTTTCGGAAGTGTCTTTTGTGAGAATAAGTTCCGCGCCGTAAATCACGAAAGAGCCTTTCGGCTTGTTGTCGAGCGAGCGGTAGCTGTATTCCGGCAGAAACGGGAAAACCTTACCGTTCTGAATGACATAGATGACCCCTACGACATCATCCCATGAAGAACCTGCAGGAGCAGCGTTTCCGTAAAGCGCGCCGCCGAGATTTCCTGGAATTCCGGCAAGAAATTCCACTCCGGACAAGCCGTTCTTTATCGAATAGTCAAGCAGAGCGGCATTGCTCACCCACGAAGGCATGAAAGTCTTGACCAGATATTCATCGACATCATCAGTATCACTGGTAGAAATCGCCTTTCCCATGTAAAGCACCGGTTTTTTTACATCTCCTGCAATAATGTTGCTGCCGCCTGAAAGGATCCTGTAATCATCGAATTCAGAAGTAAAACGTACGAGATCGTCAATGATTTCAGGGAAATACAGATCGCACACAGCGTCTTTGACCTTTATAGTGAGAAGATCACTTATGTCGGCACGCTTCTTGAACTTCACTATTTTTCCCCGTTCATAAGTTTTGTTAAAACAGTGTTGACATCGCCCGCACCTGCCGAAACTATCGCTGAAGCATGGATTTTCTTTTCATTTTCTCTAATAATTTCCACTGCCTTATCTATATTTTCAGCATAAAAAACAAAATTGTCACCGCTTTTAAGTTCTTCGTACAGTTCTTTTGAAGCCCTTCCTTCGCACTTTTCACCCGCGGAATAGACTGGAAGCACGATCAGAGTCCCGACATTTTTCAGCACGTCTTTAAACTTATCGTAAAAAGCGGTGAATCTCGAAATCCTGTGAGGCTGGAAAACAAGGCAGAAGTTCTTGAACTCAAGCCCTGCCTGCTCGACAAGCGCCGCGACCTCGCTCGGATGGTGTGCATAATCGTCAACGAGCGTCATTCCGTGCCAGGTTCCGACATTCTGGAATCTGCGGTCGACTTTCGGCACCGACTTCCAGAATTCGCGGTCTAAAGCAGGCAGTGTTCTGCCGGTTTTGCCAAGATACTCCGAAGCGGCAAGAAGAGCTGCTGAGCGGTTCTGCAGGATGTGCGTCGGTTCTGCAATATCTCCGACATAAATTTCAGTACCGCCTGAAAGAAAGAAAAGAGAGGAATCCTTCATATAGAAGCTACTGCCGTCATTGTTTTCAAAACCTTCACCTTTTCTGATCTCATCGTGAGCCGGGAAAGAAAGCGGCGAAAACATTGCGAAAAGTCTGTCGCTAAGATCGTAGCCGCGCCCGATTATCAGATTTTCAGGTCTTTCGGAAAGAAGATAACTCTCGAAAGATTTCAGCATATTTGCCGGGGTTTTGTAAAAATCTGCATGTTCGAACTCAAGATTCGTTATAACAAGCGAATCGGGCTTCATTTTAAAGATCGACCCGTCGCTTTCGTCAAGTTCTACGACATAAGGCTCACCGGCAGAAACACTCGTCTTGCCGTTGCTTTTTCCACCGGCATAGACAGATGCCTCAACTCCCGCAGCACGAAGAAGCGCATAGATCATCCACGTCGTCGAAGTCTTGCCGTGGCTTCCGCCGATCCCTATTTTGTGTCTGTTTTCAAGAAGGATCGCCAGGAACTCGCCGCGCGTAACGACTTTTATCCCTTTTTTCAAAGCCTCAGCCACTTCAGGATTGTCAAGCGGAACGGCACTTGAGCGTACAAGGATATCGACTCCGTCAATATGAGCCGGATCATGCCCTAAAGAGCATTCTATCCCCTGACCGCGCACCATTTTGAGGAAGGAACTTTCCTTCAGATCGCAGCCGCTCACCCTGTAACCGAACGATTTCGCAGCAGCAGCAAGACCGCTTACGCCGCTTCCGCCTATGCCCATAAAGTGGATATGCATTATTTTTTTCCGCTCTTCAAAGTTCTTTCGATGTCGTCAGCCAGTCTGCCTGCCGAGTTTTCAAAATCAAGTTCCGTCATATTCCTTTTCATATTTTCCTCGTTTTTGAGATAGGAATTGAGGAAGGAATAAATTTTTCTCATCCTGACTGCGGCATTTACGCTTTTTATATCTTCGACGATGTAACCGAGGCTCTTTTTCGCCATAAAAACTGCATTCTGTTTCTGGAAGTAATCCTTGTTTTTCGGAAGCGGCAGATAAATTGCCGGTTTTTTGAGAGCGATAAGTTCTGCTATTATGTCGCTGTTCGGCCTTGCAATGACGATATCAGCAACTTTGAAGTAGGAACCGCGGTTTTCAAAAAACATTTCACAAGTGCTCTCGATCCTGTTGGTCTCGTAATATCTCTGGATCGCTGCGATCTCTCTGTCTCCGGTTTCATGGATAATGTAGAAATCCCTCGTGATTTCGGGATATCTCGTTATCAGCTCACGGAACGTGGCATTCATATCCCTCATCTCTTTTCTGCATGAGAGGATAAGAAGTTTCCGCTTTTTCGTCTGGATATCGGCCGGCTCGGCTTTCAGGATCTCCCTGTCGACCGGAATTCCCGAAACAAAAGATTTTTTGTAGAATTCGTAGTCTATATTTTCCTGCATAGCTTCAAACGGGAAATATATCCTGTCGGCCTTTTTCATAAAGTCTTCACCGCATTTTGAAACTGCAAAATTTCCTTCAAACAGCATGATTTTTATACCGTTTATCTTCGAAGCAGCTTCAAGAAAGGGATAGGCTGCAAATCCGCCGAAGCTCAGGACCGCATTTATACTTTTAACTTTCAGAATCTGAGCCGCTTCCTGAGTGCAGGACTGCATTTTCAACGTTCTGACAATTTTTGAAACCAGCCCTCTTGACTGAGGGAAACTGGAGGCATAAACGACTTCGTAGCCTCTTTCATTAAAGATTTTGGCGAAAACGGATCCCTGCGTGAGAGCGAAAACACTCATTATGCCGCGCAGTCTGAGCGCATTTGCCAGTGAGAGTGCTGTCTTCTGCTGTTCTCTCGTATTGATGCCGGTCATAAGCAGCATAAATTTTGTTTCGATAGCGCTATCCATTTTCACCTCCGGAATCAGCGTCGGCTCTCACTCGTTACCGCATTGAGGATAAGTCCGACCATGATTGAATAACTTGCCAATGCACTCCCGCCGTAACTGATAAAAGGCAGCGGTACACCTTTATTCGGGAAAAACGACGAAACGACGAGAAGATTTATCAAGACCTGCATAACAAGCATCAGCACAAAACCTGCAACAAGATAAAAATTGAATGTATCTTGCATATGCAGGACAAAATATGATCCTATTCCGAACATAGCCATAAAGATCAGGATCAGAATCAAAGAGCCGATGAAACCGAATTCCTCTCCTATTATGGGAAAAATGAAATCCGTCTGGGCTTCCGGCAGATTCGCAACTTTCTCGGTCGAATTTCCGAATCCGACTCCGGTTGAACCTCCCATACTGAGTGCGACCTGAGCGCGGCATTGCTGCAGACCGATATTGTCTCTGTATTCAATACCGCACGGATCGATGAAAGCCTGAAGTCTTCCGATCCTGTAGCCCTTGCCAGGCATAAAAATCAGAAAGGCTAACGCAACAACCGCCAAGGGAGAAAGATAGAGGAGATATTTTTTTCTCATCCCGCCCAAAAGAAGCATGAGCGTTGCCGTTCCGCAGATGATTATCGATGTTCCGAGATCTTCCACCGCAATCAAGGCGACAATGGCGACAACTACAAGAACTATTGTGATAAGATCCTGAAGAAGCTGGACCCTTTCTCCTTTTTTGGTCATTACCTCGCTCAGATAGATCACAACGACGATTTTTGCGAACTCTGAAGGCTGAAGCATCATGAAGCGGAGATCTATCCAGCGCACGGAACCGTTTCTCTTAGCTCCGATAATCAAAGTAATGCCGAGAAGGAAGATCATGAAAGCGACAAGAAACCTCGATGAATTTTTCAACCAGGAGAGATTTACCAGATAAGCCGCAATAAAAGCGGTCCCGGCAAAAGCGAAGTTGACGACAAGTCCGCGGATCTGATACCAAAGCTCAGCTTCGGCCGAAGGCACCTTGAACATCTTTATATTGAAAACCATCACCATCCCGAAAACAACGAGAAGAAAAAATATAGAAAAATAGAGTTTTACCACTTTTTCCATGACTATACCCCCATCTTAGCCTTCAAGTCTTTGACTTTGTTGACAAAATCGACTCCGCGCTCTTTGTAGTTTTTGTACCAGTCAAAACTTGAGCACGCCGGTGAAAAGAGAACGACACCGTCGTTTTTCGCAAGAAGAAACGCCTTTTCTACGGCCTCAGCCATGGAATCGGCACTTTCCACATTTGCAAAACCATTGAAATAAGGACGGATTATCTCTTTCGAGGCACCGATGAGGACAACTCCTTTACACTTTCTGTCGGCAAGAATACGCACAGGCTCGTAGCTGCCGCCTTTATCGACTCCGCCGAGAATCAGAACGACTTTCCCGTCAGCGAATCCGGCAAGTGACTTCTCAACCGCTCCGACGTTTGTTCCCTTGGAATCATCAATAAATTCAACACCTTGGAACTTATCTACGAAAGCGGTTCTGTGAGCAAGCGGATCAAATTCGAGAAGCGATTTTCTCAGGATCTCAGTATCACCCACCCACTCTTTTACACCTAAAACGGCTGCCATTATATTTTCGATATTGTGATGTCCGCGTATCTTGAGATCATCTACTTTCAGCTTTTTACCGTCAAAAAATACATACTCGTCATCACACTTTATATCTTTCGTTCCTTCAACTGAAAAGAGTCTGAGATCAAAATCAGGATGTGCGAAATCATCGGAAACGATTCCGGTCCCAAGAACGGCAACGCCGCCTTTCTTCAACAAATTCAGCAAGTTAAGTTTGGTGTTTTTGTAGTCTTCGAAGTCTTTGTATCTGTCAAGATGGTCAGGTGTGACATTCAGGACCATTGCAACATCTACCTTGAGACTTCTCAAAGTCTCAAGCTGGAAAGAACTGAGTTCTATAACGAAGAATTCATATCCTTTTCCTATTCCGTTTATGACCGGTTCGCCGATATTTCCGCAGAGGAACGACTTGAACCCGGCGTTTTTAAGAAAGGCGTGGATAAGCGATACCGTCGTCGATTTTCCGTTAGTACCGGTAACCGCAATAACTTTTTCATCTTTCACAAACCTTCCGGCAAGTTCGAGTTCTCCAATGATTTCAGTTCCTTGAGCACTCAGTTTCTGAATAACTTTGTGTGTGGCAGGAACTCCGGGACTGATTATCGCAAGGTCATATCTCTGGGTTTCGTCATATTTCAGGTATTCGGCCGAATATTTTTCAAGCTGCGCTGCGTTGTCATCGTAAATAAAAATTTCATATCCGGAGCTTTTCAGAAATCTGGCAGAAGAGATTCCCGAAATTCCGAGTCCGACTATCAATGCGTTCATTTTCAAACCTCCAGAAAATCGAAAAGTCTTTCAAGTCTGTTGCCTCTCGAACCTTTCACAAGGAACGTTCCCTCTTCCGGCAGCAGACCTTTGATTTCCGCAATATCACCCAAAAAAACGAGCTTTTCGCAGTTCAAAAAATCCGACTTCAGTTTATCGAATTCGCAACCAACCAAAAAAACCGCCCTTAATAGTGTAAAGTCTTTTAAAGAATTTACAAGTTCTTTGTGCATTTTTTCGGAAAAATCGCCAAGTTCGAACATACTGCCGAGAATAAGAACGCATTGTTTAGATTCCTTTACGGCATACTTTTTGTAGAAATTTTCAATCGATCTCTTCATCGATTGAGGGTTTGCATTATAGCAGTCAACAACAAAAGTGCGCTTTCCGAGAACCTTAACCTCCCCTCTCATTCCGGGAAGCACGCATTTTGCAACAGATTTTTTAAGATCGGGCAAAAAGCCGAGAGCCGCATAAACAACATTTGCCGCGCAGTTTATATTTTCTACCATAAAATCCGGCAGTTCTTCAAAATCTTCCGCGAGTTTTTCCAGCGCTTCATTTGAATAGGTATGGATATTTCTTGAATTTTTGTGTTCATCGACCCATTTTTTCATGTAAGGATCGGAAACATTCGCCGAAACGACGGCTTTTGAGAAATCGAAAATCTCAAGTTTTGCGGCTGCAAGATCAGCGTGGCTTGCAAAATTTCCGATGTGCGCGTTTCCGATATTGGTTATAGTTACGAAGCCGGGATCTGCGATCTCAACAAGATTCCTGATTTCACCGCTGTGGTTCATACCCATCTCGAGAACGAGGACTTCGGTGCAAAGCGGCATATTCAGAATGACGAGCGGCATCCCGAGATGATTGTTGAGATTGCCCGTCGTCGCATAAACGATTTTTCCAGAAACGGCTGACATCGAAGCTATTAGCTGACGTGTAGAAGTCTTTCCGCTCGAACCGGTAACAGCTATCACTTTTCCGGAGAAAAGTTTTCTTCTTTCATGCGCCATGATGCTCATAAAATCAAGAACATCAGGGACTTTTATGTAGTTTTCATCCTGCGAAATATCTTCAGAACCTATACATATAACACCTTTTTTAAGAAGGTCCGGAACATAGTTGTGACCGTCTGTTTTCTCGCCTTTGAAGGCAAAAAAGAGAGAATTTTCAGTGCATTCGCGCGAATCAATGCAGCATTTTGAAATTATTGCATTTTTGAGCTTTTTTTTTGATCCGGCCTCGTTAAGGGCCCTTTCGATCAGCTGTGTTGTAAACATCTATACCTCCCCAAGTGACTTTTCGGCTTCAAGTCTGTCTGAAAAGAACTTCTTTCCGCTTTTTGTGATCTGATAGTTCTCGGCGCCTTTTCCGGCAATGAGAACAACATCGTTTTTTCCTTTGATTTCAACAGCTTTTTTAATCGCCTCAGCCCTGTCGTTTATCACTGTGACATCAGCGTCTTTCGGGCATCCGGCAAGAATATCTGCGATTATTTTTTCTGGATCCTCTGTTCTCGGATTGTCATCAGTAACTATGATCCTGTCGGCAAATCTGCACGCCGTTTCACCCATTATCGGACGTTTTCCGCTGTCTCTGTCTCCCCCGGCACCGAAAACAATGATTATTTTTTCGTAAATGCCTAATTTTCTTAAAGTAAGCAGAACATTTTCCATTGCATCGGGAGTATGAGCATAGTCGATATAGACAGCATGTTTCCCCACTTTTTCAAGACGACCGGGAACGGAGACATTGTTTCCGATCCTCCCGAACGCCTTTTCTGCACCGATAAAGAGAGCTGATGCAGCAAAAGCGCCTGCCGTATTGTATATGTTGAAATTTCCGACAAGAGGGATCTTTACTTTTCTGGAAATACCGCCGAACGTAAAAACGACTTCGCTGCCGTCGTCACCGATTCTTTCTGTTTTTATAAATAATTCCGCAGAGTTGTCTTTTTCGGAGATTCTTATCTGACGAACTCCGGCAAGCTCTTCAGAGAGCCTTTTTCCAGCTTCGTCATCGATATTTATGATTGCCGTTCCGCCGCTTTTAAGATGCTCGGAGAACAATTTTTTTTTTGCCTGATAGTAATTTTCGAAAGTTTTGTGAAAATCGAGATGATCGCGGGTAAGATTCGTGAAAATCGCGGCGTCGAACATCGTTTTTTCGATCCTGTTTTCAGCTAGAGCGTGGCTGCTCACTTCCGAAATGACAGCATCCACACCCGATTTTCTCATGTCGTCAAGCAGAGAATACCACTTCCAGTTGAGAGGAGTCGTATTCTGCGCGGGGATCAGCTTTCCCGCATATTTGTAGTTCAAAGTGCCGATAACTCCGCAGCTCAGATCATCGCGAAGAATGTTTTCTACAATGAATGTCGTAGAAGTTTTTCCGTTCGTTCCTGTGACTCCGATCATTTTCATTTTTCTGTCGGGTTCGTCGTAAAAAACCGGAAGGACAGCTCTCAGAGCATCTTTCACTGAGTCGACGCGAATGTAATTCTTTTTTCCGCATTCCTTTTCTCCGACAACGAACTCTGCCCCTTTTTCAAAAGCCGCATCAATGAAATCGTGCCCGTCGCTGTTTTGACCTTTGATACAGAAGAATACGCTGCCCGGCGCGACTTCACGCGAATCGGCGGTTATTTTTTCGAGTCCTGCACTTTTGTCAGACACAGGTGAGCACACAGTGAATTTTGAAATAACATCAATAAAATCAGTTGTTTTCATCATTCCTTTTCCTCTTCGATATCAAGACGGACAATCGTTCCTGCAACAACGACTTCTCCGGCTTTAGGCGACTGCCCGACTATCTTTCCGTTGTTTACCGGATTACCGATAAAAACGACTTCGAGATTGTTGTCGTTTGCGATAGCATGAGCATCTTTCGCACCGATATTTTTGAAATTGGGTATTTTGACATAATCGGAACCGATTTCGGAAGAATCGAAATCGATTACGCTGCCTGTCGTATCGACAGCTGCATATTCGGGGATTTTATCTTTATCCTTGTCGTTTTTATAAACCGTAACGTCAAATTTCGGAAGGATCCTCTCCGCTATCGCTTTGAAGACAGGTGCTGCAACTGTTCCGCCGTATTCCTTTCCCTTAGGTTCAGCGATAACGACAACTGCAACAAATTTCGGGTCGTTGTTGGGAACGGCTCCGGCAAAAGAACAGACGACTCTGTTCCATTCATACATTCCTTTTTCCTTGTTGAAAATCTGGGACGTTCCGGTTTTGCCGCCGACCTCTACACCTTTGATACGCGCCTTTTTTGCCGTTCCGTGTTCGTCGGAAACAACGCCCTCGAGCATTTCTATCATCTTTTTATCGGATTTATATTCAAAGTTTATATGTTTCGGCTCAGGAGCAAAAACTTTTTCGTAATCTTTTCCGACAACTTTATCAACAAGAACGGGCTTCCACAGAACTCCGCCGTTGTATATCGCCGAATAAGCTCTGACCAACTGCACCATATTTACGAAAAGCCCCTGTCCGAAAGAGAGGTTTCCTTTGTCTATCGGATACCATGTATCATACTTTCTTATAGCTCTGTACGCCTCTCCGAAAATATTTATCTCGCTTTTCTGACCGAAACCGAACATGGTAAAATAGTCGTAAAGCTGCTTGTTGCTAAGCCTGTCGGCAAACTTTATCGTCCCGATATTACTTGAATTTACGACGACATCCCTGATAGTCATCCACTGATTCGGGTGAGAATCGCGGACTCTCTTTTTACCGAAAATGAAACTTCCGTTTTCACCGAAGACAACCTCTCCGGGTTTGACCAGATTTTCGTTGAGAACAGCCAGAATAGAGAATGCTTTAAATGTCGATCCTGGTTCAAAAATATCGTAAACGACGTGATTTCTCTTATATTCCGGGGAATAATCGCTGTAATGCTCAGGTTCGTAAGTCGGATAGTTGGCCATTGCGAGGATTTTACCTGAAGCAGGTTCCATAATGACTACTCCGCCCCATTTTGCCTGAACTTTTTCCATCATTTTGGCAAGTTCCTCTTCTGCGATGAACTGGATCTCGGAATCTATAGTAAGATAAATATCTTTTCCTCTTCTTGACTCGCCGAGTTCGCTTTCGATATCGATATCGTCATCGTAAACTATTTTTTTCGTGAGTTTGTTCTGTTTGAGATATACTTTTTCTCCTGCAAGTTCTTTATCGTATTTAAGTTCGATACCGTCGAGCCCTTCTGCATTATCCTCATTTGCTTTTTTGTTTGCCTGAACGAAACCCAAAACATTGGCAAGCAGTTTTCCCTGCGGATATACGCGTTTGAACCCCTCCTCGTAAATTATCTGATTAAGGTCTTTTCTGCGTCTGTCCGCCTTTTTCTTTTCTTTCAGCTTCCTCTCTTTCTCCTCTGGAGAGTCATTATCATCAGATTTTATTTCCTTGAATTTCTTAGACTCGATCTCTCCGGCCTCTTTCACCGCACTTTTGAGAATCCTGACCTCTTCGCGTTTCAGATCCTTTTTCAGAATCGCATAATGATTCGCTTTGCCTTTTTTCTTGTCTTGTTTAAGGATTTCAAGGACTTTCTGTCTGTCGATACCGACATTAGAGGATATAATGTCAGCCATGAATTCCTTATCTCCGACTCCCGCAGGATCGATTGCAAGATCGATTTTGTATTCACTCATTGCAAGCGGATTGCCGTCCTTGTCGTAGATGGTTCCCCTGCGGCCTTTGACGACCTTGTATTCGAACGAATTTGCGATTTTATTCATTCGTTCTTCATGTTTTAAGACTTGAAGATAGTAGAATCTTCCTATGACAACAAAAAAAGCGATAAGAACTACAGACGCAAAAAAAAGATATATCTTTCTACCGGTATCCATACTCCCCTCCCCCACATTTCAGATCTCTCAGCTCGGAATTAATCTAATTTTACGAATTTATCCGAAGTTACGACAGACATCTTCATTTCTTTAGCTTTCTGCATCAGAGCTTCAGCGGATGTCATTTTCAAATATGCGTGCTCCGTAGTTTCTTTCCGCCATACGAGCTCCTTAGTGTCTTCGATCTTCTGGATGATCTCTCTTTTAAGATTCGCCTTGTAAGCCTTGTAGTAGCTGTCTGTGAGCATCAGGGAGCCTGCCGTCAGTATCATGCAGATATAAACAACAAGTTCGCCTGAAAAAAGCGTCTGGATCTTTGTCGAGATGACTCTCGAGCTGCTGAAAATTTTTGTTCTTTCTTTTCTGATGTTTTTTGAATCTGCATGAACGTAAGCCGGCATAGTTATCCTCCTAAAGTTATATAAAAACGGTCTTTTTCTTCAATATTCTCAGTTTCGCGCTTCTTGCACGCGGATTTCTTCCGCACTCCTCATCAGTAGGAGTTATCATATCGACTGCAAACGAAGCTTCGTCGCAGAAAGGAACGGAGTCTTTGCCGTCGATATAGAACGGAACTTTGTTTTTGCGGTCACGGAAAAAGTTTTTCACGATCCTGTCTTCAGTCGAATGGAAAGTGATGATGCCCATGACACCTTTGTCCGAAAGAAGCGGGAAAGCCTTTTTCAGCGCAGTTTCGAGCTCTCCGAGTTCGTCGTTTACAGCCATTCTGATCGCCATAAACACCTGCGTTGAAGGATCGATCCCTTTTTTCGCATACCTTTTCGCCTTTCTTATTTCGTCAGCGAACTGCATCGTCGTCGTCATACCTTCGTCGGCACATTTTTTTAGCGTTCTAGCCACCGTTCCGGCCTCGCGCTCCTGAGCGTAAAGACTCAGAATGTTCCTGAGTTCACCTTCGGTCGAATTTTTAATGAAATCGAGAGCGGTTAAGGGGGAGGTTTTATCCATTCTCATATCCATCGGACCGTCTTTCTGCATCGAAAAACCGCGATCGGGGGTATCGAACTGAAAGCTGCTGACACCGAGATCTGCAAAAACGATATCTGCTTTCGGTATCTGAAGAAGGAAGAGGACTTTATCAATTTCGCTGAAAGGCGCATTCACTACCGTAACATTCGGGAAAGATGCGAACTTTTCCTTAAGATGCGCCACCGCGTCCTGATCTCTGTCGATAAGGACAGCACGTACATTCGGATATTTTGCAAGAATGCCGGCATCGTGACCGCCGCCGCCGGCAGTAAGATCGACAAAAACAGAAGGTTCGTTGTCAAAAGAAGACAATACTTCATTGAAGAGGACAGGAACATGAACAAAATCCATTACTTGTCACCTCTGCCTTCTACAACCTTCTGTTTAGCCTTATTTATTGCATCGTACAGATTTTGTTTGGTGATACGGGATTTAGGCTCAAGATTTTCTTTCGCCCAGATTCTGAGATTACTTATTACACCGACAAAAACGACATCCTTGTCTATTCCGGCGTATTCAATCATGTATTTCGGAAGCCTTATTCTGTTCTGACCGTCAAGTTCGATACGCTCCGCAGCTCCGATATAGTTATTGAGAAAATAATCTTTGATCTCCCCTTCGTCCATGTTGTCAACCAGCATCTGCTTTTTTGCCCACTCTTCCTCGGAAAAAAGCTCGAGATAACGTTCTTCTTCACAAGGACTGCACACGATAACAACGTGGGAATTTTCCGTAAGATTCAGTTTGGAATAATAATCGGCCGAAAGAGTAATTCTTCCTTTCGGATCGATTCGGTAATCCTTTCTTCCGAAGAATGTCTTATCAAGTGTTGACATCTTTTGACACCCAAAAAGCCCATAACACCACTATTTACCACAAAACGCCACACGTGTAAAGCATCTTTCTCATTTTTTTTCGTATCTACTTGAAATTTATGGGTAAAAAATTTTTTACAGTAAAAAAAGAGGTGTTTTTTACGCCGAACCGGCAAGATCAGACTTCCGGAAAAAGGCAAAAAAGCACAAAAAAACGATCGAAAGTGAGTAAAAGTGTCAGATTTTGAGAGAAATTGCAGAAAGAGAGCCGTTTCTATTTATCTTTTGCGGCCTCTTTATCAAGAAATGCCTTTGCCTCGGATGCACATTTGCCTTCAGGAAATTCTCCCAAATAACTTTTCCAATAATATGAATAGTTATTTGTTCGCGCTTTCACACAGGCTTTTTTGTCTTCACGCTGCTTTGCTTCTTTCCATGCAGCTTTTGCTTCAACTGCACATTGGCCTTCAGGGAATTCCTCCAAATAACTTTTCCAATTAGATGAACTATTCTCTTTTCTCGCTTTTTTACAATATGTTTTATCTTGTATCTTTAAAAACAACTTTGCCTCTGGCGAGCATTTGCCTTCAGGAAATTTTTCCAAATAACTTTTCCAAGAATATAAATTGTTCTCTTTTCGCGCTTCTTCACAGGACAACTTGTCATAAGCCGCTTTTGCTTCAGCTGCGCATTGGCCTTCTGGATATTTATCCAAATACCATTCCCAATAATATGAACGATTCTCTTTTCGCGCTTCTTCACAGGATAACTTATCTTCACGCAACCTCGCTTCTTTCCATGCAGCTTTTGCTTCTGATGCACATTGGCCTTCTGGAAATTTGTTCAAATAACTTTTCCAATTAGATGAACTATTCTCTTTTCTCGCCTCCTCACAGGATAACTTGTCCAATGCTACTTTTGCTTCTGATGCACATTGGCCTGCAGGAAATTCTTCCAAATAACTTTTCCAATTAGATGAACTATTCTCTTTTCGCGCTTCCTCACAGGATAACTTGTCCAATGCTGCTTTTGCTTCTGATGCACATTGGCCTTCTGGAAATTCTTTCAAATAACTTTTCCAATTAGATGAACGATTCTCTTTTCGCGCTTCCTCACAGGATAACTTCTCTTCACGCTGCCTTGCTTCTTTCCATGCCGATTTGGCTTCAGCTGAGCATTGGCCTTCTGGAAATTTGTTTAAATAACGTTCCCAATAATATGAATCGTTCTTTGTTCGTGCTTCTTCGCAAAGCAATTTGTCATAGGTTGATACGCATTGGCCTTTTGGAAATTCTTTCAAATAGCTATCCCAATAATCTGAATCGTTATGTTCTCGTGCTTTTTCACAGGACAACTTATCCAAGGCCGTTTTTGCTTCTGCTGCGCATTGACCGTTCGGATAATTTTCAAGATAAAATTTCCAGAAATATGGAATATTATATTTCCTGGCTGTTTCGCATTCCCCCTCATCTTCCTGACGCACACACCTGATGGTATGCGAAAATTTTGGACATTCGTGCCGCTCATACCCCTCCCATTCATCACACTCTTTAAATTCTATTCTGAAAATTCCGCTTTTACTAGCAGACCATGCATACTGAGATGCATCCCTCTCCCCCCACAATTCTAATAATTCGATATATCCTTGATCAAAATAAGCTAAAAGGGCAGTCTCATCTCCATGTAATCTGCTATAGAAGCACTCACCTTTTTTCTTTGTTTTGGAACAGTTTTCAACAAGCATCTTCAGTTCATCTAGTGTCGGAAGTCTCCAGTCCGCGTGACCTTCCTCTTCAAGTTCCTTACAATAACGAGTTGCTCTTTCCTCTAACTCCCAATAGGATTCATAGCTTATAGTCGAAGCATCCGACCATTCCACATTACCTGTTTTTTTATATTTGGCATTAAAAGCTTTTGCTTCCTCTATACATTCACCTTCAGGAAAATACTCCAAATATTTTTTCCAATAATATGATTCGTTATGTTTTCGCGCTTCTTCACAGGCTTCTTTCTCTCTTCTCCGCCTCGCTTCTTTCAATGCCGATTTTGCCTCGGCAACGCATTGGCCTTCTGGAAATTTCTCCCAATATCGTTTCCAATCATCTGAATGGTTCCATTTTCGCGCTTTTTCACAGGATAACTTCTCCAATGCAACTTTTGCCTCGGCAACGCATTGGCCTTCTGGAAATTTCTCCAAATATCGTTCCCAACCATCTGAATCGTTCCATTTTCGCGCTTTTTCACAGAATAACTTGTCCGGTGCAACTTTTGCTTCAGCGGCACACTGACCTTTAGGAAATGTATCCAAATATTGTTCCCAATAATATGAACCGTTCTTTTTTCGCGCGTATTCACAGAAGAACTTGTCCCGTGCAACTTTTGCTTCAGCAGCGCATCGACCGTTCGGATATTTTTCAAGATAATTCTGCCATATCCAGAATGTTCCATACTTTTTTGCTTCTTCACAGGCTGATTTATCTGTACGCAGCCAATCTTTATTCAAAGCCGCTTTCGCCTCGGACACGCATCGACCGTTCGGATATTTTTTAAGATAATCACGCCACATCCAGGGTTTCCCGTTTGGAGCCTGAGCATCCTCACAGGATATTTTTTCCAATGCCTCTTTTGCCTCGGCAACGCACCGGCCTTCAGGAAATTTCTTCAAATAGTAATCCCAGTCCTCAAAATATGAATCTTCTTGCGCAGCCTGGCATCTCGACTGTTCTTCTTTTTCCCAAACAGCTTTTGCCTTAGCCGAACATTCTCCGTTAGGGAAATTGTTAAAATAGTAAATCCATAAATCCGGATCATCATACTTTTTTGCCGATTCACAGGCATCATGTTCATCCTGACGCACACAACGTCCGAAAGATTTCGTATATAATATTTCATATAAACATTTACCTTTTTTCTTTGTTTCGTAACAGTCTTCAACAAGCTTCATTTTTTCTTCCTCAGTCGGACGTCTCCAGTCCTTGTGACCACCCTCTTCAAGCTTTTCACAATAAGCATCGAAGACTATAAAATTTATATCAACAGCATCCGACCATTCCACAGTACCTGTTTTTTTATATTTAGCTTTGAAAGCGTTTCCTTCTTCAGCACATATTCCTTTAGGGAAGTATCTTAAGTATAGTTCCCAAGCTAAAAGTGTTTCTTCATCCATTGCATTGTCACACAAAAACTCTTCCGCTAAAACCGCACATTTTCCGTCGGGGAAATCATCCAAATAATCTTTCCAATCCCACGAATTGTGCTCTTTTAGTGCTTCCTTGCAGGATAACTTCTCCCATGCAACTTTTGCTTCGGCAGCGCACTGGCCTTCAGGAAAATTATCCAAATAGCGATGCCAATAAGATGAATGGTTCTCTTTTCGTGCTTCTTCACAGGATAACTTGTCCAATGCCGCTTCAGCCTCAGTTGCGCACTGGCCTTCCGGAAACTGTTCCGAATAATAATGCCATATCCAGAATGTTCCATACTTTTTAGCTTCGCCGCAGAGTGATTTGTCCAGAAACTCTTTTGCCTCTCCCGAATATTTTCCATCGGGAAATTGTTCAAGATACGCTTCCCACAATTCGACGATAGCATCATTTAGCGCCGCGTTACATGCAGTTAGCAACAAAACAGCAATCACCAAAAGCACGATTTTCTTCATTTTCACCCTCCGGGTTTATTTTTTAACCTGCCTGCACCTCGAAATCAGACATAGATAAATTAAGAAAATTCAATAACTCCACCAATAATAAAACCTTCTATGCCAAAGCTCGGCTTTTTCCCAACCGTAATCTCCTAAGTATTCAACTTCTCCGACCTTTTTATACTTATCTTGATTCCAATGCCCCAAAATATATTCTGTCCTTTTTTCTATCTGAGATATACTCCGATGACAACCTTCATACAAAAGATTACAAATACACTTCGGCAAGATTAAACCTTGTCTATTATCTGTATACAAAGCATCCAATGTATCGTCCGCATCCCCCTTAACATACAGAAGAAAAAAAGTATTATTTTCGCGTGTTTTCCAAACTGACAACTCTGATCTTGCACCCTGATTCATATTTTTTGAATAAGAATCTTTCACATTAGCGTTAAAAGCACATAATTCAACAGTTTTGAATCCTTTGAGAGATAACCGATGATAAAGTTCATCAATTTCAGTTCTAAAATCCCTACCGTAAAGGAAATCAACATAAACATACAACGGTAAAGATTCGCCGAATGCTGCTATCGGTGTAGGATCTTTCCCGCAACAATAATAAAACAAACTATTACTCATGATTTCGCAGTCAAAGTCATCCTGTATCCCATGAGTCGCAATTTGAATAATTCTGTCTTTTATATAGCCGATTTCTGGTGCCCTAATATTTATCTGTCCGAATGATGAGAGCTGCATACAACTAGAGACTCCCATTTTCACCTCCTTTTTCTCTCTCAAATGTAGTTACTTACTTTCGGAATCTTCTTTTGCGGCCTCTTTATCCAGAAATGCCTTTGCCTCGGCTGCACATTGGCCTTCAGGGAATTCTTTCAAATAATTTTCCCAATCATATGAACTATTTTCTTTTCGCGCTTCTTCGCAAGACAACTTGTCCACAGCTTTTTTTGCCTCAGCAGAACATTTACCTTCAGGGAAATTCTCAATATAAAAATTCCAATAATAAATTGTATTATACTTTTTAGCGGTTTCACATGCGTCCTGATCATCCTGACGAACACAACGAGTCCTGCCGAAACGGCCGTCAGGAGACAGTTTTCCATTGTCAAAAGAAATCGAGAAGTACGTTTTTCCTATGATACCACAGAAAGATCCTTCTCCTGAAACAGAACTTGAATCAAGCCAGCCCTTATCTCCGAGTTTACTGAAATTACCGCTCTCTACACCGTAACAATTCTCAAAATTGAATCTGGCAGCAGCTTCTTCATCTATTTTATCGAATTTTCTATTGACTTCGATGGAATCTTTTTCATAAATTTTACATGCTCCGCCTGCAACTGTTCCAGGATGATTCTGAACCAGCACTCTGAGTTCATCTATGTTCGGCTCTCTCCAGTCATCGTGTCCGTCCTCGACAAGTTCTTCGCAGGATACATCCCATGCCCCTATTACATCTGACCATTCATAATTTCCGATTCTTCTAAATTTATTTCTGACAGCTTTTCCTTCTTCTACACATTTTCCGTCAGGGAAGGTTTTCAAATAATGTTCCCATGCAGCACGGGTGTTCTGTTTTTTTACTTTTTCGCAAACTGCATCTTTTGCCTCGTTCACACACTTGCCTTTCGGGAATTTTCCCAAATAAAATTCCCAGCTTGCTTGTGTATTTTGCTTTCGCACCCTCTTGCAGACTGGGGCATCTTCCAGAGCAGCTCTTGCCTCTTTCGAACAGTTGCCGTTAGGAAAAAGAGAAAGATAGTTCTCCCATGATTCATAGCTATCTTTTTCCATCGCTTCTTCACAGGCATCACTATCATCCTTCCTGACACAGCGGACATAAAGATCGTTGCTCACGTGAGTGGATAATATTCCACCATTGATGAAATTAATAGACCTATACGCTACAGTCCGGCAAGTGTCAGACAAAGATGAAGACCAAAGTTCATCTTTATCACCAAGTTTACTGAATTTCTCTCCTTCTATGCCTTCGCAAATATCATCATCACCTTCGCTCTCGTCGTCAATTCTCTCATCATTTTCTGCAGAAATTCTGCATTTTCCTCCTGCAGCTGTTCCGGGATGATTCTGAACCAGCAGTCTGAGTTCATCAATATCAGGCAGTCTCCAGTCGGAATGACCTCCTTCCCTAAGGTTACGGCAATAAGAACCGGCAAACGGTTCATCATCTATTTCGATCCATTTCATTGCGACATCAGATATATCAGACCATTCAAAACCGCCGACTTTTGTGAACTTGTTCCTGACAGAGTTTCCCTCTTCTGCACATTTTCCGTCAGAGAAGATTTTTAAATACTTTTCCCAACTTGCGCGGGTGTTCTCTTTTCTCGCCTCCGAACAAGCTTTTTCTTCCTCTTTTTCCAAAACAGCTTTTGCTTCATCAGCACATTTTCCGTCGGGGAACTGTGCGAGATACGCTTTCCACGATGCGACAGAGGCATCATTTCGCGCCGATTCACAAAGTTTGGAATCTTTACATGAAGCTACAAAAACCAAAACGATCACCAGAAACACGATTTTTTTCATCTCACCCTCCGTTTTTTTGTGTATTCGTTTTCCAAAATCATACTTAATGCTATACGCATTTTCGGAACAGAATCCACAAAATTTTTCACTTGTTTGAGAAATTTTTTTAACGTTTCTGAACGTTGCTCATGAACGGCGGAAAACCTTCTCAGTCTCCCCTTATTTTTTCAACTGATCGCCGGTTTTTCCGAAGCGGCGTTCCCTTCCGGCGTAGTCTTGAAGGGCTTTGATGAACTCTTCTTTTTTGAAATCGGGCCACAAAGTATCTGTAAAATAGAATTCAGAATAAGCGATCTGCCACAGAAGATAGTTTGAAATCCTGTACTCGCCGCTCGTTCTGATCACAAGGTCGGGATCCGGCATATCAAAAGTGTAGAGACTTTCCGAGATCATTTTTTCATCGATTTTCCCGGGATCTATCTCATGCGATGCAGCTTTTTGAGCTATTTTCCGGACTGCCTGAGTGATTTCCTGACGAGAACCGTAGCTGAGAGCAAGAGTGAGGACCATTTTGGTCTCGCCCTGCTTCGTAGCTTCGATAGTCTCATTCATAAGTTTGAGCAGTTCAGGCGAGAATTTGTCCTTTTCACCTATGATGTTGAGCCTTACATTCTTTTCGACGAGAACATTTCTTTTGGAAATAAGAAATTCTTTGAAAAGCTCCATAAGACCAGAGACTTCCGATTCAGGACGGTTCCAGTTTTCAGTCGAAAAGGCATAGAGTGTGAGGTATTTCACTCCGATTTCCCGGCACAAAGTCGTTACTGCGTCAACAGCATCGGCTCCGGCTCTGTGCCCTACCAGCCTGTTCCACAGACGTTTTTTAGCCCAGCGTCCGTTGCCGTCCATGATTATTGCAACATGCTGAGGCAGACGCTCTTCATTCAATCCGTATTTGATGCAGTATTCGTTCATGTCATGTCCTATTTTGAGAGTTTCTGAGTGACTTCCTCGATAAGACGGTCAATATATGAATTGTTCTTTTCCATCGAAGCCGCCATTTTGAGCTGCGTGAGAGCCGATCTGTAATCCCCGCTTTCCATAGCTTTAACCGCAAGAATTGCAAAACGGCGCGCCTGATTGTTCTGGATCGTATCTTCCGGAGTTTCGTTGTAAGAGACTTTTATTCTGAAATCAAAGCGTTTAGCGTCGGGATTTTCCTTGAGCATCTTGTCATAGATGACCTTTCTTGAAGGATTCATCAGCACAGAATAAGCCTCGTTCGCCCGCTTAGTGATATCGTAAGCCTTTTCCCTTATATCCGCCGGAATGTTCCTGAATTTGTCAGGGTGATACTTCCTTGCCATCGAAATATATTTTTTCTTAATTTCGGCTAAAGACGCGTTCTGCGGCAGACCGAAAAAGGTGTAGTAGTCGTAACTGTCCATATTTTCCGAGAAATATGAGATTTCTTCAAGCATATCGACCGAAACAGCCGTCGGGATCTTCGCTTTTTCAGCGCCGGTTTCAACGACTTCCTTGATTTTGGCAAGAAACTGTTCACTGTTGAGCGGCAGTTTGAAGAACGCAGCCGCACCGTATTTTGCAGCGATGTCTGCATTAAGTTCAGGCCCCTCCGTGAGAGCGAGAAGGACAAAACTTTTCGCCTTTCTGATGACCGGAAGAGCTTTGAGCCAGATCCCTTCAGACAGAACCGAAGAAACGATCAGGGTGTCGTAGCTCTCTAAATTTTCGGTAAGCAGCTCTTTTACATCCTGCGTGATGAAACATTCACAGTCATCGATCTTCGAAGTCAGAAATTTTTCCAATGATTTCAAATATTTTTCATCTTTCATAAGGATTGCTATCTTTTTTCTCATTGGCGTTGCTCCAAACCAAGAATATTCAATGAAATTTTCTGCATTCTTCCTGTATCGAGATCAACAGCGCTGACGTTGAGAACGCCGTTCGTATCAATCTCGAATTTGACTTCGATCTTGAGTTCCCCTCTTTTCGCCTTTCTCATTTCAGAAAGCGTGAGCTCACCCATCAGATGCGATTCGCGCTTGCTTTTGGCGTTGCCCTGATAGATCTCGATCTTTACAGAATCTACATCGTCCGCCGCATTCGTGAAGACATTGGTTCTTTCAAGCGGAAGAGGCTCGTTCTTTTCGACTAAGATTTCGATGTAGTCGCCTACACTGCCGACACCTATAGAAAGCGGCACGACGTCAAGAAGAACCGGTGCCTGATCGCTGTAGTCGCTGATGAGCGAATTACCCATGATGCTCGCACCCATCGCTATGACAAGGACAGATTCGATACCGAAGTAAGGCTGCTGTTTGAAAAATTCCGATACGCGTTCCTGAACACGCGGTATCTTTGAAGAACCGCCGACAAGAATGACCGCGTCGAGTGCCGAAACATCAAGATGAGCGCTTTCCATCGCGTCGCGGCAGATATCGAAAGCCTGAGAAACGATAGGATCAATGATCTGGTTGAAAAGTTCCCTGTCGATGATCCTTTCGTAATCGGCGAACCTGTCTTCTCCGAGAGGGATCATGCTGCGGATGAGAACTTTGATCTTGTCCTGTGTCGAAAGTGCGATCTTTATGCGCTCGGCTTCGGCAAGGAAAACAGTCATCATTTCGCTGTTCATCGAAACTTTGACGCCGTAGTTGACTTCAATATCGTACATCATGAACTGCACGATCGCGGCATCGATGTCGTCACCGCCCAGAAAGCTGTTGCCGGCAGTCGAAAGGACTTCGAAAACGTTGTCCTTGACTTCGAGAACAGTGATATCGAAAGTTCCGCCGCCGAAATCGAAAACGGCTATCTTTTCATCTCTGTTGCTGCCGAAACCGTATGCAAGCGCCGCCGCCGTCGGTTCGTTGATTATGCGGAGAACATTGAGCCCTGCAAGCTGGCCCGCTTCCTGCGTCGCACGTCTCTGAGCCTCGTTGTAGTTTGCCGGAACGGTAATGACCGCATCGACAACTTCTTCACCCAAATATTCGGCAGCCGCTTTTTTCGCCTTTTTCAGAACGAGAGAAGAGATCAGCTGCGGCGTAATACGTTTGCCGTAGATTTCTATTTCTACCGAATCGTTCTTTCCGCCTACAACTTTATAAGGGAACTTTCTGGCATATTTTATAGTCTCGGGATGGCTGAAATTGCGGCCGATGATCCTTTTGATGCTGTAGATCGTGTTTACAGGGTTCAGGTGCCGCATATCTTTAGCCTTTTTTCCGACTATGATATTTTTACCTTCATTAACGAAAGAGACGACAGAAGGCATTATTTTGTCTTCTTCCTCTCCTGGAATGGGGATTACAGTGGAAAGACCGTCCTGAACGACAGCGACCGTAGTCGTTGAAGTTCCGAGATCTATTCCGAGAACATATTTAGACATTTCATCTCCACCAACAAAAAAACAAACAAAGCACCCTTTACAATAAAGGGAGCGGAATAATACATTTTTTTCATATTTTGGCAATTATTCACGAAAAATTCACCGATTTCGCTCTTTATCCCCTTGCCGATTTTTGAAAAAGTCGTATTATGCGCTGTTTTTTAGGAGGTGGAACCGTGAAAAAGCTCAAAAAAACACAGACTTTGACGAAAATAACCTGTGCAAAATGCGGAAAAGAGTATTTCGTTTCGTTCGTTGCCGACGGACACAGGAACTACTACTGCGACGAATGCCTTAAAGAGATGCACAAGAACAGAAAAGAAGGCAAAATCAAAAAAGTTTTCGACCCGAAAAACGAAAAGTATATGTTTGACTTCATCTGCGAATTCTGCCACGAGTTCAGACACGCTTTCTACGCTCCGAAAAGGGAAAACGGAAAGATCATGTGCAAAGAGTGCGAATCTAACCGGAAACTGGAAGAACGTAAGAGATCGAGAAAGAACGTCATCATCGTATCGGGCAAGGCCGCAATCGATTCAATACCGAAAAAAGAAGGAGAAGAAGATGAATAGAGACGACGCACTCAAACTGCTTGAACTCCACCTGCCGAACAAAAATCTTATCAAACACAGCATCGCCGTTGAAGCAGGAATGAGAAAAATGGCTCAGTTTCTCGGCGAAAAAGAGGAAGAAAGATGGGCAATGTCGGGACTTCTTCACGACCTTGACTACGAAGAAACCAAGGACGATTTTCCGAAACACGGCCTCGTCACAGGCGAGATCCTCCGCAAAGAAGGTTTCAACGATACCGAGATCCTTAACGCGATAGTCATGCACTCCGGCAATATTCCGGCAACTACCGCAATGGGAAAGGCACTTTACGCGGTCGATCCTACGACAGGTTTTCTGACGGCATGCGTCCTCATGTCACCGACAAAAAATATCCACTTCCTCGACATGGGTTTCATGATGAAGCGCTTCAAGGAGAAACGCTTTGCGGCAGGGGCAAACAGAGAACAGATCAATAGCGCGACCGAAAACTTTCCCCTTTCACTTGAAGATTTCATCACTATAGTTCATGAAGGAATGAAAGAAAGTTCCGTTGAATTGGGACTTGGAAAACTTTAATGGATCAATCAGACAGATTTTTTGATTTTGCGTGCAGACTTCTTGCAAGAAGAGACTATTTCACAGAAGAGTTGCGTCAGAAAATCATTGCAAAGGGAGCAACTGAGGAAGAATCAGCCGCCGCAATAGAAAAGCTTAACAGATTCAATTACTTGGATGACACAAAAGTTCTCAGAAAATATGTTTCCGAAATCATCTCTAAAGGGAAGGGAATCAACTATTTAAAGCAGAAACTCTATGAAAAAGGGTGCTCTTCCCTGCTCTATTCGCTCGATTTAACCGAATTTTACCCTTTCGGGGAAGAAGTCGAAGCTGCCAAAAAGGCTCTTGCCAAACTCGGGAAATGCGAAGAAGAAAAATTAGTTCCGAAACTTGTTTCAAGAGGATTTTCCTTACCTGCAGCACTTGATGCAGTGAAGAAAAGGAAAAGATAGATCAGCTATTCACCCCAGACGAAAATATCGTCGAACCAAACTTTTTTGTCGTTTTTGTCCGAAGAAAGACAAATATTCGGGATCGGCAGAGAATCGAAATTATGGATCTGATTATCAACTTTAAGTTCGTCGTTGACCCAGACGGAAACAGTTTTATTCACCTGATCGAGTTTCAACCTGATTTTATACCACTCGTTCGGCTCGTATGAAGGTGCGATCTCGTAGGCAGACCATTCAGGGATCTGATATCTGATTTTTCCGTCGGCGAACTCGACTTTCATGTCATAATTGCCCCATTGTCCGCTGCCGTTAAACGTGCAGAGTGCGAAATAAACATTGTCACCCTGAGTATTCATCTTCATTTCCACATTGATCACGTTCGGCACTTCCGGAAGGACTGCGGTCATGATCGCGGAATTATTGTATTTTTTGCTTCCCAAGAGGTGCATGCTGTTTTCAGCAGAGACATATCTTTCAGAGGTAACCATCTGATACGATTTTGATGAGCCGGCATATTTCAATGTCCATGGTCCTTCATTCGGGAAATTTCCTGCCACATAGGAATCGAAATTCTCTTTGAAGAAAGCGTTTCTGCAAACTTTCGCACCGCCGCAGCCGTCAGTTGCGACACAAAGATCGGCTTCGCAGCAGTCGGCATCGGTTTTACATGACGCCATGAAGCAGTTTGATCCGTTGAAAAGCTCACCGCAAACCGGAGGTTCTTCATCAGGGATCGGATCATCGGTGTCGTTCTCAAGCGGATCGTCATCAACAGGATCATCGTCAAGCGGCTCTGAATCAGGCAAAACCGGATCATCGTCCGCCGGTTCTTCATCAGGCAAAACCGCATGATCTTCGTCTGCCGGTCCGACCGGTTCGTTATCGTCAGATATCGGATCTTCAGCATCATCAGGAATATTTTCCGTTGGTTCAGCAGGATCCGGATCCTGAACTTCCGGATCATCGTTTTCGGCAACACCGTCATCAGGAGTTTCTTCTGAAACGGGAGTAAGCCTCTTCATTCCGTCAGAACTGCATGAAACAAAGATAAAAACCAAAAATAAAAAGAAAATTTTTCTCATAACTCTTCTCCGCAAATGAGAGTAAAACAACCTTTCTATTTTAAATCTTTCAGGAATATTATCAACCGATTTTTTTATGACTGACAGTACTTATATGAATTTATTGATTTTTAGGGTCAAATGCGAACGGGAATGTAACTGTCGCTGTGCCGTCTGCCGGTTTCGGGAAACGGAGTCTGCCGATAACACCTCTTACGCACTTTGAAACTTCGGCATCATGAAGAGAATCGTCAACGATTTCAGTGCTGTCGACCCTTCCCTGCTGATTGATCACGATTTTGACCGAGAGTTTCCCTTTAAGCTGCGGATTGGACATAAGCGCCTTGTCGTAGCATCTTTTGATGGCTGCACGGCTGACATTTATAACTTTCGTAACACCTGCAGAATCGATATTTGAACTGACAGGTTCGCGGCTCAAAGCGGGAGCAGGACTTCCAGGAACAGGTTTCTCGTCTCTCTCGACCGGTTTCTTTTCAACAGGCTGTGCTTTCGGAGTTTCTTTCTCTACCGGTGCCGGCTTTTCAACTTTTTCAGGCATTTCAGATTTTTCCGCAGCAGGTTTAGCCTTTCTGACTTCTTTTTTAGGTTCTTTCGCCGGAGCCGGCGCAGGTTCTTTCTTCTGTTCAGGAGCCGGTTCTTCATTTACCTTTTCAGCAGGTTCTTCTTTAGCTGGAGCAGGTTCTTCCGCCTTTGGAGCGGGTTCTGCCGCAGGTGCCGGCTGAGACGTTTCAGGTAACGTCTCAACATTGTTTGCACCGCGGCTTCTGCTGCATTTGTAAGCCAGCAAAAGGGCGACTATGACTGCGATAATTACAACCACGAGAAGTTTTTTCATTTTTTAACCTCTTAAATAAAAAGACCTTAATCCAAAAAACGCGCTATTTTAGGAATATTTTAGGAAATTTCCAGAAAAATCGTCAATGTGAACAGATGCTATTTCTTTCGTTTTACCGAAAAAATGATCGAATGAGCTGCAGAAACCGTCGCACCGCGCTTAGGAGCCGGAAATTTCATCTTTTTCACCTCCGCAGCGATACAGTTTTCAACAGTGAGATTACCGAAAGTGCTCATCTGCACGCCGGAGTATATGACGTCGCCTGTCGCAGAGACAGTGTAATCGATAGTGACTCTTCCGTGTGTCATATCCTTGTCTTCGCGGGTCCCTTTGTAAACGCAGTATGAAAAATCCTTCATCTTTTTGTCAAACTGTTCATTTATATCCTTGTCACTAAGAGCGGATTCAAGTTTTTTGGCAAATTTTTCATCATTTTTTCCTTTTTCGTCCGCAGCATTTTCATCTTTTTCATACCCTTCCGACCTTGCAATGCATCTCACATAGAGTTTGGCATCTTTGCCGACACTTCCGATCATTCCGCTGTAAAAAACTGCCCCCCAAGCCTTTTTGTCATCGTTTGAAAGCGCAGATCCTGACCACAATCCGATATAGTCTGCATCACCGAACATGCTGTAAAAACCTCTGTTTTTCGGTTTTCTCTCGCAAGTGCACGAATCTTTCGGGGTTGAGCAGTTTCCGGCAAGACAGTTGTTCTCATCGCTCACGCGGCAGCTTCCGTCCGGCTCTGTCGCAGGACAGTTGCGCATAAGTTTTTTAAGTTCGTCGACATTCGGCAGCCGCCACGTTTCACCCCAGAATCCGAGTTTTCTGCAGTAATTCTGAGCTTCGTTCCAGGTCATTTTGTCTAAAGAACGGGCAGAAAAAATAAATTTTCCCTCATTCTCGACAACTTCGATTTCGACGACTTCTGACACGGATTCGCTCTGTATTGCAGCTGCTTCCTCGGCTTCGAGTTCACTATCTTTTTCAGGTGCAGATTCACTCTGAGGCGCAGCGCTTTCTTCAGGTTTTGCCTCTTCCTGAGGAGCAGATTCAGTTTCGGCCGCCGGTTCATTCTGAGATTCAGCTTTCACTTCTTCCGAAGGAGCTTCTTCCTTCTGCGGCGCAGCTTCCGTCGTTTCACCCTCTGCAAAAAGAGCCGCCGTCAGAAATACCGCACTCCAAAGAACCAAAAACAAACTTTTTTTCATGTGTTCACCTCTGTTTTCTGAATATTCCCTTGATAATCAGTAATGTTTCGTCTTTCAAAACTGCCGATATGCCTACAAAAAGTATCATAAAAACAAGTGCCGTTGCTGAAAAAGAACATATTTCGCTTATTTTGCCAGTTTTGAAAACAGTGTCAAAAAAAGCGTAGAGATGATTTTTAAAAAAGAATAAAGGCAAAACGGAAATTGCAGAAATCATTGATATTTTAGCAAAATAAAGACCTGTTTTTCCGAATTTCGCACTGTTTTTGAAGGATCTGAGCACAGCTATAAAAAGTATGAGTGCCGCCGTAAGAGAAGCGAGCGATGAAGCGAGCGCGATCCCGCCTCCGGCCAAAGTATCGACGAGAAAATATGCAGCGATGAAGTTCACAACTATCGAACAGATCCCTGCGAAAACGGGAAGAGCTGTCCTTTCGAGCGCATAGAAAAACGAGTTCAGGATCCTTGAAAGTGCGAGGAAAAAGAGCCCCGCGATCCTGAAATCGAGTGCGAAAGCGGTGAGTCCGACCGATTTTTCGTCAAATTTGCCGAATCCGAAAAGAAGCTGCACTATTTCAGTCGAATTGACGAGCGTGAAAACTAACGCCGGGATAGATACGAACGCGACGAATTTCAAGGCTGAATCAAGGTTTTCCGTAAGTTTTTCGAAGTTCCTGCTTTTCGCGTTTTCAACCAGTTCCGGAAGGATCACGGTGCTCAAAGTCACGACAAAAACACCAATCACAAGTTCTTCGATCCGCGCCGAAAATCTAAGGCTGCTGACAACGCCCTCCCCCGCTCTGTTAGCCATGTTTGTCGTGAGAAGGACGTTCAGCTGGTATGCGCCGGTACCGAAAAGCGCAGCCAAAACCATTTTTCCCGATCTTGCGATATTCGGGTTCGCAAACGCTTTGTTCAGGCTCGTAAAAGTGAAGCAGAAAAGCGTTTTCGTCATGAAAGGAAGCTGGAGTGCAAGCTGCAAAAATCCCCCTGTAAAGACTCCGACTGCAAGAGCTCTCGCCGGATTTCCGGTAAGCGGCGCGATCAGAAAAGCAGCCGTGATGAAGGCGATGTTGAAAACTATGGGCGAGGCTCCGCTCGGCCTGAAGATACCTGAACTGTTGAGGACGCTCTGCGTAAGAGCTGCAAGCGAAATGAAAAAAACGTAAGGAAACATTATTTTCGCAAGAAGTGCAGCCTCTGCCGCCGCGTTTTCCTCAAGCGTAGGAGCCAGAATCGCCGTTATGCCGCCCGAAAAAACGAATGCAACCGCGACAAAAACAAACGAAACAAGGCTCACAATCGTAAAAAGCGCACTCAGAAATTCGGCAGCCTCTCCCCTTTTGTTTTCGGCAAGAAGTCCTTTGAAGCGCGGAATGAAAGCCGATGAAATAACTCCGTCGGCAAAAAGCCTCCGCACGACATTTGGAATCGTGAAAGCGACCGCAAAAGCGTCCGCCAAAGCCCCCGTTCCCAAAAAAGCTGCCGTGACAGATTCGCGCACCAAGCCTAAAATGCGAGAAATTATTGTCAAAATTGCCAGATCGGAACTTTTTTTGAATATGGACGGAGTTTTCTGAGTCATAAAGGATCGCCTCTGCACATTCACTTTTTTTCGGGTTTGAACATTTAATTTTTTCATAATTTCACCATGTACACACCCAAAAACACGGAAAAAATAGAGAAAATGAAAACAGAAAGCAAGAAATCAGATTGATAAGTCACAGGTCGGACAAAATTTCATAATTGCCATTATTGGAGTTATTTGCCAGTTAAAGCGGTAAATTTTGTGATTTTTGGGAAAGTTGACGGGTTAACCTGCGAATAAATGAGGCGTTTCAGACTTCACAGAAAGAAGTCTATTTGACCGAAAGAGGGGAGAATTGATCCGCTAACGCTGGTTTTGAATTACTGAACTTCATCATTTTCCCATGCGAAAACACAGATTTACCACACGGCTGTTCCCTCCTTCTGGCGGGAACAGCTTACCAAAACACCATGCAAAAATTGGTACTTCATTCCTCAGTTCTCACACAACGAGCATATATTTGAGAGGAATCACTCGCGTAATCTATATTACCTGTAGTAAATCTAACTAAATAGTAATGGTATACTCCACCATATTTTCCCGCATATGAAGATGACCAATATCCATACTCTTGAAAATTACCTATCAAGTCCTTATTGGAATAAACTGTTGACAGTTCGTTTATTGTAGGAAGACGCCAGTCTGTGAATCCTCCCAATGAACTATTATTACACATGGTGGATGCGCTAGTATTAGTTAGCTTATCTCCCACATCGTTTCTTGCCACAAAAAGACCTCCAGGCAATACAACATAAGGTGGTAATTGAGCTACAAAATTAACGATATTTCCGTAAACAATAAGCGTCCCAACTTTTGCATAAGCACGGACATAATAGGTTGTTCCTGTTGTAAGATTATTAACGGAGCTAGCGTAAGCCCCTGTGCCACTTCCAGAAACACTTATTATGATTGCACCTGTATCATCGACAGCGGGTACTGGCATCGTTCCATAAATAAATCCACGTTCTGTGTAGACAGGATCGCCAATGCTTACTATTGTGCCGTTGAAAGTAGCTGTCGTGTTAGTCTTATCTGTTACTTCTTGAGTCGTTACAACAGGAAGCTTCTGGCTGAAATCCAAAGTCACTTCATTACCGTAAGCAGTTCCCTGCAAATTTGTCGCATAAGCACGGACATAATAGATTTTATTCATCTCTAAATTTGTTACGCTAGCGGAAAAAGCTCCAGCGCCGCTGCCTTCTGCAATCTTTTTTGTGTCATCAACAATGTTGGGATTATGTGTAATACCATATACAAAGCCGCGTTCCGTATATGCAGGATTCCCGACATTCTCTATTGAACCGTTAAATGTTGCAATTTTGGAAGCGATGCTGATATTTGTTGCCGCATTTGTCTTGACTGTCGCCAGCGTACCTTTGAAATTGAGTGTTACTTCGCTACCGTAAGCAGTTCCCTGACTGCTTTTCGCATAAGCTCTGATGTAATAAGTCGTGTTCAAAACAAGCCCGCTTATATTCGCAGAAAAATCGCCTGTACCGCTACCAGGTGCAACTTTCTTACTGTTGTCTTCAACAGTTGGATTATGGATTGTTGCATAAACAAAACCGCGCTCTGTGTAAGCCGGGTCACCGATGCTTTCAATTTTGCCGTTCAACGTGGCTGTTCCGGCAGTAAGATTTATTGATGTTGCAGAACTGGTAGTTACAGTTGGCATTATTGCGCTGAAATCAGCTGAAACTTCCGTTCCGTATACTGTGCCTTCAATATTTGTAGCATAAGCTCGGATATAGTAGATTTTATTAACCGAGAGCCCTGTTACATTCGCCGAAAATGTTCCAGTTCCGTTACCTGATACAACTTTCTTTGTATCATCAATTGTCGGGCTGTGCGTGAGACCGTAAACAAATCCGCGCTCGGTATACGACGGATCTCCGACACTTACTATCGTTCCGTTGAAAGTAGCCGTTCCTGCACCAATGTTCTTGGCAGTTACTGTACTGGTGTTTACAACAGGCATTACTGTAGTGAAATCAAGGACTACTTCTTCTCCATAAGAAGTTCCGACTGCATTTGTCGCATAAGCACGGATGTAATAGATCTTGTTTCTCACAAGTTCAGATATATTCGCTGAGAATACTCCGGAAGCATTGCCGGAAACAATTCTCTTGGTGTCGTCAATCGTCGGATTATGCGTTAATCCATAAACAAATCCGCGCTCCGTATATGCCGGATCGCCGAGTTCTTCTATCGTTCCCTTGAATGTCGCTGTGCCTGATTCTATGCTTATTCCGCTGACAGCAGCCGTCGTAACTACCGGCAGCGTTCCCGTCATGTCAAGTTCCTTTTCCAAACCGTATACAGTTCCCTGAGAATTGGTTGCATAAGCTCTGACATAGTAGAGCGTGTTCAAAACAAGCCCTGAAACATTGATTGAAAATGCTCCGCTGTCTGTACCGGGAACAACTTTCTTCGTGTCAGCATTTTCCTCGACTGTCGGATTGTGGACCATTGCATAGACGAATCCGCGTTCAGTGTAAGCAGGGTCTCCGACACTTACTATCGTTCCGTTCAGTGTCGCAGTTCCGGCAGCAAGATTTATGTTGCTTGCTTCGCCTGTCGTTACCTGCGGCTTGAGTTCGCCGAAATCTACCTCGACTTCTTCGCCGTAAGCCGTTCCCTGTGCATTTGTAGCAAAAGCCCTGACATAATAAATGTTACCTACGACCAGTCCGTCTACATCGCTCGAATATTCTCCTTCACTCGTTCCTGAAACTACAACTTTGCTGTCGTCTGTAGTCGGGTTGTGGTTGATGTTGTAGACAAAACCGCGCTCGCTGTAAATCGGGTCACCCAAGTATTCAATCTCACCGTGAAATATTGCCGTCCCCGCTCCGATA
>JAGCUA010000071.1 GCA_017963125.1 bacterium
CTGTCCGCACGATCCGCGATGTCGTTGAAGCGCTTGCTCCCTATCTTTCCGACGAAGCTCCCGCTGCTCCCGAGACAAAAGATCCTTCAGAGAAGGCGGAAAACTGATCTGGTCTTTATGAAAAAAGCTCTCAAAATATTTCTGAACATCGTATTAATCTTATACCCCGTCATCGTTTTCATCATGCTCGTCATGCTGAAACTTCCTGTAAAAATCCTTTCGCTCTGCGTGATGGCGCTTGCGGCGGCACTTTTTCTGAGCTTTTCTGCAAAAAAAGGAGAAAAAAATTTAGACTGGAAACCTCTTGCTACTTCCATGCTCTTTCTTGCAGCGGGTCTCCTCTGCTTTTTCACGAACCAGACGATTTTTCTCAAGCTCTATTCTCCAGCTATCAACTTGATTTTATTGATATTTTTTGCTTCAACGCTGTTAAGCGGCCCGAACATTATTTTCAGGTTCGCGACTTTGGCAGACAAGTCGATAAAAGGTTCTTTTCACGAAAAAAAAGTCGAGAATTACTGCAGAAAAGTCACTATCGCCTGGTGCATATTCTTCATTTTAAACGGTTCTGCCGCAGCGCTCACAGTTTTTGGCGGCAGGATCTTCGGAATGACGCCCGAAAACGCCGACAGGATCTGGTCTCTTTACAACGGCGGAATATCGTATATCTTAATGGGCGTTTTGTTTGCTGCAGAATTTATAGTTAGAAAATTTGTGGATAAAAAAATGGTGAAAGTTTTTCCTTTAACAAAATTCAAAGCCTCCTCCAGAGCGAAAGACGCGGTCGTCTGTTACGACGGAAAATGGTCGGACGGCGTTTTTAAAACGTGGGGAGATTTTTTGCGTGACACGGCGAAAATGAGGCATTTCATTGAAAGCCGCGACACAGATTCATACATTCTCCACTGCGGAGATTTCTGGTATTTCGGAGTCACTTTCACTGCCCTTCTCCAGTGCGGAAAAGCGGTTCATCTGACCCAGAATATATCCGAAAAATTCCTTTCGGAAGCGCTTATTTCCGGAATGGAACTCCTCACTGACGCCGAAGTTGAAAATTCGCTCAATATTCCTGAAATCATTGAAAAATCTGAGAATCCAAACAAAAAAGAGATAGAAACGACGCCTGAAATCGACGGCGAAACGACGAGGATATTCCTTTTCACATCGGGCTCTACCGGAAAACCGAAGTCGGTCCCGCAGAGAATGAAGGAATTCGAAGAGGACAACGCATTCATTATCTCGAAGTGGCTCGACAAAATTTCAGAAAGGAAGTTCGTTTCCACCGTGAGCCAGCACCACATTTTCGGATTCCTTTTCGGCTTTTCGCTCCCGTTTGCGACAGGGACTCCCTTCAGGCGCAAAAGAATAGAATTTCATGAAGAATTTGAAGAACTTACTGACGAAAAATATCTGATCGTTGCAACTCCGGCATTCCTTAAAAGGACAGTCGAGATAGTTGAAAAACTCGACATGCGCGATCCGTGGCTCTTCACGAGCGGCGGCGCAGTGAGCCCCGAACTTGCAGTAAAAACTAACGAAGTTTTCGGGATATACCCGCTTGAAGTCTACGGAAGCACCGAAACTTCGGGTATCGCTTACAGGATGCAGGATAAGGACGGACTCACCTGGACTCCTTTCGACAATGCGAAGATCTGGCTCGGAGAGGACGGCTGCCTGCGCATCATCTCGCCCTACATCAAAGATCCTGCCGGTTTTGCGACGGCTGATCTTGCCGAGATGCTTGGCGGCGGAAAATTCCTGCTCAAAGGAAGAAGCGATTCGATAGTTAAGATCGAGGAAAAGCGCATCTCGCTTACCGAAGTCGAAAACAGGCTTCTGGAAAGCGGACTCGTCGAAGACGTCAAAGTTATAGCCCTTTCAAACGACATCAGGCAGTATCTCGCTGCAGCTATCGTGCTTAACCGGAAAGGAAAAGAACAGTTTGCGGGTAAGGAAAAACTCGTTCTGAACAGATATTTTCACGATTTTCTCATGCATTACTTCGAGAACACGGTGATCCCCAAAAAATGGCGTTTTTTGGACAAGCTCCCGACCGACATTCAGGGGAAGAAACACAAAGAAGAGATCGCGGCTCTGTTTGAGGTGAAATAATGGAAAAGAATCTTCACGGCATAATCGTAGAACAGGAAATTCTTAAAGAAGATCAGCATGTTATCTTAAAACTCAATATAACGGAAGAGTCAGATTTCTTTGACGGGCACTTCCCGCAGTTCAAACTTCTTCCGGCAGTAGCACAGTTCGAGATCGTCACCAGGCTTGCAGGGATATATTTCGGCACGAGGCGCTTTGTCCCCAACATCAGGCGGATAAAATTCTCTTCGCCCATCCTTCCCGGCACCGAGGCGCTTCTCGAAATGAGATACGACAGCGCAAAACCTGCCCTCACCTACACTATTTCTGACTTTACGCTGCAGAAAATGGTCTATTCTACAGGCACTTTCGAAGTCGCAGAGGCGTGATGGAACAAAAATTCGGCTTCGTTATTCCGGTCTACCGGCACGGTGCGGCTCTTGCCGACGTGATAAAGGAACTTGAAAGATACGGCTTTCCGATAATCGCGGTCGATGACGGAAATGATGAAGAAAATAAGGAGCTTATAAAAAAAGCGGTCGAAAACGGCAGAAACTGCATTCTGGTCGAACGTGAAAAAAACGGCGGCAAGGGAGCTGCGGTATCATCGGGAGTGCTGAAGGCTGCAGAAATGGGGCTCACGCACGTTTTCCAGCTTGATTCGGACGGGCAGCACGACACTTCGAAGATCCCGCGTTTTCTCGAACTTTCGAAGGAAAATCCCGATTCTGTCATCTGCGGATGTCCCGAATACGACGAAAATGCGCCGAAAAGCCGCGTAAAAGGAAGGGAATTCGCAAATATGTGGATCCACATCGTCACCCTTTCGCGCTCGATAAAGGACGCGATGGTGGGCTTCAGAGTATATCCCGTAGCACCTTTCGTCAGGACTTTGAAAAGAACGCTTTACATCAATAAAAGGATGGGATTCGACATCGAGATTCTGGTGCGTCTTTTCTGGGTGAACGTGCCGATAATCTCGGAACCGGTAAAGATCTCCTACCCCAAAGACGGAATATCGAACTTCCGCATGTTCTGGGATAACGCAGGAATTTCAGAGACTTACACACGGCTCTACCTCGGAATGATACCGCGTCTGCCTCTCATCATCTACCATTCACTAACGAGAAAAAAATGAGCGGGAACGGGCACTGGAGCAATAGTATCGAAGTGGTGAAAACGAACAGGCCGCTCAAATTCACCCTGCTTCTGATAAAATTCCTCCCTGCGTTTTTAGTCCACGCGATCGTCTTTCCTGTAAGTTTCTTCTTTTTTATCTGCGCAAAAGGTGCGAGGAAACACGTTCAGGATTTCCAGAAACAGATGCGGAAATATACGGATAATGCAGCTCCCGTGCGGCCTGACGCATACCTAACGATACTTTCATTCGCCCTTTCGGTCGTCGAAAAAATGGAGGGCTGGCTCGGAAAAGTTAAATAGGAAAACCTGATAAGGCACGATGATGACCTGCAGGAGCTCATCTCCCGGCTCGAAAGCGGCAGAGGGGCCTTCCTCATCGGCTCGCACCTCGGAAACATCGAACTCATGCGCAGCCTTTCAAGTTTCTGCGAAACTGGAGTCTCCAAAAAGATAAGCGTCACGACCATCATGTCGATGAAGGTCACGAGTCAGTTCAACAACACTTTGAAAGAGATAAACCCCGAAGTCGTCACTAACGTCATCGACCCAGATTCGATAGGCCCAGAAACGATCTTCGCGCTTCAGAACGAAGTCGAGAACGGCGGACTTGTCGTGATAACGGGCGACAGGACTTCGGCACACGGCGGAAAGCACACGATAAAGCACGGATTTCTCGGCAGAGAGGCGGAATTCCCCTACGGAGTCTTCCTCATCGCGACTCTGCTCAAAGCTCCGGTATACTTTGTTTTCGGTCTGCGCACGAAAAGCGCGGCACTTTTCCCGAAAAACGGCCTCTTCGTCGAAAGATCAAAGACAGACCTCTCCGAATGCACCGGCAGAGCGGCACGCGCCAGAATACCCGAGCTCTGCGGCGAATACGTTGCAACTCTTGAAAAATACTGCATAAAATATCCGTATCAGTGGTATAATTTCTTTGATTTCTGGCAGACAGAAAAGGAGGAGAACAATGGATAGCGTCTACTGCTCCGAAACAGCTGAATTCCAGGTCGCCTTTTTCGACCTCGACCCGATGAACGTCGTCTGGCACGGCAACTACGTGAAATATTTGGAGATCGGCCGCTGCGCCC
>JAGCUA010000072.1 GCA_017963125.1 bacterium
ACAACACAACAAAACACAACACAACACAACACATTATTAAAAAAGCGTAATCAGCTTTTCGTCAAGTCAAGCATTTTTTTCAATATTTTTTTACATTTTTACCAACTTTTTCAAGGAGATTTAACATGTCTTTTGTAGAAAACAATCTTAGAAAAAATGAAGTCCTTAAACTGAAAGCCGAGAATTCACCTGTGCACATTATTGTTCGTATCATTTTGTCACTACCGATACTTTTAGTGTGTCTCAACTCTAAAGAAACCATATTTTTAGGTTTTATTTGGCTAATAATTCTCATTATAAGACCTGTTATTGTCAGATTTACGACTGAATTGGCATTTACTAACTCAAGAGTTGTCGGGAAAATTGGCTTAATATCAACAAAAACAATGGATTCGCCATTAAACAAAATCCAGCATTGCAGCGTTGAACAAGGCATTTTCGGAAGAATATTTGGATACAGCACAATAAAAATATCTTCTGCGTCAGGTGAGTTTTTATTCAGAGACATAAAAAAGGCTGAAAATTTCAAACAGAAATTGATGGAACAAATAGAAATTTATGATGAAGAACGCATAAAAAAACAAGCGAACCAATTGGCAGAAGTAATGGACAATTAGTTTAACGCCTCTTCTCCAGAAGCCAACTTCTTGATTTTTCAAGAGATTTTCTATCGACCGTTGCGAACATGCCGCCCGCGCTCCCAGAAGTTTCACAAAACAACAGTTTGATTTTCCAAGAGATTTCCAAACCGAACCAACAATGAGAGAGACTCTAAGAATCTTTGTTTTTCTCTAAAAGATCTGAAAGAGAGTTTTCGATACAAACATCGGCATTTAACTTTAAATCATCTTTTACGTGATGTCCCAGAGTAAAAAGATGAACAAAAATCCCGTTGCGCCGGGCTGTTTTTATTGCCGGAATAAAATCGCTGTCTCCTGTAACAAGAAGTATCCTCTCGGAAATATTGTTGTAGCTTATCCATGCGATATCAAGACCGATTTTGATATCGACCCCTTTTTGAGCCAGATCAAGATCGAAACTTTCATCCGTATATGGTGTTTCTTTGTAGCATTTCTTTTTTAATTTCCATCCTGAAAAAGAGAGTTGTCCCTCCCTAAACGCAAAAAAATCCAAGCTACGGATATCGTTTATAAGTTTCAGGCTTTCGTCATATTGAGTCGTTTTTGCCAAATTGAGAGCTTTGTTTGAAACAGGGTAGGTCGTCTTCGCATCGCATGGTTTGCAGTCATAAAAATAAACCCTGTAAGCATTTATTCCACCAAAACCGGAATATTTTATGATGTTGCCTACAAAATTTTTGATTTGCAAAGCAGAAATGTTTTCCTTAAACGCTGCATGATACTTTTTCCTCAAAAAACCGCCGTCGATCATTGTTACTATTTCCATTTTTTGGCTCCGGAAAATAAAAAAAGACCTACTCGAGGGACACAAAGTGTTTGATATAAACCCTCTTTTCGGTCATTATGTCGTTTCTTTACTGTTAAATAAAAATAAATCAAGTTTTTTGACAACAAATTCTTCTCCCAAAGATCAAATTCAAAAAATATTTTACACATCAATATTAAAAAGTCAAAAATAACAAACGTGTCTGCTTGAAAAATTTATCTTAAAATATCAATTATCGTTAACTAAAATAAATTTTTTTGCGAAAAAAACTACGGAAAAGATTCTCCGCGCAATCAAAGACAATCCCTATATAACAACAAAAGAACTCGCTTTGGAGTTCGATATAACAGACGACGGCGTATTTTACCACATCAGAAAACTCCGTATAGCCGGACGAATCCAACGTGCCGGTGGCAGAAAAAGCGGTTATTGGGAAGTGCTGAAATAGAAAAGACAAAAACTAACGCGTCCGTTATGTCAGAAATCGATTTCACAAAACAAAGGCTTGATTTTTGCGGGCGAGTCGCCCGCGCCCCGACAAAAGAGCAGATTCTCGACTTACTCTTCTTCGCTTTCTTTAATGATATCGAACAGTTGAAAAACGATATTCATTGCTTCGCGCGGATTTATCTTTTCGGGATCGACTCTTCTCAGGACTTTTTCGATCTCGCGCAGATAATCGGGAACGACATTTTTATTCTGCTCTTCAGCCATTGAAAAGATGTCGGCCTGAAGCATGGATCCGTTCTCAAAACGCATTCTGCGGTCGAAACCTTCCATTTTTTTGAGGATTTTTTCGGCGTTTCTGATCACTTCTTTCGGCATGTCGGTGAGTTTTGCGACTTCGACACCGAAACTTCTGCTGCTGCCGCCTTCTTCCATCTGGTAGAGAAAACGCATTTTCCCGGCGTATTCCCGAACTGTCATGTGGAAGTTCGTGACCTGATTGAAGTCTTCGGCAAGCTCGGTCAGGATGTGGTAGTGTGTCGCAAAGAGAGTTGTCGCATTGATTTTCGTTATAATGTATTCCGCGATCGCACGCGCCAGGCTGATACCGTCGTAAGTGCCAGTCCCGCGCCCGATCTCATCAAGTATTATAAGCGATTTTTCAGTTGCCGCATTCAGAATGGAAGCCGCTTCCTTCATTTCGACAAGGAAAGTCGATTCGCCTCTCGAAAGGTTGTCGCTCGCCCCGACACGGGTGAAAATCGCGTCGACGATCCCTATTCTTGCGCTTTCAGCAGGAACGAAACTACCGGTCTGCGCCAATAAAACGATGAGCGCAGTCATTCGCATCAAAGTCGATTTACCTCCCATGTTAGGCCCTGTGACAAGGCAGAAGCGGCGGTTGCCCGAACCTATGGAAACGCTTGCGGGAACGTATCTCGCGTCTTTCAGACACGCTTCGACCACGGGATGTCTGCCGTCAATGATCTCGATCCCGTCTTCTTCGGTGATCTCCGGCCGGCAGTAGTTCTTTTCGACCGCAAGTTTTGCAAAACCGTTGAAAAGATCGGCCCATGCAACAAATTTAGCAACAGCAAGGATGTCGTCCTTGAACGATGCGATCTCCGTCACCGTATCATCCAAAATTTTGAGTTCAAGCTCTGTCAGACGCTCCTGAGCCGACGAAATCTTCTCTTCGAGTTCCTTGAGTTCGGCAGTGAAATAACGCTCCGTATTGACCGTCGTCTGCTTTCTGATGAAATAGTCGGGGACCTGCTTTTCAAAACGCTTGCTGATCTCGAAATAATATCCGAAAACCTTGGTGAAACCTACTTTTAATGTGGGTATCTGCGATTTTTCGCGCTCTTTCGCCTCGAGAGCTACGATATGTGAACGGAAATTGTGGATAAAGTCGGAAAGTTCGAAAACTTCTGGTGAAAAATCGGCATTTACGAAGCCCCCGTCCCTGTAAAGAAGCGGAGAATCTTCCAAAAAACGCCTCTGCCAGGAAATGATCTGCTCTTCAGAGAGTCTCAGTGGCTCGTCAGAAGCAAAAAACGGCATTTTTTCGGGCATCGACATTATGTAGGAACGGAGTTTTACCGCCTTGAGAAGCGAAATCGAAAGCATCGATATTTCGCGCGGGCCTCCTCTTCTGACAAGGATCCTGCTGAGAATCCTCTCAAAATCCTTGATCTCGCCTAAAGAATCCCTGATCTCACGCAGCATAACCGGATCTTCGAACAATGTTGCGACGCAGCACTGCCTGAGGATTATTCTGTCACGGTTTTTCAGCGGATTTTTTATGACTTCCGAAAGAAGCCTTTTTCCCATCGGGGTCTGCGTCCGGTCTATAGCCCAAAGCAGCGAACCCGCCCTTTCTCCGCCGATAAGGGTCTTTTCAAGCTCGAGATTCGAAACCGTGTTGTAATCAAGCGACGCCGTATCACTGTTTTTCCATTCCACAGGCAGTCTGAGCGGTGGAAAATTGCCGAAATAAAGCGAATCGAGATAGAAAAGAAGCTGCTTCAAAGAAGCAAGGATATTTTTGTCAAAGGTGCATCCGTAAAGGCTTTCGAGGTATTCAGCGGCAGTTGCCGAAGGGACCCAGTCCGCAAATTTTTCGCGGTCGAGCACTTCCCCCGAAACAAAAGAGGATTCTTCCGAAAGAATAGTTTCCTTCGGATCGACCAGATCAATGATGTCAGAAGCCGAAGCCTCGGTCGAAACAGCGTAGAACACGTTTCCGCAACTTACATCCACCCAGCAGAAAAAGGCCTCTTTCTTTTTGAAAAAAATCGACATCAGCCAGTTGTTCCTGTTTTCGTTGAGGGAACTCTCTTCAACGACAGTTCCCGGCGTCATAATGCGGACAACGTTGCGTTCCATCGTCTTTTTCGTGCTGTCCAAACTATCGCTCTGTTCGCAGACCGCGACCTTCTTCCCTGCTTCGAGCAGCTTTTTGATGTAGAAGTCCGCCGCATGCCACGGTACGCCGGCAAGAGGGATGTCTGCATCTTTGTGGCGGCTGGTGAGCGTTATTCCCAGAATATCCGAAGCTTCGACGGCGTCATCGAAAAACATTTCGTAAAAATCGCCCATGCGGAAAAAGAGGATCGCATCACTGTACTGCTTCTTTATTTCGAGATACTGGCGCATAGCCGGTGTTTCCATAGCTTTTTCCATCGCAGTTTTTGCTGGCATATCTACTCCTTGATTTTCAGATTGCGGAATATCCGGGAAGCCGCACGGCTTTTATGATTCCAGGATGTTCGAGATCGATTCCATGTGGTTTATGCTGTAAACGACTTTCGCAAAAAATCTTGCGACATCGACTTCGTTATACCACGGATATGCTTTTTTGAATTCTTCGCCGCGGATAACAGCGTTCGTTCCGGTCACACTTCTTACAAATCCGTCGGCATGAGCTTTGTCGAGTTTCGCCACAGCCTCGCCGTTGAAGAACGGGAACGTGCAGAAAACATCGATATTTTTAGCGCCGAACTCGTGAAGTTTCTGGCATGCCGCGATCAAAGTTCCGCCGGTTGCGATCATATCGTCGACAATAACGACATCTTTTCCCTCAACGCTGCCTACCAGTTTGGTATCAACGACCGTCGAAGCCTTGGAATAGTCGCGTTCCTTGACGATAAGCGCCATGTCTGTCTGCAATTCGCGGGAATAATATCTCGCGGTCTCGGCTGAACCGACATCGGGAGCTACAACGACTGTATTTTCGGTAATAATGTGCCTTTCGTTCATCGACTTCATGAGCTGCCTTGACGCGTGGAGGTTGTCGAGTCTCGCAACATGGAAGAAACCGGAGATAGCCTCTGCGTGGATGTCGATCGTGAGAACTCTCGAAGCGCCGCTTGCCTCGATGAAAGATGCAACCATCGAAGCTGTAACGCTTTCACGCCCTTTTCTGCGTTCCTGACGAGCATTCGGAAACTGCGGAATAACAGCTGTGATCGAAGCAGCGTCGCTGTTGTGGACTGCATTCAGAGCAGTTGCAAGAGCCATCAGGTTGTCGTTTACCGAATAAGACGAAAGAGGATCGTCCATGAGCTGAACGACATAAACGTCCATACCGCGGATAGGCTCATCGATCGAAGTTTTGATCTCGCCGTTCGCGAAGTGCGTTTCGGTGCTTTTTATATAGCGGAAACGCTCCTCCAAATGCTCTTTCTTATATTTTTCCTTAAGGTATTCGACCATTGCATCCGCAAAAACCTTACCTGATTCACAGGCAACAATGCCAAGCTGACCACGATCTGCACTCATTTTTTACCTCCGAGAGTTATTCAAACAACCGCTGAAAAATACCGATTTTTGCCTTTTCTGCAAGTTTATTGTGGAAACTCTGAAAACAAAATCTCATCTAAAACTTGTTTTCTGTTTTTTTATGTGCTACAAGAAAACGCTTTAATCGTGATTAGCGGAGTAAAACATGGCAAAAACTGCAATAAATCGCAAAAAAGCGGCTAAAGAATTCGCTGATTTCTGGAAAAATAAAGGCGATGAACGGCAGGAGACTGCGCGTTTCTGGATCGGGCTTCTCTGTGATGTTTTGGGAATGGAAAATCCGGCAAAGCGCATCGAGTTTGAAAAGAAAGTTCAGCTCAAGCACACGAGTTTTATCGACGCATACATCCCTGAAACCAAGGTTCTGATCGAGCAGAAAAGCTCCGATGTCGATCTTCGTAAAGAGGCGAAACAGTCAGACGGTGCTATGCTCACTCCTTACCGTCAGGCGAAACGTTATGCCGACGAAATGCCTAATTCTCTGCGCCCTAACTGGATCGTTGTCTGCAACTTTCAGGAGTTTCAGATCTACGACATGGAAAAACCGCAGGGCGAACCAGTCCAGGTCCTGCTTGAGGATTTGCCTGATAAATTCGAATGTTTGCAG
>JAGCUA010000073.1 GCA_017963125.1 bacterium
CTTCACCGAACACGGCTCTCCGAGCCGGAAAAAAATTATATCACATCCCGCCGCATTTTGTCAAGAGGTTTTTCAAAAATTTTTTGAAAATATTTTTTTCCTAAAATTCAAAAAATTTTTGAAAAAATGCTTGACAGGGGAAACCCAATAGGCTATAATATAATCACAAACAACAAAGGAGATACAAAAATGACAATCATCAAGAGAAGCGAAATCAACCGCATGGCGGAAACCGTCGTTGATAGAATGACGGGCATGACCGCCCTCGACTGGTGGGAGATAAACCACCAGGACGACGATGTTATCATCGTCGAGGATGAGGATTAAACCTCGCCCAAAAAAATCTAAAAAAAGATATTGACAACGGGCGGAGCCCGTGGTACAATATATATAGTGAGAGGGGCGCCGAGGCAGTAAGTCCTCACAAGCCCGAAGGGCGAGGCTCTAAGTCCCACAAGGCAACACCCTCTCACGCCCTCCGTTACTTATAATCCTCCTTTTTTAATACTTTCGTTTTGTTTGGTAAGACCGCCCCTCGATTGGGGCGGTTTTGCTTTTGCGGTTTTCCCCGACTTCGGGTGACCCAGCCCGAAAAATTATACCATGCCCGCCAGCCAAAAGTCAAGCACTTTTTATGAATTTTTTCAAAAAATTTTGAAAAATCCCAAAAATAAAAATTTCAAAATTTTTTGAAAAAAGTGTTGACAAGCCACCAACCCTGTGCTATACTAATAATGCAAGGGGGAGAGAAAACCCCCGAGCCCCAGAGCAGGAACCCGCTCTCCGCATCGGCTGGCAGTAAGTAGCGAAGACCGCTCGGTAAGACCATGAAAGCGAAACAACCGCACCGACTCTGGGTTATCAAAAGTGGGGTAAAGATGCCGAGGATGGCACAGTCCGCTTGAGAAAGCCGACCGCCTCGGATGGACGGAGCAGAGCCAAAAAAATTTAAGAAAACCCCTTGACAGGGGAGCCCCGATGGGGTATACTTAATACAGAAAGAGCAAGGAGGATGCTACAATGAACGAGAAGGAAATGATGGAAAAATACGAACTCATGGAAGAGGAATGGGACGCCGCCGCTTGGCACGACACCTGCGACCAGGAGGAAGAAGACAACTACTGGTGGGAGGAACCCAGCTGGGACCTCGACATGGGGTTCGACCCCTACGAGGGACTCTACACCGACGACTGCTGAAGTCGTCGGGGGTAGCCCCAAAAAAAATCCAAAAAAAATCTCAAAAAGTGCTTGACACCTCAAGCCCAATGAGATATAATAATTACAGAGCGAGGGGAGCGCAAAGCCCGAGAGGGTGCGACCCACGAGAGTCCGTAAGACACTCCCCGTTGACACTCTACCGCACGGAGTCCTGTTGAGGCGGTATAAAAATTCGACCTAGCCCTTAAGTGAGGCAACCCTCGGCTCTCTGGAAGAGGGGACGGCAGGACGGGAGCAAATGACAAGTCCGAAAGAGACGGACCCCAGCACAGGCGGTACAGGTGAGCCAATGCCCCGAAGCCACAGGATGAGGCACGAGGAGCCCCGAAAGGGGCTCCAATTTTTTTTAAAAAATTTTTTGAAAAACGCTTGACAGGGGGTAGACCAAGTGATACAATATATACAGAAAGAACAAGGAGGGGCACCCCATGAAAATCTACATCGTCCACACCCACGTAGGCACCGAGGCCTACACCACCCGCGAGGCCGCCGAGAAGGCTCGCAAGCACGCCGACTACTGCGCCGGGTGCGCTGGCAGCCGCCACCTCGCCAGGGTCGAGGAGGTGGAGCTCCGCGAGGAGTGAGCCGCCGCTCAAACGCCCGGGGGGCTAAGCCCCCAATTTTGGCGTGCGTTTGAGCCTTTCGCGCACGTCCGGCGCGAAAGGCATTTTAGATAGTGCGACCCCCGCGGAATTTTAGCACTCGCATATAGAGAGTGCTAATATGCGCTCCGACTCCCGGAAATCGCTTTAGCGCTTTAAAGCGCTGAAAATTATTACAATTTGGTTACAACTGTTGACACGGGGGCGCAAAGGTGGTATACTTCGATCAGAAAGAGAAAGGAGAACACCGATGAAAAAGACCACAGTCTACCTCGATATGGACGGAACGATAGCCGATCTTTATGCGACAGAAAATTGGCTTGATAGGCTCATCAATGCCGATGAAACCCCCTTCCTTGAAGCCGAGCCGATGACCACGGAAGAAACGCTCTTCGAGCTCTTCCCTGAGGACATCTTCGAGATCCGAGTGCTGACGATGACACCAAAGGACGCAACAAAAGAGTATTGCGAAAGAGTAAGGGAAGCAAAAGAAGCATGGCTCAACACCTACTTTCCGAACATTGAAAAAAGATACTACAAAGCATACGGAGATAACAAAAATCTCAAAAACGCAAAAAACGCAATCCTCGTTGATGACAATGAAAAAATCCGCAACAACTTCAAAGGATACGCAATCAA
>JAGCUA010000074.1 GCA_017963125.1 bacterium
CCCGAGTTTGATAAGCTATTTTGAGATTTAGACCGATTTCCTGAATACTTTTTTGAAAAAAAGTGCTAAAATTAGGCACTTTTTTTCGTATTACCTGTTGACAAGTGCTCGATTTTCTGTTATAATTCTTTTGGTGTATCCGTATATGCCAAGGAGGTGCTAATTATGCGTTTGGAAATTAGAAATAACGGGAATTCTCCGTACATCAGTATTGTGGAAAATTTAAGCGTTGAGGATCCTAAAACTCATAAACGTGTCAGTCGTAAAAGAATAGTTAAAGCTATCGGACCGGTCTCAAGATTTGATGATCATAGACCGGATTTCATTCAAAGAGTAAAGGATTCATACGAGGCCGGCGCACCAATCATTCCGGAACTTCTGCCTTATGTGAAAAAAGATATTGAAAAGGAAGTTTACGATATCCGTCTCTACGAAGGAACTGATGACTGCGTTTCTCATCCAAAGCTTATCGCCAATCTCTTGCTTGAAAAGATCCTTTCGGAACTTGATCTGGATCAGCTCATAAGGTCATACAAAAATATTTACCGTCACAATTTTGATGTTTACGGCTATTTTAAAGCCCTTTTGTTTGGAAGGATACTGAACCCGGCTTCCAAGATCGCTACCGTCAAACAGAACGAAGATTACTACACCCCGATCATAAAAAACAGCACAGATGACTACAATGTCTACGAAGCTCTTGACTTTATCTATGAACACCGAAAAGCCTTATTCAACAGAATAGATACTGCCATGACGGAAAAATACGGTCGAACTACGTCCTACATATATTATGACGTCACAAATTTCTTCTTTTATTCGGATATTCCGGACGAGGACAGCGATGACGAAAAGGGACTGAGAAAGGTAGGCGTATCGAAAGAGGAGCGAAAGCTTCCAATTGTTCAAATGGGGCTTTTAATGGATGAACAGGGTATCCCGATATCTATCGAAGTATTTCCGGGGAACACACTGGATCACTTAACACTTAAGTCTGCTTTTGAAAATTCAGTTAATTCTATCGGGGACAACAACAGCAGGTATATTTTTGTTTGCGACAAAGGCATTGGCATATGCGGAAACCCGGGTTTTGCCGTTGCTAAAGGAAACGGTTATTTGTCCAGCAAGAGTGTTCGAAAAGCGACTAAAGAAGAAAAAGAATGGATACTGGATCAGGACGGTTATACTATCGTCAGCGCGAATTTTAAGTACAAGTCAAGAATAGTAAAGAAAAAATACACCACTCCTGAGGGGAACGAAATAGAGGCAACAGAGAAGATCGTTACATATTGGAGCAGATCTTTCTACGAAAGGGAGAAGGCTGAAAAAAGGAGTTTTTATGAACTTCTGGGTAAATTAATTGATTCACCCAACTCTTTCCGTGTTTCAAAAACACAAATAGCGCTTCTTAAAAAGTTTTTGAAGAAAACGCTCATCGAAACAGACAGCGGTGAACTGATCGATTCGGCCAAACTAAAAGCACAGCTCGATATGGATAAGCTAAAAAAAGATTACGAACTAATGGGATACTATTCTATCATAACCTCTGAAACCAACATGGAAGATCTGACCATAATCGACACATACAAAAACCTTGTACAGATCGAAGATGAATTCAGGGTAATGAAGAGTACTCTGGATACAAGGCCTATGTGGGTCAGAACCAAAGAACATATCATAGCACACCTGACTGTATGCACAATAGCGCTGCAGGTAATCAGGCTGATTCAACGGCAGATCAACATTGCCAATTCACGGTCGAAGCAACCCAAAAACCTTTGCAGTTGCGGATTGCCGGCAGACCGGATACAGGCAGCCTTGAATAAATGGATGGTAGAAAAAATCGGAGAAGTTTACTATCGCTTTGGCGGAATTGATGACGAAGATCTAAAGCTAATTTTGGATTCATTTGGAATCAATATACCGAAAAAGCTTTACAAATTAGCAGAGTTAAAGGGGATGAAAACGGATATCGAACTGCTGAAATGACGCAAATTCGAGAATAACAAAATGTCAACCGAGTGCATATCTTGGTGCATAATGTCAACTTTGATTTTTATGTTCCAAGGCTGCTGATCTCTACACACGGAAGCCTAAAAACACCTATTTTTAGTAAAGACACGCCTTGAGTATCGTCAAACTTAACAGACCCTCAAGGCGTTCTTTAGTGATTATTTTATCAAACTCGGGTTTTAGCATAAAAAAGAGGGAAAGTTCAATTATTTTTAGTGGCCGTCGGAGCGCCGGAGCGTGCGGCGAAAGGCCCCGCAGCTTGAATAAAACCGCGGGGCCTTGCTTTGCATATTTTTCTTATTCAGCGCCTTGGGGCGCAGGTTACTGCCGGGCCGGTTCAGCGCGCCGCGTCTGCCTGCTTCACTCCTTCTTCCTTGTAAGGACGGTGACCGCGATGATGATCATGCTGCAGAGGATTATTGTCGCGAACACCCAGCGGAAGTCGCTGTCGTATGTGACAGGCGTATCGGGATGGTCGTCGGTAGGCTCGGGAGTCTCCGTCGGTTCACCGGTTTCCGTCGGCGTCTCGGCAGGCGTCTCAGTCGGTGTTTCGGTCGGCGTCTCCGCAGGCTCTTCGGAGGGAGTCTCGGTGGGCTCCGGAGGATTGTCGGGCTCGATGTGCCTGTACAGGATCACGACGAACCTTGAGCCGGTCTGGCCGCTGGTGCAGGTCC
>JAGCUA010000075.1 GCA_017963125.1 bacterium
GGCTGCGCGATCCCCGAATTTACCGAAGATTCGATGAAGCTCGAAAACGCGTGGTTCCCGCCTGTTTATCTGAGCCGCGGCGAAAATCTGGTAAAGAACGATTTCGTATTCAGCGATGAAGAAAAGATCATGGTCGTGAGCGGCCCGAACGCAGGCGGAAAGACCGTTTCGATAAAGACCGTTGCGGCGATAGCGGAACTTGCGGTGCGTGGATTTCCGGTTCCTGCAAGCTATGCGCGACTTCCGTTTTTCGAGAATATTTTCCTGATTCTGGGCGACAATCAGGACGCTTTTGCGGGAGAATCGAGTTTTTCAAGCCATCTGCGTCTTCTCAGCGCGACTGCGAAAAAACTCAACAGCCGCGATTTAGTCCTTATCGACGAGATCGGAACGGGAACAGATCCGCTTCAGGGCGGCGCTATCGCAGGTGCTTACCTTGAATTTGTCGCGGAAAAAGGGTGCTTTTCGGTCGTTACGAGCCACCTCGCCGAAGTCAAATCGATCGCACTGCAGAATAAAAAATTCATTCCTGTCGCAATGGGTTTCGACGAGGCAAAAGACAAGCCGACATACAAGTTTTCATACAACATCGTGGGTTCGAGCAACGCTCTTTCGCTTGTCAGAAAGATAGGTTTCCCGCAGGAGTTCATCGAAAAACTCGAAAAACTTCTCCTTGCTAAAGAAAGCGGAGTCGAGCCTCTGATCAACCGCCTTCACAAAAAAGAGGAACAGCTGGCTGAGCTGACTGAAGAAGTCGAGGCGGCGAAAGCTACTATCAAAGCGGAAGAGCAGGAGATAGTTGAGCTCCGCAGAAAGCTCGAAACCAAGGAAAAACGGTTCGAAGAGGAACGCCTGCGCTCTCTCAAAAAACTGGTGGAGATGGAGGAAGCCGAGTTGAAGAAAAAAATATCGAAAGTCGAAGAGAAAGAGGCGGCACAGCGTGTAGTTCTCATCAAAAAGGAGAAAGAGACGATTCAGGACGCGATAAACAGACAGACCGTCGCACTCGATACGAAAGAGGGTGAAAAACTTGAAGACATTCTCGACAAAGTCATTCCGGGAAAAACGGTGATCTACGATAAACTTTTGAAGTTGGAAGGAACTCTGCAGAAAGTGAAAGGGGCAAAAGCAGAATACACGAGCAGCGGAAAACAGCTCGTCGCTCCGACTGAAAGGCTTATCGTGCTGAAACTTTCACAGGAAATAAAGACGAAAGCATCGAAAAACACGGTCGAATCAAAATATATCGAAATGTGCGATGTCAGAGGAATGTTCGTCGAAGATGCTGCAGAGAAGATCGAAAAATCGCTTGATACAGCTTTCGGCGGCGGTGCTGTCTCGCTTACGATAGTCCACGGTCAGGGAAGCGGAAAACTCAAAAAATTTATCCGCGATCTTCTTCCCGACCTGCAGAAAAGATACAAATTTACATTCGCACCCGGCAGCAACGAAGAGGGCGGCGATTCTGTTACAGTCATAAAATTTTAGGAGAAAAGTTATGCAGAAAATCGAATTTATGAATTTAAAGGCTGAATATGCGGCTTATAAAGAAGAATTTGATGCGGCGATTCAGGAAGTGTGCACGAACGCTTCATTCATCATGGGGCCGCAGGTAAAGGAACTTGAAGCGAAACTTGCGGCTTACACAGGCTCAAAGGCTGCGATAAGCTGCGGCAGCGGAACAGACGCTCTCATGATCGCACTTATGGCGCTCGGAATAGGCAGAGGCGATGAAGTAATCACGACTCCGTTCACTTTTATCGCGACTGCCGAAGTCATTTCTCTTCTCGGCGCGACTCCGGTTTTTGTCGATATCGACGAAGAGAGCTACAACATCGATCCAAAGCTGATCGAAAGCAGGATAACGCCGAAAACAAAGGCTGTAATCCCTGTTTCGCTCTACGGTCAGCCGGCTAATATGGATGAGATCAACGCAATCGCCGAAAAAC
>JAGCUA010000076.1 GCA_017963125.1 bacterium
AGACGTGTCCGGGAAATAGGCCGGATCAAGAGCCGGGTTGTATCTGCCTGCATCTGAGATTGTGAGAATCTCCTTTGGAGAAGGGAGCCGCCAGTCGGAATAACCGGCGTAGCTGAGATCGCCGCAGTAGCTAACCGCACCTCCCCAGGAATACGATCCGCTCGGAATATCCTGCTGCCACATAAGCCCGAGGTTGTTGTCTACGACCACCTTCTGACCAGAGAGAGTCTTGACCGTAAAGCTTCTAGGCACACAAAAGCCCAGATCCGCATAATAGACATCCTGACCGAAATAAGCGGCGTCTTGATAGGTCGGGCAAGTTATGTCGCTGGAGTCGTTGTAGCATTTTTTCTGGTTTGTGCAGACGCGGCCGAAGCTGTTCACAATGCACCTTCCGGTCAGGCTGCTGCAGCCATCACTGCACTGGATTTCCTTGATCATGCCGCTGCCGTCCGCACACTCCAGACTTTTGCCGCCGCTGCATGTCGCAGCCCCCGGCGTGCAGCTGTTGCACTCCATCGTCTCCTTGTTGCAGCCGTGTTCGCAATAAGAACCTTCATCCCAATGCCCATCCCTGCAGGTGTAGATTCTGCCGTCGCAATATTTTTCTCCCTCCGCGCATTCATCCGTCTCAGGCGGTTTGTTGCACGCCGGACACGACTGACCGAAGATGAAAAGCTCGAAACAACGCGAATCCTCCTCCAAATCGTATGAGGTCCAGCCGTCCAGACATTCACATTTTCCCGTTTTGATGTTGCATTTGCCGTGAGCTTCTATGGAAAAGGCGTCATAGCCCTGAGGACTCGGGATAAAGAGTCTCGTTCCGTCGTAGCAGTAAGTGTCATCGCAGTATTTTACGCAGTCAAGCTCATCAGTTTCAGAAATGTTCGTAAACCCGGGTTTGCAGTAGCAGCCCGGAGCATTTGTCAATATATCGTAACTGCACTGTTCCCCCTCAGCACAGTGATAATCGGCATGCTCGCAGTCAGGCTTACAGGTACCGTCCGCCACAAGCGCGTAACCTGCCGGACAGACACCGAGCTCAGCCGGAATTTCGTTGTCTGCATCCAGGGTGTAATCCGGGGCTTCCGGATCCGGAGAGTCAGGGAAATCAGAGTCCGGGTAATCCGAATCTAAGTCAGTGTAATCCGAATCTAAGTCAGTGTAATCCGAATCTAAGTCAGTGTAATCCGAATCTAAGTCAGGGTACTCCGAATCAGAGTCCGGGTAATCCGAATCACCGGCTTTTTCCGAGGCCGGATTTCCGAGATGCATGCCTCCGCCTCCGCACCCTGCAAAAAGCAGAAAAACTAGAAAAGCAGCAAAAACAAGCACTTTTTTCATGGTTTCCCCCAAAAAATCTAATTCGGAGGATATTCTAGCAGAGAATGTGATTAAAACAAGAAAATGAAACAACTTCGATATTTAGGAGAATGTTAACGAAATTTAGCACTTTTCTTGCCGAAGCATCAGCCCGAAGATCAGGGATGGATGGTGAATATCCCGCTATGGGCGATAGGATCTATATAAATCAACACTTTTTCGGAACCGGATTGCCGGTTTATACCGACGGAGTAATGAAAACACGCCAGAATCCGCGGTCATCTTTCTCGATGTATCCGTTTTTCTGAAGCGACTGCAGCATTTTCTGCAGGGCAGAGCGGTTTATTCCGATTTCATTCTGAAGATATGACAAGGTCGCCTTCGGTTCGATCTGGAGCTCGCGGAGGATCTTCCCGTAAGTCGGAGTCCTGAAAGCTATGCGCTCTCCGTCATACCACCAGACATTTTCGTCTTTTTCAGTCACAAAAAGGATGTCGTTTTCCACTTCGTGCGTTATCAGTTCGACCATGTATTTGTGAAACGGGCGGATATTTTTCAAAGAGGCTTTTACTCCGTCTGACGGTATCGGACCGACTATCAGATCGGCGCTGTGCAGCGCGTCAAGATACTCCTTTTTCAGGCGGCTGCGCACAACTATCATGGGCAGACTGTGCCTTGAAAGAATATAGTTGACCAAGAGCCTTGCGATACGCCCGTTACCGTCCTCAAACGGATGAATGCGGATAAACCTGTAATGAAATAGAACCGCTATATCTACAGGCGAAAACAAATCATCCTGCTCAGCCTTATTGTACCAGTCCACAAGATCAGCCATAAATGCCGGAGTCTCCTCTGGAGATGCATAATCAAAACGCTCGCCGTAACGGGTTATGACGCTGTTCGGACGAGTCTTGTACTGCCCGGCGTGGACCGTGTAACCGACCTGCATCCCGTCAGGAAGCGTGCGCGAAACATCATAATCCTCGCGTATCAAAGTTTTGTGCAGAGCCCTGATAAAATTCTGAGTAAGCGGCTGCTGTGCTTCCGCAGCCTCATTCAGCATCATTTTCAAACCGAGATCACTTGCCTTCATCTCCTCGTATTCACGAAAATCTGCCACGCCGATCACCTTGTCAAAAAGCAGGAGAAGTTCCGTCTGCCCGTAAGTGAGAGTATTTCCTTCAATGTGGTTGCTGTTGTAGTTGAAATCGACGGTGAAACGACGGCTCAACCTCCCCTTGTCGATTTCAGAAAGCGGCTGCAGCCGCTCCCATCTTTCCAATGCGCTCAAAAGTTTTTTGTTTTCCATGAAAGCCTCCGAACCACCAATTTCGGTGGTAACATTACCACTCAAAATAGCACTTTTTGATCATACACGCAAGATTTTTTGTTAAAAACCACCAGATAAGGTGGTAGTGTTACCACCAAAAGTCACTATTTTAAGATTTTGCACATTTTTTCCGACCTGAAACAAGCAAAAGTCAACACTTTTTCGGAGGATTTTTCTGTCCAGAAATGTTTGACCATTATATTTTTTACATCAATTTATCAGCTATACATCATTGCGAGGTCGCGCAACCTTTCGGCGATTCTGTCGATCGGAGTGACTGTTTTGTCGGTCGTGGCGAAGAATGTGCCCCAGCCGGCCGCCGATTTCAGCCCTTTGCTGTAGAATTTGCGGATGAATGGATCGTTTTTCTCTTTGAAAAGTTCGATGTCGCGGGCGGTGAAGGGGAAGACGATGTCCATTCCGACGCTTTCGCCGAGATATTTTTTCATGACGAGGATGCGCGAATTGAGGTCTTTGTTGGAAACATGCGAGCTTTTCGCCTCAAGAATGTGGAGATATCCGTTTTTGAAGACGACGAGCGTGTCGATTTCGATCAGCGAACTTGCCTTGCCGCTCAGTTTCACGTTCTGGAAAACCGATGCGATCGACTCTTTCAGGAGCGGATACTTCTCCATCGCCCGGCATACGGCGTAACTTATGATTTTCTCAAAAATTACAGAGATTTGCGAGCGAGTATTGAGTGTGCTTTCACGCTCGATTTCTTTCACATATTTCTGTTTAAAGCGGTTGAAAACGGCCGCCGTGACATCCATGCTTTTGACATCGGCAAGAGAAGTCGTTTTTTCCGAAATTTTGGAGAAAAGAACGTCTAAAAAGTGCTGGACATCGCTTCTGAGGTCGGCTTTGTCGACTTCTCCGGCAAGCGGAAGGATCTTTCTTATGACTGCATCGGGCATTTCGGCGTTGAATTTTTTCTGGCAGCCTGCAAGAGTCGATCTGAAATCAAAGGAGTCGGAGAAAGTCTGGAGTTCTTTTCTATGGCTCATTTCGTTAAAGAAACCGGTGAGTTTTACCCTTATTTCATTTTTTGCCGCATTGATTTCGGGGCGCAGGTGAGGCATGACGCCGAAGATCCTCTGCAAAAACTTGTCGATCTGCTCGTCGCGGAAGTTTTTCACCATAAAATCGTGAAGTTCCCCTTTGAGGTCGATGATCGTTTTCATGTTGTCGTAGGACGAGAAGAAGGCCCGCAGATTCATTGAGTTGCAGAGATTGGTGTAAAGCTCTTCAAACTGCTCAGAGTTTTCTGCGAAATAATTTGTTTTGCCGTCATAAATCGCAAGAAAATCGGTAAGTTCCGCTCCATAAAGGGTAAGCCTCTCCTTCAAGTGCCAGTCAATTGAAACCGAGGATTTGTATTCGCGGAAAGACTGCTCCTTTATCGCGATCTTATTGATCTGGCGCGTATCGAGATCGAAATATACGAGGAAAAAATCGAGATCCTGCTTTTCTGAAAAACGCTTGAGATACTCGGCGAAAACTATTCGGTGGATCCCTTTTCCGCAGGAAGCGTCGCAGTAAATTTCGTTGATTTTGTATTCGTCGAAAATGTTCCGGACATGCCTTTTGAGCATCTCGATGATTTCACCGAGATTCATGTTTTTCTCAATAAAAACATTGACATACTTAATGTCTTCGCCTTGAGAGCGTTTTACTAAAACCGGAATATTTTTGTGCCAGTCGTTTTCCTGCGCCATCACAGTCGAGACAAAAATTATGACATCGGGAGCAGCTTCGCGGATAAGAGAAGCCTGGACGACAGTCTGACGCGAAAGGATCGTTACGAGAAGTCTCATACTCCCTCCTATTTTACAAAACTTTTGAGCAGTTCTATTTCCTGCGGCCACTTTTCGGGTTCCGGAGTCTCTAAAATCAGCGGAATATTGTCGGTGAAAGGCTGCTTAACGAGCCATTTGAAGCAGTCAAGCCCGATTGCGCCGTTACCAAGCGTTTCATGCCTGTCGACCTTGCTTCCGAGCATTTTTTTAGCATCATTGAAGTGCATTCCGCGAAGATATTTGAGCCCGACAACTTTATCGAGTTCGCTGAAAGTTTTTTCGCACGCTTCAAATGTCGTGAGGTCGTAACCCGCGGCAAAGGCGTGGCAGGTGTCGATGCAGATCCCGACACGCGGTTTATCTTCAACTTTATCAATGATTTCGGCAAGATGTTCAAATCTGTATCCGACATTGGAGCCTTGTCCCGCGGTATTTTCGATGACTGCCGTGACCCCTTTTGTCTTATCAAGCGCAATGTTTATCGATTCGGCGATTTTTGAAAGGCACTCGCTTTCTGTGATCTCGCGGAGATGGCTTCCGGGGTGGAAGTTGAGTCTGTCGAGCCCGAGGATTTCGCAGCGTTTCATCTCGTCGGTGAATGAATTCCGCGATTTCTGAAGCCCTTCATCGGCCGGATGCCCTAAATTTATGAGATAACTGTCATGCGGAAGGATCGCGTTTGCCGCGAAATTGAGTTCCGCGCACCTCTCTTTGAAAGCCTCTACTGAAGCAGCGGAAAGCGCCGGAGCGAACCACTGTTTCTGGTTTTTCGTGAAGAGAGCGAAAGCCGTAGCGTTGATCTCAGCCGCATTTTTAGGAGCGTTTTCAACTCCGCCGGCCGCCGAAATGTGGGCACCGATAAGTTTCATTGGATCCTCCTTTCAAAAAAGCGGATAAGTTTAGCACAAAAATTTTTCTTTCCGATTTTTTTAGTTTTTGACAAAAAACCGAGTTCATGTAGAGTTGCCCGTTTACAGTTTATGGAGTCACAAATGATAAAAAAATCTTTTCTTTTTTTAGTTTTGATACTGTTTTTTACACATATTTCCGCAGATTCGGTCGATATAGATGTTCCTGATGTCGTTTTCAGCGTTCAGAACGGCTTTTCTGTTCCGAAAATAGAGGGGTTCTGGCTTGACGGGACCGGAGAAGAGACGGTTCTTCCTGTCAAAAAGATGGTTTTCGGCAGCGTTGTAGTCAAAGTCGAAATACTGAAACAGCATAAAATAACTCTGGATGCTCCTTTGAAAAAAGGAAGTGGGCTCTACCGGCTGAGCGATATGCAGAAAGTGGGAAAAACGCCTTCCTCAGCGCGGAAAATGCCGACCGTTTCTCAATTCACATTTGACCGCAAACCTTCTTTGAAACAAGGTATCAGACAGTTTTCTTTCGACTTTTACCCGATCATTCCGGCCGGAGAAACAGAGCTCATAAAAATAGATAAAATCAGAGTCACGACAAAAGGGACCGCTCTGCTTCCTATGCACAATACCAAAAGCAGGAATTCACTTCTTATCCTCACGACAGAATACTTCCTTTCGGAGTCAACGGAGATCGAAAACTACATAACAGCCAAAAGGAATGCAGGTTTCAGAGTGGATATAGCTACAGAGACCAATTACGGCGGCGGCGAACTCACGGGTATGGAACGTGTCGCAAAAATCAGAAAATATCTGAAAAGCGTTTACAAGGATTATGATTTCCTGCTCATAATCGCCGGGACAGACACGCAGGGAAACGAAGTTCCGATGGTAGTGACACGTCCTGAGGATGCTGAGGATCCGTCTTATGAAAATGTTCCCACCGATATTTTCTATGCCGAACTCACCGAAGATATGGACAGCGACGGCAACGGAGTCTACGGCGAACGCACCGACATGATCGAATACGCATTCGAACTTATCGTCGGAAGGATCCCGATTTACGGCCAGAACGTCAAAAATGCCGACAAAATCTTGGCGAGAACGATCGAATTTATGAAAGAAAAGCCCTCTCAAGCGGAATATCGGCAGAAGATCCTGTTCCCGACAACGATTTCTTACTATAAAAATCAGGACCATCAGTTCGGGATCCCGAAAATGGACGGAGCATACGTTGCAGAATATCTCGTCAAAAACTCGATAAAAGAGCCGTTTACTTCAAAAACACTTGTTGAACAAAGCGGCTTCGACCCGTCCGAATTTATTAACGAAGACGCTTTGACCTATACTTCGATGCTTTCTCACATGAATCAGGGTTACGGCACGGTTTTCTGGCAGGCTCACGGAATGCCTGATTATTCGGTGCGGACGATCTGGTCATCCGACAGGAACAATAACGGTGTTGCGGACACATACAACTACGAGCTTTACAGCGACACTTTTGTAGACAACAATCTTGTCGGCAGCGTCAAAAAAATGACTCCCTTTGTTTTTCAGGGAAGCTGTCTCAACGGGTCGATACAGTCTTCAGGAAGCCTTGCCTACGAGACACTCAAACACACAGCCGTCGGAGTCGTAGGCGCTTCGCAGGTTTCCTACGGCGCGATATTCAGCGACTACGATCTGAGTTCGCAGGATATTTTCGCTTACGGAGCCGTCTTCACCGATGCTCTCATAAAAAACGAGATCCCGGCAAAGACATTGTTTGATACGAAGGAACAGTGGTCCGACCGCAGTGTTCTTCTGACCATAAAGCTTGAAACGAACTACCTCGGAGATCCTTCTCTGAACCTGAATTTTATGCAGTGCGGAAGCGACAGTGACTGCGATGATGCAATTTTCTGCAACGGTTCCGAAAAATGCGTTGACGGCTTCTGCGAAAAAGCTGAAAACTCTGTTCCATGCCTTGACGATATAAACGAATGCGAATCGGCGGTATGCGACGAAACGACAAGATCGTGCAAAACATCACCGATGCCGGACGGCTCATTCTGCGGTTCCGCGACAAACCTGTGTTTCAGCGGGAAACAGTGTGTGAGCGGGAAATGTACAGATGTCAATCCGAAAGACTGCTCCGAACTCGACTCAGAATGTTCCGCGGGTTCCTGCGATCCGGAAAGCGGAGAATGCATCAGAGTCGCTGTCAATGAAGGCGGAGCGTGCAGCACCGGAAAGCTCTGCATCAAAAACGAAGCCTGCTCGCAGGGATTCTGCGAAGGCGAAGCACCTGATATGCCCGAAGCAAAAGAGTGCCGCAAAACGGAATGCTCCGAATCAGAAGGATTCATCTCTGTCTCGGATCCCACACAAAACTGGAAGGAGTGCACTACCGAAGACGGGAAACAGGGATATTGCGACTACGGTTCCTGCACACCTAAAAAAGAACAGAAAAAGGAATCCTCTTCATCAGGCTGTTCCGCCATTATTTTATAACAAACGTCATTCTGAGCATAGCGAAGAATCTCAGATATTTCACTTTCGCTCAATATGACGACAGATGTTTCGGCAATCCTCGCCATGACATGATTTCCATTTTTTAGTTTTTCCTGTATAATTCACAGTTTTTGATTGTTTAAAGGAGGGATCATGCGCCTGTTTTACGACATTATCGCTGACAAAAGAGACAAAAAAACTCTTTCCAAAGAGGACATTTCCGATTTTCTGCAGAGCTATCTTGACGGGACTTTGAAGGATTACCAGATGTCGGCCATGCTGATGGCGGTATTTTTCAATTCTCTGAGCAGTGAAGAGCTTGAAACATGGACCGAAAAGATGCTTTACAGCGGCGAAGTGCTTGATTTCTCCGATATTGACGGCGTTGTTGTCGACAAGCATTCAACGGGCGGCGTGGGCGACAAAATTTCGATCCCGCTGGCTCCGCTTCTTGCCGAACTCGGCTTTTATGTGCCGATGATTTCAGGCCGAGGGCTCGGTCACACAGGCGGAACGCTCGACAAACTCGAATCGATTCCCGGTTTTTCGGTCAATATCGACAAGGATTCTTTCAAAAAAATCGTGAGGACCAACAAAATGGCTCTCATCGGGCAGACTCCCGAGATCGCGCCACTTGACAAAAGGCTTTACGCACTCCGTGATGTGACGGGAACAGTCGAATCGGTGCCGCTTATCGCTTCTTCGATCATGAGCAAAAAACTGGCTGAAGGAATAAACGGGCTTATTCTCGATATCAAAATCGGCGAGGGCGCTTTCATGAAGGATCTTGCTTCGGGAACGCGCCTTGCCAAGACGATGCGATCAATAGGAAAACGTTTTGGAAGAAGTGTTGATGTTCTTTTCACGAATATGGATGAGCCGCTTGGTTATGCTACCGGAAACGCGCTTGAAATAAAGGAATCCTTAGATGTAATGCAGGGGAAATACGTACCGCAGGTCACGGAACTCACGCTTAGAATGGCGGCAGTCCTCATGAAAACTTTCAAAATGACAAATTCCATCGAAGAAGGCGAAGAAAAAGCGAAAAAGATGCTTGAAACCGGAAAAGTTCTCGAAAGATTTGCAAAAACCGTCGAACTTCAGGGCGGGGATCCGAAAGTCACCGAAAACTATTCGATCCTTCCTGAAAGCCGCTTCAGAAAAGAGGTAAGAGCTACTGAAAGCGGTGTCATCACAAAAATCGACGCACTCGATTTCGGCAAAGCACTCATCCGCCTGGGCGGCGGCAGACTCCGTCAGGAAGACAGCGTGAACAAGGCAGTCGGATTTGTTTTTGCGAAAAAAGCAGGGGAATCCGTCAAAAAAGGAGACCTCATCTACACGATACACTACGATGAGGAAGAAAGGCTGGAAAGTGCAAACGAGCACCTTGAAAACGCAGTCAGAATTTCGGAAAAAGCGCATGAAACCTCCCCGCTCATACTCGGAAGTCTATAAACATGCTTGACGACAAAATTTTCACATTCAACAGTTACATGAAGCGGAAATTCGGCGGCAGAGTCGCCCGCATCTCGATGAGCACAGGCTTTGACTGCCCGTGGAACAAGTGCATTTTCTGCCGGAAAGAATCGTTTTCGCCAAATGTTTCGGTCGATATGACCAAAGAAAACAGGCTTGAAACGCTTGAAAGAAGCATGAACTTCCTCAAAAACCGCTACGGCAACAAATTTTTCGCGGCATACTTCCAGAGCGGGACTTCCACTTTCGGAGACAAGGAAACTTTAGCGAAAATGTACCGCGAAGCCGCATCGATAAAGGGTGTCGTGGCAATGATCTTTTCGACGCGCCCCGATTATTTAGGCAAAGAAGAAATCCAGCTGATTCTCGACTGTGTGCCGAAAAACATAGATGAGATCTGGATCGAACTCGGTTTGCAGTCAACAAACGACTGCTCTTTGAAATGGATAAACCGCGGTCACGACGCAGCGTGCTACTTCAAGGCGATTGAAAATGTCGAAAAATACGGCGAGAACAAAATCAAAGTCGCTCCGCACATAATTTTAGGGCTTCCCGGCGAAACCGAAGAAGACATGATGAATACCGTCCTTCAGAGCACGCAAAGCCCCGTCGCAAAAGGGTTAAAACTCCATCACCTGCAGATCCACAACCGCACTCCGCTTGAAAAAATCTATGCCGAAAATCCGTTTCCGCTTCTTTCAGTCGAAAAATATATCGAAATCACGGCTAAAATCATCGCGAAACTGCCGCCCGACAAAGTTTTGTTCAGGCTTTTCACCACTGCGCCTGCGGAATATCTCATCGCTCCGAAGTGGAATCTCGGAACGCAGGAAGCTCTCCGCAAATTCGAGGAATATTTGGATGCCCACCACATCACGCAAGGCTGCGAAAGGTAAATCCCCAAAAAAACTTGCAAAAGTCCTATGAAAAATGTTATAACTTTTACGAAAGTGGTATGACTTTTGTAAAAACGAGGCTCTATGAAACGAAATTTCATTAACGATTTAATCGCCTGGAAGGAAAGCAAGAACCGCAAACCGCTGCTTGTCACAGGTGTTCGTCAGTGCGGAAAAACCTACGCATTGAAGGAATTCGGAGAAACGCAGTTTGAAAATGTGTGCTACATCAACTTTGAGTCAAACAGTGCTTATGCCTCTGTTTTTGATTACGATTTCGATGTGGAACGCATCATTCGTGAAATCGAACTGCTGGAGCAGTGCAGGATCACGGCGGGAAAAACGCTGCTGATATTCGACGAGATCCAGGAGGCTCCGCGTGCAATCACTGCTCTGAAATATTTCTGCGAAAACAAACGTGATCTTCATGTCGCGTGTGCCGGATCTCTTCTCGGAGTCGCGCTGAAAAGGGAAAATTTCTCTTTTCCTGTCGGCAAAGTGAACAGGATGCAGATGCACCCGATGAGTTTTGACGAATTTTTGGCCGCGAACGGTGAAGAAAAATATCTGGAACTTTTTGCCGGCTGGAAATCAGACCGCGTGATCCCGGAAGTCTATGCAAAACCGCTGGAGCGTCTTCTGAAGGAGTATTATGTTGTCGGCGGAATGCCGGAAGCGGTGAACGAATATGTTGCATCGAAGGATTTTGCGGCGGTTCAGGAGATTCAGGATACGATTCTGAGCGACTATGCCGACGATTTTTCAAAGCACGCTCCGGTTTCAGAAATAGAAAAAATCAGGCTTGTGTGGGATTCTGTTCCGAAACAGCTTGCGAAAGAAAACAACAAATTCGTCTTTTCCCATGTGAAGGAGGGAAAACGCGCCCACGAGCTGGAATCGGCATTGCAGTGGCTCAAAAACGCGGGCCTTGTTCATCTTGCGGAGCTTGTCCAGAATGCGGAAATTCCTCTTTCGGCGAACGCAGATGCGACATATTTCAAAGTCTACATGGCTGATACCGGCCTGCTTTGCCGCAGACTCGGCTTAAGCTACAAAGATATTCTGGGAGATGGCGACAACCTGAAAATATTTAAAGGTGCGATTGCTGAAAATTATGTCCTGAATGAACTTGTGACGCTGCGGAAGAACCCGTATTTCTGGCGGTCAGGAAACAGCGCAGAGCTCGATTTTCTCTTTGAGGAAGAGGGAGAAATATTCCCCGTTGAAGTGAAAGCCGCGGCAAATACCCAGGCAAAAAGTTTCAAGCAGTTCTGCAAGAAATTCAAACCAAAAATCGGCTACAAACTTTCGCTCAAAAACCTCGCCGTCGCTGACTGTGAGGGAACTGCGGCAATCAGTCTGCCGCTCTATCTGCTGTGGAATATGGATAAAATCAAAAAATAAGTAATATTCAGGCGTAAACCGTACCGCACAAGGCTGTGAAAGGTAAATCCTTAGAAAAGCAGCAGAAGTCGTATAAAATCCCGAATTTGTATTGATGGAGTTGATAAAGTTTCCTTGCCATTTAAGCTGAAACCCCTACAATAATTAAGTTTTTTGGCTTTTTAAGGTTCGTATCTCAATCAGGAGAATAAAATGAACGAAACATATATCATTGAAGCGATCGGATATGTAGGATCGGCACTGGTCCTCATTTCGATGCTGATGACTTCAGTAGCGAAGCTGCGGCTGATCAATACTTTCGGGAGCCTGATTTTTACCGGTTACGCGCTTGCGATCCAGTCTTATCCGACGGCCGCAATGAATTTCAGCCTGGCGCTCATCAACATTTACAATCTGGCAAAACTGCTTAAAAACAAAAAGGAATATTCAATAGTTGTTCTGCAGCCTGACGATGCATTCGTCACTTATTTCATGAATTTGTACAAAGCCGACATCGAGAAGTTTTTTCCGAAATTCGTCAGATCCGAAGAGTGCAACCGCGCTTATCTCATCTGCCGCGGCACAGAAGCTGCCGGAATCTTTCTGGGAAGGAACGCGGACACTTCGATCAATGTGAAAATCGACTACACGACTCCGGTCTACCGCGACTGCTCGGTCGGGAAATACCTTTACAATTATCTCGCTTCGCAAAATTTCAGTGAACTTGTTGCCGAAAATGTTTCGGAAAATCACAAACCGTATCTCGAAAAAATGGGATTCGTTCAAGACGGCCCGCACTTCGTCAAAAAATTGTGAAAATAATCGCAAGAGGTGCATGGCATAAGGGTTGTGCAAGAGTTTGAGCCTTTATGAAAGCAGAAAATCGGAAATCACAGAAACCGTTTTCTCGTAGAACTCTTTTTCTTCGTTAAGAAGTTCGTGGAACCCTTTTTCGATAAGGGTCTTGTGGCAGTTTTCAATATTCGACGCAACGACATTCTGAATATTGTTGCTGACGACAGTGTCGTTTTCAGCCTGAACCAAAAGGACCGGAGCTTTCACTTTTTTTGCTGCTTCAGGAAGTTTTTCCATCGCTTTCATACTTTCGCATACCCACTTGAATGCAGGTCCGCCCAGTGCAAAAGAGCGGTTCTGAGTCACGAAACTCTGCTGTGCGATATATTTTTCAAAGCTGTGTGTGAGAGTAGTTCTTTCAAAAGGCTTAAGGTAGTCCTTCGAACTTTTTCCGGGAGCGTAAAATTTGCTGAAACCTAACAGGCATGCACCTTTAATGATTATTTTGACCAAGATTTCCGGCATATCGTAAATGAGTCCCCACATCGGGCTCGTAAAGACTATTTTTGTGAACAGATCTTTGCATCTTGCGGCAAGAAGAAGCGAAACTGCGCCGCCCATCGAGTGCGAAACCAGAAAGAGATCTTTGTTTTTTGCATATTTAAGGACGGTGTTTTTGAGAAAATCCTCAGCATCATCGACATAAAAATCAAAATTTTCGACATATCCCTTTTCGCTTTCAGGCAACATTCTGCCGCTTGCCCCCTGCCCTCTGTGATCAAGCGCGAAAACCGTGAAACCGAGAGCATTCATCCGTTCGAAAAAAGGGAGATACTTCAAAAAATACTCCGCCCTGCCGGTCAGAAACAGAATAACGGCTTTTTCACGCCCTGATTTAAAGCAGGAATATGCGATTTTCACGTTTCCGTGCCGACTTTGGAAAGAATCGATATTTTCAAACATTTTCTGCCCCGTTTATCAAAAAACAGTTTATTTTACACAGGGAAAAAGAATTTGAAATTTTTGCCCTGCGAAGTTTTTTATGACTTGTTTTCCGGCCGTTTATCTGCTATAAGTGCACGCTTTTTTAATGGAGAAGAAATGTCTGGCATAATTACTGAAAATTTTGATGTTTCAAGTGTGAAACTGGAAGGCAAAAACCTTATTGAAGCGGCTGCTGGAACAGGAAAGACCTATTCCATCGCGATAATGGTCCTACGCTGGATACTGAACACCGCCCACACAATCGATTCGGTCATCGCAGTGACATTCACGAACTACGCCACAGCCGAACTCAAAGAGAGGATCCTCAACTTTCTTGAAGCGGCTCTTGCCTTCTTTGAAACAGGGGATTGTAAAGATCCGACTATAAAAAAAGTCTGTCTCGGCATTCCTGAAAACGAACGTGAAAAAGCTGTCAAAAAGCTGAAAGCCGCTGTCAACGACTTCGACACGGCTTCGATATTCACGATCCACGGTTTCTGCCAGAAACTCATCCGCGAACACGCTTTCGAGCTCGGGACCGATTTCAACATGAAACTTTCGGAGGATGCCGATCCTGACAACGATGCCGCTACCGGTTTTTTCAGAAAGAACATCATCAACTGCAAACTGCAGGACGAAAACGGCAGGAATTTGCTTTCACTAAAAGAATTCCGAGAAAGAGTCTCCAAAGAAAAGCTGAAAGACTTCATTTCAAAGGCGGGAATAGGCATCGGGAACCAGAAGATAATCATAAAAAACGATAAGCTGAAACCCGGCGACGCCGAGAAATTAGCCGGAATTTATGCCGACTTTGTCAAAGAAGCCCCTCTCTCGGTCAAAGAGAAACGCAGTAAGACCAATGTTATGGGTTTTGACGATATTCTGCTGATACTTTACGAAGTCCTCCGCGACGGCGGGAAAACGGCGCAATCGCTCAGAAAAATCATGGAGGAGCGCTATTCGCTTGTCCTTATCGATGAATTTCAGGATACCGACCCGCTGCAGTATCTGATTTTCAAGACCCTTTTCTGCAACGGACATCACACTGTCTTTTTTATCGGAGACCCGAAACAGTCGATCTACGCATTCAGGAAAGCCGACATCTTCGCTTACATCGAGGCAAAAAAAGAGATCGGTCACGTCTATAAAATGACGAAGAATTTCCGTTCCGCGCCGGCTGCGGTAGAGGCGACGAACGAAATTTTCGGTGCCGACAGTGAAAATATTTTCGGCGGGGAAAAACTTATAAAATATGAGAATGTCGATGCTGAAAAAAAAGAACAGGACTATTGTCTGACATACGACAATGCCCCGTTTTACGGAATGCTCGTGCGACGATTACCGGATAAGAAAGGAGACAAAGCTGTACCGTCGGACACCTTAAAAGCAATGATGACCGGAGATATCGTGCAGTCAGCATGGGATATGGTAAAAGAAGATTCTGCTTTCAAAATCAGAGAAAAAAAAGAGGATCAGATCATAGAAAGAGCCGTTGCGCTGTCGGACATAGCCGTTCTCGTTGCGAAAAACGATTTTGCACTCGAAATATGCAAGGCATTGAACGCGGCCGGCATTACGTCAGTTGTTGAAGCCGATAACGCGAAGCAGCTCTCGATTTTTTCTTCCGCAGAAGCCCTGGTCATGCAGAGACTCATATCGGCTGCATCTTCAAAAGGATTGCCTGAGTTCAAAACGCTCCTTCTCACTTTCTTTTACAAAAAAACCGTTGACGATATCACCGAAGACAACGATAATCTGACGGAACTCCACAGAAAATTCATTTCGTGTTTTTCCGAATGGGATCAGAAAGGATTCGGTTTTTCTTTTTCGAAACTTCTTGAAGACGAAAACATCCTCAGGAACATTGCAGCAGAAGGAAAAAGAACAGTCAGCATCATCAGACAGCTTTCCGAACTCATACAAAAACATGAATCTTCTGAAGGCTCATCAGCGCTGCACACCCTGAAATGGTTCAATGAAAAAATGAATTCAAAAAGCAGCGGGAAGGAAGAGGAAAACATCCGCTCCGAAAGCGAAGAAAAGGAGTGCGTAAGAGTGATGACCCTGCATAAAAGCAAAGGACTTGAATTCAACATTGTATTTTTTCCGTTCATACTTCCATCATTCTCCTCCTCCAGGGAACAATGGATGACGCTTCATTCAAAAAACGAAGTGAAAAACATTTACGAAAGAGGAGTAATGCTCACTTCGGAAGGAGGAGATGAAACAGACGAGGCGCTTGAAGAAAACCGCAGGATCTATGTCGGTATCACACGGGCGAAGTACCTTACTGTCTGCTACACGCAGGATACCGGAAAATCGCTTGAGAAGACTTCGTTTTTTGAGCGGAAAAACTCTAAAATCATCAATACGGCCGCACTCGAAACCGTAGAGAGCGAAGATGAGAACAATACTGAAAAAAAGAAGACTTTTTCAGGAACAGAACCGGTCCCGCAGGAAGAAATGAACAGAAGGATAAAATCAGGCTGGGCGATGACTAGTTTCAGCGGAATAATGTCATACGGACAAAACGAGGAAGTATCTTTAGGGAACGAAAACGAAGACCCTGATCCGGCTGAAAATACGGAAAACCGCACCGATTGCAGCAACGACGATGAAAACGTGCCTATGGCTGACTTCCCGAGCGGAGCAGATGCGGGAACAGTCCTTCACTCGATTTTTGAAAAAGCGGATTTTTCTTCCGGCGACAACACCAAAATCATCAGCCCTCTCCTGAAAAAGAAGATGAATTTTTCAAATGACGAGCTTGAGAAAGCGGTTTCGGCGGTAAACGTATGTCTCCGGAACGTCCTTTCAGCCCCGGTTTTCGAAGGCGGAAAAACTCTGGAAAGTGCCCAGGAGAGCAAAATACACGAAATGGAATTCTTCATTTCGATAGAAAGCGACTTTTACCGCAGCCAGCTTTCGGAAATCATTAAAGACAACTACAAAACCGCAAATCTTGACGACGGCAGCGTCAGCAGAGGTTTCCTCCACGGATATATCGATCTTGTCGCGAAAATAGACGGAAAATACTACATCATCGACTGGAAATCGAACAATCTGGGCACAAACTTTTCAGATTACAGAAAGGAAAAGATCGAAGCGGAAATGAAAAAACACAACTACTATCTGCAGTATATGCTCTACCTCGCGGCTTTCGACAAGTATATGCGGACAGTTGACAAAGAATATTCTTACGAAAAAAGTTTCGGCGGAATAAGGTATGTTTTTATGCGCGGCGTCCAGAACGGAAGCGGTCAAACCGGGATCTTTTCCGACAGACCGGATATATCGGAATTAAAAAGGATCCAAAAACTTTTCGAAGGTGAGAAATGATTTTCGGCAGCAGAATCGACCTGTTAAGCAAAATGAAAGAGATGAAGCTCGTTACGGATGTCTCGGTAAACATCGCGGAATTTCTGTGCGGACTCGAAAAAAACCTCAGCGGAGATGAAAAACAGACTCTCGCCGCAGCTGCAGCCCTTCTTTCCGAATGGGTCTCATCAGGAAGCATCTGCCTTATGAAAGACGACATCAAAACCTTTATTGAAACAAACGGAGAAGCTCTTTCAGGCACCGGTTTTCCGGATTGGGAAAAGATCAAAAATATCCTTTCAAAAAGTTCCTGCTGCACTTCAGACCCTGAACACGAGCAGAGACCTGTCGTCCTTGCGGGAGAGAAGCTCTATTTTTACAAATACTGGCTTTATGAAAATTCTCTTGCCGCAAAAGTGCTGAATTTATCGCACGGAGAAGGAAAATATGCTAAATACGCAGATAAAATAAAGGCCGTTTTAGACAAACTTTTCAATGAAGATGCAAAAAAATACGGAACAAAAAACATTGAACAGCAGAAAGCAGCCGAAACCGTCATCGATCACCGCTTTTCGGTCATCACCGGCGGCCCGGGAACGGGAAAAACGACGACTGTCGCAAAAATAATAGCCGGAATTTCAAGTGTCTGCGAAAAAGCAGTGATAATCCTTGCAGCACCTACCGGCAAAGCGGCAGCACGTATGACCGAATCACTCGTCAGCGAAACGGAAAAAATGGAAGGATCGAATGCGATAGAAAATGCAGAAATACTCAGAAAAATGAAATCTCTCGAAGGACAGACCCTGCACAGGCTTATGGGCTGGATGTTCGGTAAACCGGAGAAGAACGCGGAAAATCCGATATACGCCGACCTTATTATCGTTGATGAGGCGAGCATGGTGGATATCGCAATGTTTTCAAACCTGCTGGATGCTGTTTCCGACAGCACTTCGTTAGTCCTTCTCGGCGACAAGGATCAGCTTGCAAGCGTCGATGCCGGCAATGTCCTCAGCGACATATGCAGCGCAGACGAAGCCGGACTTTTCGAGAATAATATCGTAGCCAGACTTACAAAAAGCCACCGGTTCGAAGAACATCCGGCTATCGGCAGATTAGCCAATGCGGTCAACGGTCAGAAAGATGCCAAGGAAATCATTAAAATATGCACCGAAGAACAGGATCTTGATTTCACGACAAAAACAGTCGATGAGATCGTCAGAACAGCTGCAAATAATTACGGATTTCTTTCAGATACCGGCCTCAAACCGGAGGAAGCTCTCAAAAAACTTAACGATTTCAAAATATTGTGCCCTTCAAAAGAAGACTCTTCCGGAGTCGTAAAACTCAACGAAGCGATAGAGAAAGATCTCGGCAGAGACAGTTCGGACGTTTTTTACAGCGGACGGCCGATAATGGTTACAAAAAACGACTACGCAAACAGCGGCCTCGTCAACGGCGACTGCGGTATCATTCTGGGGAAAAGAGCATATTTCAAGACAGACAGCGGAGTGAAATCGTTCCCGATATCAGCTCTGCCGCCGGTCGAGACTGTCTACGCGATGACGATCCACAAAAGCCAGGGAAGCGAATACAGCTCCGTTCTTGTCGTCATGCCTGAAAACAATATGCCGATGCTGACGAAAGAGCTGCTATACACCGCGATAACAAGGGCGAAAGAAAAAGTGGAGATAGCTGCGAAAGAGAGCGTTTTGGAATACACTCTCAAAAACTCAGCGGCAAGGAACAGCGGTTTTAAAGAGGCTTTGGAAAAACTGAAAAAATCATGAAGAGTGCGATTTTCCCAGAAATAGTCTTCAGACAAGAGTTTGCCGGCTTTGCGGAAGACCCGTTTGTACAGGCATTGGATTTCATTCGCGGAAAAAACAGTGATTTTAAGCGGCAATATGCCGCTACCGAGGCTGCGAACCTGCTTAAATACAGGGATTTCCGCACGATTTGCGATTCTCTCAACGCTGACGGCATAACACGCTTTATCCCGGTCAAGGGGATGTATGTTTTCAACACGATTTTCGCGAATTATCTCGGTTTGAGGCCAATGTCGGACATTGATCTGCTCTTCGCGCCGGATGAATACAAAAAACTGAAAAAATTCCTCGCAAAACACCCAAAATTTCCGGCATCTCACGGCGAGCACTCATTTTTAGAACACGGCAGCGAGGCAATGTGTGTGATCTCGGGAAAAACTCTGACTGAACTCCACTCGCGGATAACGACTATGCCGATAGCGGGGATCATAAATGAAATATTTGAAAATATCGAAGAAATAAGCGATGCCTCCGGCAGCAGGATGTTCGTTCCGAAGACCGAATATGCCGTGATCGTCATGCTCATGCACGACTATACTGCATCAAGTCTGCTCAATTTTTCGGTAAGACGGCTTCTTGAGTTTTACATAGTTTTAAGCAATTCCGACTTGAATAAAGTTCTCGATATTGCACACAGGTTCGATCTCGACAGGGCTTTGGAGATGCAGCTTTTCATGATTTATACAATGCTTGAAAAAACTTTTTTCCCGCGGAACGCTTTCAGGATCTGCGAAGAGTTCGGTTCCATCAAAAAAAGCACAGGAGGGTTTCACGTGAAACATCCGTGGAAAATACACAGAAAGATCTTCCACGGAAAAACTCTTCCGCTCGGAATGAAAAATTATTTTGCTTCGATGATCCGCGAGACAAAAGCGGGAATGAAATTCATAGAGATCTTTCACAGGTGAGAAATGAAACACTTTTTGGGACTTGATCTGGGCTCGGTCAGCCTTGACTGCGTCATACTCGATGAAAACAAAAATATCGTCTATAAAAGTTACCGCCGGACTAACGGAAGGCCTTTGAAAGCCGCATCGGAACTTTTTGCCGAAATGGAGCAGACTTGCGGAAATATCGAACTTTCCGGCGTATGCGTGACCGGTTCGGGCAAAGAACTCATCGCCGATCAGTTCGGCTTCGATGTCACGAACGAAATAATCGCGCACGCCACCGCTGCATGGACGCTTTATCCCGATGTGAAATACATTTTCGAGATCGGCGGTCAGGACTCGAAATTCATAACTGTAGGTAAAAGCAGCAGCGGAAAGCACTACCTCAAAGACCACGCTTTCAACGAACTCTGCGCTGCCGGAACGGGCGCATTCCTCGACCAGCAGGCACAGAGACTTGGTCTTACCACGGAAGAACTGGGAAACATCGCTTTTTCGGCAAAAAACGTGCCGAGTGTAGCCGGAAGATGTTCTGTTTTCGCGAAATCGGACATGATCCACTTGCAGCAGAAAGGGGTCCCGAAAGATGAAATTGCGGCAGGACTCTGTTTTTCACTTGCAAGGAACTATCTTTCAGCGCTTTGCCGCGGCAAAATACCGGAGCCACCGATACTTTTTCAGGGAGGAGTCGCCGCAAACAAAGGTGTAGTGCGCGCTTTCAGAGAGATTCTGAATTTAAGCGAAAACGAGCTCATAATTCCCGAAAATTTCGGCGTAATGGGTGCTGTCGGAGCGGCACTTTCAGCTTTTGAAAGCAAAGAAAACAGAGAATCATCCCTTTCCGAAATCGCGAAAAACTTCTCTCAAACATTTGATTTTATTGAAGAAAGCGATTTGAGTCCGATAAAATTCGAAAATGTCAGAGAAATTCAAAAAAATGAAAAACCGAAAGATTCCTCGGAACTTTTTCTGGGAATAGATGTCGGATCGGTCAGCACGAAAGGGGCTCTTCTCGACAAAAACAGAAACGTGATCGCCTCCGCATACCTTCCTACAGCGGGAAAGCCGGTAGAGGCGGTAGAAAAAGTCGTTGCGGAGATAAAAAAACAGGCTGGAGAAAACGTTGTTTTTGCTGAAACCGCAGTCACGGGATCAGGCAGACACCTTGCTGCAAAATTTCTGCAAACGTCTGATACTATTGACGAAATATCTGCTCAGTCTATTTCATGCGGCTACTTTTTCCCTGACTGTGACACGATCATCGAGATCGGCGGGCAGGATTCTAAATTCATAAAAATGGAGAAGGGCGCGATAAGCAATTTCAAGATGAACAGAGCGTGCGCCGCAGGGACGGGATCGTTTCTGGAAGAGCAGTCGAACCGTCTTAAAATCAGCATAAGAAACGATTTTGCCAAACTTGCATTCTCATCGCTTCATCCTGTGAGACTCGGCAGCAGATGCACTGTTTTTATGGATTCAGACCTTGTGCACCATCTTCAGCGCGGCGCGAAAACAGAGGATCTCTGCGCCGGCCTGGCCTATGCGACATGCGAGAACTACATCGAAAAAGTCGTCGGCTCGATGAAAGTCGGAGAAAGCATAGTTTTTCAGGGCGGAGTCGCAAAAAATAAAGCTGTTGCGGCAGTTTTTGCAAAACTTCTGGAAAAACCTGTGAGCATCCACCCCTACCCTGAAATTTCAGGAGCTATCGGAGCTGCGATTTCGGCAATGGAAGAGCATTCCGCAGGAAAAAAGGAAAAGGAAAAGACTAAAGCGACCGACGGTTTTGCGATCCGCGAAGAACTGCTTCTTTCCTACCTCAAAGAATATGAACCGAATGCAGAAACCCCTGACTGCAAAGGGGTCATAGCAATGCCGTTCGCCCTCAATATGACGGAGCATCTGCCTTTCTGGGCTGCATTTTTCGGTGAACTCAACTACGAACTCGTTCTTTCGCCGAAAACCGATAACGAAATAGTTCAATCGGGGCTTATCCGTGTTCCGGCTGAGTTCTGCTATCCGATGAAAGTCCTTTTCGGACACGTCCAAACCCTTTTGGATAAAGGGTATAAGCGTATTTTCATCCCGCATTTACAATTTTTTGCGCCGCCTAAAAAAGGTTTGCAGTATGCCTGCCCCTACACCCAGGCTGCACCTTACGTCGTCAGGGAGAATCTTGAAACCGAGGCCGAGATCCTGACGCTTCAGTATCCGATCGCGGGAGAAGAAAAATTCTGGACCGAAAACACAGCGAAAACGCTCGGACTCACCTTTGAAGAAATCGACTGCGCCCTTGCAAAAGCAGGCGCTGCGCAGCGCGAATTTACGAACAAGTGCATCGCAAAAGGACGAGAGATAATAGAAGAAATCGAAAGAACAAACGGCCGCGGAGTCGTTATCCTGGGCAGACCTTACAACACGACAGACCGGCACATCAACTTAGATCTGTCGAAAAGGCTGAACGGCTTCGGAATAACGACGATCCCGGCAGATTTTCTTCCCACGGCCGAAGAAAAACTTCCTCCGATCTGGAGCAGAGTCCGCTGGGGATACGGCAGAAAGCTGATCCAGGCAGCAAGGATCCTGAAAAAGCACAAGAATTTAGGAGCAATAACTGTCACTAATTTCGGCTGCGGCCCTGACGCTTTCATCGACCAGTACCTTGAATACGAACTTTCGGATACGCCGCATCTTGTTCTCGAATTTGACGACCACCGCGCCGAAGCAGGACTTGTGACGAGGATCGAAGCATTCTCGCGCAATTTCAAAATCGCAGAAAAAGAACGCTCGGTCGTTGACGGGATCGACCCCGGGAAACCAAAAATTCCGCTTCGCGAATACACCTACTACATTCCGAGTTTCATGGATCACGCCCTTGCGATAAGCGGCGCGCTCAAGGCAAGCGGCTGCAAGGTCGTTCTTCTGCCGCCGACAGACGACGAAAGCTGGGAACTCGGGCTGAAATACGCTTACGGCAGAGAGTGTCACCCGTTCATTTCGTTTGTGGGTGATTTGCTCAAAGCAGCAAAACGGCCCGATTTCGTGCCGGAAAAAGCGTGCTATTTCGGTCCGTCGTATTTCGGTGCATGCCTTCTTCCGCAGTATATCATCGCGATGCACCTTGTTCTCAGGCGTCTGGGACTTGGCGAAGTCACGATCATGAATATCACCGATGAAACCAACATGAAGGAACTCGGGCCGAAGTATCTTGCGAGAATGGCTCTCGGGATCTATGCGATCGACCGTTTTTTCAAGTGGAAAACAGAGATAACGCCTTACGAAGCAGAGCCCGGCGGAGTCGAAAAAGTTTACCGCGACGTTCTTTCAGGGATCGAGAAAGGGCTTGAAACCGGCGGATTTTTCAAAGCGGTCAAACGCGGCGTCAAGGCGATGAAATCGATAAAACTGACTCCGCAGAACGGCACGAAACCCAAAATCGGCGTCGTCGGTGACGTTTACACCAGAATAAACGCCCACTCAAACGGAAAACTCTTTGAAAATCTCAAAAACATGGGCTTTGAAGTATGGCCGTCCTGCTCGATGATCGATCTCACCTTCATGGCACTTGAACTCAAATCGGACGACTTTTTGAAAGAAGGGAAAAAGGTAAAAAGTTTCCTCGCGAAAGGAACTTTCCCCGCAGTGAAAATGTGCCGCCACCTCATTGACAGATACTTCCCCGACACGATCAGAACTCCGCAGGAGCGCGACCTCAACTTCATCAAAAAGACTGTCGGAAAACATATCGACATCACGATCGACCGCGCTCTCACATTGAATTTAAGCCGCATCGGAGAGCTTCACGAAGCCAAAGCCGACGGAATTTTGAATGTCATGTGCCACAACTGTATGCTCGGCACCGTCACAGAATCGCTCACCTCGACTTTGAGAAAGGATACCGACGACACACCCATCTGCACACTTGTTTACGAAGGCTTGAAGTCGACTCACAACAAAAACCGCCTCGAAGCATTCGCCCATCAGGTGAAACAGAAAATTTCTAAAGAATAATTGAAAACGCTGGTACTTAAAAACTTGCCGTAAATTTAATAAAATATATACTTCGCCGATTGAACTGACGGAGGTCTCATGAAGAACTTAAAAATCTGCACGGCAATCAGAAACAAGGATTTTGAAGATGAAATCATCAAGATCATTCAGGATGCAGGCTGGGTGCATTCGAATGTCAACAGTGACGATATCGTGAACGAACACAGATCGGCAAATCAGGTCTTCATTGTCGAAGACAACTATTCGCAGATCCTGAATTTAGTCGAATTTCACAATTCGTGCCATCTCAACTTTATTCCGACGGTCGTTCTCTCCACTCCTGAATCGAAATTCAAGGACTGGGTCAAGGGCGTGAAATATCCTGAAAAATATTTTCACTGCGGCCTGATGAATTTCAGGATGATAGCGACCCAGACGATCGAAACGATGTCGGCTTTAGCAGAAGCACACAGAAATCTCGTAGTTAAGAAATACAGAGAGGCAGCGACCGATGTATTCAAGAAATCGGCACTCGATTTCAGATCGTTCCTTTATGAAGTCCTCACAATGAGTCTCGATATACTCTATGCGGAAAGAGGTTCGATCATGCTCCTCAACGAAAAAGGAAACCTTGTCGTCGAGGCTGCGACTAAAAAAACGATCATCGGCATAGAGATCCCGCCATGCAACGAGAATGTCGCGTGGACAGTCGTCAACACGATGAAACCTATTTTTGTCGAAAACATAGACGATGATCCAAGGTTCAAAAAATCGGGTTCAGGCTACGCAAAAGACTACTTCATGTCTATTCCGATCTTCCTCAACAAAAAGATCGCCGGCGTTTTCAACCTTTCCGACAAGATGGTTTCGCTCCTTTTCGACAACAACGACTATGAAAAAGCAAACGAACTTTTGAACGTCCTTGAGCCGTACCTCTACATAAACAAACTGACTAATTACCTGAGATCATTAAAGAATATATAAAGCAATAATGTCAAACAAACCGTTGCTTTTAAAAATCGTATCCATTGTCACATACCTTACAGCTTTCCTTTCAGTCTGTCTCTTCGTCAATACGCAGATGGTAAAATACGACTACTTCATCTATCTTTACGGCGATTCAACGGCTCCCGGCTCGAAGGCTCTCGTCAAAGTTCTTTCCCGCGACGGCGAACTCGTCTCGAATCCTGTCGTATTCGTAAACGGGGTAAAACAGCTTTCATCTCTGATCGATCTCCGTCCCGACATGAAGGAAATAAAAGTGGTTTTCGGCACTACGGAAGCGGCGTTCCCGTTGAAATACAAAGATGTCGCGGACTACGGTTTCAAGCCGCAGAAAAAGCTGCGACCGACAAAACAGGAAGCGGAAAAAGCAAAAATCGTGAATGTAGGAAACAGAAAAATTTTCCTTCTTCCCGAAAATTTCAGAGCCGTATCGGAATTCGAAACGACAGTAGGCCTGTATTGCACTGAAAACGACAAGCCGTGCACCGACACTTCGATATTTCTCGACGGCTCTCAGCACGAACTGAACGGCGGATTCATGAAATTCTCTACCGTTTTCGGCAAAGACCAGGGAGTCAACATCTCCTTTGAAAACGGAGATTCAGGCTATATTCCTATCCCGTATCCGGGCAAAATGTTCAAATTCTACAAAACGAAGGATTCGCTCACTCTCGCAGCCCTCAGCGATACAAGAAACGTCCATATCGACTGTTTCAACGAAGGGAAATGGGTCGGCACGGATATCGTTTCGGTCAGCTACGAAGGACTTGTCCTGCCAAAAGTCTATATGCAGTGCGACACTGTTCAGGCAAGCCTCAATTCAGCTTTTCCAGGAACAATGTCTGCAGTTCTGACAAATGTGAAAACACCGGTCGGAAAGGTCGACGATCCTTACTATTCCGCTTTGTCAAAGGCGTTTCAGCACTTTTCACCCTCAGCGCAGAGATATTTCACGACTTCCTACAACTCATCGTTTTTCCAGCCTCTTTCGACAATATTTTCGGGTGAAAAACTTGAGAAAGAGTTCAATGCGGCGCGTGACAAGGAGCTTTCGGCATACCGGATAATGCTTATAATATCGTCGATCCTCGGTTTTGCCATCTTCGCCTACATCATGTTCAAAAACATAAAAGTAGTTGAAGACGAAGACGGCGAAGTGATCTCGAACTCACTTGCGAAACAGCGGGCGATCGCGATCTGCGCGCTCACGTTTTTTGCGCTTTTTATACTCGGTTTGCTCTATTTTCTTAACAATTTAGCGTAACGGATCATGGGAATAATCAGACAACTTTCAGAAACGATAATAAACAAGATCGCGGCCGGCGAAGTGGTCGAAAGACCCGCATCGATCGTGAAGGAACTCATTGAAAACAGCATCGATGCCGGTGCAAAAAGCATCGAAGTCGAAATCGAAGGAGGCGGAAAGAAACACATCCTCGTCCGCGACGACGGCTGCGGAATGAGTGAAGACGACCTTTTTATGGCGCTTGAAAGCCACGCGACAAGCAAACTCACGAAAATCGAAGACCTTGAAGATATCGCCACGATGGGTTTCAGAGGCGAGGCAATACCTTCGATAGCGGCAGTCACGAAATTTTCGATCTCAAGCGCACAGAGCCACGGAAACGGATTTAAAATCGAGACTAAAAACGGTTCCGTCATCAGAAACATCCCGGTTTCGATGCCGAAAGGAACTGAAATCGTTGCAGACGACATATTTTTCAATGTATCGGCGCGCAGAAAATTTTTGAAAGAAGATAAGACCGAGTACAGCAAGATCCGCGAGATCATCACGAATTTCGCAGTCGCATACTACAAAACGGCGTTTTCGTTCAAAAGCGATTCCCGGATAATTTTCAGCTATGCCGCGGCAAATTCGCAGATCGAAAGGATATCTTCGGTCTGGAAAATATCGAAAGAACTCATCGGTTCGGCGGAAGCGGCTTATCAGAATACTGTTTCGGTCCACGCTTTCATTCCGAGTCCTCTCGAATCGGTCCCGAATCATTCGGTAATAACGGTAAACGGCAGGATCATTTCGGACCGCGCTGTAAATTCGGCGGTTTTCAGCACCTTCAGAGAAGCTGTAGGCGGAGAATTCAAGTCCCCGGTAATGCTTTTCATAAAAACAGATCCTCACTTTGTCGATGTCAATGTCCACCCGGCAAAATTAGAAGTGCGCTTCCTCAACACCATGCTTGTTACCTCGCTGATACGCGAGGCGATGCTCAAGGCCCTGCAATCCATAAGAAACCGCACAAAAAACGAGATACGAACCGAGTTTGTACCGTTACAAAACCCTTTTACGAAGCAGGTACAGCAGGTTTTTGAAAAGCCAGAGAAAACAGAAAACGCCGGGAAACAGATTCCAGATACAGTTTCAGAGAAAAACGACAGATTCATTCACGGCAAAATTACGGATATAAGTGAACCCGTCAAATTATGCTGCGGCATCCCGCGCCATCCGATACATTTCACAATAAGCGAAGAAACTCCTGCTTATTCGGCAGATAAATATGAGCCTGAAAATCATGAGAGCAGAGAAACTGCTCAAACATACATTCCCGAACCGGAACAGGGGAACCTTTTCGGAATGAAAATCCGCGATTACAAAAAGATCGGAGTCGTTTTCGGCGTCTATCTCGTCATTGAAATGAAGGATAAAATCGTTTTTTTAGACCAGCACGCGGCTCACGAAAGGATAACCTACACCGCGTTGCAGAAAGCCGTTTCTATGAATAACGGACTTTCACAGGAGCTTATAACGCCTCTTCTGATAAGGCTTTCCCCGACTGAATCGGCGACACTTGAAGAAAACAGCGAAAAATTCAGAAAATCGGGCTTCATAATCGAAATTTTTGATGAAAGTTCCGCAACACTCAGGGCAACACCGGCTTTAGGCTTCGAAACGAATTGGGAAAAAGTTATAAAGGAGATGCTCGGAGAACTTGCGGCTTACAGCGATTCGTTCGAAATGGAGAAATTCTTTCTCTCGCACTTGGCGCAGAAAGCGTGCAAATCCTCGGTCAGAAGGAACGATGTCCTTGCCGATGAAGAGATAGATGTGCTGATCGAAGCCGTCAACAGAAGCGATTTCATTTCGTGTCCGCACGGCAGACCATTTTTCTTCGTGATGACTAAAAACGAATTCGAGAAAAAAGTGCAGAGACGATGACACTTATATTTATTCTGGGACCGACCGCATCAGGAAAGACTTCTCTTTCAGTCGAACTGGCAAAAAAAATAAACGGAGAAATCGTCGGCGCGGATTCAGTCCAGATTTACAAAGATCTGGTGATCGGCTCGGCCGCTCCGGCTGAAGATGAAATGCAGGGGATCCCTCATCACCTCATCGGGATCCGTGATTTAAAAGACGAAATCAGCGCAGGGATCTACATTTCCTCAGCATTACCGATAATCGACAAAATAGAAAAATCGGGAAAAACTCCGATCGTTGTCGGCGGCACCAATTTTTATGTTGATGCTCTCATCAACGGGCTTTCGCCTGTCCCCGCGGCAGATGAAGAAACGATGCGCTTTTGGGAAGAAAAATTCGAACCTGTTTCTACCGAAGAACTTTTCTCGGAACTTCAAAAAACAGATCCTGAGTGGGCTGAAAACATATCTTCGCCAAACGACAGACAGAGGATAAAACGAGGGCTTTTCGTCGCAAAAACTACCGGGAAAACCCTCTCCGAATGGAACAGAATGACGAGGATCAACGCATATAAAGGCGATTTTCTCGCTTTAGGAATAGATATTCCGCGAGAACGACTTTACGAAAAAATAAATCTCCGCACAAAAATCATGCTCGGATCGGGACTAGTCGAAGAGGTCCGCGCAATCAATGAAAAAGGGTTTGATTCCTCGAACTGTAAGGCATTGTGTTCTATCGGCTACATCGAGACAGAGCGCTACCTGAAAGGCGAAATCGCATCAATCGAAGAACTTCGGGAACTTATCGCGCAGAATACGAGACACTTGGCGAAAAGACAGCTCACATGGCTTAGGAACCGTGACTATGTCGTGTGGAAAAATCCTGAAGAAATCCTGAAATCATCAACAGATCTGTAGAGACGTTTCCTGAAACGTCTCCAGAAACATCTTTACGATATTAGTATTTTCTGTCGAGTTCGTAGAATACCGAGAGGTAAAGAGCATTTGAAACCTGCCAGTCGCGAACGACAGCGAAGTCTTTCTTGACATTGAGTTCGTAGTTGAAAGCAACGTATTTATGAACGTTGAAGTCAAGTCTGAAGCGGGTTTCGAACTGAAGAGCATCGAGCCATTTGAATTCGTCTTCCGGATCAGCCTTGTAGTTGTCTTTCGTGTCGTCCGGCATATAGAACGGCATAACGACTTTCGCCATAAGGTCATAAGCAACAACTCTGTTTTTAAGGTAACCGTTAAGGGTAAGACCAGCTTCGCCGCCGACTTCATAAACATTGTTGAGTCCTTTGAAATCAAGTTCAGCTGTTGCGTCATCGTCAGCAAGAACGAGGGTGTCGCCCACGAAAACTTCTCTGGCTGCAAGACCGGCATAAACTTCAAGGTTTGCATCTTCTCTCTCGACCGGACGAACGAAAATACCGGTTCCTTCGGTAAGATAGAGAGGTTTGCCGGGTTCAGCAGTTTTGAATTTTCTTTTGCCTTTCGCATTTCTTGAGTTGTCACCTTTTACAAGGTAATCGGTGTCTTCGTTCTGGTAGTCATAGCCCGGAAGGAAGTGGGTCTCAAGGCCGGCTTTCAAGTAGTAACCTGCGATCTTGTGGAACATAAGGTTGTAACGGAAGTCGAACTTAAAGAGGTCATTAGCAATTACCCAGCCGTCGAATGCGGGAGTGTAGCTTACGCCTTCTTTAAGGTTGAGGTCGGTAAGGACTTCGTGCATGCCCTCTTTATACTTGTAGTTGAAGACAATGTTTGCATCCGTCTGGAAATAGTGACCGTCAGCTTTTCCTGCAACGTGAAGGTTGTGCATGTAACTTGCAGAAAGCTGGGGCTTGAAGTAGATGAAGTGGTGAGGATCTGCGACCGGAGCTTCTTCAGCCGGTGCGTCACATTTCGGGCAGTTGCAGTTGTCAGCCGGTGCTTCTGCAGTTGCGTCAGCAGCAGGAGCTTCTTCTTTAGCTTCTTCCGCCGGAGCCTGTTCAGCCGGAGCCTCTTCTTTAGGAGCTTCTTCTTTAGGAGCTTCTTCTTTAGCAGGTTCTTCTTTTGCAGGTTCTTCTGCGGGAGCTTCTTCTTTAGCAGGTTCTTCTGCCGGAGCAGCCTGTTCAGCAGGAGCAGCCTGTTCAGCCGGTGCAGCCTGTTCAGCCGCGGGCTGGTTTTCGTCAGCAGCGGGAGCTTCTGCCGGAGCTTCCTGAGCTGTCAACGAAGCGAAAATAAAAACGATTGAAAGCAAAAACATAAAACGTTTCATCTTTTCCTCCTAAAAGAAAACAAAAAAATAACGGGCGGGATTATAGACAAAAAAAGTATTTTTGCAAATTTTTTACTCAAATTTTCATTAAGTTTGCAGATTTTTTATGAAATTATACTTAATTTTACATAATTAAGTTCGACGATGCTATATCAAACCGCATCCGATCAGAACAAGAGTGGATACAAACGAGAGAACCGCCGCTAAAAGCATTCTGATATCCATGACTTGCCTCCTTAATAAAAAAAACAAACAGGCTGACGTGCGCCAGCTTCTTTTATTTAGTTCCTTAACGGGACGATTTTTCTGATAAAAATTTCAAAAAAATAAAAAAAATCACTTAACCGACTGATTTTACGAGAGATTTATTGTTTAAACCGCTCCACTCAGGATCCATGTTCCTTTTTTGAGCCATTTTTCGGCGGCTGCACGGATCATTTCGGGAGTGATGGAGTTTATGATTTCGAGCTGCTTCAGATAGGTTCCGGCTTTCAGACTGAGGACTTCTTCGATCACGATGTTGCTTGAGTGGAAGCTGCTGCTCTGTACAGCCTTTGCAAACGATGTCGCCAGCGTGTTTTTGGTTTCGTTGAGCCGTTCTTCGAGAAGCTTTCCGTTTCTGATGTCGTCGATCGCCTTTTCAAAAACCTGCTGCACAGCCTGGATTTTTTCGGGACTCGTTATCGCGATGAAATTCGCGGCTCCGCCGACCGGCGTATTGCTTATCAAAAACGAAAATGTGTAGACAAGGCCGCTTTTTTCCCTGAGTTCAGTAAAAAGAGGCGATCTTTCGCCGTTCATGTAGCATTCAAGAAGACGCATCGTGTCGAAATCCTTGTCGTAGTGCGAAGGACCTCTGAAAATCTTTGAAATATAGGCCTGATCCCTGCCTTTAACCGGAATTTTTATCGTTTCTCCGCTCAAAGGTTTGAGCTTTGCCGGCACAGTTTCAAGCGGACTTTTGCCTTCTTTGAAGCATGAAAGGAGTTTTTCCGCAGTTTTTGTTTCGGCTGCCCCTGCTATTGCCATGACGAAGTCGTTTTTGTTGAGGAAAATCTCTCTGATTTTTCTCGCATCATTGATCGTCATCTTTGAAACCGACTCGACTGTACCGTCAGAAATGTATTCCCACGGAGTGCCGCCGAAAAGCTCTCTGTTTGCCGCGGCACGGATAAAATATTCGGGATATTCCTGCATCATCGAGAGGTTCGAAAGGACGCTCAGTTTCTCTTTTTCGAAGTCTTCTTCCTTGATTTTGTTGTCGAAGAAGCGTTTTACGATATCGACCGCTTCGTCAGCGAAACTGTCGCGCGCCGTAAATTCAAGTCCTGCGTACGAATTGCTGTTAACCGGCTTTATCCTGATTCCGAATTTGTCGAGATAGCTGTTTGTCTCATCGAAAGTCATTCCGTCTGCCGAAGCGAAAATCGACGACACCGCCAATTTGAACGAGCCTGGAAATCCTTTGAGGTTCATCTGTGCGCCGCCGCGTTTGAGTATGCAGCCGCTTACAAAAGGAGATCCGTCGAGTTTTTTGACGAAGCATTTGAGTTTTCCGCTTTTAATAGCGGCGTGATCTTTGTTTCTATCAACGCTTTTCGCAGCCGGAAATTCAAAAGAATCTATGTCGAAAGTGCACTTCGGCGACTTGGAAAAACCGATGAAAACTTTGTCAAAACCCAAGTATTCTCTCTTGAATCTGTTGAGATCGTCTGCCGTGAGGTGAACAAATTCGTAAAAATAATCGCGGTCGAGTTTTTCGGCGTCTTTGTAGAGGAGAAAACTTTTCTGCATTATCGCCGGAGTGTTTCCCAAACCTTCGGAATTGAAAAATTCCTTGCTTAAAAGAACTTCACGCGCCTTTGCGACCTGGCTCTGCGTAAATTCAAGAGAATCCCACACTTTCGCCCACTTTTCGATCCGCTTTTTCACATTTGATGCCGGCATCGCGCAGAGCTGAACATAAGTCGAGCCGAAAACGCCGGTTTCCGTTCCTTCGGTGTATGTGTCGAACGTGTTATGCTCGTAAACAAGCTCGTTATAAAGAACTCCGCTGTCCATGCTGTAAGTTATCGCGCTGATAAGATTCATCATCGCTTCGATCCTGCCTGTGTGAGGCGGCAGATCCCAGCCGGCAGCAAAGTAACATTTGTTCTGCCTGTTAGTTATTTCAAAGCGCCTTGTCCCTTTCCACGGAGTGAGTTTTCCTTTTTTCCAGTCGGGGCTGACATCAAGTTCCATCGAAGGAGTTTTGTCATAACCGCCTGCAATGACCAGGTAAGGCGAATTGAAAACGCGGTTTTTCCAGAAATCTGCAACTGCTTTTTTTTCAGCTTTACCGACAGTAAAGTTTTCGCCTAAAATCTTCTGCCCGTAAGTGTGTTTCGTATAGATATTGTGCATCAGCGTTTCGTGCAGATTATCGGCGGGATTGTCGTCGTACATCGCCATTTCTTCAAGAACGACTCTTCTTTCTTCGGTGAAATCGGCGTCATCGATCGTCATGAAAGAGGTGTTGAAAATTTTCTCCAAAAACGCGATGACTTCAGCCACATAGCGGCTCTGCACCATGATTTCGAAGGCAATCACATCGTGCGAAGTGTAGGCGTTGCTGCTTCCGCCCAAAGCCGAAACGAATTCAAAAATAGAAACACCGTCAACTTTGAGCTTGAACGCAAGATGCTCGCAGAAATGGGCAAAACCGAGCGTTTTATCGTCTTCGAGCGAGCTTCCACCCGGGAAACAGAGAGTGATTTCAGCGTATGAAAAATCTTTTTTATACTCAATTACAGGAATTTTTTGAATCATAGTAAACCCCTTGAAATATTTGGTGATTTTTTATTTTTTAGAAATCCGTTACTTCGAATCCGGCAGGGATATTGGCTTTGAAATCCTTTTTGTCGAGAGCAGGATTGCGTTTGATGTCGCTGAAAGTGAACTGGGTCATGTTTTTCATCAGGTCGATGATGATGACGCTGTCGATCTCGTTGTTTATCGCGGTTATGAAAATGTATTTTACCTGCTGGTTCGGCGTTTTCGGGGTGAGTTTGAGCATTTTCGAGCCGTCTTTTATGACCATTCCGGTCTTTTTAGCCTTTTCGATCGTGCCGGTCGAATCGCCGATTGTGAACTTCTTGCTGACTTCGTCGAGACCTTTGAGGAAAGCGAGGTATTCAGCCGCTTCGTTCGACGATTTTTTGACCATGACATTCTTTTTCTCGAAGTTGATGATCGAGGTTTTTTCTGAATCGACTATGATCTGTTCGACCATTTTTCCGCCCATGAGAGCGTCCATTTTGATGTCACTCGGAGCGATGAACATTACCGTTCCGTTGTCGTGACTCTTTTTTCCTGTCGCGTTCTGTGTCGTGACGCGGTCAAATTTTGCGGAAAAACTTTTGAGATTGTTATACTGTCCTAAAATCGCGGCCGCTATGCTTTCGCCGTCATTTTTCGGCGCCTCTGCTGCCAAAAGCGGTGAAACAGTAAAAAGCAAAACAAAGAAAATTCTTATAAATTTCATATCGTCCTCCTTATTTGTAGACTTTTTCAACTTCGTCCTTGAGCATATTATATTCGACGAATCTCCGCGTCAGAGCTGAGAATCCGAAGAATCTCATCGGCGCAGGACTTTCGATTTCCGTCATTATGTCGGCAGAAGCGAAACCTACGAAAGGAACTCCCTGACCGATCGTTATGTAAAAAGAAGTTTCGGGCTCCGTCTCAAAACTGTCGTCTGTGCGGCGAATAGCCACCGAAACATAATCATCCTCGAAGGAAAAAGAATCTTCAGAATCGCCGCTTCCCAGTTCAGTCGCGTTTCCTGCAAGGATCGTTTTACCGAATGTCTCCCGTGTCACAGTGTAAGTCCCTTTCGTAAATGTATCATCAAAAACGCCTTCGTAGACGAATCTGTATATCATCGGCGAAGTGAGTCCGCGTGCAACTTCGATTTTATCGATAAACGGCGCGTTGTCGTAAGTCGTAGCACTGTTTTTCGGGAAAGATGTGTAGCTTGTCGCGAGATACGGCCGCATTTCAAGCTCGTAAGTCGAAGATGCAGTTGAATCGAAAGGCTCGACCATCCAGCTTGAAGAAGCAAAATCGTATGCCCTGATATATCCGTTTTTCATGCCGATCCATACTATATCGCCGCTTTCGGCTTCAACAGTTTCCCACGAAGATGAAATAGTTGTATTTTCCTCCGAAAGAGCTTCTTTTTCTTCATCGCTGAGATCTTTTTTGAAGACCTGGACCTTTTCCGAAAGCGACTCTCCCTCGAATTTTCTGTATTTGTAGCCTGAACCGTACGGAAAAATATTTACAGCAGAAATATCAAAGCCGGCCGGCGTTGCCAGAGTGTTCAAAGAATTGAGATCGGCATCGAATATTTCGAGTTTGTTGTCTTTGAAAAACGCGAGTTTACCGCCGTAAAGACGGACCATCCGCCCTTCAATGTAATCGTCGAGAACAACTGCTTCCTCAGTTTCCAGCCCCTTGTCCGTTTTATAAACCGTTCCCGTCAGATCGTCGAAAAGGTAGATTTTAGTGCCGATAACGGCAATTTCGGCGACCGGAAAATCGATCTCTTTCCAGCGCCCGACACCTTCGACGTCAACAAAACCGATGTAGTAGGCTGCAAAATCGGAACCCGAGAAGAAAAAACCTTCGTTGTTGTAGTTCTTCACGATTTCAGGATAAAAATCGAGGAGGAAACTGCGGTTGAAATCCTTGTCGTGCTCGATCTCGTTGTCGAACTTTCTGAGAACGATCCTTCCTTTGTGAGCGGGCAGACGCATCTCCTCTTTTTTCTTGTCCTTCCAGTGTTCGGAAACGACCTGACCGGTGGATGCGACTGCAACGACAGCCTCTCCGTCTGATATTATTTTATCGATCGAAACGCCAGTTCCGCCGACATAGACACCGCGTTTTTTATCGCGCTTGTCCTTTAAACTTTTGTCGATTTTCTGCTCGCAGCCGCTGATCTTCTTTATCCTTGCACCGTATTTAGCCGTGTTGTCGACGACGAAAGCCATGTACGAGGTCCTGCCGCTTTTGCAGAGCGTTCCGCTGACCGTCGTATATGCCGCAGGACTGTCGAAAACATAGTTCGGACCGCCGTCGCTGCACGATGCCGCCAAAAAAAGAACTGCGGAAACAATGAATAAAATATGCAAGGATCTCATTCAAGAACTCCGATTTTTTTGATGACTTCCTCAGCCATAAGATCTATCGAATAGAGATAAGCCCTGTCGTCCTGGAAACAGGAAACAAAAAGGTAACCCGTCGTATTTCCGGTACTTTTTGCGTAAAGCTGATATGGATGGCACTCTTTTTTGTCGTCTTTATAAGAGATTTCGTCGCGGACCGAGTTTCTCGCCGAATCGACGATGATAACCTTTTCGTCGGTCGGAGCCGCAACAAAAATCAAGTCTCCGATCCTCTGAGAATTTTTGCTTTCATCAGCTTCGGCGGCATCACTGTCGCCAGTCGATTCATCGTCGGCTGCTCTGGTTTCGACCTGATTTTCGGAGACATCGCTATCATCGATTTCATCGTCATCAAGCTCGTCGTCGTCATTTTCTTCCGCAGCATCGCTGTCGTCAGCCGTCTCGTCATCGCTTCCGGCCGCTTCGGAACTATACGGCAGTACCGCCATTTCGCCCAGATTGCCACTGACTGTCAGTGTTTTCACGATTTTAAGCTCCTTGTCCTCGATCTTAAAAGTCACGATCTGCGGCGCAGTGTCTTCATCGTATGCGTATTCGTAGGTGTCTTCGTTGTAAGTGTTCTGGAAAACGGCGTAAAAGACCTCACCGTCGCCGGACTGTTTTATCGAGCGGACGTCAAAACCTTTAGTAGGAAGATCTATCGGAAGCTGAAGCACCGAAACATTGAACTCTTCAAGAGTCTCTCTCGCCTCAATGAGCGAAATATTGCCGGAACTCCTGTGTGAAGCAAGAAAATAACCTGAATTTTTGTCGTAAAGTATTTCAGTGACGCCGTATTTGAGTTTCGAAGTCTTTATCACTTTCCAATCTTCAGTGTCGATGATCGAAAGTTCGCCGTTCAGAATGTGAGTGACTAAAAGTTTCGACTCGTCTTCGTTAAGAATGAGCGCATAAGGCTCTTTTTTCGTTTTCAGGATGTCGGGGTAATCACCTTTCGTCCCTTCGTCGTATTGAAGCCTGTAAGAGCCCGATTTTCCCGCAACTTTTGCTCTGACAACGCCGTGTTTGTCGCGTGTGGTGACAAAAATGTCCTTTTCGTCGGCAGAGACTGTCATTTTGCCGGCAATCGACGGAACTAAAAGCGAATTTTTGAAGAGAAGGTCGCCGGAATCATCGATTTCCATAAGAACCATCTCACCGAAATCGTATTTGCGGTTCATGTTGCTGCTGAGGTAAATAAAACTCTTTCCGTCATCGAAAAAGTAGAAATCCGTTATGCGGTTTACGACTCCGTCTGGCGGATAAATGTATTTCGTGTCTGAATCACATGACATGAAACACAGCACAAAAACCGCAGGAAGGAGGAAGCGAAAAATTTTCGACATAAAAATCTCCTATTTGTAAACGCCGCGAAGCTCTTCTGGATGAAGGGAGGCGACTTTTTTTCCAAGATTGTCCATAAACGCCTGCTTAAGCCCCGGATTATCACCGATTTCATCAAGAATATCAGAGACATATTCAGCTTTTCCGACGTTTATTCTTATATTTGACGTATGAAGTTTACCCTGCGATATCGGAAGCAGTTTTTCACCGCCTAAAATCGAAACCGGCTGAACGAGAACATTTTCTCCTGTATCTATCATCCTGTAAACTCCGGCAAGAAAGTGATCCATGCTTCCGTCGCGGCTTCTTTTACCTTCAGGAAAAACGAGGAAAACTTTAACTTTTGCCTTGATGTCTTCGGCAACTTTCGCGGCAGCACGTGCGATAACGCGGATCGGATACGGAATAGGCACCGATGCAACAGTCTGCGACTGGGCAATAAGCAGCGAATTAAAGTGCATGCTTGCGAACTTTCTGACCGGATGAGAAAAAACCTTCGGCCCTGCGATCACGGCAAGCTGTCCTGCAAGACCCGCTTTTGCGAAATTTTCATCAAAAGCCGCGGCAAAAATATTGGCATCGGAATAACTGACGTGGTTCGCAACAAAAACGAGCCTGTCAGCCTTCCCTTCCGCGATCAGATTCAATGCGTTATCAAGATTTTCATCACCTTTGATATCGAATTTAAGCATTATATCGAGAACCAGTTTCATTATGTTCCGGACGAATTCGGAACCTTCCGAATAACCCCAGTCTGCCCCTGCAACTTCATATTTTTCCAGGAACTCAGAGACAGCACTGTCAGGCTGATTGTCAACAAAATCCCTGACAACGTGAACAATTTCGTCGGGGAGTGCATCTTCCCATCCTTTGAGCGTTTCATAAAGCAGCTTTTTTTCTTCTGACATAAGTTTCTCCATGTCAATAACTCAAAACCGCAATTTTTATATTAAGCACGTTTAAAAATCAAGTAATGACGGGAAAATTCCAATGTTTCGCGCCGTCTCTCATAATTTTTGCCGTAAAAAATAAAATCGCTATAATGCTTTGTTTTGGTCTTTTTAACAATCATTTCGGAGGGAAAAATGAACAACAAAATCCAGGCAGTTCTTGATTTGTTCGCAGAACTCGACAAAGTTCCGAGACAGAGCAAACACGAAGAAAAAATCAGCGCATGGCTCGTTGACTGGGCCAAGAATCACGGGCTTGAGGCAGAGCGTGACGAATCAATGAACGTTCTCATCAAGGCTCCGGCAACTCCGGGCTATGAAGACAAACCGATCGTCGTTATCCAGGGTCATATGGATATGGTCTGCGAAAAAATCGCAGGAAGCGCTCACGATTTCAGCAAAGATCCGATCAAATGCATCGTTGACGGCGAATGGCTGAAAGCTGACGGCACGACGCTCGGAGCTGACGACGGCATCGCTCTTGCAATGGGTCTTCTCCTTGCAACGGATAAAGAAGTCGTTCATCCGCCGCTCGAACTCCTCTTCACGATCGACGAGGAAACGGGTCTCACCGGCGCGAACACGCTTAAACCGGGCTGGCTCAGCGGCAAAATACTCCTCAACATCGACACCGAGGACGAAGGCGTTTTCACGATCGGCTGCGCAGGCGGAAGAGACACCAAAATCGAACTGGAATGTTCTTCAATGGCTGTTCCGGCAGACGACAAAGTCTATGAAATCAGAGTATGGGGGCTTTCCGGCGGCCACAGCGGCGTCGACATCAACCTGCCGAGAGGAAACTCCAACATCATAGTCGCAAGACTTCTTGATGAAGCAGCAAGAAATGCAGCGACAAAACTTATCCACATCGAAGGCGGCAGCGCGCACAATGCGATCCCGCGTGAAACCAAGGCTATAATCTCGACAGACAAAGATGTTGCGGCTGTTCTGGGAGCTCTCCGCGAAAAAATAATCGGAGAAATCGGTTATGCAGAACCCGGAATGAAAATCGACATCAATCCTGTTGCAAACATTTACCGCAACGAAATCAATCCTGAAGATACGAAAAAGCTCATCGGAATAATGATGGCTATGCCTCACGGCGTCGCAGCAATGAGCAAGGATATCGAAGGTCTTCCCGAAACATCGAACAACTTCGCAACGATCAAAATGAGCGAAGCAAGAGGACTGATCTCGGACAAAAAACTGGTTTCGATACTTTCAAGCCAGAGAAGCTCGGTTGAAAGCAAGCTCGACTGGATTTCGAGAAAAATCGAAGCTATCGCAGTAGCAGCAGGTGCAAAGACGGCGACAAGCGACGGATATCCGAGCTGGGAACCGAATCTGGAAAGCGAACTCAACAAAAAATGCGTCGAGATCTACAAAAAACTTTTCGGCAACGAACCGAAAGTCGAGATCATCCACGCAGGACTTGAATGCGGGATCATCGGCTCGAAGAACGAAGGAATGGACATGGTTTCGTTCGGCCCGACGATCAAAAACCCGCATACTCCCGATGAAAGACTTGAGATCGCAACTGTCGGAAAAGTCTGGGATTTCTGCGTAGAACTTCTTAAAGAACTCAGCAAATAGAGCTTTTCGACTCTCTGCCGGGAGGCGTATTTTCGCAGGGAGATACTGTTCCGCCTCTCATCGGTCTGAAAGATCTTCTTTAAAAACATCACCGTTTAAAATTATTGACAAAAAAAATTGAGAATATTTATTGCTTTCAGATTTAAGTTGGTTTTTTTATAGGAGAAAAAAATGAAAAAATTAGTTATCTCACTTGCACTCGTTTTTGCGGTTTTCGCTCTTTTCGGTGCAAAACCTGAATTTGAGGTGATCAAACCGGCAAAACCGATCACCGTTAAAAACATGTCAGCTTTTGTGGAGCATAAACTCCCTGCTTTGATTTCACTCAAAAGCCCGCTCTTCAAAGGTACGATCCAGAATTCAAATACGATCTCGGGAACAGCGATACACAGAGTTTCCTGGGTTTACAACGGGATTCCTGTCGTCGGCAGATACACCGTGATCAAAGAGAAGGACGGCAAAGTTGTTGATATCATCAACGGCATGGACAACTTCTCGATAGACACAAAACCGGCTCTTTCAGCTGAACAGGCGGCACTTGCTCTGGCAGGAAAACAGTTCGACAAAAAGAATCCCGATTTTATTTCGAATCTCGTGATAATCAGCAACGGTGACGGCTACAGACTTGCATACCGCGTCCGTTTCCGTCCGATGAGCCCGGTAGACGGCAGATTCTTCTATGTCGATGCAAATAACGGAAGAGTTTTGCGCACGGGAAACCTTGTAAAATTCGCGTCAAACAAGGCAAAAGTTTTCGACGAAAACCCCGTAAGCACTCCCGATCCGATAGAAGTCGATCTTCTCTGGGTCGGTGACGATGCAGAAGGAAAACTTTCCGCAGCAGCCGACGAAAAAGGGCTCAGAAAAGTCATTTCGGCTAACTGCCCCGATGAAGGAGAAACTTTCGACTATTACGGCTACCAGATCCCGCGCTGCACGATCAGACAGATTGCAAACAAAGAAGAAAACGAAAGTTTCATCTACGAAGACTGGACAAACGGTCTTAACTACAAGCTCGATACCGATGATATCTATCCCGAAATCGCGCTTTACTACCACATAACGAAAATTTACGACTATCTTGCAAATCTCGGTCTTGAAGAATACACCGAGCTTCCGAACCACAAAGGCACGAACCCGATCATGGGTATCGCAAATTTCCAGATGATGGCGCAAAGCGGGCGCAGCATCAAGCTCCAGCCGATGGACAACGCTTTTTTCAGCAAATATGATCCTTATTTTGCCGAAATGTTCTACGGAGATTTCGAATACAACGAGAGCGACGCTCTTGTTTTCGGTCAGGGAACCAAAGCCGATTTTTCTTACGACGGAGACGTTGTCTATCACGAATTCGGCCACGGCGTAGTTGACGGCATCGCACAGTTCGCATACGAAGGCTGGCCCGACAAATACGGTTTCAGCAACGAGATCATGGGAATGAACGAAGGTATGGCCGATGTTTTCTCGTTCATAATCACCGAGGATCCGTGCCTTGCAGAATATGTCGCGAAAGGAACCGGTCAGATGGGAGGCGCTGTCAACCTCGACGGCAAACTCTGTCTTAGAACGACGACAAACCCGAACCGCGTGAACGAGGATTTTAACGGCGAATCTCACAATGACGGTCTTCCGCTTGTCGGAGCGCACTGGGAGATTTATCAAAAAATGCTTGAAAAAGGCTTCACTAAAGACGATTTTGCCCGCATTTTCCTGACAGCCCTTCTCTCTGTTCCGAACAGTGAAATAGGCTACAAGGAATGGGGAAAACTCATGGTAAAAGCTACCGGAGAAAGCGTTGCGGCCGACCTCAAGAACGATGTTGAACAGATCCTCACTGACAGGAACTACTTCGAAGAAATCCGCGCAAGAGACGTTATGAACCCAACGGATTATTTCTACATGGGAGGAGTCGGCGACGGACGCTACACTGCATCGACCAATACTATCGAAATCGATGAAGACGACATTATCACGGAAGTAAGCCCGATGTATGTCCAGCTTTACTTCGACGTTCCTGAATGCATCGATACGCTCACCATTACGGGAATACCTTACGGAGAAAGCGGCGACCAGAGATATGCTCCGGAACTGACGGCGTTTGTCCGCGAAGGTGAGCCCGTGCTCTGGAAAGTCAACGATTATCCGGCTACGGTAAAATACGATAGATCCGTCGAAAGCGAAGACGGCAGCACATGGATTTTCCCGAATCTGGAATCCGGCAAAAGATACTACATCAGCTTTGTAAACAGAGGACCTGCCGGACTTCTCTACAACCCGAAAGCGAAAGCGTCGTGGAAATCGGAAACAGAATGCGGCGCAGATCCCGAGGAATCAGGTGACGAAGAGCCTGCGACTGACGCAGATGAAGAAATTTCAGGAGACGGCGACGAGATCAGCGACGACGATATTTACAGAGACGACGAACCTAAGAAAGAAAAGAAAAGCAGCGGCTGCTCGATGACCCTTTTCTAATGTTCGAATTTTTAGACAAAAATATAACTTCCGGACTTTATTCCGCATATCAGTACGCATTTTTGAAAGGCAGCTTCATTTCGTGCGGCTGCGGAGGGACATTCGATTTTGATTCAAGCGAAAAGATCAATTATTCCACGCAGTTCGATCTGGCTTCGCTAACAAAGGCCATAGCCGCAGTTCCGATTTTCTACAGCCTTTTTGCATCAAAAGAACTTTTACCTGATGAAAAAATCTTCCGCTTTTTCTCCGGTGCAGGCAGAGAGATCACGCTCTACGAACTTCTGAGCCACACTTCCGGTTTCCCGGCATGGCTTCCTTTTTACGAGCTTGTTCCGGCTGAAAAATCTGCTAAAGAGAGGAAAAAAGAGGTCGAAAAAATCATTTTTGAGCACCAGACTTCCGACAAAACGAAGTGTTACAGCGATCTCAACTACCTTCTGCTCGGTTTTATACTTGAAAGAATATTTCACCAGCCGCTCGATGTGATCTTCAAGGACTTTTGCCGCAGCAACGACCTGTATTCAAGGCTCACTTATCACCCGGCAAGAAGAACTCCGAAAACGGCTTTTTCAAAGCTGCGCAATGATTTCCCAGAAAAAACCGTTGAAGATGAAAACTGCTGGTTTTTAGGCGGCATTACAGGTCACGCCGGGCTTTTCGGAAGCGCAGCGGAGGTCGTAGAATATTTTGACGGACTGATAAAAACGGACTGGTTCATGCCAACGGCAGAAAGACTCGGCTTTGCAGGTTTCGACCGGCCAGAAGGGAACGACTCAAACTACGGAAAATCGGCAGATCCCGACAGTTTCGGCCACCTCGGATTCACAGGAACTGCTTTTATGATCGACCCCGGAAAAAATGCGATAGCGGCGCTTCTCACTAATTCGACTCATCCGACTCCCGACAAACCCGAAAGGAAAGAACGGATAAAAAAGGCCCGTCAGAAATTTTTCGATTCGCCGGACTTCTGAACGGCACTTCGCGCGGGAACCTATATTTAAAAATAAGGAAAAGCCCTTGATTTTGATTTTTTTAAAGCTACAATTATTGGTTTTCGCTCCTTTTGAAAAAATGCCGATTTAATTAACATTTTTTCTAAGGAATTGTTTTTGCTTATATTTTAAGCTTTTTTGTTTGATAATTTTCGGAGGTGAAAAAAATGCCTGCTTTCAGAAAAACATTTACTCTTCTTCTGTCAATCTGTCTTTTTTCAATTCTTTTTGCTGAAAATGAACCGCCTGTCCTCGGCAAACTTATCGAAAGAAACGGTTTTCTTTACGATACTTTTTACTATCATGTAAGCGGCGAACCGCAGTATCTTCTGCAGAAATACGACGAGATCGCAATTCCTCATTCGGTAGACATGAACTCTCTGCGCGGTCTTGAATTCAACGGAATACAGATTTCCGACATGATCTCAGAGGTAACTTTCGATTTCCGTAATTTCAGAGCTTTCAGAATAAACCTTGACGAGTTCGACCGCAAAAACTGGATGCAGGTGCGCAATATCCTTGCGAAAAACGGCATTCCTGCATGGCCTGTCCTCACCTATCACGCGGAGAACTCCCCGATAGTCCTCGACGGCACGATGAACCTCACTTTCCCGAAATATATGGAAAAGGCTGAACAGGATAGGATCCTTGAGCTTTACGGATTAAAAGTAGTTGAAATCGTTGATGAAGAAAATAATTTCTACACCGTTTCACTCAATCCTGGAACCGATCCTTTCGCGATCGCGAACTCACTCTACACCAGACAGTTCGTCCGCTGGGCTCAGCCGAACTGGCTCTGGCACTTCATTCCATTGTCTACGACTCCGAACGACCCCTATTTTTCAAAGCAGTGGCATCTCACCCAGATCAACGCACAGTATGCATGGGACACTGAAACAGGTGACAACAAAGATGTCAGGATCGCGATCGTCGATACCGGCGTTGATTTGAATCACCCTGACCTGAATGTTCTTGCAGACCTCGGACATGACTACCTCGGCAACCTCGGCGGCGCACCGAACATTCCTACCTACGGCGGCAACACCCAGGGAGGCAACGATCACGAAGGCACCCCGCACGGAACATCGTGTGCAGGTCTTGCTGCTGCAAAAACGAACAACGGAATCGGCGTTTCGGCTTCATGCTGGGGCTGTCCGATCATTCCGATAAGACTTATTGCAGATGCCGGAACTTCATATTCGGCAGTACATGCGAGCGACAACTACAATGCCATGAAACACGCTGTTGACAGCGGCGCATGGGTCGTCAGCAACAGCTGGGGAATGCAGGATGTCGACAGAAACGGCAACTGCACCAATGTTCCCGCAGACAGCAACAGCTCGGATGGCGTAAACTACGGCCGCACGAACGGAAGAGGCGGAAAAGGAACTATTTTCCTCTGGGCAGCCGGCAACTCACACTGCAACACAAACAAGAACAGCTTCCTCTCAAATGACGACAACCTTCTGGCGGTCAGCGCACTGGGTCAGTCAGGCTCGATGGAAAGTTATTCAAACTACGGTACAGCCATCGACATCGCTGCCGGTGCGGGAAAAAGCACGACCGACCTTCAGGGAAACACTTACGGCTACGCATGCAGTTCTTACGGATGCATGGGAAGCCTTGACACCAACGGCGACTACACAAACGGATTCAGCGGAACAAGTGCGGCAACACCTGTTGCGGCAGGCGCTGTAGCACTTATGCTCGCGGCAAAACCCGACATGACTTTCAATGAAGCTATGAACTGCATCAAAGTTTCGGCATACAAACCTTCGACGACATGCTCCGAAGGCGCATGGACGACACAGAGCGACACATACGTCTCCAACGGACAGCATTCACCCTGCTTCGGCTACGGCATCGTTGACGCGAATGCAATGGTAGTCGGAGCGAAAAACGGAACATGCGGAGAATGCATCCCGACAGCTTCGATCGACGGCTGTTTCGGCAACTATTCCGGCAAAGACGACGACTGCGACGGTGTGATCGACAACAATTGCGCCAACGGCGCCGGCGGCAAGGGAAAAGCTGCTGATGCCTGCTCTACAGATTCCGAATGTGTCAACACGGCAGTCACCCCGAAATGCATTACCGACGAAGGCTGGACTGACGGCTACTGCTCGGCAGAATGCACCAAAAACACCGACTGCTACAACGGAAACGGCAAAGTTGAATGCTATCAGGGCAAATGTATAGCAAAATGCTCATACAACACAGTCCGCTCGGGTTACGCATGTATCTCCGACAAGATCCTTCCGAAAGGGACCGAAGTCGTTGCAAGCTGCGGAAACGGCATCACTGAAGACGGCGAAAAATGCGACGGCGGAAACAAACTCTGCAAACTTGTAGACGGCAGCTTTACCGGCGGCACCGCTATATGCAACCAGAACTGCACAGGCTACGACACGAGCACATGCGAAGGCGGAAGCGGAAACCTCTGCGGCAACCACAATGTTGACAGCGGTGAGATCTGCGACGGAGATACGATCCAGTGCAAACAGCTTGCAGGCGCCCCGAAAGGCGGTACGGCAAACTGTTCAAAAGACTGCATGAGCTGGGACAAATCGACCTGCTACGACGACGGATCGGGCTCAAATGACGGCGGAAACAACGGCGGTAACGACAGCGGAAACTCCGACAACAACGAGAGCGGAGACAGCAAAGCAAACTGCGGAAACGGTTTCCTTGACGACGGCGAACAGTGCGATGACGGCAACAGAATCGACGGCGACGGCTGCTCGAAATACTGCATGAAAGAAAGCGGAACGAAATCTTCGGGCTGCGCACTTACGGTCTTCTAAGTTTGGCACTTTTTTCTTTAATAAAATCAACAAATTAAATCGCGAGGTAAAGAGATGAAATTCAGAAGATCCCACATTATCGTCTTTTTGTCTGTACTATTCATTTTCGCAGCATGTTCGGACAGCAAAAAAAACGAAGATGAAACAACCGGTGACCAGGACAGCTATTCCGACAGCGACGCATCCGGCGATGCGGAACTTCCCGACGCAGATTCTGATCCGCATGAAGAAACGGAACCGGACGCAGACAACGCCGAAGAGCCGGAAGAAAGAACCAAAAGCCCGGACTTCGAAGACCTTGAATGCGGTCATTCTTTCGGCGACTATGCATGCGACTTCACTCTGCCGACAGATTCCGGAGACTGGAATTTCGCCGAAAACTACTCAAAAAACGACAACTATATCCTTGTGTTCTACCGCAGCATGAACACGACGAGCTCAAAAATATGGGGCACATCACTCTACAATCTCTTCGACAAAGCACCTGAAAATATTCACTATTTTTTCATTGTAGACTCAGGGAAAAGCGATGTCACGGAAGAAAAGATCCAGACAATAAAAGCTTCAGTCAAGGATGCATACGATGTAGTCGGAAACGAAAAGATTTTCAAAAATATGCACATTGTCACCAAACCAGCATCCGAAGCCGATCCGTGGATCGCCGAACTTATTGAAAACAACAAATCCGACTTTTTCTTCGGTATCGACAGGGAACGCAGGATCAGAAAAGGCGGATCGATGTCCGGACTTGACGACATATACAAAGAGGCTGAATATTACGATTATGAGAAGAAAATTTCCGGCTTCATTGAAGAAAACGCTTCCGCATCCACGGTTTTCAAAGGACTTGAAGGAGTTCCTTTTGAAGAAGAAGGGTGGACAAAAAACATCGATTTCGAAATAGATTTCAAGGGACTTTCCGAAAACGGCAGGCTTTACATCATGCTTGAGCAGATATGCAGCGAGCCGAAAAAATGCGAATGGGACAGACTTGAAAGACTTTTTCTCTGCGATGAAACCGGAGAAAAATGCGAAACGGAAACCGGCCGCTGGATAACGACTTACGGCAGAAGCGGAAAGTGGCTGACCGACATCACTCCGCTTAAACCGATGTTTGAAAAAGACGGAAAATACAAATTCAGATTCACCGTTGACGGCGACTACTACGTCAACAACCTCGATTTTATTTTTGTAAAAGAGGCTGAAACAGCAGGGAATGCTCTCGTTCCGCTCTTCAACCAGCGCGAGCAGTTCGACGAAAACTACAATTCGCATTTTGAGCCGATGAAAATCGAAATATCCGGCGATATCAAAAAAGCTAAAATCTTCGCATACATCACTGGTCACGGCAATGCCTCGGAAGAAGCCAACTGTGCCGAATTCTGTCAGTTTGAATCGGTCTTCACGGTAAACGGAAAAGATTTCAAAATCCGCTTTGACAAGGCCGGAACAACTGACGGTTGTTTTGAAGAGGTCAGAAACGGCGTCGTTCCCAACCAGTACGGAACATGGCCCTACGGCCGTGCCGGCTGGTGCCCCGGCAAAAACGTAACGCTTCTTGAAGCCGATGTTTCGGAAGTGCTTGCCAGCGGCGAAAACGTTTTTTCTTATGCCGCATACCTTGACGGGAAAGTTTATGTCCCGGTAGTCACGAACGAAAACGGATACCGCGCAGAAATCTATCTTTCAAGCTTCCTCGCACTTTACAAATAAAACATTATTTCCCGACTTTATTTGAGCCGCTGTATTTTTGTTTTAAACACTCTGAAAAGTTTTTGAATAAAAAGTCCGGCACAATTTTTGCTTTATTGCGGCGTATTTGATCTTTTTCAATTGATAACGGCTGTCAGTTTCCGGTCAACACACATTTGAAAAACTAATCTACACCAACACTACAATTTATTTCAAGCGCCGAAAAGGCTTCAAATCCAGAGCTCGTCACATTTCAGGCAGCCGTTATCATCATCCTGACAGAGCCCCTTCGGGGGCATTTTTTTTGCACTAAGGCTTTCAGACAGAAAACCGAAACATATTGAAAATATTCAAGAAAAAAGTTTTTTTCGATTAGAAGAGCGTGAGCGAGCAGCCTGAACTTGCCGCCTGTTCGCTTGCTTCGACGGCATCTTCGCCGTTGCAGATATAGTATTTGTTTTTAACTTCGCTCTCGTCGAGGACACCGTTTCTGTCCTTGTCGAGACCGCTCATAAACTTTTTACCGCCGTTTTCGCAGTTGTCTCCGGCCGCCTCATCAACAATGCTTACAAGCGAATCAAAACCGTCGGATCCTGCTGCGCCCTGTTCTCCGGCGATACCAGGCTCCCCCTGTTCACCTTTGTCGCCGCGCTCGCCTTTTGCACCGTCTGCACCGTCTTTTCCGTCTGTTCCGGCGACACCCGGTCTGCCCTGCTCGCCTTTGTCGCCCTGTTCGCTGGTTCCGTCGCATACGTAATGGACAGAGATCTCGGAATCTTCAAAAATGTCGTTACCGTTTGCATCGAAGCGTGTTTCGATCTTTGAACCGCCGGAAGGACAGTTTTCTCCCTCAGGCTCTCCGGTTACCACGAATTCCGTAACCTTTCCTTCCGAACCGTTCTGTCCGTTAGCTGCAGCGGCGTCTTCCATAGTACTGGCACCGTTATCACCCGGTTCACCGTAGCAGAGCGCGACTTCCGAGGCATACCCGTCATCGATATTCCCGTCGGAATCACAGTCTACACCGCTTGTCACTACAACTCCGTAACCAGTGGAACAGGATGATGCAGCCTGAACTTTAAAAACGGTATCACAGCCGTTACTGCCGTTACAGATATAGGCCTGAGATCTGAGCTCACCCTTTTCGATATCGATAGTTCCGCTGGAATCATCGTCCTGGCCGACAACGACAAGAAGACCGCCGTTCGGGCAATGCGAATCACCGGGACCGAGCGGAGTCGTTTCAACTCTCTGATACGCAGCGAGCGGCATAAAACCTAAAAATAAAAAAAGCAGAAATAGTTTTTTCATAACTGCCTCCTAGCTGCGTGCGAATCTTACGGCAACAAAAGCACAGATCATTGATACTATTGCCAAAACAGCCAGCATAACATTATCATCTTCATCAACTGCACTTAGCGAACAGCCTGTGGACGAGGAAGTCAGTCCTGCCTCTTCCGCATCACGTCCGTTGCAGACATAGTAAATACTTTCGGCGTCGATTTCATCTTCGTCCAGTGCGCCGTTGCCGTTTGCATCAAGACCGAGCTCGATTTTTTTGCCGCCGGCTGCACAGTTTTCGCCTGCCGGTTCGTCAACTACCGAAACAAGCGATGTCGCACCGTTTTTACCGGCTTCACCTGTTGCTCCGGTTTTACCCTGTTCGCCCTGATCGCCTTTTTCGCCCTGATCGCCTTTTTCACCCTGAGCACCATCTTTGCCGTCAGCTCCGTTTGCGCCCGGCTCACCCTGATCGCCTTTCTGCCCCTGGTTGCCTTTAATGCCGTCTTTGCCGTTGCAGACATACTGCGTGTCGTCAATTTCGTCGTCGTCAAGAACGCCGTCGCCGTTATCATCGACACCGACTTCGATCTTTATGCCGGTACTTTTCGTACAGTTGTCTCCTTTCGGTTCGTCCGAAACTTTCGTGAGCGCATCGTGACCGTCAGCACCTTTTCCGCCGTTGCAGACATATTTAGTCTGAGTCTGATCCACTTCGGAATCATCAAGGTCTCCCTCTCCGCTCGAGTCAAGACCGACTTCGATCTTGATACCGCCGTTCGGGCACACCGCCTCAAGATCCTCTCCTTCAGCGGAAGTTCTCGAAAGAGCGTTCTGACCGTCTGCTCCGTTGCAGACATAGCTCGAAGTTGTGCCGACAGTGATTTTGATACCTCCGGCATCTCCGCACATAGTACCTGCATCACTTATCGAAACCCCTGTAGCACCGTTGCTGCCGTTACAGACATACTGAGTGCTCTCGATTTCGCTTTCGTCCAGATCGCCATTACCGTTATCATCATCGCCGACATCGATCCTGGCACCGCCGTTCGGGCAGTTGGCACCTTCACCTTCTGTAGAAACATTTACAAGCGTGTCGGTAGCCGAAAGAGCCCCCGCAAACAGAAAACTTAAAATAACAATAAAGGTTGTTTTTTTCATGACAGCTCCTCTAAAAAACCAAAAACAATGAACGCGATATCATCGTTTAAATCGGAGAAAAATTCAAGTTTTGAAGCGGTTTTGGAAGAGAATATTTTTTCCTTTCATTTTTTTGTTGAAAAAAAACTTTTTTAGACTACACTATTTTGCGCGTTTGAGTTGAATTGGCATTTATTGATAGTTTTATTTTGGAGGTTTGAGATGAAAAAAATGTTTTTTGTTTTAGTCGCAGCACTCTTTATGTTTGTTGCATGCGGTGACGACCCGACAGCCGTTGTAAACCCCACAGATGCTGACACGACAGCTGACACGGAACCGACTGACACTGACACAGACACTGACACTGAACCGACTGAACCGACTGAACCGACCGAACCGACTGAACCGACTGAGCCGACCGACGACGGCTGTGCCGCAACAGAAGGTCTTTCCTGCACGACCGATACCGAATGCGGAGCTTGCATGATCTGCGTTACCGGCGGAAAATGTGCAAAAGGCTGCAAAACCGATGATGACTGCCAGATGCAGCCCGGACTTAAATGCAACACCAAACTCGCACGCTGCGTAAACATCTATGCTTCCAGCAAAGCATGTGCTGATGCAAACTGCCCGACCGGTTGCTGCTATGCTGAAAAAGGTCTTTCCGGCCTTAAATGCGCAAAAGAGGCAAATCCGGCTACATGCGGTCTCTGCCCGAACGGCGAAATCTACTCACCCGAAGATTCAAAATGTCTTCCGGCTATCTGCTCTTCGACGACAGACAACTGCCCGACGATCAATGCAGGCGCAACCAATCCTCCGGCAAAATGCTACGAATGCAAAACCGGCGAACTTGTCTGCAAAGTAAAAACCTCTACATCTGGTTGCTCGGCAGGTACGGTTATCAACGCTGCACAGTGTGTTCCGGCAGGTCAGCAGTGTGTTGAAGGCGTAAGCGAATGCTGCTCCGGTATGCCTTGCGTTCAGGGTTACTGCTACTAATCGATTTGATCTGATTTCAGATTTTCCCGAAAATTCGACCGATTTTTCTTGAAATAAACTCTTACATCGTTAGATTTACGCGGTTTTTTTAAAGGAGTTTTTTATGTATAGTTTACTTATCTCTTTAGGTATCGGCCTTGTTGTCGGCTTGCTTTTAGGCTTTTTGGTAAATATCGGATTAGGTATTTTTCTCGGCCTTTTCGCTTTTTTCGCAGCGTTCATCTTTTTTCAGAGATTTTTCTCGAAAAAACTTCAGGCGATTTTCATGGCAGCGAATTTTGAAATCCAGAAACAGCAGTTTGACCGTGCGATAACGGCCTTGAAAGAAGGTTACCGCTACAACAGATACGCTTTTCTGGTCCAGGCACAGATCGACACGCAGATAGGCATAATCCTATACTCGCAGAAAAAGTTCGGAGAAGCCTACAAATATCTCCAAAATTCGAATCCGAGAATAATGATGGGTTATCTGATGTATATAATCGGCTGCATCAAAAACAAAAAAACAGAAAATATCGACAAAAGCATCGACCTTCTCATCCGCTTCAACAAAAAAGATCCGTTCGTATATTCCGCGATCGCTTATATTTATGAAGAAGAACTTGACGACCGCGACAAGGCTCTTGCTACTCTGATGAAAGCGGCGAAGATCATGCCCGACAACCCGAAGATCAAGGAACATCTTCTCGCCTTCCAGAACAACAAAGAGTTCAAAATGGAGAAATACGGCGAGCAGTGGTATCAGCTCATGCTTGACAGAAAAGGGCTGACCAAACTTCAGAATAAAATGATAAAGAACCAGCAGAAAAGCATGGGTGTCAGGAATTTCACAAGATAATCATGGATATTTCGATTTTAGAAAAACGGGGGATCAACCCGAAAATCCTCGGTTCGCTGCAAAAAGAGCCTGAACTTCTCGAATTTTCGCTGCGGATCCTCGAAAAAGCGGATCTCAATGCTAACTCGTTCAAAAATTTTCTTCGCTACACACGTGAGATCGGGCTCCGTGAAGAAAAACCGTTTGACGAAATATTTGAAAACGCCGGTCTCTTCTCGATTCTGGATAACGAAAATTTGTCCGAAAAAACAAAAGGCGAAGAACTTATGAGCAGGCTTTACAACCTGCGCTATCCGTTCTGGAGCAGGAAACAGGCCAATTTCACGAAGCTCAAAAACAGATTCTGCGCCGCAACCGGAGGCGATATAGTTTTCCCCGATTTCGCAGAGGGAAACAGCTTCAAAATTTCGTTCACGATAAAAAACGAAGCCGACATCGAAAAAATCGAGCAGACCATCGCTTCGGCACTGCCTCTTCTCAAAGAATCGCTTCAAGAAATAAAGGAAAACTCATGATCGGAGACTAAAAATGGAAGATTGCAAAGGTTATGTTCAGGTTTACACAGGAAACGGCAAAGGAAAAACGACAGCTTCTTTCGGACTCGCTCTGAGAGCAGCTATGGCAGGCAAAAAAGTGTTCATCGGACAGTTCGTGAAAGGAATGCCTTACAGCGAACTCAAAGCGCCCGAATACATCAGAAACATAGAAATCAAACAATACGGTGCCGACTGTTTCATCGTCAAGGCTCCGACAGAGCACGACATCAAAATCGCGCGTGACGGCCTTCATGAAATGGCTGAAATCCTTAAAAGCGGAAAATACGATGTCGTCATTATGGACGAGGCGAACATCGCCCTTTTCTACAAACTTTTTTCACCTGAAGAACTTATCGAAGCGGTCAGAAACCGTGCGGAACACGTTGAAGTTATCATCACCGGCAGATACGCGCCGCAGGAAATCATCGATTTCGCCGACCTTGTCACCGAAATGAAGGAAATCAAGCACTACTACACGAAAGGCGTAGAAGCAAGAACCGGCATCGAGAAATAATCTTTTCTTTTTTTAATTGACACCCCGTTTTTAAAGCCTATATTGCAGCGATTTGTTTCTGCGGAAATCGGTGAAAATCCGATGCTGTCCCGCAACCGTGAAGCTTTAAGCCAAGCCGGATACACAGACTCAGATCACGTTAATGAGTACCCCGAGGAGGGAAAAATTGCGATCCGAGGTTTTCACAATTTTTCCAGTATTATTCACTTTCCAACAATGGAGGAGAAAATGAAAAAAACCTTATCTTTGCTTGCAGTTATTCTTGTGCTTGTTTTCGCAGTGTCGTGCGGAAGCAGCAAAAAAGACGACAAAGACACGACCGACACTGACACCGTTGACGACACTGATGTTGCAGACACTGACATCGAACCGACTGATGATCCGACAGAAGAACCAACCAACGAACCAACTGACGATCCGACGACTGAACCCACCGGTGAACCGACAACGGAACCGACTGAAGAACCGACAGAACCAACTGAGCCGACTGAAGAACCTGTCAAGACACTCGAAATTATCGGCAGATACATGGACGATTTCGACACTTCCCATGTCATTACCGAAACTGAATGGACATCGAGATCTTCTCACGGCACAACAGTTTCTCACATCTCGCAATACGACAACGAACAGGATTTCATCATCGCGAAGAACGATTCTGAAAAATCATGGAATCCTGATAAATGGAGCAGATTCGACTACATCGTAAAAAACGGTGATATATACTACTGTCAGACCGCTTATGACAAAGAGACTGAAGAAGAGGCTCTCGCGACTCAGGCTGCAGACAAAACTGATCCGGAAAGTTCAGGATGCGGCGGTTACGCTTGGACAAAACTGCATAAAGATACAGTTGAAATTATCGGAAGATTCAACGACAACTGGGGCATGAGCCACATCATCTCCAACACCGCATGGTTCCAGCCGTCGTCCTACGGCGATTCGCTTTTCCACATCACTCAGTTTGACAGCGTTGACAATGTCATAATAGCTCACAATGATGAAACACATCCTTGGGCATCGAATAAGTGGAGCCGATTCGACTATGTCATAAAAGAGGGAAAAATCTACTACTGCCAGATCACTTACGACAAAGAAACTGAAGATGCGGCTCTTGCCGTAACAACAGCCGACAGAGAAAATCTCACGGCAGGATGCAATGCAAATCCTTGGAGCGAGCTTATCGCAGTCGTTGAAGAGCCGATCGACAAAGACGATACAAAAATCGTCGCATGGGCAACCGGATATAAAGATTATCAGGCCGGCGAAGGCGTTGATGAAGACTGGAAAACTCCCGAAAAAGCTCTCGGTAAAGCTGTCGGCGATTCCTATGACGTCGTCGTTTTAGGTGACGGCGGAAGCATAGTTCTTACTTTTGCAAAACCGATCACAGACGGCGAAGGTGCCGATTTCGCGGTTTTCGAGAACAGTTTCAACGACACCTTCCTTGAACTCGGAACAGTCGAAGTCAGCAGCGACGGCGAACACTTTGTTGCATTTGACCACTTCTACCTTGGACTTGAAGAAATCGGCGGAACAGGTTCGCACGATGCAAGCTTGATTTGGGGATTCGCAGGCAAATTCAAACAGGGCAAAGGCAACATGTTCGACCTTGCTGAACTTGAGAACAAAGCGGAAGTTGTCGACGGAACAGTCGATCTTGAAGCGATCACACACGTTAAAATCGTTGATGTGATAGGCGACGGTTCTCAGCTTGATTCGATCGGCGACCCGGTTTTTGACCCGTATCCGACGACAGGAAGCGCAGGTTTCGACCTTGACGCTGTCGCAGTAATCAACGAAAAAGAATAACTCGTTCTTATCGATTAAGTTCGTTCTTCTCGATCGAAAATCATGATTTCTTTCCCATTTTTCTTAACTGTGCTATAAACTTCCGGATTTTGATTTCGGAGGAGATGTGAGCAGTAAAAAGACAAAAGATCCGAGACTTGTGGCAAGTTCGCTTATCCAGGATGTGCTTGACCAGTCCTTTTTCGTGAACGAACTTCTGAACGATTCACTTTCGGCTTTCGATTTTCCGAAAAGACGCTTCATCACGGAACTTGTCTACGGCACGGTTCGGAATTTAACCCACCTCGACTACTGGATCCTCAAAGTTTTCAAAAAGCCGCTGAAAAAAATCGACAAGAATCTTCTTTCACTGCTTCGCGTCTCGCTTTACCAGATACTTTTCATGTCGAACAGAGAGGCAGCGACGATCGTTTTCGAGGCGGCAGAACTTGCGAAACGCTGCGGAAACGACAAAACGGCCGGTTTTGTCAATTTCATTCTGCGCGAGATCCTTCGCATCGGTCCGACACGCGAGAACATGGAAGCAGATTTTGCCGGAAAACACGACGAATTTCTGCAGACGTATTATTCCGTTCCCGACTGGTTTTACGCGAGGATAAAGGCTCAGGCGGAAACTTTGGGCAAGGATGTCGAAGAATATCTGCAGATCGTGAACAAGCCGCTCGGGATCACTCTCAGAATAGAAGGCGACGAAAATTTGAGGCAGCAGATCATCGAAAAGCTCGTTTCGAAAGGGGCTTCAGCCGAAGAGGCAAAGCTCAGTCCGTACGGGATCTGCACGAACAAGGCTGTCAACTTCTCGATGCTGAAAGGCTTCGACAACATCTACATTCAGGATGAATCGTCACAGCTTTCAGTCCTCGAAATGGATATCAAAAAGGGTGACAAAATTCTTGATATCTGCGCGGCTCCTGGCGGAAAAACACTTTTTGCATCGTATCTGACAGGCGATGAAGGCTTCGTCACAGCAGCCGATGTCAACGGAAACCGTCTCAATATGCTTGCAGACGTCGTCATCCAGCACGGAAAGAAAAATATCGGAATGAAACTCCACGACGCGACCAAAGACAACCCCGAATGGCACAACGCTTTCGACAGAGTTCTCCTTGACGCACCTTGCAGCGCGCTCGGAACAGTGAGAAGACACCCTGAGACAAAATGGATAAAGAATGACAACGACCCGGCGAAAATGGCAGCAATTTCGGGAAAGATCCTAGAAAAAGCTGGCAGATACCTGAAAAAAGGCGGCATCCTCGTCTTTTCAGTCTGCACTTTCACAAAAGAGGAAACACTTGAACAGATCAAACGTTTCTCCGCGCATCACCCTGAATTTAGCGTGGAAAAATCGTATTTCACCGTCACCGGTCCCGACGACAACAGAGACATATTTTTCATCTGCAGAATGAGGAAAATAAAATGAAGAAATTCTTTTTTTTATCTTTATGCGCGCTTTTCATTTTTACCGGATGTGGAGGCGCTTCAAACGGGAACGAAGAAGACAACATTGATACCGAAAACTCTATGGCAGATGAAGAAAACAAAATTCCCGACGCCTGCACTGAAGCAGGATTTGAAGGTGCGGTATTCGATGAAGAAGGTGAAGTCTGTGTTTGTCCCGGAGCTTATAACTTCGGCACAGGTGATAAAAGCAAAAAATGTCTTCCTGTCAAATGCAGTGCTGCAAGTTCAACTCCGTGTGTTGATTTAGAAACAGATTTAATCTGGTCCGGGAAATATTTTGATAAAATGGATTGGCTTTCGGCTGTAAACTACTGCCAAAACCTGGCTGAAGGCAAATACTATGATTGGCGTATGCCGACAATCAGCGAACTTAGAACACTTATACAAAACTGTAAAAGCACAGAAACTGACGGAAAATGCTCAATCACTGACAGTTCTCACTATTATTATTCTTCTGAACAAGACGAAAAAAACCTCTGTGCCGGCTGCCCTCTTGATAGCAGCGGGAAATACAGCAAACTGGGAGATGCTGATGTGTTCTGGTCTTGCTCTCTTTGCTCTGATAATGATTGGTTAGTATGGGACGTTGGATTCGACTATGGGGATGTGCGTTATGCCGGTAAGAGCGGCAGCCACTTCGTCCGCTGCGTGAGGTAGTGCAACGACCAAGCTCAGCAACCGCGCTCATAAAAATCACGTGGATTTTTTCAAAAAATTGAGTATAATACAGCGGTTTTTGCGTATTGGAGGTAAAAATGAGCTTTGAAGTTTTTGAAAGAGAATTGAGCGCACTCACGGCTGAACAGCAGGCTATCGTTTACAATTTAGTCGTTTCGCTCAGAAACATGAATGAAAACAGACATGAAGAGAGTGAAATGTCGAAAGAAGAAACGATGAAGCTGTTTAACGATCTTTCCGGTTGCATTAAAAGTGAAACTCCTGTTGATGCACGTAAGGAATATCTCGAATATTTGGATGAGCGTTACGGAGTGTAGTATGCGGATTCTGCTTGACACAAATATTTTGCTGAACTGGCTCATCGAAACGAATTCAAAGCATGCGGAAGCAAAGCAGCTCGTGCAATCATGCCTCTTTGACGACATAACTGAAGGATATGTCACCTCGCATTCCCTCACAGATGTTTTCTATATTTTGCGCAAATATCACCACTCGACAGAAATACGTAGAAAATTCATTCTGATTATGGTGAATAATTTCACTATTCTTACCGAAAACAAAGAACGATTCCTCGAATCATTGAACGATTCAGATTTTTTTGATCTCGAAGACGGCTTGCAGATGAAATGCGCTGAAAACGCCGTGCTCGATTATATCGTCACCGAAAATCTTAAAGATTTCAAAAACTCAAAAATTCCGGCAATCAGCATCGAAGAAATTCTGAAAAAGCTGTAAACATCCTCTCAAGCGGTGCAAATAGAAACTTTTTGAAGTTTTAAATGTGAAAGTAGAAAATTGCGGCGGAAAAACAGAGTTCCCGCTTTCTTGCATTTAAAACCTGTTTGAATATAAAACTTCCGCGTTTTAGCACTGTAACAGATGAATTTTTGTGACTTTTTAAGGAGACAAAAATGATAAAAATTGCTCCTTCGATCCTTTCAGCCGACTTTTTAAAACTTGAGGAAGAAATCCGTTCAATCGAAACAAGCGGCGCAGATCTTGTCCATCTCGACATCATGGACGGTCACTTCGTTCCGAACATCACGTTCGGTCCGATGATAGTGAAGCAGATACGGCCTCTCGTAAAACTTCCTTTTGACGCGCATCTCATGATCGAAAATCCGACACAGTTCATCCAGAAGTTCGCCGATGCGGGATGCGAAATGATCACTGTTCACGCCGAAACTGAGCAACACCTTCACCGCACTCTGCAGTTTATAAAAAGGCTCGGACTCAAGGCCGGAATTTCGGTAAATCCGCACACGGCGGTCGATTTTCTCCCCTATGTAGGCGATCTGTGCGACCTTTTCCTCGTGATGAGCGTAAATCCCGGTTTCGGCGGTCAGGAATACATAAAAAGTGCTTCCGAAAAAATCAGAAAAGTTGCCGAGATCCGCGAAAAATACGGCTTTAACTACGAAATTTCAGTCGACGGCGGCGTAAACGCAAAAACCCTGCCTGAAATCATTAAAGCGGGAGCCGATATCGCCGTCATGGGATCCTACTTCTTCGGCAAACCGGCTGCGGAAAGAAGCGAACTTGTAAGAAATGCGAAAAATCTGTAAAAACAGGAGATAAAAATGAGATGTCCCGACTATGTAACCAAGGAATTTATAGCGCATGTCATCAGAGAGGATCTGGGGCGCGGCGATGTTACGACAAACTTTGTCTGCGATGAGCCGCGTAACGGCAGGGCTTTCATCAAGGCGAAAAGCGACCTCGTGCTGTGCGGAGTCGACTTGGCAGCATATATATTTGAATTTATTGACGAAACTCTTGACGTCGAACTTCTGGCGCGTGACGGTGAAAAACTCTGCGCAGGCGAAAGAATAATGAACATCTCGGGAAACGCGGCATCGATACTCAAGGCCGAAAGAACAGCTCTCAACTTCCTGCAGAGGCTTAGCGGCATCGCATCGCTTACGGCTGAATATGTTAATGAAATCGACAAATATTCTGAAACTAAAATCGCCGACACGAGAAAAACGACTCCGGGACTCCGGACTTTGGAAAAATACGCGGTCCGCACCGGCGGAGGCAGCAATCACCGCTTCGGGCTTGACGACGGAGTGATGATCAAAGACAACCACATCGTTCTTGCAGGCTCGATCACGCAGGCTGTCGAAAACGTAAGAAGCAAGATCCATCACCTTCTTAAAATCGAAGTCGAAACGACGAATTTAGACGAAGTGGAAGAGGCTCTTGCGGCAAAAGCCGATGTGATCATGCTTGACAACATGGACTATGACATGATGGCTGAAGCCATCGAAATAATCGGGGACAGCGCAAAAATCGAAATTTCGGGAGGCGTCACCCTTGAACGGATCAATGAACTTTCAAAACTCGGTGCTGACTTCATTTCGGTCGGAGCGCTCACCCACTCCGCTGTCGCGAAAGACATCAACCTCACCCTTGAAATCGTTTAAAAACATTGGAGAATATCATGAAATTAAAATTTTTGCTTCCGTTTTTTGCACTGATTTTCATTTTAAGCTGCGGCGATGACCCCGATGACTTTGTCCCGAACGATGACGACAGCATTTACGGAACACAGGATGACGACAACAGTCTGCCGGATGCTGAAAATTCAGGGAACGGAGAGCAGAACGATTCCGAAAATTCCGACACAGAGGCAGATACCGGCGATGACAGCGGAACAAACGGAGATTCAGACAACACTACGACTGATAATGAAACGACATCTGATGATGATGCAGAAACAACGCCGGACAACGACACAGACACAACACCGGATGACGACACAGACACAACACCGGATGATGCCGATTCAACCGATGATTCGGACGATCCGCAAACCGACGACGATGCCGACAGCGATACCGGAGACAATGACGCAGACACCGGATCAGGCGATGACGACGCAGATTCCGGCAGTGATACCGGCGAAGAAGATGAACTGGAGGTCGTTCTTCCATACAACGGCGGAACAGTCGAAAAAACAATAAAACTTAACACGAAAATCAACAAAATCGATGTTCTGCTGCTTGTCGATGTCGGACACACTTCGATGTCAACTGCACATGACAGTTTAAAGGCAAATAAAGACTCGTTGATCGACGGAATCCGCGCAAAAATTCCTGATTCGGCATTCGGACTTGTCAATTTCGGGCTGTTCGGGGCAAATGTCTACGATCTTGCCCAGCCAGTCACTACAGACAAAAATAACTTTAAAAACAAGATTGATACCATCGCTCCGAAAACATCAGGCTCAGCGACAGATTTGAAACAAAGATATCACACTCATGCGCTTTGGGAAGCCGCGTCAGGAGAAGCAGACTATGAACAAGTTGCTCACAACGTATCCGGAACAACACAATATTCAAGCATCAATATTCCGGCTGTTGACTGCAGCGAACAGGAAGGAACCATCGGCGGAGCATGTTTCAGAGACAACTCTATGCCTGTTTTCGTTATGGCAACGAACAGTGCGTTTAACGATCTCACCTATGACAATTTCGGAGAATGGAAGGTCGGAGAGAAAAAAAACAAGCCGAAAGCTGCCGAAAAAATGAATGAAATAAACGCCAAATTCATCGGTTTTTCTCTGACGACCCTTTCCACATCAAATCTGCCGAAAGATTTAGGCTACATCTCGGAAAACACGGATTCTTTGACCTTGTCGAACGAAAATTTCGTTATTTCCGAAACTTCCGACAACTGGGCTACGAAAATCGCGGAAACCGTCAAAAACCTGACCGAAAACATCAAACTCGACGTCCAAGCGCAGTTCAAACATGTTGACAACGGATACGGCGTTGAAAATACCGTACAATTCAAAAAATCAATTTATCCGGAAGCCGGAAAAACCGTAAAAGCGGGAGATACTGCATCCTTCGACATAACTTTCGAAAACACGATCCACGAAAACAACGACTGCGAACCGCACATTTTCTACATAACAGTCGAAGCTGCAGGCGAAGGACTCGTTCTTGACAGCCGCAGCATCAAAGTTGTCGTTCCCGGCAAGGAAGAAGGCTGCGGATCAGCTCAGTAAATTTGTAATCAGAGAAAATCACCCTATTTTTTTGAAAAATTCAGGTCTGTGAAAATCAGGTTTTGCGCTTTCGATATCAAAAAGCGTCATATAGTGCGGTGTCGGGGATTTGTCGGCGCATTTGTAAATGTTGCCGATAAGTGACATCGTGTTAATTGTACAGCCGTCAAAAACAAAAACTTCTTTCGGTATCAAAACTTCAAGGGTATAGCTCGTTTTTTCATTTTTAATGCCGAACGGCTTATCTCCCAAAGTTGAGAAAACTTTAATGTTTCCGATGATTTCCGGTTTAAGAAGTTCACGGTTGAAGCGCTCTTTTCCGTGCTCGGCAAGGATGCAGCCTATGCAGCTGATTTCAAAATTATAGTAAAATCCGTTACCGAACGACAAAAACAGTTCGGAGCAGCTTTCTTCCCAAACTTTTGAGTTTGTTTCGGAATATTCCGCTTTCACACTCGGCTCCGTTATGTGAAAAACTGCAGAAATTCTTTCCGAAGAAGCCTGAAAATCGCATGAGACCTCAAGATTTTCGTAAGGTTTTTCTGTCCATGCCTGTTTCAGGAAATATAAAGTCATTATTCTTTTTCCAAAAAATCAGAGAGATTTTTCTCTTTAATGTTGAAGTAATCGTCGTAATCAATGATATCAACGGCTTTTCCGCCGTAGACTACTTCCGGAAATCCAGTCATTCTGCCGAGCAGTGTTCCGCTTTCACTCTCAAAAAGATAGAAAGAAATATCTGACGGATTCAGAATATTCGTTTTTTTGAAAACCGTGTATTCGGCGTCACTATGAACGAGAGTTATGAATATTTCAGGTTCGTCCGTTCCTTTCGGGAACGAGAATCCAAGTTCTTTTTCAAGCGAATTCGTAGAATATTTTTCAATGTTTACCATCATATTTTCAGGATCGCCCGATTCTGTTGCAATGTAGAACGTGCTTCCGGAAAAACCTGTTATGTTGATTACTTTCACGTTTATGTCTGAAGTGTGTTCGAAAATCCTTTCGCCGGTGGAAATGTCGAAAATATAGACCTTGTCAAAGTAATTTTCCGCTGTTTCAGAACTCTGCTGATCCAGATTCCTGACAGTGAATGCCGCAAGAGAAACTTCTTCGTTGCATGAAAGTATCGTTGTTCCGGTTCTCGGATAACTCCAGTATTCCTGACCGTTTTTCACAAAAAGGACAGAGAAAAATTCCTCGCTCTGCGCAATGACGAAACCGTCGTTTATGCAACGGACCTTCCCGGCGTAAGGCTGAAGCCACTCGCTTTCGCCGGTAGAAAGAGCAAAACCGTCAATAAAATCGTAATCAACGAGCAATGTTTCGGGGAATGTGTGAAAATCGTTAAGATTTTCAAGAGGTTCTGTTTTCCAGAGAGTTTTCCCGTCAGAGAGATCTGCGGCAGTTATACCCGAAATTTCAGTGCCGTAGAAAAAAAGATTTTCTTCGATTTTAAATTCTGCGGAAAGTGTTTCCTCCGCGTTAAGCGCCGTTTCCCAGATCTTTTCGCCGCTTTCTATGTCGAACGCGCAGATCGAATTTTCTTCGCATAAAGTATAAACCCTGCCGTTTTCAACGATAAAACCTGTAGATTCCGGAGAAAAAACAAGTTTTGAAACGGCTTCGAAAACAGTTTTTCCCGTTTCTCTGTCAAGAAGACAGACGTAGTCCTTTCTGCAGTTACAGGCGAGCAGATCTCCGAAGATCTTAACGACCGGCGTTCCCGGATGGCCCGAAATATTCCTCACCCACTTTTCTGAAAACGGCGATAAAGTCGAAGCGAAAAGATAATTCTGCATATCTTTCTGATAGATGACGAACATCGTGTCTTTTTCGGAAGTATAGAAAAGCATCTTTCCGTTTTTGTGGAACGTTTCACTGCATGAAATGCAGAAAAGAAGTGAAATCACTAATAAAATTTGGAATAATCTGTTTGAAAGCAATTCTTTTTTCATCTTTTTTTGTCTGCCGATGATGATAATTTATTCTCTTTTACAAAAAAACTTTTTTTATTGTCAACAGCCTTTTCAAGCTGGAGCGTCCTCTCGGCCGAAAGAGTTCTGAAAGTGCCCGAGATGTCGAACGGTGCCGTCCAGACTCTTTCGTAGGTATAAAGCAGAGGATCGACTGTTTTGCCGTCCTGCATCACGGTGAAATGAAGGTGCGGCGCGGTAGATCTCCCCGTGTTTCCTGCTCCGGCAATTATCTCTCCGCGGGTTACCTGCCTGCCGTTCGTAGTCAGGAATCTGTTGAGATGCCCGTAGATCGTACGCAGACCGTTACCGTGATCGACAACGATCGCATTTCCCAAACCGCCCTTTTCTCCTGCAAAAATGACTCTGCCGCTTTCCGCCGCTCGCACCGGAGTGTCGATCTTAGCCAAGATATCGACCCCGCTGTGAAATTTTTTGTGTTTGTTGAACGGATCTTTGCGGGTGCCGTAGTAACTCGTTATCCTGCCGCTGTCTATCGGAGCGCGGAAAAATCCTGGAGGAGAGAGGACGACCGTGTGTCCGGAAACGAAGTAGTCGCCGTAGATGTAATCGCGGAAAGCTGTCATCGTAAAGTCGCCCAATGTTTCGCTTTTGACCGAAAAACCAAGTATCCCGTAAGTTTTAACAAGAATGTCGCGGTCAAAGATCCCTTTTATCATGAAAGCGATCGAATCACCCGGTTTCAGCTTGTCCAGAATGCCCCAGTCCCAGATAAGACGCTCTTTTGCGATATCGTAAAACTGCGGATCATCCTCTGCAAGGGATCTCTTTACGGTGTAAAACCGGATCATCGTCTTTTCTTCAAGTTTTATCGGCTCGTTTTTTCTGACATATTCGTGACCGTGTCTGACAAACGAGATTTTTTCCCCTTTCGAATTGTTTGCGTAGTGGTGAAGATCGTAGGAAATCGTTTTGTTTCCGGCTGTCGTCACCGAAAAAACGTCACCGTTCATGAATTTCGTGAGTCCCGCCTGCTTGCGGTAGAGCTTTTTTGCATTCTCCCAAGTATCGCTACCGAGGATTTCGGCAAAGAAGTCGTCATATTTCGCTTCAGGGACCTGAAGATGAAGCGTTTCGGTCATCCTTTTGCCGCTTTTGTTGTCCCAGCCTACATTGATGTTCACGTCTTTTTTCAGAGATTCGTAATATCCGAATACAGAAAGTGCAGCAAGCACGATTATTGCGAGGACTATCGCGACCTTGGATTTCATAAATTACCGATTTTATCAGATATTCTTGTTTGAGCCGAAGAGTCGAAGAAATGCAGTTTCTCGTGTTTCAACGAGAGAGAGATTTTGTCTCCGATGTCGTACTTTCTTGCTGTTTCAGCCTCGGTTTCGGCCGTTATTTTCAGATTTTCGGAAACCGCGACGTGGATCAGCGACATTCTGCCCAAAGCCTCGACGATCTCGACAGTTCCCGTTATTTCAGGCTCTTTTCCCTCGAAAATAAAGTCCTGCGGACGAACACCGACGATTATTTTTTCGGGGTCAAAAACTTCTTCGGCCTTAACTTTGATTTTTATGTTTTCGCCGTTCAGATTCAAGGTGCCGCCTTCTCTTTTTGCCGAAAGTTCGAGCAGATTCATCGAAGGAGAACCTATAAATCCCGCTACGAAGACGTTCTGCGGCGTGTCAAAAAGTTCCGCCGGAGTACCGACCTGCTGGATTATTCCTTTGTTGAGAACGACAATTCTGTCGGCGAGAGTCATAGCCTCGACCTGGTCATGCGTGACATAGATTATCGTGGTTTTAAGACGTTCGTGCAGCTTTTTGAGCTCGACTCTCATCTGCGTTCTGAGCGATGCATCAAGATTCGAGAGAGGTTCATCGAAAAGAAAGACCTTCGGATCTCTGACGATCGCACGCCCCATCGCGACACGCTGCCTCTGACCGCCGCTCATCTGCTTCGGAAGTCTGTCGAGAAGGTGCGTGATGTCGAGCATAGACGCCGCTTCTTCAACTTTTTTATCGATTTCTGCTTTAGGCATTTTTCTCATTTTGAGAGCGAAGGCCATATTTTCGCGTACCGTCATGTGAGGATAAAGCGCGTAACTCTGGAAAACCATCGCGATGTCACGGTCTTTCGGCGCGACATCATTGACAACTCTGTCTCCGATTTTTATGGTTCCGTCAGAAATAGTCTCAAGCCCTGCAAGAGTACGGAGCAGCGTTGATTTACCGCAGCCCGAAGGACCTACGAGGACAAGAAATTCACCGTCACTCACCGTTAGATCGATCCCCTTGAGGATCGTTGTTTCCTCGTTGTATTTCTTGACCACTTTTTCAAAAGTAACCGATGCCATAGCTACACCTCCAACAAAAAACCGGCTATTATAGATAAAATTTAAATAATATCAAGAGTTTGTGAAAAATTTCGCTATTAGCTCCAATGACAGTTGCCAAAAACTAAAAGCACTACGACAGCCGCAACTGCTGCAATTCCGGTAAGAAGAATGACCCTGGCGTAGATTTTCCGGCTGAAACTTTCTTTTCCGAAAAAGAACCTTGAAGAAAGGAGAAGAAGCGATGAAACAGGAAGGATCACCGCGATCTTCTGCGGGCTTAGTAGAAATCCGACTGAGGAAAGAAGCATGAAAAACGCCGAGAGAGCGCAGGTTTTTCCAAGGCTGAGCCTGTGTTTTCTTCCGGCAAGGATATCCCCTTCTGCATCGGAAAGATCTTTCAATGCGGTAACTCCAAGAACGTGGAGCAGAAGGCTCAGAGAACACGGAAGAAAACCCTTCCCGCCGGCAACTATCATGGGATAAGCCATGCCGCATCCGGTTATAAGACATGCAAGCAAACCGCGTTTTTTAAGAACAAACGGCGGCAGGGAGTAGGCGACGCCTAAAAGCAGAACAGCAAAAACCAGAAATTTTTCTACACCTTCAAAAAGAATGACAGTGCCTGCGATCGAACCGAAAGCAAGGAAAAGCAGCCATAAAACCGCATCCCGCCGCGTTATAATACCGCTCGGCAGAGGACGCCACGGCTTGTTTGCAGAATCCTCAACTACATCCGTTATCGAATTGAGAGTATAGACAAAATTGTATGGAAACAATGCCACGAAAAGCGACTGCACGATAAAAAGCTGCGAAAATTCATTTTTTCCGAGAAGTCTTCCCGCAAAAAAGGCAAGAAACGAGAGCAGAAGAACATCTGCCCGATAAAGTCTGAAAAGTGCGGGAAGTTTGCGAAACATAGATTAAATCAAGGTAAGAGCGCAGCCTGAACCACCGTCCTTAACAACAGGCGCGTTATCTTCAGGAACATCTGATGATGCTCCATCGCCGTCGTTGTAGCATCCCGATTTGTCCCAGCTCATGCAGTCTGCGCCGCATACCGCCGTTCCGTTTTTGGGAGCACCGGCAAGCTGGCTGCACGGCAGAGAATTGCTGTCGCATATTTCGTTGGCATCGACCGTGCCGTTTCCGCAGAGGGGATTTGCCGAAGTGTCGCCGGTATCAGCCGGATCGTGAGATCCCGTGTCACCGGTGTCGCCCGGATCTGGAGTTACCGGGTCTGACTGATTGATGGCACCGCCGCATTCAATGTCGGAAACATCCGTTCCTGCCAGTTCGAAAGCTCTTTTGACGGCTTTGCACGCATTGATCCTGCCGTAGCCGTAATTCTGGTTGAAGCCGTTCCCGTCGTATGAGTCGAATCCGATCTTGTCGGAAGTCTCTTTGTAAAGTTCGTAGATCTGATCTTTCGTGAGTGCCGGATTGGCCGTGAGGACAAGTCCTGTGATGCCGGCTGCAAGCGGACATGCCGAGGAAGTTCCGCCGAAATCGCTCGAGTAGTTGCCTGCGAGATCTCCGGCGCTTTCATTACCGCCTGCATTGTAGCCTGCCTGGCCCATGTTGTCGGTCGTCCAGATCCCGTCGATGGTCGAGCCGCCGGCCCAGCCGTCTCCGCCAGAAGAATCCATGTCGCAGCTTGAAGCCATGAAGTCGAGCGAGTTTCCGAAATCGGAGTAGGAGGCCCTGTTGCCTGCCGCGTTGCTTGCGCCTATCGCGAAAACGTTCGGGTTGCTTGCGTAGCCGTCAGTCTCGATGCTCTCGCCTCCGTTGCCTGCTGCGAAGAAGATAAGTGTCCCGAGCCCGTTCCTGCCGGTCGTGGCGATGTTTGCCACAAGATCCTTCAAAGTCTGGTTCATGTCTACGAACTGGCCTGTGCCGTCGGCAGGGCCCCAGCTGTTCGAAATTATGTCTGCTTCAGCGTTTGCCGCCCATTCGAAAGCCTCGATAGCCGAAGCGTCGAGCGAAGTTATCCCGCTCATTCTCATTCTTATCGGGATGATCTGGCAGTTCGGGCATGCACCTGCGATGCCGATCCCGTTGTCGGTCGAACCGCCTGCTACTCCTACGACGCAGGTCCCGTGCATATCCTGTCTTCCCGGATCAGGCGCGTCGTCACCGTCAGCGAAATCGTGTCCGGGGAGGAAACGGTTCTGCAGATCTTCGTGGAAAGTGTCGAAACCGTCGTCGATGATGGCGAGTCTGACTGTCGAGCCGCCGAGTTCGCCTTTAAGTTTGCGCATGACATCCCACGCTTCTGCGACGTGAGTGCTGTCGGAGCCGGTGACATTCGGGTTCGTCCCGTCGTTGTAAAGATGCCACTGATTTGAGAAGAGCGGATCGTTCGGGAGGTATGTCCTCTTTTCGAAATTCATGAAAAAGCTCGGCTCAGCCTGCGCTGCGATCTTTTTCTCGACGAGTTCGACCGATTTTGCGACCGGATCGCTGCTTGTTTCGGCAAGATACCAGTCGGGAGCGTATTGAAACTTCTTCACAAGGCGCATTCCGTTGGATTCGAACCATTTTTCGATATCACTGACACCGCTGATCTTTACGAAGACCATGCCGCTCGCGAAAACTTTTTCGCTGCCGTTTCTCTTGTATGCGGGAAGCAGAGTTCCTTTTTTCGAGAGTTCTCTGATGTTTTCAGGGCTGAGTTTGTTGAAAAGATAGATGTTTTCGTGTCTCAGCGTGAACTTAAGATCCTTAGGCAGACTACCGGCGTCTCTGACATCGGTTCTGCTGATGAAGGTGTAGCCGGAAGTTTCGGCAAGAGAGATTTTTTTACCGTTCGAATAGTAGAAAAGATTTTCCGCAAACATAAAAAACGGAAGCAAAACAACCAAAAACAGCGTGATTTTTTTCATTTATCAACTCCTCAAAAAGTTTGTCATCTAAATAAGTGTCAATGCACAGCCTGCATCGTCATCTTCGTCTTCAGCACCGGCAGTGTCCGAAGAATCACCGTCTTTACCGGTATCGCCCGTGTCGGCTTCTCCTGACTGAGTATCGCTTTCTGTGTCATCCTTACCTTCATCGGAAGTCGGTTCCGGATCGTCGGGGACCTCCTTGCTTCCGTCACAGCTCATGCTATCTTTCGTGTAGAATTTCGCCTTTACAGCAGCATCGTCAAGAGGATCGCACGAAGCGGCAAAGGTCGCCCTGACCGGAAGCCCCTGATTTGTTTTATAAGCCGATTCCTCGCCCGTTTTCGCATCCCAGATATTTGCCGTATTCGAGAATGAAGCGTTTTTCGGCGAATCTTCCGGCGTTTTTACAAGGAAACGCAGAAGAACTCTCTCGCAGTTCGATTCGCTCTGGCATATCTCCATCGCATCCGCGACCATAATGCCCGACTGAAGCGGGAATCCGCCGTTGTCGGGATAGTCTTCGAAACATTTGCCCGTGCCGGTGTAGTCGATCTGCAAAGTTCCCGGAATATATTCCTGACGGTCCTTGAGATAATCGCTGACCATGACGAACTCAGCCGGTTCCTGACCGTGGTTTTCAACGACGATCTGGTATCCGAAAGCGGTATCTTTGCAGACTTTGCCGTCCTGACCGGTCGTAGTGAGAAGGAATTTCTCGTTTTTCTCAGGAATATCGAATGCGGGAAGACGCGTATCGACCGAAAGGATAACGTAGTTCGTGAGAACGATGTCCGCACCTGTCTTGATGTAGAAATCCATCGCCACCGTACCGTACTGGACATGCGGATTTATGATGCTGTCGGGAACATTTTCGTCATACTGCAGAAAGAAAGTGTCGACGTCGAAAGAGAGCTCTTCGCGGCAGTCGGAGACTTCACCTTTGTGGTTTACCATCCTGAATTTGCTGTTGAAGGGCTGGTTGAGCGGGTTGCATGACCCGTCTGCATCGCCAAGAACAAGAGACTGAGCAGCCAGAGCACCTTTGACCTCGAGATATTCAGGAGCCGCAGCGTAATCGTCGCCGTCAGCCGTGACGAACGAAACTTTTACCGACGCCTTTTCGGGAAGTTCGAAGTTGCCGATATTTATCGTCGTAGGTCTCATCGTTGTGTTCGAACTCCACGTCAGACCGTTGTAAAGATAGAGTCTTTTGCGGGCGATCTGCGAAGAACCGTAGATAAGGATAAGCTGCCATCCGCCGATCATGCTCGCATTAACGCAGTAGTTGTGGCTTGTGCCGCTCTGAGCGCAGTCGTAGATGTCGTCAACTCCGCTGACCTTGTATTCGCCGACGAGAGAACGTATTTCGCCGTTTTCCCTGTCATACTGATAATCGGCAAGAATATCGGTGACATCCACTCTGTAAACGTAATAGTAATAACCTTTCGAATAGTAGGATTCGAACTCAAAACCCTGCGGGGAAGCCGAATTGCCCTGAAGCGAAGCTGTAACGACGTGATCTTCGCCGTCCGGTGTCATGAGCGTGACCTGATTGTCGGTGAACATCATCGAATCGGTATCGTTTACCGAAGCAAACCAGACAAGAAAAGCCTGCTCGACGACGGCATCTTTCGGAATATCGCTTTCAAGCAGGAAATCGCTCGCTCCCTCGACTCCTATCGAAGTATCGCCCTGCGGCTCGTAAGTCGAATAAGCGGCAGTATTTGCAAGAAGCGACTTTGAAAGGATGAAATAATCGTATGCTCCCTCATACTCGAAAGTAGGTATATTGCTTATCGGAATAGCGCCGAGCGAACATACGCAGAATAAACTGAAAAGAAACACCGGAAAAGAACGTCTCATACGAACCTCCATAAATAAACGAATCAAAACTACTTATTATAGTCGTTTTTTAGGGAAAATCCATGAGTTTTTTAATGGAGATTCCAGCGCATCTCCAACAAAGAATTTATTATGCAGTTTTCACCTGAATCAGTGAACGATCCTCGTTCCCGTCTTTCCTTCCATTGCCGGAACGAGTTTGTCTTCTGAAGTGATGATAACGACTTTCTTACGGTCGTTTTTGACGAAATCTATCGCCGCTTTGATCTTCGGTCCCATGCTTCCTGCCGGAAATTCGCCCTGAGCCAGATATTTTTCGGCTTCCGCGGAAGTCATCTGATCAAGCCATGTCGGTTTGTCGGACTTGAAGTTTACCGCGACTTTTTCAACCCCGGTGAGTATTATAACCATGTCGGCATCGATCGTCTGCGCGATCATTACGCTTGCGAGATCTTTGTCGATAACGGCGTCGATCCCCTGATAACCCGATTTATCCTTGCTTCTGTAAACCGGAATACCGCCGCCGCCGCCTGTAATAACGGTGAAGCCGGCATCAATGAGCGTATTCATTGCTTCCGGATTGAGAACTCTGAGAGGCATAGGCGAAGGAACGACTCTGCGGTAACCTCGGCCGCTGTCTTCCACCATTTTCCAGCCGTTTTTCATCTTCATCAGAGCCTTCTGCTGATTGTAGAAAGGACCTACCGGTTTTGTCGGCTTTTTGAATGCCGGATCAAGCGGGTTTACTTCGATCTGAGTGACCAAAGTCGCAACTTTTGCACGTGATCCGGCCTTGCTGAGGCAGTTCATAAGCCCCTGTTCGATCATATATCCCATACTGCCCTGCGTGTCTGCAACGCATACGACGAGCGGATCTGGGTAAACTTCGGTTTCAGCCATTTCGTTGCGGATGAGTCTCGCACCTGCCTGAGGTCCGTTTCCGTGAGTGATTACAATCTGATGTCCTTCTTTTATAAGCTGGACGATACCGTCCATTGAAGCGCGGATATTTCTTTCCTGATCTTCGACAGTTCCTTTGTCTCCCGGTTTTATCAGGGCATTGCCGCCGAGCGCGATCACTATTTTCATAAAAACTCCATCAAAAAAGAAAGAGGGGACAACCGCCCCCTCTTTAACAAAATCAGTTACAAAAAACTATTTGCAGCAGCCTTTGCATCCACCGAAAAGTTTGTCAACAATAACTTTCTTGAGCATTTCAGCGCCGTCTCCTCTCGGAGCGAGTTCGTAGCCGACTCTTACGATCGGTTTGTTGACTTTAACGACTCTGCCGAGGTCGATCGGGGTGCCGCTGAGAACGAGGTCAGCATCGATAGCGTTGATCGTGGTCTCAAGGTCTCTCATCTGCTCTTCGCCGTATCCCATAGCCGGAAGGATGCCTTCGCCGATGTTCGGGTACTTTCTGTAGGTGAAAGCGATTTTGCCGACAGCTGCCGGTTTCGGGTCAACCATCTCTTTAACGCCGTTTCTCTGCGCAGCGACTTTTGCAGCGCCGGTCTTCATGCCGCCGTGGGTAAGTGTCGGGCCGTCTTCAACGATGAGGACTCTCTTTCCTTTGATGTCGCCGTCAACGGTAAGTTCGGAGTCAGCTTCGATAACGACTGCGTTCGGAGCGAGTCTCTTGCAGTTATCTTTAACTGTTTTGATGTCTTCCGGAGTTGCGCTGTCCATTTTGTTGATGACGATAACGTCAGCCATAAGAACATTGACTTCGCCCGGATAGTAGAGGCATTCGTGACCCGGTCTGAGAGGATCGACAACAACGATCTTAAGGTCAGAATCATAGAACGGGAAATCGTTGTTTCCGCCGTCCCAGAGGATGACATCGGGTTCGCCGTCAACATCTTTTTCAGCCTGACGGAGAATAGCTTCGTAGTCAACGCCTGCATAGATTACGTTGCCTGCAGCAATGTGCGGCTCGTACTCTTCCATTTCCTCGATTGTGCAGTTGTTAGCTTTAAGGTCTTCGATCTTAGCGAAGCGCTGAACAGCCTGTTTGTTGAGGTCAGGATCGTAAGGCATCGGGTGACGTACTGCAACGACCTTTTTGCCCATTTTCTTGAAAATATCATAGATGAATCTTGTTGTCTGGCTTTTGCCGCAGCCCGTTCTGACAGCGCAGATCGAGATGATCGGTTTGCAGGATTTGATCTTCGTCTTGTCATAGCCCATAAGAACGAAGTCTGCGCCGAGCGAGTTGACGAGAGCGCCTTTGCTCATAACTATCGGATAGTAAATATCGCTGTAAGCGAATACGCATACTTCAACGCCGAGCTCTTTTACAAGTCTCGGAAGTTCGGTTTCGTCATAAATAGGAATACCGTTCGGGTAAAGGTCTTCGCCTGCGAGTTCCTTCGGGTACTTTCTTCCGTCGATGTCAGGAATCTGGGTTGCGGTGAAAGCAACTACTTCGTACTCGGGATTGTGTCTGAAATAGGTGTTGAAGTTGTGGAAATCTCTACCGGCAGCACCCATGATGAGAACTTTCTTTCTGGTCATTTGATCCTCCAAATGTTAAGTTATTAAAACGGCCGGACAAGGTCAACGGCGGCCGGACACAGTCAACGGCGCCGGAAAATATCATACTAAAATTCTATGTCAAGCCGAAAGAGAAAAAATTTAATAGTGATTCTGCTTATAAGAATTTAGTTCTCTTTTGAAAGGAAATTCCAGATGCATGCTGCAAGAGCCGCACCGATGAAAGGACCGACTACAAAAACCCAGAGAGACGCGCACGGAGCGAAGTTTCCGTTGATCGCAGCCGCTATCGCGGGGCCGAAACTTCTTGCCGGGTTGACCGATGTTCCGGTAAGACCGATGCCCAGGATATGGACAAGAACAAGGGTGAAACCGATGACTATGCCTGCAAACGAGCCGTGGTTGCCCTTCTTCGACGTTACGCCCAGGATCGTGAAAACGAAGAAGAACGTAAGCAGGATCTCAACGATAAGACCTGCCGCTGCGCTTCCGTTCACGCCTGCGAGACCGTTCGAGCCGAAGCCGCCGGTCTTGTCAGCGATCCCGCCGAGACCGAAGATGAGAGCAAGGAGTCCGGAGCCTGCAAGTGCGCCGAGGCACTGGGAGATCCAGTAGCCGAAAAAGTCTTTGATCGTCATTCCGCCAGTCATGAGGACGCCGAGGGATACAGCCGGGTTGATGTGACATCCGGAAATGTTGCCTACGCAGTAAGCCATTCCGACGATCGTAAGACCGAATGCAAAAGCGGTAAGAAGATAGCCGCAGCCCGCAGCCGCATCGCAGCCGACAAGCATTGCCGTACCGCAGCCCAAAGTTACAAGTGCACAAGTGCCGATAAATTCAGCAATGTAAGATCTCATAATAAATTCCTCCAAAAATTAATTAAAAAACCATAGGTGTACAGTATTCAATAGCTTCGCTGTAGCAGTCCATGCTGGTCGCATAGTCTCCGATAGTGCCGTCTGTACGCGCAGTCGACGGATCGCAGAGGATCGTTCCTCCGCCTGTTTCGATCGAATAGAAAGGCGGGAATTCGCCCTCTTCCATCTCTTCCATGCTGAATGTGTCCGGAATGCAGATCGAGATCTCAAGCCCCGTTGTTTCGCAGATCCACTGGTGGTGATCCTCGTTGCTGAATTCTTCAGCCCATTCAGTCTCCGTTCTGCAGATGAGACCGAAGTCGGGTCCTTCCGGATCTTCTTCATACACGGTGTCGCCGCAGTATTCATAGTAATCCATATAGCACTGTTCGACATTCTCGTTCGTGCATTCGAATTTCCGGTCGCCTGCCTGATAGTAGTTCTTTCCGTCGCCTTTTGTCGAAGCACAGAATTTCGACATTTCCCCTGTTTTTTCACATTTACCCTGCTCTTCACAGTAGTAGCCGTCTTCGTATTCACCGTCAATATGTCCGCAGTACTCTTCCATTCCGAAAACACAGTCTTCGTTGTTTTCCGATTCGCATTTGAATTCCTTGTTCCCGACTTTTATCGAGTAGATGTCGGAATATGCGCCGTAGAAATCACCGGAAACGCAGTAAACGAGCATCTCGCCTGTTTTCTGGCAGTATATCGAACTGTCTTCTTTGTCTTCGTAGTCGGCATCCTCTTCGTCACCGTAAAGAGTATCCCACTCTTTTACGGTCTTGCAGGTAACATCGCCCGAATGCTGTTTTCCGTTGTCTTTGGATTCTTCCTTAACTTCGTCAACGACAACAAAAGTGTAACTTGAGAAGTGACCGGTCGTCATCATGATCGGATCTCCTGCAGCAGCGTTCATGATCGGGTCTCCTGCAGCATTCGTCATGATCGGGTCTCCCGCAGCAGCAAGCATGATAGGATCACCGGCAGCAGCATTCATGATAGGATCGCCCGCAGCAGTTGTCAGATTGCCGTTGCTGATCATGATAGGATCGCCGGCAGCAGTCGTCATGATCGGATCGCCAGCTTCGTCGTATCCGCCGAACATCGCATAAGCTCCTTTTTTGCTGTAGCTCCATGTTCCGTCGCTTTTCATAACGGCAGCCGCAACGGTTTTGCCGTTTACAGATCTTTCCGCATTGATTGTGATCACAACGGGTTTTTTGAATTTCGTACCTGAAGGACCAAATTCAACGACATTGGAAGCAAGTGCTTTTTTATTGTTGAATCCGTCTGTTTTGTAGAGTTTTACCGAAATTTCGGTGTCTTTGTCGAGTGCGCCGGCAGGAATTTTTATCTTTGCATCTCCGCCTCCGACTTCGATTTCTCCGCCTTCTTCCGCTTTGACAGTCTGCGATTTTTCTTCAATGACCTTTTTGCTTTCGCCGCCACCGCAGCTTACTGCCAAAAAGAGTACCGAAACAAGCAGTGTTACCAAAAATTTTTTCATAACGACCTCCTGAAATGATTATTATTTGGAATTTTTCTTCCTGTTGATTTTTTCTTCCGCTTTTTCAAACGCTTCCTTGATCTTCAGGTATCCGGCGACACCTTCGAGCAGTTCGACCGGCTCGTCCTTGATGAAGATCCCGATCGTGGGAACAGCCTTTATCTTGCACGGAACGATTATTTTCCCGTCGGTATCCTGAGCCAGATTGAAAGCTCCGACCCTCGCACGCCCTTTGAAATCGGTCGCGAACTTGGTCAGAGTCGAATAGACCATATTGCACGGCTGTGATTTTTCGACATAAAAATCGACCACTACAGGAACCGTGGAATTTTTCAGCGAAGGATAGAACGTTTCATTCGAAAGTTCTACCGGATAGACTTTTTCATGCGGTAAAATACTTTTCAAAACATCAAAAAAACTCATTTTTCCTCCATATTTCCGGAAATCATTGTGACTTTTCCGCCGCTCAGAAGATATCTGCTTCCGTCAGAAGCGTCGACAGCCCCGCCGTTTCCGTCAAATTCAAGTTTATAGCCGTTTTTCGAGACCCAGCCGCGTATTTTCGCCGGAACTCCGTAGACAAGCGCGAAATCGGGGACATCACGGGTAACAACGCTGCCTGCGCCTATCATCGAATATTTTCCGACACTTACGCCGCAGACGATCGTCGCATTGGCACCGACAGTGCACCCTTTTTTCATCAGCGTTTTCTTAAATTCGTGTTTCCTCTCGATGAATGCACGCGGATTGATGACGTTCGTGAAAACCATTGACGGTCCCAGAAAAACATCGTCTTCAATTTCGACGCCGTCGTAAATCGAGATGTTGTTCTGCACTTTAACGCCGTTGCCCATTGTCACGTTCGCACCGATGACGCAGTTCTGACCGATGTTGCACCTTTCACCTATCCTCGTATTCTTCAAAATATGCGAAAAACACCATATTTTCGTGTTTTTTCCGATAGTTACACCATCGTCAACTATAACTGTTTCGTGAATGAAATAATCCTTATCTGCCGCCATACCGCCGTCACCAAGATAGACACAGTTCATTTTTTCAGCGCTCTGCCGGAACAAGATCCTGAACAGGGTTCCTTAAAAACGCGGTATTTTAGCAGGATTTTGAAAAATTGGAATAAATTTTAAATCCAAACTGTTCAAGTACACTGTGCAGCGAAGCAAAAAAACGAATTTTGCGGTGATTATTTGCTTTTTTTAATATAAAAACTATAATCAGGCGTTTTTTTGTTTATGGTTTTTTTACAACCTAATTAAAGGAGGAATCTTTGAAAAAGTCATTCATTATCGCTTCCGTTCTTGCTCTTCTGCTGGCTGTTATGCCCGCATGCGGCAACAAAGAACCCGAAGCAAAAGAAAAAGTTAAACTTTCTTTCCACGTTATGAGTAAATGTCCTTACGGTGTTCAGGTTATGAACGCAATCAAACCGACACTCGACAAACTCGGCAATGCAGTTGATTTCGAACTCAACTACATCGGCTACGAAAAAGAAGGCGGCTGGATGCCGATGCACGGACAAACAGAGCGTGATGGCGACAAAATTTTCCTTTGCGCTAAAAAACACATGCCGAAAGATTACATGAATCTTATCGTCTGCATGAACAAAGAATCGAAAAAGATCCCTGAAAACTTTGAAAGCTGTGCAAAAGAACTCAACCTCAATGTTGCGAAAGTCAATGCATGCAAAGACGGCGACGAAGGCGAGCAGATCCTTCTCGAAAGCTACAAGTTCTCGAAATCGAAAGGTGCAAACGGTTCTCCGACGATCTTCCTTGCAGACCAGCCCTACAGAGGCGGAAGAAATCCCAACGATTTCCTCAGAGCTATCTGCAACGAATACAAAACCGCAAAACCTGAAGCATGCAGCTCGATCCCCGAACCGGCAAAAGTAAAAGTTACAGTCATCACCGACAAAAGATGCAAAGAGTGCAGAGCAGAAGCTCTTGTAAACCAGCTTAAAGGAATGTTCCCCGGACTCATCCCGGAGATCATCGACTACTCCGACGCAAAAGCTCAGGAACAGTACAAGAAATTTGCTGAAGCAGGTTTCAAAACCCTTCCTATCATAGCTTTTGAAGAAGCAGTTGAGAAGACTGAAGAATACCAGAAGATCCAGCGCTGGACTGTAAAAGGCGGCGGAGCAGTGCTTCTCAGAGTCGGTGCAAAATTCGACCCGACCAAAGAGATCTGCGACAACGGCATCGACGACACGGGCAACGGCAAAGTTGACTGTGCTGACGACGACTGCAAAGAAGAAATGATGTGCAGAAAAGAGATCCCCGCAAGAGTTGACCTCTTCGTTATGAGCCAGTGCCCCTACGGCGTTATGGCGCTCAACGCAATGAAGGAAGTTCTTGAAGCGTTCAAAGGCGACAAACTCGACTTCCACGTAAACTACATTGCAAACGAGACCGAACCCGGCAAATTCCAGGCACTTCACGGCCAGGGCGAAGTTGACGAGAACATCCGCGAACTCTGCGCGATCAAACACTACCCGAAAGACTACATGGATTACATCTGGTGCCGTAATGAAAACATCAGAGGAACCGACTGGCAGAAATGCGCAACCGGCAAAATCAAAGCTGACGTTATCGAAAAATGCTTCAGCGGCGGAGAAGGTGTAAAACTTCACAGCGAAAACATCAAAATCGGAAACGCTATGAATATCGGCGGCAGCCCGACATGGATCTTCAACAACAAATTCCAGGGCGGTGGCGTTGCAGCAAACGACATTCAGAGACAGATCTGCTCCCACAACCCGAATCTCAAAGGCTGCGCAGCTGACAAAGCAATCAAAGCCGGCGACAAACCTGCTCCTCAGGGCGGCTGCGGCGAATAATCTTCACTGACACGCCGCCCGCGTGGCGGCGTTTCGTTTTTTCAATCAAATTCAGTCAATCGTAACGGCGTAACGTTTCTTGATTATTTCTTCCAGAAAGCTCTTATGAAAATGACCATGACTGTGAAGACTTCAAGTCTTCCCATAATCATCGCGGCAGACAAAAACCATTTCACCCAGTCTTTGAAAAAATGATAGTTCTCAACCGGACCGATCCTGCCGAATCCCGGGCCGATATTTCCGACAGTCGAGAGTGCCGCCGTGAAAGCGGTCAGAACGCTGACTCCTGAAGCGGCGCAGATACATGCGGTGGTAAGAACGCAGACGGCGTAAAGAAATACGAACGCCGAGATCGAATAGATCATATCCTTTTTGACCACGTTGCCGTCGATGAAAATCGTCATGATGGCTTTAGGATGGACAAGATACTTGAGTTCGTTTATTGCGAGTTTCATGAGTGTGACTATGCGTATAAGTTTCACGCCGCCGCTGGTCGAACCGCTGCATGCACCTGCAAACATTAAAAGAAAAATGATATACTGTGCAAACGGCGGCCACTGCTTGTAATCGGCTGTCGCAAAACCTGTCGTAGTCAGAATCGAAACCACCTGGAACATTGCCTGCCTGATCGAACCGTGAACGGAATAGAGTTTGTGATACAGGAGACTGTGCGCCACAATTATCGTTCCAATCGCGATGACCGCAAGATAAACCTTGAGTTCGGTATTTTTGAAAATCTGCTTCGCCCTTCCCGTAATTATTTTGTAGTGCAGGGTGAAACTCATGCCGGCAAGGATCATGAAAACTATGACTATCCACTCAATGAAGGGGGAGTTGTATGCGCCCACCGAAGCGTTTTTCGGTGAAAATCCACCTGTTGCGATTGTCGCAAAGGCGTGGTTAAAAGCATCGAAGTACGGCATTCCGGCAAAATTGAGAAGCATAGCTTCGACAACTGTCAGTCCTACATAAATTCCCCAGAGTGTTTTCGCCGTTTCGCTTATTCTGGGCGAGATTTTATCAACTGTCGGACCGGGAGCTTCCGCTTTAAGCAGCTGCAGACCTCCGACACCGAGCAGAGGCAAGACAGCTACCGCGAGAACGATGATCCCCATACCGCCCAGCCAGTGAGTCAGGCTGCGCCAGAAAAGCATCGACTTGGGAAGAGCTTCGATATCGGTCAGGATCGTCGCACCGGTTGTCGAAAAACCGGAAACCGTTTCGAAAAAAGCCTCGGAAAAGTTCGGAATTGCACCTGAAATATAGTATGGCAGTGCCGAAATGAATGAAATCGACACCCAGCATAGAACGACCAGAACAAAACTTTCCCTGACTGCGATCCTGTGTATCTGCGAATGCCTTAAAAAATAAAATGAAACAGCGCAGATCGTTGCGACCGATATCATTACGCTGAAAAATGATTTCAAAGCAGCCGGCTCGTCGTAATACAGCGCGACCACAATGGGGAAAAACATACATAGTGCAACGAAAAACAGTATTAAAATCAGTGGTTTGAGTATTGTGTTAAAATTCATAAGTCAGAAAATACCGCTTCAACTTTAGGAACATTCTGTTTTTTCATAATTATGACGACGCTGTCACCTGCCCTCATTTCGAAATCACCGTTCGGGATCGAAATCTCTTTATTTCTCGATATTGCCGCGATGATCGAATTTTCCGGCATATTGAGCTCTTTTATCTTTTTGCCGCAGACGTTGCATTCGGGTGAAACGAGGATCTCGACCGCCTCTGCCTCTCCGTCGAAAAGAGTGTGAAGCGTGATTATCCTGCCTCGCCTGATATATTTCAGGATCGCGTCGACCGTGCTTCGTTTCGGGCTTACCGTGGCATCGACACCGAGTTTCTGCGCAATGGAAATATAGCTTTCTTTGCTGACCGAAGCGACTGCTCTTTCGACTCCGATGCTTTTTGCATAAAGCGCCGAAAGGACGTTGAGCTCCTGATTTTCAGTGACTGTGATGATAAGATCGACTTCGTTGAGGCGCTCCTCTTCAAAAATCGACTCGTTTCTGACATCTCCGTTGACTACAAGGACATTCGGATATCTCCTCGACATTTCCTTTGCCTCTTCGTAGTCTTCCGAAAGAAGTTTCAGGTTTATCGGCATCGTAGAAAGAGTCCTGACAAGGTTTTTCGCGATTTTCGTCGTCCCTACGATCAGCGCCGTTTCGATTTTTTTAACCTTTTTGCCGGTCCTTGCAAAGATGTAGTCCATCGTTTTTTCGTCAGCAACGATATAAATCTCGTCACCTTCGCGGACGACAGTGTTTCCGGACGGGATAAGCACCGATTCGCCGCGCCGGATCAAAGCTATGAGGAATGATTTATTGATCTCTTTTCTTATTTTTATCAGGTTTTTGTTCCTGAACGACGAATTTCTGTCAACGATTTCGTTTCTGACTGTGATGTTGCTCCCTTCAAACGCCAGAACATCGCTCAAAGCTCCCTGCTTGACGATTTCGGCAATGTGGTTTGCAGCGGCCATTTCGGGCGAAATGATGTAGTCGGCACCAAGGAACGGAGTTCCCTGAAATTCGGCGTGCGAATAGTCTAAGTTGCTGACACGTGCGATCTTTCTGAGTTTAAGCATCGAACCGCCGGGAGAAGACGATGCCGCGATAGAGCATGCGATAAGATTCGTTTCGTCTTTGTTCGTCGCCGCGATGAAATAGTCTCCGTCGGCAAGATCGATCTCCTGCATAGTCTGGCTTCTGTTTATCTCTTTGTTTATGACCATGCAGTCAAGGTTGCTTTCGATAAACTTGGCCCGGATCGGATCCCGCTCGATTATAACAACATCTTTTCCCTCTTTGATGAGGTGTCTGGCAATATCGTAGCCGACGGCACCTGCACCTGCAATCACGAATTTCATTAAAACTCCAAGAACATTGAAAAAAACCGGAAATGTTACGATTAAAAGGCAAATTGTCAAATTTTGGATGCAGCGCACATTTTCCTTTTAATATGATTAATTAGTGATAATATATGCAGGTCTGTTGAGTTTTTTAGCATTTCGGAGGAGATTGGCATGATTGATGACTATAGGATCGAGATACGTAGGAATCATCGGAATGTTGTTTTACTCTGTATTGCTTCTGTTCTGATAAATATCGTTTTTGCGCGTCTTGCACAGTTTTTATCCCAGCATTTCGGCATGCAGCTTTGGTTCGACACTATCGGAACAATTCTCGCCGCGGCACTTGGCGGTTACCTTCCCGGCATCTTTGTCGGTCTCGTCACAAATTTCATGAAGGGTTTCATGGATTTTGCATCGATATACTACTCCGCCATGAACGTTCTTATCGCAGCAACTTCCGCCCTTCTGGCAAACCACGGTTTTTTGACGAAAAAGTGGAAAATCCCGTTTTTCATACTTGTCATGGCCTTTATCGGCGGCGTTATCGGAGGTATACTTCCAAGTATCGTCAACTCCATCCCATCTGCCGGCTTTCTGACCGATCTTCTGTGGGATCTGGCGGATAAAACCATTTCGGTAATCATAGTGGTCGCGATCATCAGAGCTATTCCTGAAGGAACCAGAGAGACGCTTCGTTTCAACGGCTGGAAGCAGGCGCCGCTGACAAAAAACGATCTGGAGGAGATCAGGAAGACGATTCAGTGCCGTTCCGTTTTTCTAAGATCAAAAATAATTTTTATTCTGGCGGCAGCGCTTGTCACCCTGGCCGTAACGGCATCGACGATCAGTTTTGTACTCTATCGCAACGCACTTCTCGATGAATATTCCGAATTTGCCCGAGAGGTCACTATTGCGGTCTCCGAGGTCCTTGATCACGAAAAAATCGACGAATACATCTCAAGCAAAAGTACGGATCAGCCATACCTTGAAGTCATGCACAAACTTGAAGATATAAAAACCACTTCCCCGACCGTAAAATTCATCTACATTTACAAGATCGAAGAGGACGGAGGGCATGTGGTCTTCGACCTTCATTCCAACAATGAATCCGACTCGATTCCCGGCAAACTGGTAAAACTCGACTCCGCTTTTGAGCCGTATCTCCAGACGCTCAGGGAAGGAGGCGAGATCGAACCGGTCATTTCCGGCAGCGCTTTCGGAGAGCTCCTTTCGGTCTACACTCCCGTAAAAAATTCCGCCGGAAAGACTGTCAGCTATATCGGTGCGGACATTCCGATGTCCATAATCGTCGGGAAGGAACTGAACTTCCTGACTCAGATGGTATTCCTCTTTTTAGGCTTTGTTATCCTGATTATCGCGATCGTTGTCTGGTTCGTCGATTATAATGTCGTTTTCCCGATCAACTCTATGACAATGCGTACAAGCGAGTTCGCTTACAGCGGCAACAACGCTCTGGAAGAGAACATTGAAAAGATCAGGAAGCTTGACATCCACACCGGAGACGAGGTCGAAAATCTCTACAAAGCCTTCACAAAGATGACCGAAGACACGATGGGTTATGTCGAGAAGATCGTCAGTTCGGCAGAACATATAGCGCAGATAAACAGCACTTTCGGAAAGGTCGTTTCGCCTCAGGTCAGGGATTTCCTGCTTTCCGACGACCCCGATCTCGGCGGCCAGGATCTCGATGTCACCGTTATGTTCTGCGATATCCGCGGTTTCACCACACTCTCCGAAAAGCTGGAACCCAAAGAGATAGTTCTTCTTCTGAACCGCTATTTCACCCGTTTAGAGAGGCCGATCGTCGAAAACAACGGAATAATAAACAAGTATATCGGAGACGCGATAATGGCGGTTTTCGGCGTTCCGCTCAAGTCGGAAACACATGCTTACGACGCATGGAAAGCCGCTCAGGGAATGAGAGAGCAGCTTGCAGCTCTTAACGAGGAACTGAAAAGCGAAGGTCATCCTGAGATCCGCTTCGGAATAGGTTTATGTTCAGGCACAGTGCTCGCCGGAAATATCGGAACGTCAAACCGGCTTGAATACACCGTTATCGGCGATACCGTAAACACAGCAAGCCGAATTGAGAGCCTTTGCAAAACCTATAAGACAGATCTTCTCATATCAGAACAGACGAAGGCTCTTCTCCCTGACGATGTTTCTCTGACATTTGTTGCGGAATCAGAAATCCGCGGCAAAGAGAAACGGATCAAGCTTTATTCATAGAAATTCGTATCGTAACGGCTGGATTCTTCAAAAAAAGAGTTCGTGCGGATTTTCGCAGTGGCACGTTGCAAGGCATTCTGTTATAAAAAAATAGAAAGATTCGCTGCAATAGAATATCGTAGCCTCGTCTTCAGGATAACAGCCGCATTCGTTCGGGATTTCAGCCGGTTCCGCGTCTTCGTCGGGAAGTTCGGCATCATCATCGTTTTCATTATATTCATCAGCATCAGGTTGTTCGGTCTCTTCACCGTCACCTTCGGTCAGACCTCTTGTGATCTCTGCTCCGCCACAAAGCCCGGTTTCGTATGAAGTGCATATTTTATTGCCTGATTTGACAGCGTAGCAGTTCGCAAAGCACGCGTTGAAAACAGAGATCAAGCCGTCGCAGCATACCGGAAGGTAGTCGGGAGCATTGCCACATCCGCAGCCGGCATTCGAGAATCCTTCAGGGAACGGGTCACTTTCAGGAAAAACATAGACCTCACCATCTTCATCAGGAATTTCTGCGTCATCGTTGCTGTCACTGTCAGCCCCCGGCAGATCATCGTCGTTCCAGCTGTCAGTAGGTTCGGCTTCGGGGGCTCCAGCATTATCGCCTTCATCATAAGCATCGGTATCGGCAGCGCTGTCTTCGTTCCAATCATCGTAATTCCCGTTGTCTGCCGAGTCAGAATTTTCACCTTCGTAGATCTCATCGGGCAGTCCTTCGGTATAGTCCGCACCGTCAGCCGACTTGTCGCCCAAATTTACAAAATGGTCACATGAAAAAATAAGGAAAACTGCTAAAACAACTATAAAAAATCTACTTTTCATCAATTATCCCCTTGATTTCCCTGCTGCGGAAACTTCTCGGGAATTCTCTGAGATAGTCATGGCAGAGCGGAACACTTCTGCTGCCTGATTTCTTCTGCGAAAGGCAGCCTTTTATCATGATTTCTTCTTTATAAACGCGGCTTTCACGCATAACACGGTCATATTTTTTGACCAGATTTGCTATTTCCGAATAATCTTTTTTCGACTCATGGATCGAAATGAGCTCAAACAACGCCTTGTCAGGTTCTTTTCCCTTCTCGATCTCCATCGTGAAGAGCTGTTGCGCCGCTCCGGTTTTTCCTGCCGAGAGAGCTTCTCTTCCCTGAAACAGGAACGATTTGCCCGGAGTCAGCGCGAAATCTTGTTTTTTAGGATTGTTTTTTGTCTTTTTTCCAGGGGTCGTTATGGCAATTTGTTGTTCTTTTGGCTGGGTCGGATATTCAAAAGTTTTGTTCATATCTTTGGAAAGCTGCGTCGCCGCACCGTCTGACTTCTCGATTATTTCGACAAGACCGCTGAAAACCTCGGCTGTAAGCTTTCCGTCGGAATAGTCAAGCGTGAACGACGTTCCGAGGACTCTGACGAGGAATTTTCCGTCGACATCGATCCTGAAATCGTTGCCCGTGACGACGTCGAACTTCGCTTTTCCGCTTTTCATCGTAACATCGGTGTCACTGACTTTATCGAGATAAGTCTTTGATATTACTGAAATCGTAGCCTTGGCAAGTTTGACTTCGGCTCCGCTTTCCCTTTCACCTGATGCATAATCTTCTCTGGTTTCGGGAGCAGCTTCATCTTCCTCCGTTATCGCAACATCGGCCTTGCTTCCGGCATCTTCAACAGATTCTTCACTTTCGAAAAAGAGAACTGCGATCACAACGGCAGCTGCAAGCGACAATGCGAGAGCCGGCTTGAAGAATGACTTCAAAACAGCAGCAAAACTGAAAGTTCCGGCTTTTTCAGACTCATTTTCTTCTTCAAAAGGAAGATTTGCGAACGATTTCGCAGCAATTTCAGCAACTTTCGCCTCATCGACAGCAGGAATAAAATCCTTGGCTTCGGCGAATATTTCCTTACAGTCGGAGAAACTTTTTATCATAGCCGCGCATTCCGGGCAGTTTTTTACGTGCTCTTCCGTCACTGGAAGAAGGACGTATCTGCCATCCGCAAGAGCGATAGCTTCCTCAACTGTTATGTGTTTAAAGGATACCATAAAAAAACCTCTTACATACTTGGATTCAATATTTCATAAAGCTCCTTTTTCGCCTGGTTTATCCTCGACCAGACTGTCTGGAGCGGCTGTTTCAATATCTCGGAAATCTCCTTCAGCGGCACTCCTTCGACTTCGTAAAGAGTGAGAACGAAGCGTTTTTCAGGCGATATTTTCTTCATCGCGCTGTTCAGCATTTGCGCCCTCTCCTGCTTTATCATCGAAGATTCGCTTCCCGCCGACTTGTCTCCGATCTGGAAGAAGAATTCCGGTTCTTCGGCAGTTTCACACCTGTTCATATTCTTCTGGATGTATTTGTAGGTCGTATTTACCGCGATCCTGTAGAGAAACGTCGAAAAAAGCGAATCGCGCCTGTAAAGCTTTATCGCTCTCGCCATTTCGGTAAAAACTTCCTGCACAACATCCTCCGCTTCGGCACTTTTGCCGATGATCCTGTAAACCGTGGCAGCGACTTTTGCGTAGTAACGCCTTATCAGTTCCGTCCACGCCTTCTGGTTTTTTTCGAGCAGCGCAAGGTCGACAAGAATGTTGTCGTCAAGATCCGCCAATGTCCTGTCTTCCTTCACCACAGCAAAATCCTCGTATTTAGTTCCATGTTGTGCCGATTTTTATTGAAAAAAAATGATATTTTTCCCAAAAAAAATGAGTTTTCTAAAAAACTATCAATAAAATCAATCATTTTTACCTTTAAAAAAAGTTAAGAAAAATAACGCAGAAAAGATAAAAAACACAATAAGATCAGCCGTAAAGAGATTTCCGGTCATAAAAGCGCCGGCAATAATAGTTCCGGTCATCAGAAAAGCCGAGGCCGCTCTCGTCACCATTTTTGAGACAAATCCCCGCTCGGAACTGTTCAGAAGCAGCATGATCCTGTGCTGGATAGTGCCGTTTTCAAGCTTTTCGGTGATGTTCGTCACTGTGCCGGGCAGAGTGTGGACAGTATCGACGATCTTCTCGATCGCGCTCGTCGCTTCCTGCGCTATATTTTCAGGGGTGAACTTCTGGAGAATGATCTCTTTCGAAAGTTTCCCGGCGACAGTCATAAGCTCGAAATCGGGGTCAAGTTTTCTGCAAAGTCCCTCGATCATTGAAAAACTTCTTATAAGCTGCGTAAGTTCACGCGGCACTTTGATTTTATATTTAAAGACAACAGTCGAAATTTTGCCGACGACTTCAGCCGTGTTGATTTCAGCGAGATTATCGGGCAGATCCTCGAAAATATTACGCAAATCACGCACAAAAAGCTCTTTGTCGGAAATTTCGTTCCCGTCGCTGAGCTCAAGGCATATCCTCGCAGTCTTCTCCCAGTCTTTCGCGACAAAAGCAATGAAAAGATCGGCAAGTTTGTTACGCATGAACCTGTCGACATATCCGCACATTCCGGTGTCTATAACCGCTATTCCATTGTTTTCAATGAAGAAAATGTTGCCTTCGTGCAGATCGGCGTGGAAAAATCCGTCGTTGAGGATCATCTTCATCAGAACTTCGGCACCACGCTCCGCGATCACTTTCCTGTCGAATTTTTCCTTATTTTCATGTTTTATGACATCGTCCAGTTTGAGAGCGAAAATCCTCTCCATTACAAGCATCTTGTTTGTGCAGTAAATATCGAACATTTTCGGGAACTTGAGCCAGCTCCACTTCGGAGAGCTGAAATTTTTTATGAATTTCTCGTTGTTCGACTTTTCGAGAAGAAGGTCGAGTTCCATATTCATTGTGTGGAAAAATTCATCAGAAATCGCCTCAAAATCTACGGTTTTGGAATACGAACTCTTGTTGATATAGTGTGCCAGTGTGGAAATAAGCGCCATATCGTCGCGGATCGTCTCGGTGACACCCGGTTTTCTCACTTTTACGACAACTTTTTCGCCTGTTTCCTTCAAAGTCGCGCCGTAAACCTGCGAAATCGAGGCCGAAGCGATCGGATTTTCGTCAAATTCCGAAAAAATATCGCCTATTCCGGCACAGAGCTCCCCTTCGATTATCGGTTTCATCTGCGAAAACTCTATCGGCTTGACGTTATCTGTGAGTTTTTTGAACTCTTCAGCCATCGAAGCGGGGATAATATCGCGTCTGAGCGACATCATCTGCCCCAATTTTATAAAAGTGGTGCCGAGTTCCTCGAACGCTTCACGGATATTTTTCTCAAGTCTCGGATCGGCTGTTTCCTCGGAAGATTTTGAAATCCCGAACTTTTTGAAAAGTGCCTGCGGAAGATATTTCCCGAGCCCGTGCTTGTTGAGAACGGAGATTATTTCCCTGCTTCTTTTAATTTTTTTGTTGAGATCCGCCATCTTTCACCTTACAGATAACTCCTCACAAATATTTTATCGCGCTTCGTGATGCGCCTCATTTCCATCGCCATTCTTTCAAGCTGCTCCTGCGAATAGCTTTCAGCAGCCTTCGCCTCAGCCGAATAAGCATTGTCGCAGATGAATTTCTGCAGATAATAAACAGCGTTTTCCGGAATAAAATCAGCCATTTTGCAAAGACGTTCGTAACTTTCCACAAGTTTCGGATACATCGTCGTGCGGTATTCGACTTTAGCGTTCGTCTGCTTTTCCAGAAGTTCTTTCGTAGCTAAAAGTTTCTGCTCCACCTCTTTTTTCGGCAGTTTGCAGCCAAGCTCGCCGTAAAGGTCGGGAGTCGTTTTTATGTCGATCGCGATATACGAAAGATATGGAAGGATTTTTTCAATAAATTCGGGCTTCAAACCGTTTGAATCGATCTTCACATCGATACCGAAACGCTCTTTTATCTCTTTAACAAGGTCGATAAGTTCCTCGTAAAGCGAAGTCTCTCCGCCGGAAAACGAAACGCCGTCGATAAATTTCAGCCTTTTCTGAATATCGGAAATTATATAGTCCCTTGAAAGCCATTTTTCCTGCGGCGGGACCTCGAAAAGCGAGGAATTATGGCAGTACGGACAACGCAGATTGCAGCCCGAAAAGAAAAAAAGAGTCGCAATTTTTTCCGGAAAATCGACTAACGAAGTCTGGACATGACCGGTGATCGGAAGCATTTTCTACTCCAAATTATTTGTCATAACAGCCTAAAAACACTACGCTTTTCTGTTTACCAGATGATAGTCTCTCTGAGCTGTCGGATAGATTATCATGTCTGAAACATTGACGTGCGGAGGTCTTGTTACGACATAAACGACCGCGTCGGCGATATCTTCTGCGTGGAGCGGCTCGTAACCTTCATAAACTTTGTCGGAGCGGGCCTGATCACCTTCAAATCTGACCATGCTGAACTCTGTTTCAACTGCGCCTGGATCGATCGTGGTGACACGGAGCGATGTTTTGAGGAGATCTTTTCTGAGGCCGTTCGTTATCGCGTTGACTGCGTGTTTGGTAGCGCAGTAAACCGTGCCGCCGGGGTATGTTCCGCGTCCTGCAGTCGAACCGATGTTCACGATGTGACCTTTGTCGCGTTTGACCATTCCGGGAAGAACAGCTTTCGTGACGTAAAGCAGACCTTTGACATTTGTGTCGATCATCTGTTCCCAGTCGGAAATTTTGTTGTCGTAAAGCGGAGTCATATCTTTCGCAAGGCCGGCATTATTGACTAAAATTTCAATATTTTTGAATGCTTTAGGAAGTTTTGCGAAAAATTTTTCGACATCTTTCTGATTTCTGACATCGAGAACTCCGCCGAAACATTTGATTCCGTATTTTTCAGTCAGATACTCCGCGAAATCTTTGATTTTATCCTCTCTTCTCGCCGAAATTACAAGATTGCAGCCCGCTTCCGCCAGAGCTTCGGCCGTCGCCGCGCCGATTCCCGAACTTGCGCCGGTCACACACGCGATTTTTCCAGAAATATCGAACATTTTCCACCTCTAAAAAGTTTACAAACAACAAAAACGCGGCAATTATACTCAAAATTTCAGAAATTTCGACAGAAAAAATGAAGAAATTTCAGGATTTTATTTCGCTCACATAAAATTGCACGCCTTAATTTTCAGCCACATCTTTTTTGTATTCTTTGAGGGCTTCGGTAACAACAGAATCCAAATCTGCATATTTCTTGAGGAATGCAGGGTTAAAATCGGCATTCATACCCAAAAGATCATAAATTACAAGCACTTGCCCGTCAGTTCCAGTGCCTGCGCCTATTCCGATCGTGGGGATTTTCACTTTTTTTGTTATCTCTGACGCCAGAGTTTCAGGGATCCCTTCAAGAACTATCATATCCGCACCCGCTTTTTCGACCTCAAGAGCAGAATCCATAATAAATCTGCGCTCTTCTTCGCTTTTGCCGCGTTTTGCGAAACCTCCGAATTTGTGGACATACTGCGGAGTCAGACCGACATGAGCAACAACCGGAATACCGAAAGAGACGAGCTTTGAAATTAAAGGACAAACTTCGCTGCCGCCTTCGATTTTAACAGCCTCGGCTCCTGCTTTTATGAGCGCGACAGCATTTTTAACTCCGGTTTCAACAGAATCCTGATAACTTCCGAAGGGCATATCGGCGATTAAAAAAGGATTCGCGGCCCCTTTTCTTACCGCTTTGACATGATATGCGACTTCTTCAGTAGAAACTTTCAGCGTATTTTCTTCGCCGCATATAACCATGCCGAGACTGTCACCGACAAGAATCGAGTCGATCCCTGCCTTTTCGACAAGACGCGCGAAAGATGCGTCATAGCAGGTCACCATCGATATTTTTTCAGTTCCCTTTTTAATTTTGAGTTTTGGAAGAGTGACTTTCATCATTTTTTTCTCCCGATTTCATCGTTTATTTTCAGAATTGTCTCCCAGTCGAGTTCCTCGGCACGCTTCGAAGCGATCCCGAATTTATCCAAAACAGCTGTATTTATTGAATTTATCTTAAAAACATTCTGCAAAGTCTTCCGCCTGTTCGAAAACAAAATCCGCACCGTGTCGGCAAAAGCGGAGAGCTCGTTTTTCGCGAGATCATGCCTCTCGAAAGTTACTTTCAGAACCGCGCTTTCGACTTTCGGAGCCGGATAAAAATCCTCGGCATGGACGGTAAATTCATATTCCGCGTGTCCCAAAAGACGAATCAAAGCAGCAACCGGCCCGAAATCGCGGGTTCCCGGTAAAGCGGCGAATTTCTGCGCGACTTCCTTCTGCAGAAGAAAAACCGCGCCGTCAAGGTACCGGCTTTCAAAGCAGGTGTTCATCATGATGAGAGAACTTACCTGATATGGCAGGTTTCCGAAAACATAGCCTTTAGAACCCTGATAATAGTGCGAGAAATCTATTTTTGCGCCGTCCTGCTCAACAATGTCGGCATCATCAGAAAAACGGTCTCGAAGAATTTTGAGCATATTTTCGTCAAGATCTGCGACTGTAAGCGGAGAAAGATTTTTCTGAACCGCTTTTTCCGTGAGAGAACCGAGCCCGCCTCCGATTTCAACGTAAAAACCTTTTCCCTGAGGTACAAGATCGATGATTCTCAACAGAACATCGTCATTGAAGAGGAAATTCTGGGAAAATTTCTTATTTGCGTGAACTCCGGCTTTCGCAAGATATTTTTTGATTTCTGACAGATTCAAAAGACTACTCCGCAAACAAAAATGGCTGCCCGAAAGCAGCCATTAAAATCAAAACAAAAATACCGGATTAAGCTTGCGGTTCTTCCGCCTTAGCCTCTTCCTTCGGTGCTTCTACCGGAGCTTCAGCCGCCTTCGGAGCTGCTTTTTTAGCTTTTTTCTTTACAGATTCATCTGCGCCGAGGTATTCGATGATCGCCGTCGGAGCTGCATCGCCTCTGCGGAATCCGAGTTTGATTATTCTCGTGTAGCCGCCTTCTCTTGCAGCGAATCTCGGTCCGATTTCCTTCAACAACTTCGTGATAACGATTTCTCTGTCCGATTTAACGAGCTTCGAAAGCTGCGTAATGGAAGCGGGCGTATTTTTCTTAGCAAGCGTAACTGCTTTGTCAGCTATCTTCTGGAGCTCTTTCGCTCTGATCAAAGTTGTCTGGATACGTTCACTTTTTACGAGTGAATTAAGCAAGTTACAAAGCATAGCCTCGCGATGCGAGCTATTTCTGTTTAATTTTCTTCCTGCTTTTCTATGTCTCATTGTTTGCTCCCTGCATTCTTTTCAATCTGTTCAATAATTCTGGCATCCGGGAAATTTTCGATTTCCATTCCGAAATGCAATCCCATCTTCATCAAAAGAACTTTTATCTCGTTGAGAGATTTTCTTCCGAAATTCTTTGTTTTAAGCATATCGGCTTCGGTCTTCGTGACAAGTTCACCGATGTACTTGATTTCAGCATTTTTAAGGCAGTTGTTTGATCTGACGCTGAGGTCGAGATCGTCAATCGTCTTGTAAAGGTTCATATTGACTTCACCGGTAACATCGGAAGAATTGAGATCATCCGACTCATCAACTGCAAAACTGATGAAGAACTTGGTGTGCTCTCTCAGAATCATAGCCGCATAAGCCAAAGCGTCGCGGGGAGTGAGCGAACCGTCAGTTTCAAGGTCGAAAATCAGCTTGTCGAAATCGAAACTGTTTTTGACCCTTGCATTTGAAACTTTGTAGTTTGCCCTGACAACCGGAGAAAAGAAAGAATCTATCGGAATAAAGCCTTCGCTGAAGATATCCTGATTGTGCGATTCGGACGGGACATAGCCTCTGCCGATGCCGACAAGAAGTTCCATTTCGAAATCAACACCTTCATCCATTTCGAAAAGCGGAAGATCCTTGTTGAGGATTGTAAGTCCGGCAGTTTCCTGAATATCCCCGGCCGTAACAGTTCCTTTGCCGCTTTTCTTGAGAACAAGGCAGTGAAGTTTGTCTTCATGAGCGACAAAACGGATCTGTTTAATGTTGAGAATAATGTCGATAACATCTTCTTTTATTCCGGGAATTGTTGCGAACTCGTGTTCGACGCCTTTTATTTTAACGCCGATGACAGCGGCTCCGCGGAGACTGGAAATAAGGATCCTGCGAAGCGCGTTTCCCAAAGTTATGCCGTATCCTTTCATAAGCGGTTCGCAGATGAAACGGCAGTAATTCTGCCCCTGTTCCCCGATTTTGACCTCTTTCGGCATAATCAATGTTTTCCAATTGGCTCGAAACATCAGAATCCCTCCATTACTTAGAGTAAAGCTCAACTATGAGATTTTCCTTAACATCCTGCGGTAAATCTTCTCTTTCGGGAAGGCGGAT
>JAGCUA010000077.1 GCA_017963125.1 bacterium
TGCCGCTATAAAAAGAGGATAAAGCATCATGCTTAAAAGCCTTTCTTTTCTTTTTTTTTCTTCGTCAGAGGCTTTTTTCATTTCTTCAAGAACGCCCCTTATGTTTCCTGTTTCTTCCGCTCCCGAAAGCATGGGAAGAAAAGTTTTGAACACACTTCCCTTAAGGGGAAGCTCCGATGCCGCTGATGAAAAAGAGCCGCCTTTCCTAATCCTGTTCAAAAGGAAAAGTGCAGTTGCGTTATGAACCTTTGCCGCAGCTTCAAGGGCGGGAATGAGAGGAAGGCTGTTCCTTAAAAGCGGAACCGTTATATCAAGAAAAGCGTTAAAATCCCTGTCGGCTTTCAAGGCAGTTCCCCCAGTTCCTTTTCAGCTTCTTTTTTTTCTATTATTCCTGAAGCAATTTTTTCTTCCGCGTCGTCAAAAATCGTTTTAACGCCGTTTTTCTTCATGTAATTTCCTATCATGCCGGACGTACAGCGCGAGGATATCAAAGACTGCAACTCTTCCGTAACGGGGAGGATTTCGGCTGCGAGAGTTCTTCCTCCGCTTTTCTTTTTTATGAGCCTCTGTGAAACAACATATTTCAGCGTTCCCGCCGCAAGGTAGGGTTCAATTCCCATGTCGCAGAGGCGCACTGCAGCTTCCTTTGAATCGTTCGTATGCACGGTCGCGAACACAAGGTGTCCTGTTAGGGCTGCGCGCACCGCAAGCTCTGCTGAGAGAGAATCCCTTATTTCGCCAATCATTATCACGTCGGGATCCTGCCTTAAAACCCTTTTCAAAAGCTCAGGGAAGGTCATCCCTGTTTCTTCGTCAGTCTGTATCTGCGTTATTCCCTCAGTGCGGTATTCAACGGGGTCTTCTATGCTTATTATCTTTATGTCGCTCCGGCAGAGAACCCTCAAAAAAGCGTTGAGCGTTGTTGTTTTGCCTGAGCCTGTGGGTCCTGTTACAAGCACAAGCCCTGAGGGCAGGCGGAGCATTTTTCTTATTGTTTCAAGGTGGGCTTTGCAAAAACCCAGCGATTCAAGGTCAAGGGAAGAAGCTTTTCCGTAAAGGAGCCTCATTACAACGGATTCACCGCACACGGTCGGAACAACGGAAAGCCTTATGTCCGTTGAAACGCCGCCGAAGGCCGCCGTAAACCTGCCGTCCTGCGCGCGCCTTTTTTCAAGGATGTTGAGGTTGGCAAGCATTTTAAGCCTTACCGAGAGAGCCGACGCGCTCCTGTTTGTAATACTCCTTCCGTTTTCAAGGCTTCCGTCCACGCGGTAGCGCACGGCTGCGGCTGTGTTCCCGGCTTCTATGTGTATGTCCGAGCACTTTCTGTTCATGCCCTCAAGCAGTATCGAATTAAGAAGGTTTATTACCGGCGCGTCATCCTCAACCGCGTCCACAGGAAGCATATCCTGTTTTTCAGTTTCTGTTTCCTCAGCCTTTGCAGAGCCGTTTTCCGCGAAAAACCTTGAAAGCTTCAGCGAAAACTCTTCTTTTGAAAGCTTTTTGAACACAACAGCCGTTCCCGAAAAATAAAGCTCAAGAATCCTTTTTGTTTCTTCAGTTGTTTCCCCGCATATTCCTACGGTCACAGAACCGTTACCTTCTTCAAGTAGAACGGCTTTGTTCTCCGCACAGAACTGCGGCGAAAGGCTCATCCTTTTCACGGAGCCGCCTCCTTGCCTTCAAGATACGGAGAGACGAACCTTGAGTATATGCGCGGTATATCCCTTGCGTTGGTATAGAGGAATGAGTCTTTTTCAAGATGGGGAACAAGATAGATAACCGTTTCGCTTCTCTCATCCGTGTTCGCTGTTGAAGAAAAAAGCTTTCCCAGAACAGGTATCTTTGAAAGCAGAGGGGATCCTTCCTTTGAACCCGTGCTGTCGTTCTGCGTGAGTCCGCTTAAAATGACAGGCTCTCCCGAACGGCACCTTACCTGTGTTGTTATCATTTTTTCGGATGTAGGAGGCGGATTTCCTGTTGTTGCCGAAACGTCCACGCCCTGTTTTGAAACGGAAGCCGTCACCGTAGTGGTTATCATGCCGTCGCCCGACACCCAGCCGTTTATTTCCACAACAAGACCGGATATTATTTCCCTCGTAACTCCGGTATACTTGGGCGTGAGGGTTTCGGGGTCTATGGTTGAATCGCGGTAGCGGTAGGTTGAAGTGTTTTTGAACTGTATCGTTTCGCCCGAAACGCCGTGCAGTGTTGTGTCGGCGAATACCGAAGCACGGTTTTCCTGCAGCGCCGAATTGAACCTGAATGCGAAAAGATGACCGAACACCGTTATAACGTCAAACTTGAGGTTCAAAAGGTTGCCCAGAAAGCCTGTTATAAGGTTTTTGTCGCCGGGAACAAGCCTGTCGGTCTCGAACGAGGATGACTGCTGTAAGTTTGCCGAGTTCTGGTACTGGACTATGAGCATGTCGTAGCGCACACGCATTCTCGGAACATCCACCGCTTCAAGCTCCTCAAGAAAAAGTTTTACGTTCTCAGGTGAGCCCGTGTAAAAAACGCTGCTGTTGTTGCCGGTGGGTACAATGTCCTCTTTTCTTACCGAAGGCGGTAAATTTTCAATAAGATCCTGCGCCCTTATGTATTTGAGCTTTATGAGCGTGCTGTCTTTGGGAACGTCAACGAGCGAAACAAAGTCCTCTATCTCCTGCTTTTCGCTTTCGGGTACGCTTGCCACAAAGCCGTTTTTGCCCTGCACCTCGTAGAACGTTACGTGCGGAAACCGCGAGGTAAAGAGAGGAAGAACTTCGGGATTCCTGCTGTACCTTAGCTTGAAAAAATGAGGCTCCCTGTTTTCTTCCTTTATGCGCCGCACGTTCTCAGGACCGTCAAGCTGAAATATGTAAAAAATACCGTCCGCGAATGAGTATTCGGCGCTCCCCGCCTTTACCGCAAGTGAAA
>JAGCUA010000078.1 GCA_017963125.1 bacterium
GAAGTTTGAAGTTCGACACTGCCGGTCTTATTTTTCTGTGGGACTAACCGAAATACGGTTCTCTCGGAAACATTGTACGCTCCGGCTAATATTCTCGCTTTTCCCATACGCTTATAAGCATCGACGAGTCGATTTCTTTCCTCGTTAGAGAGTGTTGGTAAAGTCAAAATTTTTATATCTAAACTGAGCTCTATAAAAGAATTAGCATATGAAACCAACGATAAAATAACGATTTTTACTTCACTCTCAGCACTCAGACGAAGTCAATACGTGAGTGATGTGCTCTCAAAATTGGTCAAAAAGTAATTTACCAACACACTCTAGGGGCTGTTGGTAAAGTCTAAATTTGAATCATGACGGCGGCAAAAACGACAAAGTTTAAAAAGCAATCGGATAATTTATCATAGCGTGTAGCAATGTGCCTGAAGTTTTTGATACGCTGAAAAAATCTCTCGATAATATTTCGCGCCTTGTAAAGTTCTTTGTCAAAGTCGTGAAGATTGACAGCATTTGACTTGTCAGGAATGCAAGCGAGAGCGTTTTGCTGAGCAATATAATCGCGGATTTGTTCGGAGCAAAAAGCCTTGTCTGCCAATACTTTTTTGTCCTCAAGATAAATTTTACTCAATAATTTTATGGCAACTTCACTGTCGTGAATATTTCCACCGCTCAACTCAACACCGATAAGCTGAAAATGCTCGTTTACAAGAGCGTGAATCTTTGTGGTTTTTCCACCGCGTGAAGTTCCGATGTCTTGATTACCAAAAATTTTTCTCGCGCCGGCTGCGTGTTGATGCACTTTGCAAAAAGTCGAATCCATTTCCACGAGATAATATTTGCGACAAGAATCTACCAAAGACTGCAAAATTTTTTCAAAGACTTTCTCATCGCACCACTGGCGAAATTTATGATAAATGCTATTCCAATTACCGAACTCTTTTGGAATATACCGCCATTTTGCGCCAGAATCCAATACCCAAAGAATTGCGTTGAAAACGGTTCGAGGATTTAAACTCGGACGACCTGTGTTTTTTGTTTTTGGCAAATGTGGTTCGATAATTTTCCATTGTGTATCGGTAACTGTGTGGTAAAATAATTTTGACATAAGCAAATCCCTTTCGGTTTTGTTCAATTTTATTTTACCAAAAGTTTTTGCTTATGTTTTTTATTTCTGGAGTTTACCAACACGCTCGAGGATACGCTCAAAGGCAATTCTCTGTTGTCCGTAGCCGTTAAGACGTTTCCAAGTAGTACGTCGCCAACCTTCTTTGTGGGAAAGAATTTCATTGATTTCTTTCAAAGTACCACGCTCTTTGTTGGGATTGTCGATTTTCAAGAGTTCGTAAGCAATTTCAACGGCGGAAACAATATTTCTTTCGACAAGTTCTTCGTCGGAGTTGATAATGATGCCGAGCCGACCAAACTCACGGATGGAGTCAACGGTCAGGATGTCACCAGAGTTTTTGTCGATCATTGGGCCACGGAGGCGCAAGGCGAGAATTTTCAGATTGTCTGGATCGACAATAGCGTCAACTACCTCGCCGATGGGGGCGCCAAGTTGGAGACTTAAAACTTTGGTGCCAAGAAGACGAGAAAGCTCGATTATCATAAGCTCATTATAACACAAACGAGATTATTCTTCGGCGGATTCTTCGACTTCTTCGATGGCCGAGAAGAGGGTGTCCTCAGCGTCTTTACTGCGTTTTTTCTTCTTTGTCTCGGGTTTCGTGGCGACGATGTCGATTTCAAAACCGGTGAGTTTCGAAGCGAGACGGACGTTTTGGCCCTGGCGACCGATAGCGATGGGCTGTTGCTCTTCAGCAACATAAACCTTGGCGGATTTGCCTTCGATTTCGACGCGGAGAATTTCTGCCGGGGAAAGAGCCTCACGGATAAATTCGGAGGGATTATCGCTCCAGCCGATGATGTCGATTTTTTCACGTTCGCCGATTTCATTCATCACGGATTGGACGCGGATGCCACGGCCACCAACGAAGGTGCCGACAGCGTCGACGCCTGGAATAGTCGAAGCGACAGCGATTTTGGTGCGACGGCCAGCTTCACGAACGATGCCGCGAATCTCGACGGAGCCGTTGTCGAGTTCGGGAACTTCTTGGCGGAAGAGGAAGTCGATGAATTTGGCGTCACCACGCGAGAGAATCAGGCGAGCGCGACTTTCGTCGCGGTCGATTCCCTTGATGTAGACCTTGATACGAGAGCCAATGGAGTAAAATTCGCCTTCGACTTGTTCGTTTTTCGGCATAACGCCAGAACCTTTACCGAGGTCGATTAAAACATCGCCACGCGATTCGACGCGCTGGACAACGCCGGCGACGACGGTGCCGATTTTATCTTCGAATTCATTCAGGACGGCGTTACGTTCGGCTTCGCGGAGGCCTTGGAGGACAACTTGCTTTGCGATCTGGGCGGCGACGCGACCGAAGGATTTTACTTCGTGTTTTTCTTCGACGATGTCGCCGAGATTTTTGCCTTTGCCGGCTTCTTTCAAGGGGATTTCGGTGGCAGGATTATAGGCGATGTCGTCTTCGATGACGGTTTTGGCAACAAAAACATCGGCGGTGCCGTTTTTTGTGTTCAAAACGGCGCGCACGTTCATTTCGCGTTCACCGTTATCACGGCGCCAGGCCGCGGCAATTGCGTCTTCGATGACTTTTAAAACGACCTCTTCATCGAGGCCTTTTTCTTCGGCGATGACGGACAACATGGCCGTCATTTGTTTTAAATCTAATCCTTCCA
>JAGCUA010000079.1 GCA_017963125.1 bacterium
ACCGCGATGTCGGCAGTTTCGAAGTCACGGATTTCACCGACCATCATGATATCAGGGTCCTGACGAAGGAAGGAACGGAGCGCGGAAGCGAATGTAAGACCGACCTGCTCACGGATCGCAACCTGGTTGATACCTTCAAGGTTGAACTCGACCGGGTCTTCAGCTGTCGAAATGTTGACATCCTCTTTGTTGAGGTCGGAAAGCGCGGAGTAGAGCGTCGTCGTTTTTCCAGAACCGGTAGGACCGGTAACGAGCATCATGCCGTAAGGTTTATAAATTGCTTCCTTGAAAATTTCGAGCTGATCAGGGAAGAAACCGAGCTTGGTCATGTCGAGCTGAAGGTTGCTCTTATCGAGGAGTCGGAGAACGACTTTTTCGCCGAAAATAACAGGACAAACCGAAACACGGAAGTCCATATCCTCGCCCTGACCGATTTTGATCTTGATACGACCGTCCTGAGGAATACGTTTTTCTGCGATGTCAAGATTGGCCATGACTTTGAGTCTTGCGACGATCGCATCCATAGTGTTTCTCGGCGGATGAACGATATCGTAAAGAACACCATCCATTCTGAGACGGATTCTAAAGCTTTTTTCATAAGGTTCGACGTGAATATCGGATGCTTTCTTCTTGATTGCGTCAAGCAGAACCATGTTGACGAAACGGATGACCGGCGCTTCTTCAGAATTGCGGATCATATCTTCGAGAGAAGTGGTTTCATCGAAGTTCGTTTCGCTCAGTTTTACATCGTCATCCTCGCTTAGAAGTGCTTCCATGTCAAAACTGATGTCGCCGTATTTTTTATCTTCCTTTTTAGCCTGCTCGCCGTAGTACTTTGTGATTGCGGCTTCGATGTCGCTTGACGAAGCGATGACGACTTCAACATTGTAGTCGGTCAAAAACTTAATATCGTCCTGCGCGTTCATATTTGACGGATCGGCCATTGCGACAGTGAGTGTATTCCCGATTCTCGAAATCGGAATAACATTGTAGCGCGTTACGATCTGTTCGTTCAGCAGAGCGATGACTTCCGGCTGTATTTCAAGCTCGGAAAGATCAATTTTCGGAACATTATACTGTTCGCTGAGTATGTCGACAAGCTGATTTTCATCGAGCCGATTTTCCTTAAAAAGAATATCTTTTATACTTTCACCGGATTCGATGGAGAGTTCCTCGAGAGATTTCAATTCAGGAAGAGAAATGATCCCTCTCTTTATCAGCATTCCCGTTAATTGTCTGTTGTTCAAAAGCAACTCCACAAGCGATTATCATTCACCGGCGGCATTATATTTTGAATATTTCCAATGTCAAACAATAACAAAATATTATGGGAAAATTTTTTAAAGCCTGCATCTGCGAGTCGTTTTTTCTTGAGAAAATCGCGAACGAAACTAAAATCGCGCGATTTTGTTTTTTATGGAGGGAATTATGGAAAACTGGACGATAGACAAAGTCAGAAGGACTTTTTTGGATTTTTTCAAGGCTAAAGGCCACACCGAAGTTGCAAGTTCGCCGCTTCTTCCGGCTGAGGACAAGACTCTGCTGTTTGCGAATGCCGGAATGAACCAGTTCAAGAAGCTCTTTCTCGGGCTCGAAAAAAGAAGCTACACCCGTGCATGCAGCGCTCAGAAGTGCGTCAGAGCGGGCGGAAAGCACAACGACCTTGAGAACGTCGGCTTCACGACGCGTCACCACACGTTTTTCGAAATGCTCGGAAACTTTTCTTTCGG
>JAGCUA010000080.1 GCA_017963125.1 bacterium
CCTGTAACGCTGGAATCTTCCTTCGACAACGATGAGATCTTTGCACAGGCGGTGTGCCGTAACGATAGGAAGCGCCGAATGGATCCCGAATTTGCGCGCCGTATAGTTTGCAGTTGCGACCACTCCGCGCGGACCGTCATGACCGACTACCACCGGATGCCCTTTCAGATCAGGGTTGTCGTGCTCCTCCACCGAAACGAAGAAAGCGTCCATATCGACATGAATGATCTTGCGGTGCTGCATGAAAGTCTCTATTTTGACACTGCGTCAGCCATCTTTTGATATTTTAAGTAAATGTCGATCAGAACTTTTCAGCAAGAGCCGCAGCCTGCATGCATCCGTCAGTCTTTTCAACCGCACCGGCTTCAAAAACACCGGGAACAAGGACTTCTCCGACCATTTTCCATTTTATCAATGCCGCGCTGCGCTCAACGGGAATGCGTATGCCGTCCAGAACACTTGCATCTTCTTCCTCGCAGCAGGCGATCAAAGCGCATTCCTTGCCTGCGATATCTTTGCCGCCGACAACAAATGAAAATATCTTATCGATGACACACTTTATCTGCGCAGGAATAGAATACCAGTAAAGCGGCATAGAGAATACTACGGCATCAGCTTCCAAAATTGCCGGAGCCATCGTGTTGAAGTCATCGTCAAAAGAACATGCCTTTCCTGTCTTAAAGCATGTTCCGCAGGCATGGCAGAAACCTATATTCATGAACGATGTATCATACCTCACTATAGAATGCCCTTTCTTTTCAGCAGCCTTGACAAAGGCATCGGTCATTGCAAAACTGTTGCCGTTCTTTCTCGGACTTCCGGTGATCACTACGATTTTCTTTCCCATAATAAATTCCTCCTGAATAATAAACAACAAAACCGGGGATTGACTTTTTTCCCCATCTTTGTATAATTATAGTCAGAACAGAAAAGAATGCAAGAACGCACTTTTTTGTCACATACTATCAAAAAGTATAGTTAGGAGGTTTTAAAAGATGAATGTTGAAAAGATCAAAACCTATAACTGCCCGGTAGAAGCGGCAATTGACGTAATAGGCGGGAAATACAAAGCCCTGATCGTTTACGAACTGATAAACGGAACGCGCCGGTATAACGAGATCCAGAAAGCCGTTCCGCAGGCTGCGCCTCGTATGCTGTCGAAACAGCTGAAAGAACTGGAGGAAGACGGGGTGATCAACCGTGTGCTATACCCGGTAGTACCGCCAAAAACAGAATATTCGCTTACAGAATTAGGAAAGACCCTCGTTCCAATCGTTGAAGCTCTTTGTAAATGGGGCGAACACTATTTTAAACTGGCCGGCATTTCAATGCCCGACAATAAATAGCAAAGTCCGCGATCTATTTTTCAAAAAAAACAAAACCCGCTAGGTTATAGATATTCCAGCAAAAGTGCAAGGATTCCTGCGGATCACGCCTTCTGCCGGCTCTCTTGGTTCAATTGTCAGCGATCTTTTCAAGCCAGGAGACGATCTTCGGAAGTGCGGCCGTCACCTCATCGTCATAGACCGAGAGAGCGGCATTGCTGACGCGCGCAGCAGTCCATTTAGGAGTATCCTGAAGCGCGGATCCGAAACCGCCGCCTCCGTGCGTGACCAAAGAATAGAGCGTTTTTCCTTCCAGCCTGCTTTCAGTCAAAAATTTCTGAACCGCGACAGGAAGCGTTCCCCACCAGAGCGGATAAACAAGGATCACCGTATCATACTCCGAGAGTTCCGGCACATCGTCTTCCAGTTCGACAGGCCTTTCACCTCTCAGATCCTTTCCAGCTTCGATGACGGTAGCGGTATAGCTTGAAGAATATTTGTTCTTTGTTTTTATAGCATAAACAGGAAAAACTGTCGCATTTGCTATCATTTCCGACAAAAGTTCGCTGTTTCCGATGAGGTTTGCGCCGTCAGTCATAAGAGAGGCGCTTGAAACGGCATCGACACCCTCTGCAAAAGCCGTGTTGCCGACTCTGGTGAAGTAAACGATGATCCCTTTCTTTCCCTTCATGTCGATCCGTTCAGTACTGACCGCCTGAGCCCTGTCGATATTCACAGTTTGGAAATGTCTTCTGACATAAGAGGCTCCGAAAAGAAAAAAGAAGAGCACAGCAAGCACAACAGCGCCCGCGATGACAGAGCAGCGCACTTTGTGTGCCGAAACGTGCCGTTTTATGCCAATGATCACAGCCCTGCCCCCGGCAGCAGACAATTTCTGCAGCAAAAACGCAGAGACGGCCATAAAAAGCATAATGGCTGCATAATCGAGGAAAAACCATACCGGAGACTCTGAATAGTCAAAAAATGCGAACATCGTGCTGCCGGAAATATATCCCCAGAAATTCCTTTCCTTAAAAGCGTATATCCCGTAAAAACAAGCTGCTGCGACCAAGAGAACGAATAAGCCGCGGATAAATCCAAGGCCCTTTTGCTTTTCAGAAAACAACCTGATTTTATTCCATATTTTCCCAAAAACACCGCGCATGTGAAGGCCGATGTGGAAACTTATCAGAAGAAATCCGGCGTAAGATGCGATCAGATGGATGCTTCTTGCAGAAGGAAGGGAAACTGAATCGGGAAGAAATTTGAACACATAGAAAGAGATGCTCATTCCCGAAAGCATCAGCAGCAGGATATCTATTACAAGAAGAGCGTTCGTTACGGTCATAAGGATCCGCGCCGCGTTGTATTTCCCTTTCAAAAGCGATCTGTACCACCTGTAGTTGAGCGCATTGTGGACGACAAACAGGACGAACATGGCCGTTCCCGTTATCTCGTGCCACATCTGCCCGGTATAGTGATAGGCCATCGCCGCCATCAAAAGCAGCGTCATCAGAATGTTTATTGCCGTTTTCATTTCAGTACTTCCATAGTCTTAAGTTTACAAAAGAGAGGCATTTTATCTCCGCGCACCGTGTCAGAATAGAGACTACATGGAAATTGACACCGCGTCAATTTTTATTTTGACATTGTGTCAGTTATTTTTCTTTCCGCAAAGAGATATAGAAATCAAGCCGTTCATTCAGAGCACGCGCAAAAATCTGCTCCATTGCACCAAGATTGTGCTTTATGTGATACTCGTCGAATGCGTTGTAGTAGGAAATTCTGTCCGCGAATTTTATGTCGATAGGCGGGAATCCTGCTTTCATAAGTTCCAGATTTACAAGAAGTCTGCCTGTTCTACCATTTCCGTCAATGAACGGATGGATAGCCTCAAATTCAATGTGAAAGCGTGCAAGGCGGGAAACGATATGAGTTTTGTCTTCAGCATAATCAGAAAGCAGTTTTTCCATCTTCGGCTGGATAAGATAAGGCTGAACAGGCTCGTGTGCCGCACCCATTATGCTTACGGGAATACGGCGGTAAACGCCCCTGTCCTCTTTTTTATCTGCCAGCACTAAGTAATGAATTTCCTTTACAATTCTTTCCGTGAGCGGCTCGTTCTGCTGCACAAGAGAAACGACATAATCAAACGCTTCCTTGTGACCGATTGCTTCAAGATGGTGGGCAAGCGGCTTTTTGTCTATGGTAAGGC
>JAGCUA010000004.1 GCA_017963125.1 bacterium
CAGTAGAAGAGAATGACTCCGATTATGAACTGCGGCGTCGAAAACCACGAAATTTCATATTTCGAGAGGAAAAACAGCCAGTAGCCGTTGACGAAGCCGTTCATGCAGTTGAAGAAAAGCGACATCGCGATGATCGAAAGAGGCATTTTCGCGCCGTTTTTGATGAGGAACGGATAGATCAGATCGCGCTGGACGTAGTGCGAAAGCCAGATCCCGAGCATTACCGCGGTGACGGTCGTGACGTTTCCGAAAAACGCGAAAACTATCGGGAGAACGACGACTGGAGACTCCATTATCATCCAGCCGAGCTTCGGATATACCGCGGGCCCCCATTTTTTGCTGCCGTATCTGCCGTATCCCGCCGTCACGAAATAGAGTGAGATCCAAGTGAAGACGCCGCTCACGAAGATGAAGACAAGTGTCCAGAAGTATAGTTTTTCCATCATTTTTTGTCCTGCTTCGGCATAAGTTCTATTTCTTTGTTCTCAAAGCGGTAGATCATGATTCTTTTGTAACCCATAACGCTGATCTCTACTTTAGTGTAGCCGCTCGTGAAGTGGAAAAACTGGCCTCCGTTAAAGTCTTTCGCCTGATATTTGACGTAAAGATCTTTTTCCCCCATTCTTTTTTTGCCAGCCTTTCCTTCGTTCTGCATGTATTCGAGGTTGTCAACTGCAATCCAGACGTGTCCGACGAAGTGTTCGCCTTTCGGTTTTCTCGCCGTCATTTTGATTTTGTATGCAAGTCTTCCGTTGAGTTTTTCGACTGCGACGAGCTCTCGGATGTACTCCTTCTCGCCGTTTTTGTCGAAGTGGGGGATACCCGGCTTCGATTCGTGGGGATCGCACGCAATGACACCGGGTTTTCTCGGTTTGCCGTCCGATTCGCATGAGTGGAGCTCGTATTTGAGATCCTTATACCAGTAATCCCAGCGTGTGTAGACGTATTTTTCGGTCTCGAGCAGCTTGTTCGTGCCGGGTTCGCGGTATTCGACCGTGACGTAGCGTTTGTTTTTCACGCCGGCGTAAGTCTCGTACATTTTCGAGTATTTTGCCGTGATCTTGTCGATGACTTCCTTTGAAAATTCGGGTGTTATCGGCACTCCTTCATAAACTCCGCCATTTGCAGGAGCGGCTTTTTCAGCAGTTTGCACCGGCGCGGCCTCCTTTTTTTCTACGGCATGTGTTACAGCGTCGGTTTTCTCGCTAACTTCTTCAGCCGAAACATAAAAACTCAATAAAACCAAAGAAATAAGAGCTAAAAAAATCTTTTTCATAGTTCCTCTTCAATTAATTAAGCCCTATTTCGGCAGATTTTTGAACATTTCCTGGATCGAGCCGACCGAGCCGAGTATTCCGCTCGCTTCGTAAGGCATGTAGACGACTTTGTTGTCCTTGCCTGATGTGATTGAAGCCAGAGTTTCTATGTATTTGAGGGCGATGAGGTACTGCGCCGGATCCATTTTCGTGTCTTTTATCGCGTCTGCGATGAGTTTGATCGATTCAGCTTCTGCCGTTGCGACTTTGATCTTCGCTGCAGCCTGACCTTCAGCTTCGAGAATGTTCGATTCCTTCATGCCGGCAGCGTAGTTGATGTTCTTCTGCTTTTCACCTTCGGACTCAAGGATCTTCGACTGTTTGTCAGCCTCAGCCGTAAGGATGGCAGCACGTTTGTCACGCTCTGCACGCATCTGCTTTTCCATTGCGTTTTTGATGTCCTGCGGCGGGTTGATGTCCTGAATTTCGACGCGGTTGACTTTTACGCCCCATTTGTCGGTCGCTTCGTCGAGGATCTCGGTCATTTTGGAGTTGATATCGTCTCTGCTGGAGAGGGTATGGTCGAGATCCATGTTTCCGATGATGTTTCTGAGAGTCGTTTTAGCAAGTTTCTCGATCGCATCGGGAAGGTTTGAAATTTCGTACATCGCCTTGTACGGATCGGTGATCTGGTAGTAAAGGATCGCGTCGATTTCGATTACGACGTTATCTTTCGTAATAACGTTCTGCTTCGGGAAGTCGTGAACGGTTTCGCGCAGGTCGATGAATGTCTGCTCAGTCGTGACCATGATCTTTCTGCCGTCGTAGAGCTGCTTCATCACTCTTGTTTCCATTTTGCGCGGCTTGTCAATGATCGGAACGATGATGTTGAAACCGCTCTGAAGCGTGCAGTGGTACTTTCCGAGCCTTTCAACGATGATTACTTTTGCCTGAGGAACGATTTTCGCTCCTTTTGCGATGATGATTACTGCAAATACACAGAGAACAACGATTACCCAAACCATTTTCGCCTCCTAATTGTGAGATTTAACTATAATTTTTGCACCGTCTACCGCGGTGATTTCAACTGTTTCGCCTTCTTCGAATACCGATTCTTCATTTTCGGGAATAGCCGTCCACACTTCGCTTCCGATCTTAGCCTTTCCCGGCTCGTCGGCAGTTATTTTTGAAAGGACTTTTGCCTTTTTTCCTATCATTGCGTTTGTGTTCGCTTCGCGTTTTTCTGACGATTTGAAGAAATATTTTAGCGCGAGCGGTCTGAAAAATATCACTGCGATAATCGAAACGACTGCAAAAACGAGTATCTGCCAGGTCGTTCCCGCTCCGAGAGCAGCCAGAGGAGCCGCGGCAAGCGCACCGATGCCTAAAATTGCGACCCAGAAACCTGGAATGAAGATTTCCAGAATGAACGAAGCTACGGCTACGACAAGCCAGATTATCCACGGAGCGACAGCTAAAGATTCCATTTTTTCCTCCTAATCCAGATTTACTATGATTGCGTGAACGACAGGTTTTTTGTGAGTGAGTTCCGTGAGATTATGTCTGACCATGATGCGGATATCTTCTTCTACATCCTTCCAGATGGGCTCGTCGGCGAGTTCGTCGTGGAAGTAGTCTTCGATCATATCCTTTATCTCGCGCTCGATCTGCTTCATTTTGGCCGCGTTCGCAATGCCTGCCGAAATTATTCTCGGAGCCGCCAGAAGCTCGTTCGAGAAGAAGTCCACGGTCATCATGACAGTCATGAAACCTGCTTTGGCAATACGTTTGCGCTCTTTTATGTTCTCGAAATCAATGAGATCCGATTCGCCGTTCGAAACGACTTTCGTCGAAAGTTCGAAAGTGTGCGAAATGAAAGGCCTGCGTCCTTTTTTGAAGCAGAGCATGTCGCCGTCGCTGATTACTACCGAGCTGAAACCGTTCTTTTCGGCAAGTCTCGCGCTGAGATCAA
>JAGCUA010000081.1 GCA_017963125.1 bacterium
GAAAATCTGGCAATCCCAGCGGTCGCCTCTCCACTCTGCATAACCGAATTTATCAACATAAAGTTCAGACATTTTATCGTCGTTGGTGTAGCAGGTTGTGAAGTACATAACTTTTTCTTCGTCATACTGATCTGCTTCTTCTTTCTTTACACAGATTTTAACAGCGTTTTCACGGCTGTTGGAAGAAAGGTTATAGTAATTCTCGAAGCCGTAAAGAGCCTTTCCGTCTCTTGCCGGAACGTATGATTCTACAGGGTTCGGAACCATGACAATGATATCGTTTTTGTATTCATCCATGATATCGTCAATAAATTCGCCGTCCCATTTCTGGATCCATGCCTGTCTGTCAGGAACAAAGCATTTTTCTTTCCAATCAGGATAATCTTTATCGATATCGCCAGTGTACCATTCAAGATCCCTGACCATAACGGCTTCGCCGTCAGCAGTCTTAACTTTTTTGAAGAAGTCATTTTTGTAGTTTTTGAAATACCATGCATCAAATTCGCGGGTATCGCTTCCCGGATTCATTGCTGCGTATCTTGCACCAAGCATTGCGTAGTTGTAATCTTTCGTGATTGCGCAGTTTGCCGGAAGCATGCGGAGAGGAGTCTTTGGTGAAGATGCGAAAACTATCTTCTGCTGGTATTTAATTTTCTTCAAACACTCGTTGTAGTCTTCGCCTTTTTTACATTTGAAGTTCCAGTTTTTGTCAGCATCAGCCCAAGCCATATTCCAGTAGTTTGCAAGGGTGTGATAGTCTTTTTCACGGTATCCTGAGTAGTTGTCATAACCTTTGAATTTGTTGGTGAAGAAACCGTATTCACGGAACATTTCATCCGGATATTCAAGCGGTCTGAAGCCGTTATCTTTCGCACCCGGAGTCCATTTGAAGCTCTTTGATGCGATATCGTAATCTCTTTTTCCGACAACGTCTCTGTTGATCTTCGAGAACACGAAACGATAGGTAACAGCAGCCGGTTCGTTACCGATGAATTCATCTATATCGTCCCAATTGTAGATTGTGCTCCAATCATTGCGTGGCTCAAAATATTGGGTCGAGAAGAACTGGAACCATTCAACTTCCTTGTTGTATCTTTCTTTGTCGTCTTTAATCGCAGTGTAGTCACGATACTTTTTGGGCTGGATGAATGTGCCGTCGTGAGCGTAGAATTCCCAATCGGTAGCGGTTGTGAGACCTGCTCTGCGGAATGGAGCACCCCATTCAACAGTGAGCGAAAGGTACTGAAGTTCGTAATTCGTTACGCCGCTTACCGAGTTGGTTGCAAGCGAGAAGTAACGTCTTTCGTTCCACGGTCTGTCAGTGTTGGGAACGAGAACGGGAAGTGCTTCACCAGTCGTCGGGTTCTCACTCGGAACGATGTCGTAATGAGCTGCGATCGGGTAAGCAACAATCGGTGTTTCGTTGACGTCAACGATTTCGTTGGTGTCAAGTGCTGTGAGTTTGTCCCAAATGCTGTAAGCAATGAGCCATTTCTCGGTGATTTTCCATTTAACGATTTTACCGCCGCTTGATTCGCCTATGAATGCGTAGTCCGCAGTGTAAGGCAGATCAACGATGGTCTGACGGAAAAAGAACTCGCCTTCGAACAACCTTTTGTCGAGAGCAAGTTCGTCTGTTTTGTCAACTGCGCTTCTTTCTGTTGTGCATGATACAGCCATCATCACAGCAATGAGAGCAATAAGCAGCGACAATGCTTTTTTGGTCAAATTCATAATAACCTCCTAATTAAAAACTGTATGAATAGCCAATGTTAGCAAAAACTGTCGTATATTTAGCCTTGAACGGGTAGTTCGTAGCGCCGTTCTTAACTTCAGGATCGCCTGGAAGTTCAGTAAATCCTTTGTAGTTTCCGTCGTCGAATTCAGGAGCGTTCGTTCTTACACCGAGAGCGAAAACAAATCCTTTGATTGTGTAGGATGCCGTCGCGCCGAACGAGAAAAGATAGTACCATTCGGAATCTTTGACCGAACCCTGGAATCCGTCATAGTAGTAATCTTTCGTGCTGAGTTTGTAATCGGAACCGAAATTGTATCCGCCGGAAACTTTGAAACCGAAACCTTTGTAGTTGATTCCGATGCCGAGGGTGAGTCCGATGTCGTGGTTCTGGAGGTAACCGAGGGGTTCGTTTGAGTAAGGATCCCATGCTGCATCGTATTCAGCAAATGTTTTTGCATAGTTGAAGCCGAACGAAAGACCGAGCATGACAGCTTTCGGAAGCATGAAATTCTTTGCAAGACCCAAATCTACACCGAGAATGGTCCTGACTTCGTAAACATCCCAAAGTTCCTTCGAAGTGCAGGGGATCGAAACGCCGATTCCGATCGAACCCATGATGCCTGCACCGAGTTCAAAACCTTTCGAAAGACCGATGTTGAGCGGTGTCCCGTCGAATTTCGAGTAGTTTACATCGTCTGTTGATTCCGAACCGTCTTCGTTTGAATAAGCAACGCTCATTCCGTAGCGGTAAGACTCCCTGAGACCGAGATCCGCACCGATCGAGAATCCCAGCGGGAGCTGGTAAGCTGCGTAAACATTCAAAGTGTACGCAAAACTCTTTCTTTCTTTCGCAAAACCGTGTGACAGGCTGTTGTTGATTCCGACCGTAAATTTCGGCGGATCCTTTTCGTCTGCTTTGTCTCCCGCTGCATCGGGATCTTCTGCCTGAGCTGCAAGTTCCTTTTCAAGATCGGACGAGTCTTCGTCTCCGGATTCCGCTTCCTGTGCAGGAGCTTCTTCCTTTGCCGGCTCGGCCTCTTCTTTTGCAGGTGCAGCTTCTTCTGCCGGAGCCGCTTCTGCAGGTTGCTCAGCTGTTGCCGCTTCTTCCTGCTGCGCAGCTTCTGCCGGGGCTTCCTGGGCAGGTGCAGCAGCTTCGCTTTGTTCCGGTGCGCCTTCAGAAGCAGGAGCTTCCTGAGCGAAAACCGGCAACGCGCAGATCAGCAGCAGAGCAAGAAAGTAAAACCTAAACACTTTCAATGTCTCCTCCTTTAATATGAGCAAGTTTCCATTTCCAAAAAAACGCGCTAAAATAGTAGAAACGCAAATCAAAGTCAAATGAAAAAGAACATTTTTCCGAACTCTCTTCAAAGCAAATTATGCCCCGAACTTTTTTTTTTAGTCATGTCAATAGGTTATCTTTTGATATTTTTTGCATATACCCGAAATTTTTCTTTTTGCCGGTCATTTTTTACTCTTTTGCGATTTCTTCGACGAGATCCATTCTGTAAATTTTTGCCATTGCCGCGAGTGAAAGCAGAACTCCAGTAATGATCGTGTAAAGCATTCCGCGGATCTCGATCCCGGTGAAGAAGAAAGGTTCCAGATTTATTCCGAGTTCAAAGTCGATCGCCGGTTTGCAGAAAGCGAGAAGCAGGTGCCCTCCGACAGTTCCTATGACGATTCCTGATACCGAAATAAAAAACATTTCAAGAAAAATCATCAGTGAAACCGGTAGTTTCCCTATTCCCAAAGTCCGCATGAGCGCCATTTCGCGTTTTCTTTCGTTTATCGAAGTCAGGATCGTCACGAATACCAGAATCATTACTAAAAAAAGTGTTCCGTAGCTGAAAAATCCGGCCGCTTCCTCGGCCTTGTTCATGTAAGACATAAGTTTCCGTACGGTTCTTCCGGTATCGGTCGCGCTGGTAAAGCCGTTTTCCGAATATTCCCTCTCGAGAGCCGCAGTAAAAACGGGATTTTTCGTCTTCACAAGCACGGCCGTGATCTTTCTCTCTGCATGATGCTCTTTCCCAACCTCCACACACATGTCATGGACACAGTGCATTTCGGCGGTTTCATGGTGATGTTCGTGTTCTTCATTTTCTCCGTGATGGTGACTGTATTTGTGTATCTCCCAGACGCTTTTCAGATTTGTGAAAATCGCGAAATCTTCGGGGCCGTTCACTGCCTTCATAACAGCGCAGACTGTGTATTCGAAGTCGTGCATGTGCGCCTCTTCGTCTCCGACGCTTCCGTGGCTTCCGAAAAATGTGTCACCGGTTTTCATTTCGTATCTTGCCGCAACTTTCGAGCCGATTACCGCGCAGTTTCCGCTTTTTTCGCCGAAAATATCGTGAGCTTCGATGTCATCGCCGATCTCGGAAAATCCTCTTGAAATCTCGTTGATATAGGCACTTTCGACGCCTGTTATCGGCACTCCCATGTAGCTGTCTGAGCGCGCGACCGGAAAAACTGCCGAGACTCTTTCGTCACTCGCAAGTTTTCCGGCAAATTCATAGTCGAGAGTTCCCGCAGGTTTGTCTGTATTGAAAAGCGTTGACATAACGAGTGTCGTGTCGCTTGCTCCGGCCGGACCTACGACAAGCGGGAAGGCAAGCGATGAGTTCACCGCTGTCGCCGCAAGCCCGAAAGAGACGCAGCCTATCGCGGCAAGGAACGCAAATGCCGCGGAAATCGCGAAAATACTTGTAAAAACCGAGAATTTACGGTGACTTATGCTGTGCAGAACCGCTTTTAAAATAAATATGTACTTCATGACAGCACCCCCGTTTCAAGATTGAAGTCGATGTCAGGCTTGATATCGTCAAAAATCGAATCGTGCGAAGTGAGAACGAGGGTAGTTCCTTTTTTATTGAGTTCGAGCAGCGTATTTTTAACGAGTTCTGACGAGTTTCTGTCAAGGCTCGCCGTCGGTTCGTCGGCGAATACGAGAGGCGGATCGGCAAAGAGGACTCTCGCCACTGCGACACGCTGTTTCTGCCCTACAGAAAGGTGATAGGGCATTTTGGCCGAGAACTCTTTCATTCCGACTTTGTCTAATAAATCCAGCGCCTTATCTTTGTAATTCTCAGGAAGTTTTCCGGCAAATGCAAGCGGCGCATAGACGTTTTCCAATACCGAAAAAGGGGAGAGCAGGTTGAAAGTCTGAAAAATGTAGCCGATGTTTTCTGCGCGGAACCTGTCTTTTTTCCCTTCACTGAGGTTTGTAATATCAATGTTTCCGAAGAAAATCGAGCCTGAATCGGGTTTTATCAGACCTGACATGACGTTCATGAAAGTCGTTTTGCCGCTTCCGCTCGCACCTGAGAGGCGCAGAATGCCGCCTTTTCCAAGTTCGAAAGAGACGTTTTCAAAGATCGTGACTTTCCCGCCGCTGCTGTTTTCGAATGACTTTGTGAGACTCTTTACTGAGATCCTTTCAAATGAAGCCATGATGCTGTAACCTTTTTTGTCTAATAAAATCCGATATTTAATTTAATATTTCTATCTCTTTGACAAGAATACTGTTGAGGAATGTCTGCCCGTTTATCGTGTCTGGACCGAAGAAAAAACGCCCGGTCACGCTTACCAGAAGAACCTGTTTGAAGAGTTTTTCGCGCTCGAATTCAAAAGGGATTTCTCCTGCATTTTTGTAGGCATAGACGATGTCACCCATTGTCGGCGGGTTGCAGAAAACGCATCCTTTCATGACGATTGCCGGATTTGAAAGCCAGAAAGTCGAAAATTTTCCGTCTTCCGGGATTTTTTCAAACGGCATGACTGCTCCGACCATCGTGACGAGCGAGCCGTTGAGCGACTCGACTACCGGTTCGGGCAGTTTTTCCTTCAGTCTGAAGTAGGTATAGACTTTTTTCAGGCTTTTGAATTCGATCGGACGCGGCGGCATATCGTAGTCCGGCTCGTTGATTTTGTACTTTCCGTGGGTCATCTCGTTTTTATCGAGTTTGTCGGAAGGATGGAGAACTGAACCTTTTCCGTGTTGGAGGAAGCTGTCGGCGATCGATGCATCAGCCTCTTTCAGCTTTTCTTCCTGCGCTTTTTCTTTTCTGAGTTCAGGCGGTACAGAATCCTTTTTTTCGAGATTTTTGACCGCTTCCTTCACTGTTTTTGGAACGGCAGGGCTCTTTTCAGCCTCTTTCGAGCATGACAAAAGCGAAAAAACAAGGATCAAAAAAAGGAGAGTGATTTTTTTCATGACGCTAAACTACTTGGATTTATTAAACATTTCATTTATTGCGTTTGCAGCAGTCTTTCCGTTCGACATCGCTAAAATTACGGTAGATGCACCGCTGACGGCATCGCCTCCGGCATAAACGTGCGGAATGTTCGTCGCGCATGTTTCGGGATTGACGACGATGCAGCCTTTTCTGTTGACTTCAAGTTCCCGGCAGTTGCTCGTCAGAGTCGGGTTGGGGCTTGTTCCCGTCGCGAAAATCACGACTTCGCAATCCATCGTGAAGGTTTCATCCGTTTCGAAAATTTTGCTTCTGCCACCTTCAGGATCTTCTTCGGCTCTCATTTTTCTGAAAACGATGCTTGCGACGTGTCCTTTGTCGCCTTCGATGATTTCGATCGGAGAGATGAGGAACTGCGTTTCGATCCCTTCTTCTCTCGCATGGAGAAGCTCTTCACGGCGCACCGGCATATCGGCTTCAAGCCTGCGGTATGCGATGACAACGCGCTCGCTTCCGAGCCTGAGGGCGACTCTTGCTGCATCCATTGCAACGTTTCCGCCGCCGATAACGACAGTCGTTTTTCCGACAGTGATCGGAGTCTTGCTCCAAAGTTTGCCGGCGTGCATCAGATTTGCGCGGGTCAGGTATTCGTTTGCGGAGTAAACACCCGGAAGATCTTCTCCAGGAATTCCCGGAAATGACGGGACTCCTGCACCCGTTCCGATATACAAAGCATCAAATTCATTGAGGATTTCTTCAACGGAAATCGTTTTTCCGATAATAGTGTTCATCCTGAATTCAACACCGTACTTTTTCAAAATCTTGATCTCTTCGGCAACGATTTTGCGCGGAAGCCTGAACGCCGGGATCCCGTAAGCTAAAACGCCGCCCGGTTCGTGCAGAGCCTCGAAAACAGTGACCTTGTGACCGTACAGAGCCGACTGATAAGCGCAGGCAAGACCTCCGGGACCGCTTCCCGCGATCGCGATTTTTTTGCCTGTCGAAGAATCTATTTTCGGTTTCGGCAGCTCGTTTGAAAAGTTGTCTGCCAGAAATCTCTCGATATTTCCGATAGATACCGGTGAATTGATCTTTCCCATCGTGCAGTTTTTCTGGCACTGGCTCTCCTGAGGACATACGCGGCCGCAGACAGCCGGAAGCGAATTTTCCCTGCGTATGACCTGAAGCGCCTCGACGAAACGCCTTTCAGCAGTGAGCTCCATGACCTTTGGAATGTCGATATTGACAGGGCATCCGCTGACGCACGGCGCGTTTTTGCAGCCGAGACATCTCCACGCCTCGAGAATAGCAGAATCCTCGCCGTAACCGACCGGGACCTCGTCGAAAGTATGCTTTCTGAAACCAGGATCGAGTGTCGGCATTATCTGAGCCGGAATTTTGATTTTATCTTTAGGATTCATATTCATAGTTTCTTCCTTAAAACAACAAAAAAGACGCGCTTTATTAGCATTTTTTCCAAAATTTGAAAGTTTTTTGGTTTTGTAAAGAAATTTTCGGAAAAAACGAAAATCCGTCGCTTTAATACAGTGAGCAAGTTCATTTTTGGCTTTAATTTGAGGATTTAGGAGGAAACTATGCGTAAGTTGTCTGTCAAAGAAAAAGTTTGCATACTGACTGCTCCTGTAGTTACGGCATTTACCTTGTCGTTCTTTATGCTGGGTTTTTTTTAAGCATTGGCTGTTACAGGACTTGTTTTGGTAAGTGAAGGTGCAGGGGCGGTTTTAAAAATCGACTGAAAAAGAAAAGCTCCGTAAAAAATTTTATTTTTGAAGTGTTTTAGTATTATTCCGCCGTTGATAGTTTAACAAATAACTTTCACGGAGGTGTGTGATGGTAGGCATTGGAAAAGACGGGGCAGTCAGAGGTAAAACTGCAGTCGGGGTCGAAAACAGAATCTATTTTTTGGGTGAAATTTTTTGGACTGAGCGTGAGCCGTGGAAAACGACATGTTACGGTAGAAATCCGAACAAGCCTCTCAGGGCGGCCATGGTGGCAGTCAAAAGTTCGAATTTCGGTAGAGTTACGATGATTCCAGGATCTTCGCAGTTTTCCGAGGGAGAGTGGAAATTCACACCTGAGGAGATACTGAACAACACTTCGCAGAAAGGGATTGTAGGAACCTACGACCTGGATTATATCAGAGAAATAGACAGGTGGTTTATCGAAGGCGATTACAACTATATCAACAAAAGCGAAAACTGGAAATCTGTTGTGAAGGACAAAAATCCGGGTTTTATCGGTACCATCAGCACAAAAGATAAACAAAGACTTGCTGATATGGTTGTGAAATATATGAACAAGGGAGATATAAAATGAATATGTGGGATTTTATTTTAAAGCTCCGGAATAAAGAATGTCCTGACGATATGAATGAAATGCTGAACTTTTGGACGGAAGCACTCTGCAAGGACAAGAACATCCGCGGATGGTTCCGCAATGCAGTTCAATTAAAAGAGGATTATGTCAGGGCAGCTGTAATCGATATTATGATATCAGCAGGGAAAAAAGAGGACGAGAATGAAAAAAACAAGGACCGTTTTAGATCGTTCATAGAACAACATATTGATACAGAAGATGAGGCGGCGCGGGAAGAGAAAATAAAAAGCGATTTTTATAAAGCGGTCTACAACAAGGTTTGGGGAATGGTATTTGTAAGAAAAAAGGGTGATCCGAGTGAAGAATCAGAAGAATCAGAAAAACAATGTGAATATAAAGAACCGGCCTTGAATGCAGTCTCTATAGATTACACTCCTGACGAGAATGAAAAAAACATGGAACAGAAACACAAAGAACTTCAAGAGATGGGGCTTGAGGATAAATTCTCCTGCGATCAGATTATGGAGCTTGTTGACACGGAAATCTTCGATAAAGTTGTGGATTTTATTGAGAAAAAAGACGCGTGGGGGCATTATTCCGAGTTTAAGGATAAAAAATTCCCCATTTATTTTCACAATCCCAAGTTTGTGGACATCAAAACATATGATGATATCGACAAGCTAATATGGACGAAAAATGTCACGAACAATCTTTGTCTGGATGACGAAGGAAAATGTGCCAAGGATTTCATTCTGTTTATGCCGTGGGAAAAATATCCGCTAAAAAACAAAGAAAAACATACATTTGAAGAATGTCCTGTAAAAAAATATACATCGAAAAAACGTCCTGTAAAAAAATATACATCGGAAGAATATATAGGGTATATAAAATCCAAATATAAAGAATCCCATATAGAAGAAAAATTCGAAGAATTGAATCTGAACGATTCAACAATAAGCGGCAATCTTAGAGGTGAAAACGGTGTGGAAAAAGAGTTTCACCGCCTTCTTGACGAGAAAAAGCTGACAAGCAAAGATATTCATGCGTATTGCTATAAAGAGTTTGAAGATATAATCAGGGAAAAATTCGAGAAAAGGATGCCGGATATAATTGATTTGGAAAATTCGGAAGAAGATTCGGAAATTTCCGATTAGTTTCATTTTAGGAAAATGTGGTGATGATGTTTTTGTGCTATTGGAGATAAATAATGAACAAATTCGCAAACAAAGAAAGAATCAAAAAAATTGCTGAAACTTATGCAAGAGAAATGTATCTGTGGGGCAATCCTTTTGAGGCGCCCAGTGTTCCGCCGGAAGATGTTATTAGAAAATTCATGAAGAATCCCGAAGAGTTGGATCCTGATCTTGTCCGCCAGATAGAGACCGATATAAACTGCGGAGCCGCTGTTAAAAAACTTGAAATTTGTGATGCTGATCCGGCACTCGAAGAAAATATTCAGGTTTCCGAAGAGGAAGTACGCAAGGCCCTTGAATCAATGAAACATCCTGAAACTAAAATGGATTTTCCTTGCAAGGGCGGTATTTTCTATACAAAAAGCACTTTGAAAGTATTTGATGATAAGAAAGGTCAAAACTATAATATCTATACTTTCCTTCCTCAGGCAGTTCTGCTTCTTAGTGACGAAAAAAGAAAATCGTGCGGAACGAGACTCTTCAGGTGCGCAGTTGTAACACCCGATTTCGATGGCGGAGCCGTTGATGGTCAGGATATGGATCTGGAAAACGGCTGGATTCTCCACAAATGGCTGTGTTTTCCTGTAAGTTTCGAGCAGCTTGACTGTGAAAGAAAAATGGCTGATGTAGAAAACATTGATAAAATTGCCGAAGATGTCAACAACTATTTCTTTTCTGAACACGAAATGACGTGCTACGGCAGGAAAGAACAGAGACTCGCGGCGATGTCGGATTATGTTCCGGTTATGGCTGATGCCGATATGGCAAGGGCTGAATGGCAGGCGGAACACTCCGCATCTTTCGACACTATACAGGGTTATACAAAAGAATCTTTCAGAAAATCTGCGTCAACCAACGATGATGTCAGCAGACTTGTTGTCAGAAGAGGTGAAAACGCCGTTGCGAAATCTTTTGAAGCGGAACTTGACGTAATAATTGATATCAATGCCGGCAACTGTGAGAGAATTATAGAAGAGAAGGCATTTCCGACATGGACTATTGATAAAGATGCAAATATTCCGGATGGAACTGTTTTCCTGCTGCGGGATGTCAGAAACGGAAACACGATCGGTTCAGGAGAGATTCTTCGCGGCGTGGCATGGCTCGAGCGTCTTGTTCCGGAGGCAGTTGCAATTTCCGTAACTGACGCATCGCAAGTAGTTCTGGAGGTTTATCTTCCATGGTAGTAAAAATTTTTGATTCCGCTCATACCGGAATGAGGCGAAGTCAGTTTCTCCTTGTTTTTTTCAAAGATTTTCCTTATGAAGCAAAAGACTTTGAATCGACAAATTTCGAAGAATCGCCCGAAAATCCCGAATTGCGCGACTTGTTTACAGATCTGGGTTCGCTTTCGCTTCTGATGATCAAGAACAAAGAAGAAAACGATGAAATTAAGACCTTGAAGGTGTTTTTCAAAGATAAAATCCCTTTTCAGCCGTGTAATAAAACCAAATTTGAAGATCTCGACAAGCGGAGATTCTCCGCAGTGTTTTTCCCAATAGAGACAGGTGCTAAGCCTGAATGGGGAATGTGCGTCAGAAGTGATGCTGGCGACACTTTCTTCTTTGATTCGAAAGACTGCGAATGGAAATCCGGATGGAGCGGTGACGGAGATTCATATAAACTTGCCGAGGCACTTGCGAATAAACTTCTTGAATCGGAATTGCCGGAACGGGAAGAATATATCTTCAAAGCTGCAAAAAACTGGATCGTCACAGGCGATGTCGATGAGAACGGTAAAGTCAAAAATGTTGGGCTCGGCAACAAACTGGACCTTCCTACTAAAAGAAAATTTATCGTTCCTGATGCAAACTACGCCGGAATTTCCATAGGAGCTCTCGGAAAAACGATAAGATTCGCCGACACGGTCGAAGCGGCATGGAATCACGTAACGGATCAGGGAACGAAAAATATTCCGGAAGCCGAGTTCCCGCCGGAAATCGACGAGCTTCACGTCCTTGTCGGAGGGAACATCAAAGCTCAGGTGGCTTCGATCATATTTTCAAATCCAAAGAAAGTGTTTTTGTGGTATTCGGAAAGCGTTGAAGATTCGCGGAAGCATATCGAGTATGTCGTTAAACGGTACATGAAAGAATTTGAAAAGCCGGAGATTGAGATTGAAATGAATCTTCTCAGTTCAAAGTCGATGGCAGAGGCAGAAAGAACATTAAAAGGGCATTTTGACGGTGTCAGACAGAACGAGACTGTTATTTTCAATGTCACTAGCGGCAACAGAATCATGAGTTACGCCGTTCAGACGATAGCCAGGGCTTACCGTAATGTCGAACTCATTTACAGAGATATTGATGAACCAAAGGATTATGGGAAATATTTTTTTACAAGGCTTATTTACAACGAGTTCCCTCCTTACAGTGGAAAAATGTGGGGAAAAATAGGGAAGAAAATCAATGTCGATTTTTTATGTGGCACTGCTCCCCGCAACGATACTCCAGAAGATTTTGCAGAAACTTTTTATAATAAACTGATAAAAAAGGAGGCAAACGATGAGTAACAGAACTTTTCTGGCGTTTCTGGGAACCGGAAAGTATCAGCCGTGTACTTACAAGTACAAAGACAAGGCGGAAACTTCCAAATACATCCAGGTTGCTTTGCTGAAGATTTTCTGCAGTGATTTTGATGAAAACGACAAGATCCGTATTTTTGTGACAAAAAGAGCCAGATCCGTGCATTGGGAACCTGAGGACGGAAGCGACGGACTCAAAAAAGAGATCGATGCTTTGGGAACGAGGGCAGATGTTAAGGCTGTTGATATTCCTGACGGCGAAAGTGAAGCGAAACTTTGGGAAATATTTCAGGCGGTTTACGATGAAATAGGTGAAAACTCTTCGATAATTTTTGACATGACTCACGCCTACAGATCTCTTCCGATGTTCGGTATGACGGTCATCAACTATGCCCACTATCTCAAAAACACAACTCTGGAAGGCATTTATTACGGTGCTTACGAAGCAATCGACAACACGACGGGAGCGGCACCGATTTTTGATCTTACTCCGGCATTTGACCTTATGGCCTGGACGAGCGCGGCAAATTCTTTCACAAAATACGGCATCACGGAAGAATTGTGCAAAAGGATCGAGTGGAACCCGGCACAGATTGAATCAGCCGATACTCTGGCCAATTCCATAAGAACAATGGAAGAAACACTTACTTATATGCGTGGCCGGCAGATTGTTGAAGGTCAGGTTTTTGATGACTGCAAAAAGCAGATAAAGCAATATAAAACATCGGAAAGTAAAAAAATCCCACCTCTTTCTAAAATACTCTCCGAAGTCAACAAGAAAATCTGCAATTTTGAGAACAAAGAGTCGAGACCTTCAAATTTAAATTTTGTCAGGGCAGTTGAATGGTATCTTGATCACTCGATGCCGGCAGAAGCTCTTACGATGCTGAAGGAAGGCATGGCTCCGTATCTCCTCGAAAAACACAGCGATATGTGTGAAAGATATATGAGTCAGGGCAATGAGAGAGAAAAAAGGTTGCGCTATAACGCCTTGTTAAGGCTGCTTAACGAAAGGCTTGGAAGTGACAAACCGGACGAGCGCTCTGATTGCAGAAAACCAGTCACCGTTTGTTTCGATTGGGGAAAAGCGGATGAGAATGCAAAATATATCGTAAGAAGTATTGTTGAGAAAGAACCTAAACTGAAGTTTCTTGTTGAAAAGGTAAAGAAATGCAGGGATCAGATAGATCACTGCGGTTTCCGTTTGAAAATGAATAATAAAACTTCTAACAAAGGCGGCAATGAAGCAGAAATGGAGAAAGCTTTAGCCGTAATAAAAATGCCTAAGAAATATATAGAACTTCTGAAAGAGATAATGAATAAATTTCAGGAAGAGGAGGAATAACCAAAATGAATGTTTCGCGTTATCAGAAGAGGGAAACACTCAAATTCGAAATTGAGTTTATAACCCCTGCATTTTTAGGCGGAGCCGACGGAGATGCTGAGGTAAGAACGGCTCCCTTTAAAAGCCTTCTCCGCCGCTGGTGGAGAATAGTGAAAAGCGACCTCAAACCGGAAGAATTGTGGAAACAGGAAAGCCGCCTTTTCGGTTCTACGGAAAAAGATCCTGATTCAAAAGATGGAAAATCTTTCGGCAGAAGCAGAATCGAACTGAAAATTGTTGACAAAACAAGAGTCAGATTTTTGGAGGTAAATACCGTTGAAAAAGATGACATAAAGTTCGGCAATGTTTTGAATCCGTCAACAGGGTGTTTCGTAGAAGCCGCTTCATATTTGGGTTACGGCGTGATAGAAATGAAAAAAATAAATACTCCTGACGGGAGGCCAAAAAGAATAGCAAAAATAACCAGAAAATGCGTGCAGCCTAACAGTAGATTGACTTTGTCTATTGATATCCCGAGTGAATATAAAGAGGATATGATTCAGACTCTTTATTATATTGATCTCTTCGGAACTATCGGTTCAAAATCAAAAAACGGCTTCGGTTCAATTGCAGTAAAGCCGATCGGATTTGATTTTAAAAAATGCGCTCCAAGATACGAAAATATAGAAGATGTTATGAATAATGGAAAACACTATCCGAATTCACTGGTTTTGGATGACTACGGTTCTGTAATGATCTGGCAGACCGGAACATCTTTCGATAAATATGAAAGTGCTATGCAATTCTTATGTAAGAAGTATATGAATTTGAAGTGCGATCTGAAAAACGAAGAATACGGTTGGCAGAATCTCTTTGGAACAGCTGGTGAAGGAAAGGATAAATTAAGATTGCCTTCATTGCTGACTTTGAAAGTGATTAAGAAATCTGACAGAGAATACATCGGATTGTTTATATTCACACCTTATGATGTCGATGGTTGGGAAAACGGCTGGAAAGATTTGTTTGAAGCTATGGACTTCCTTTGTGAAAGTTTTGGAAAATTGGAAAATGACGGAAATGTAAAAAAAATAAACTATTGGAGAGAAAACAATGATTAAACCAAATTACTGGCAGAACAAAATCGCTGCATGGATGAATGAATCTCCGATAAAAGTTTTTGATATCGCAAGACGCAACGAAATCGCTGAATATATACGCAACGTTTTTGCAGGACTCGATTTTGCGGCAGATGAACAGCTTATAGTCACTGCCGACCACATCGCTTCAGGTTTAACCAGAGCGGCTCTGCCTCCTGATGACGGCAAATTGAACGAAATCGTTCTGAAGCATCCGCTTGTTAAAGGCAAGTCGATATCTTTTGATATCTCTTCATCCAGTGTTGATGAGTTGAAAGAGTGTGTAAAAAAACAAATTGAAGAAGATCTCGCACATCTTACGGTTGACAGAGATCCCGAGAAAAAAGCGCAGCGGATATTCAACTATCTTTTCTTTGCACTCAACAAGCAGCTTAGAAAGAACAATGTCGGCAACCTCGGTGCTTTTTGGGATATTCTTCCAGCAGACACAAGAATGCCGGATCATCCTATGTGGCACCATTTCGGTCTGACTTCGGCGATATATTCTTCTTTGGAAAGGAACGACAGCACTGATCAGAAAGAAAATCTCTGCATGGTAGTATATTCGATAACGCCTGTTCAGGATTTTATCGGAAAGGCGCGGAAACTCAGGGATTACTGGACAGGTTCTGTTCTTCTTTCATACCTTGCGTTTACCGGCATAACCTGCATCGTTGAAGAGCTCGGTCCGGATCATATTCTTTATCCTTCGCTTCACAATCAGGCTTTGATGGAAGAATGGCTGCGGAAGGGCGATGAAAAACTCGGTGAATATATTACTGAACAGAATAAGATACTTAAAGACCTTGATGAAGAGTCGAAAAGCATCGCATCTTTCCCGAACAAGTTCGTTTTTATCTGCAACAGCCGGGATGTCGAGGTAGTTTGTAAAGCAATAGAATCCAAAATTGATGAAGCGTGGAAGGCGACTGCCGGTATCGTCAAAGAATATGTTGCAAAAAGGACACAAAGTTCAGGAAACGGGCGTTTCGATTTTGTATGGGACAATGCAATCGACAAATATTGGAAATATTCCTGGGCTGCAATCAATTTCGCCACGATAAACAATAAGGGGGAACTTGAGAAACTTCTGCCGAAAACAAAATGGGAAAACGAATTTGAGGCTATGAAGAAGTTTGACGAGTGTTTTAAAAAGTGGAACACACAATCGGGATATGATGTCTCCAATCTTTACGGAACAACTCATTCTCTTGTTCAGGGACTTCTTGCAGCGGGAAAGAACAAACCTGTCTTTGCAAATATCAGAAACACCCAGAATGGTGAAAAATGTCCTCTCTGCGGTGAAAACGAGGTGCTCAACAACAGCGATACGAATGTTAAGGCCAATGATTACAAAAATAATGTCAATGAATTTTGGAAAAAGCTTCGCAATATGGAGAACGGTGAGGAAAAATTCACTCAGGTCGGTAAAAACGAGAGACTTTGCGCTGTATGTGCTGTGAAAAGATTTCTTCCGCTGGCACTTAAGGACAGCAAAGAGCATATTTTGTATCCGACTCTGTTCAAACCTTATCAGCGCAACAATTTTCCTTCAACTACAGAAATGTCGGCATGGGAGTTTTTGCAGAAATATTCGGAAGATGAAAGAAAAGATAAAGCGGAACTGCTTCATAAGCATGAATTCGATACGGAAGACGACAATCTCGGAACAATCCTGAAGGATGCAAAAGATTTCGAGACGAAGTATTATGCGTTCCTTCTTATGGACGGTGACAAAATGGGAGATCTCATCAACGGTGAGACGACAGAAGCTTCATGGAAAGATGTCCTGAACATAAAAAATGATGCGGATTCTCCTTTCAAAGATGCAGATTTTGCCGGAAAGAGGCGCACTATAAATCCTGCGCTTCACTCCATGATTTCCGATTCGTTGAACAACTTCGCGCGTTACGGTGTGCAGCCGAATGTCAACAGGTCGGGCGGAAGGCTGATATATGCCGGAGGAGACGATGTCTGTGCGATCCTTCCGCTTTCCAAAGCGTTTGAAGTAGCCGACAGCATCAGACAGGTTTACCAGTTTTCATATGCACAAGTTACGGACAAGGGGTCAAAATCTCTTGTCGACGGCGAACAGAAAGGTTCCGACGGTGAAAAACCGATGCCGGAAATGGATAAGATAGTGATGCATCTCGGTCATACGGACAATCAGGATGCAACAAAAATATCTTTGTCCGGTGCGATAATAATAGCGCATCACAAGCAGCCGTTGAAAGAGGTCATCGCCGACGCGCATAAAGTTCTTGACGGTGTGGCGAAAAACAAATCGGGAAGAAATTCGCTCGCTATAAGACTGAAAAAACGTTCTGGCGGAGACCGTGATACATGGTTCAAATGGGAGAAAAAGAATCCTTTTACCGAAGACGGCAGAACATGCAGGGAATCGTTCCTGAAAGTAGTTGAGGCTGCAAAGAAAAAGGATTTGAGTACTTCGCTGCTTTACAAACTTGAAGAACTGCGCGGTGCATTGGAACCGTTGTCTGACAATATCGAAGGCAACAAAGAAAAGATTCGGAACCTTATCAGATATGAGGTCGAACACAGCGGCTTTAAAAATGACAATCCTGAGGAACTTTCGGTTGATTTGGCGGGAATTTGTGTAAAACGAGACAGAAAATCAGTTTGTGATACCGAATGGTATAACCCGGATGCAGCCGTAATAGCGAACTTTATTGCTCAGAAAAAAACAATAGAAGATAAACAGCTTATGGGAGGGAAAAATGAGTAAAACTTACGAAATAATTCCGCTCGATACCCTCTTTTTCAGAGGTTCTACACCGATGGAGGCAGGACAGTACAATACAGTTTCTGTTTTTCCGCCGCCCGTTTCGGTAATCAAGGGCGCTTTCTGGTCAGCTCACTGTCTGCATGAAAAAAAATCTTTTTCAGAAGGGCTTAGAGAGGGCGGAGTCATCCCTTTTGATGTTACCGGAATTTTTATCAAAAAGTCGTTCGGCGAAGATTACAAAATTTATGTTTCTGCTCCGGCGACATGGTACTGCGATTCTGGTGAAAAGGCGGAAAAAGGTTCCGATTTTAAAGGAAAAACGCTTTGCGTAGCTGAAGAAGAACCGCTTCTTGACAGGTTTTCCGCCCGTTCTTCTGCAGGAAAGGTCGTTTTTGCCGAACCGAAGGAAGATGCCAAACCGCTTGCCGGAGCTTGGATTTCTTTGGATTTTGTACGTGCACCCAGGAGGCATTTCAGTGAAAGAGATATTCTTTTGACAAAAGATATTTATTCACTAGAAAACAGGACCGGAGTCGGTCTGACGCCTGATAAAAGAGCAGTGGACGGACAGCTCTATACATCATCTCACCTCAGATTTCACGATGGTGTTTCGATAGTCGTTACATTTGAAAATGAACCGGAATTCAATTTTACAAAGTTGTTTTTAGGCGGAGAAAGGCGAATCGCTCAATGCAGGAAATGCGATGATTTCGAATTGCCTGAAATCGATGGCGGAAAATGGCTTTCTTTGGTTCCGGTAGAAGCTACGGCAGAAAATCTCGCTTCTTTGGTCGCTTCTTCAAAAATTGTCACAACGGCGGGATGGGATATGGCAAAAGGATTCCACAAGCCGTCGGTCAGCTGGATTCCCGCTGGAGCGGTATTCATCCGGAAAATCAACAGTTCATGTATATCATTAACAGAAACAATAATTTAGGAGAAAAACATGTTAAATCAAGCTTCAATCGTAATCATGTATGCAGTAACCCCGTGTCACGCAGGAAGCGGTTCGGCTCTCGGCGTAGTCGATCTTCCGATCCAGAGAGAACGTCACACTAACTGGCCTGTAATTCAGGCAACAGGCGTGAAAGGAGCGTTCAGGTCAAACTTTGATAAATTCAATAAGGACAGTAGTGTCTCTACAGAATCCGTTTTCGGCGCAAGCGACGGCGGAAACAGCAACGGCGGATGGCAGGGCGCGTGTTCAATGTCAGATGCAAAAATCCTTGCCTATCCGATGCGTTCAAATGTCGCTCCGTTCGTTTGGATAACCTGCCCTGCTGTTTTGAAGAGGTTCGTGAGGGATCTTGAAGCTGCGGGTAAAAATCCGGAAATCAATTTCGAAAATATAAAAGATTGTGAAGCTGTTTCTCTTGGTTCTGACCCCCTGTCAGGAAATGTTCTCATCGAAGATTTCGGAGTTGCAGTTCAACCCAATGAAAATATCACGGCAAAGTTCGAAAAGATAAAAGCATATTTTGAAGGTGCGGAGAGACTTCTTCTTGTTTCCGACAAGGCTTTCAACTACGGTGTCACCGACTGCACGCAGATAATGGCTCAGATAAGAATCGAGTCGGAAACAGGAACGACAGCCGACGGTTCGCTCCGTTATCAGGAAGAACTTCCGTCCGATACGATAATGTATTCGATGATTTATTGGGAAGATAGCAAAAACAAAAACGTAAATTCCAAGATCGATGCGGAAAAAGTCCACGAAACGGTCGAAAAGGTTGCAGGCTCACACATTCAGATTGCCGGAGACGAAACATGTGGCAGAGGAATCTTCAAGCTGACATGGATTAATGCTGAGGCAAAAAATGGAGAGAATAATGGAAAATAAGATTGAAACCATGCAGCAGAAAAGAGCAAAATTTGCTTTGGAAGCATTGAAAAATGAAGAGATTTCCAAAGATCTTGCCAACTTTATAGTAGGAACTCCGACCATGCTTCTTTCAAACGGACTCGGTCAGACAATGGCGTTTCTTATGGCCAAAAAGGATAAGAAGGAGAGAAAATTCGTTTTCGATGTTATCAAAAAGTATTTGTACAAGAATTACGAAGATTATTTTACTTCACAGGATGATAAAGATTTCATGATGCAGTTTCACAATATTGATTTCTATAAGCAGATAGAAATGCAGAATGAGATTTTGAAGATGCTTGAGTGGTTGAAGCGTTATGCAAGGGCGTTTGAAAAAAAATAGGAGCATAGTATGAATGAATTTATTCCGATCAGTATAGAGCATCAGAATATGCTGAACAATCCGAATTGTAATTTTTCTCTTTATTCTCCGAGAATGGTTGTATGGGAATGGAAAGGTGGCAAGCTGGAAATATACAAGGGCGAAGAGAAAAATAAGGATAAAGATGATAATAAAAAGAAAAAAAAAGATGAAAGTGCTCTCGGCCGACTTCGCGACCAAAGTGAAAAATCATATCATCAAGTGAAGAAATTCCTTGATAAAAAGCGCGAAGTTATGAAACAGTACATGGAAAGTACAGAACGTTCCGGCTGCAAGGTTTTCAAATTTCATGTAAAAAGCACATCTCCTTTTATTTCAGGGCTAGGTTCAGGACATCCGACTGAAACTGGCATGATTCTCGACAGAAATATCGGCGTTCCCTATATTCCCGCCAGTTCGATAAAAGGCGTTATGAGATTTGCACACGCTCTCAATATCGCAAACGGAAGAACGGAAGTTCCCGATTCAGAACTCGAAAAATATTTCGGAACTACCGATGAACAGAAAAAGGAACAGAAAGACAAACATCGCGGTCAGCTTATGTTTTTTGACGCCTATCCGACAACGACACCGAAACTTAAAATGGATATAATGAATCCTCACTACGGTTCGTATTATCAAGGTGGAGGAAAGATTCAGCCGGTCGAAACCGAAACTCCAGTTCCGATTAAATTTATCAGTGTCGAAGAGGGATTAGAATTCGATTTCTACTGTATTTTTGAGCCTTTACAAGATGAGGCCTGCAATGAGTCCGAAATAAAAGAGATGTTCAGAACAGCTTTTGAAAAAGTCGGTTTCGGCGGAAAGACAGCAATCGGTTACGGCCGTTTTAAAGAGGTGATATGACCTCCTCATTCTTCACTCTCAGAACTGTTTATTCCGCGCAGAAAAGCGGCGTGATCCTTCACGCTGTCCTGCAGGCGATAATGAAAGAGAGCTATATGGACGCTTTCCCCGGCATGGTCTGGAAAAATCTGGATGTTCCCAATATTTTCTACCATGTCGAGGGGAGGCGTTTCAGCGATGTTCTTGAGGAAAAGGAGGTCTTTACTGTCTGCTATTTCTTCTGCGGAATTGACGAAGAAACGGTTCTTAAGTTTTCGGATGCTCTGAAAAAGCGGATGGATGTGCCTGAAAACCAGAACTATTACAAACTGGAAGAGGTTTCAGAGCCTTATCTGAAAACGCTTGACGATCTTCGCAGAGAGTATGCGTTCATTCCTGAGAAGGGTGAGATCACGCTTGACCTCATGATGCCGCTGCCTTTCAATTCGAGCAAGGATACGGAAAAAACAGAGATCTCGAAAGAGCTTTTCAGAAAGCTGCTTCAGGGAAGAATGAAACGTCTTTTCGGCGAAGATCTGCAGGGCGAAATAGATCCCGATGCTTTCGAGATCACGACAGATTTAAGGCGCAAAACTCTGTGCACGCACCAAAAGAACGGCGTCTACGGGCAGAGGATACGCGGATGTATCGGCAAAATCACGCTGAAAGGCGATTTTTCATCTTTCCGTGATCTGCTGATCCTTGCGTGCGAACTGCACCTGGGGCCGGAACTTACGACTTCTCAGGGGTATTTCGTGCCGGAAAGAGGCGGAGAGCCTTCATCTGCGGATGACGATGAAACAGTGGCCGAACCTTACAAAAAGCCGCTTTACATCACGGCGATGAACTCTTTTCTCGGGGTGAGCGGAGGAACGATCGAGATTTACAGCGACCGAGAGCTGAAAAATTCATATCCGATGAACAGAATAGGCGAGGTCATCGTTCTGGAAAAGGCGATTTTCAGTACCGAATTCCTGAAAAAATGTGCCGAAAGGGATATTCCGGTGTCGATTTCTCTCGGAAAATCGGATGAATACGGGACATTCTCCAGGCCGGATAAAAGGCGTTACGAAGTTCTTCAGAGCCACATTAAGAAGTTTTCCTCCCTTTCAGAAGAGGAAATCGTCAAAATTTCGAGAGATGTAGCCGAAACGAAGACAAGAGCGTTCATAAGCATTTTCAGAAGAAGGTGGGAAAAAGGAACCGCAAGGATCCTGAAAAAGCTGGAAGCTGCGGCTGATTTGTTCGCAAAGGCTGAAACGATCGATGAAATACGCGGCTACGAAGGAATATCGAGCAGGCTGATATACGAGAAGATCCAGAATCTGATCCTGAATGAGGATTTCAGGTTCGAGAGGCGCGGCAGATACGAAAAAGACTTTATGAACACGACTCTGAATTTCGCATATTCAAAGCTTTATCAAAGGGTCGTGCTTACGCTTAATGCGCTCGGACTGAATCCGTATCTGGGTTTCCTGCACAGTTCAAACGACCGCTACGAATCGCTTGCCTGTGACATTGAAGAGCTTTTCCGCGCACCGGTTTTCAACGCAGTAATCAATCTGATCAACCTGCAGCAGCTGAAAGCGTCCGATTTTGTTGAGACTGAAAAAGGAATCATTATCAAGCAAGGGGCGATCCGCACAATACTTGAGGTTTTTGAAAAAGAATTTCAAAAAATTAACCCGAAAAGCGGAAAAACGCTTGAAGAAGAGCTTTATAACCAGTGTGTGCTCATCAAAAACTGGGCACTCGGGAAATGTGAACTGAGCTGGTTCAGGTGGAAATGATGCCGAATACGGGAAATTATGTTTTTGCATACGACATTTCGCTCACGAAAGAGCGGAACAAAGTTGATAAAGTTTTGAAGGAATACGGGTTTCGTATCCAGAAAAGTGTTTTTGAATGTGTTCTGACTGAAAATGACCGCGAAAAACTGCTGAACAGGCTGAATGAACTTGGGTTGAACAGCGGTTTCGTTAAGGTTTACAGGCAGGATTCCTATTTTAAGGCAAAAACTGTGGGACCTGCACCGGAAAAGCAGGATACCGGTTTTGCCTATTTCGCGGCTTAGCGCGCGAATGTTCGTTGACAATTGAGAAACAGATAAACTCTGCTATGACCTCACCCCTTTTCCCCCTCGCAGACCTCACCCTAATCCCTCTCCATTGTGGCGAGGGAAAAGGGGTTCATAGGTAGCTAATTTTTGTGTTGCAGGAGCCTTAGATCAGGAAACGTTTTTATAACGAGGTTTGAACTAATGTCTCGATTTTATTTGGTAATTTCTTAAATGGCGTTTTCTTTGAACTTCTTGATCTCAGTAAAAAAACAGCGGTCGCACGAAGTCACATTTTTGCGGCTGTTGAAAAATGAAAATATGGGTAGCCAATTTTTTAATTGAAAACCTCAGTATTTTCTGCTATGTGAGCATGCTACTGTAACGAGTAGCAGAGTAGCTACTCTGGTTGAAACATCATAGAAAACATTATCTTTCATTTATTACCCCTTGTAACGAGTAGCAGAGTAGCTACTCTGGTTGAAACTCATTGATGGATTCCTCATCGATACCGTTTTCGTAACGAGTAGCAGAGTAGCTACTCTGGTTGAAACTTCTGCGGACGACTACTCGTACGTTAAGCTCCGGTAACGAGTAGCAGAGTAGCTACTCTGGTTGAAACCAGAAGTCTGTTACTGTTGTTAGCAGCCATGTGAGTAACGAGTAGCAGAGTAGCTACTCTGGTTGAAACCAAGTCATTCATAACTCTATTCTCCTTTTTAAAGGTAACGAGTAGCAGAGTAGCTACTCTGGTTGAAACTAAATCTGTCCACTAAATGCGGTTTCGCTTCAGTAACGAGTAGCAGAGTAGCTACTCTGGTTGAAACCTAATTCAGGCCATATTTTCCTGGGAGGTATTGGTAACGAGTAGCAGAGTAGCTACTCTGGTTGAAACAACTGGGGGTACTGGTAAAGCACCGACAGTACCCGTAACGAGTAGCAGAGTAGCTACTCTGGTTGAAACTCCCCTAGCCATACTTCGGCTGTAGCCTGCGTAACGAGTAGCAGAGTAGCTACTCTGGTTGAAACGATGACTACCCGGTAGCGCCTCCCGGGTTTATCAGGAACGAGTAGCAGAGTAGCTACTCTGGTTGAAACCTACCTTGATTATCAAAGGTACATTCCAGGAGTAACGAGTAGCAGAGTAGCTTCTCTGGTTGAAACAGC
>JAGCUA010000082.1 GCA_017963125.1 bacterium
AATCTGCTCCTTTAACTCGTTAGCGTAAAACTCCCAGAAATCTGCCGCAAGCATTGAAAGTTCAAGCTGCTCTTCAAGCTCTTTGCGGCTCATGTTCTTGATTTCTTTGATGTTTTTCTTTCTCGTCTCAACTTTGTTTTTCTTCATTCGCTCTCCTTTCGAGCCGTAGGTTTTGACCCAGTCCCTAACAGTGTCACGCTTTAACCCGTGCCGTTTCGCCAATCTCCGATAACCGCCCAAGCCCAACTCATACTCTGTCAAAACCTGCTCACGCAACTCCAAAGGATAATGATTTACTCCCATTTTTCCACCTCTCTTTAATGGGTGTCCAAACTTTGGGGGTCAGAACAGGTTGTCTGAGGGGTCGAAGCAGAGGCTGAGGGGTTTTTATTCACAACTGAAAGTGTGACCCTGCACTTTGTTCACGAATTCGTATTCGATAGTTCTTTTCAGCCCTTCAGAGAGGCTTACGGGGGCGACGAAATCTGTTTTTTTGATGTTTCTGCCGATGAAATATGAATCCTGCGTGAATTTTTTTACGCGGATAGAACTGATAACCAGTTTCTTGTGCATGATTTTTGCAAGGAGATCAAAGCAGAGGCCTCCGCAGTAAGCCAGGGAATAGGGCCAGTGAAAGAGCGAGGTCTTGTTTTTGCCGAGTGCTTTGTAGCAGTCGAGAACGAGGCTGTTCATGTCGTAAACCGGCTCGTCGCAGTAGTTGTAAAGATGTTCTCCCGGCTCGGTGTCATGCGATATTTCGTATTCGATGAAGGCGGCTACGTTTTCGACATAGTTCATGCTTTTTCTGTTTGTTCCTTTGCCGACCATCGGGAATTTTCCGCCCGAGATCTGTTTGAGAAGATTGTAGACGTTTCCTCTGTTCTGCTCGCCAAAAATTACGGTCGGGCGTATTATTACTGCATTGTTCGAAGAGTCGTTTTTAAGCCACTCGCGGTATTTTCCTTCGGCAAGATATTTTGTGCGACCGTAATCATTGAAATAGTTGATCTCGCCCGATTCGTCGGTTCCTGCCGGTGCAAAGCCGTAAACCGCGACAGAACTCGTAAAAATTATTTTTCTGATTCCGAGTTTCGTGCAGGCGTTGCAGACATTTTCGCTTCCCTGAACATTTACTTCGTCGTAAAGCGATTTCGGCGTGACGTCGTCGCGGTGTTCCGCTGCTAAATTTATGACGACATCGCTTCCGGCAAGCACTTCGGCAAGAGAATGCATCGGCATCGCTTTTGCAGCTTCTTCGGCCTTTCCGGGAGCCGCAGCCTTGTCCGTCAGCGATTCAGGAAAATCGTTTTTTTCGTCATCTTTGTTCCTGATGTCGCAGCGTACCCACAAATCAGGGAAAGTATGACTTTTTCTTTTGTCAGCGATTTTTACATCGTGACCTGTGTCAAGCAGCCTTTTGACAAGGCGTGTCCCCAAAAAACCGGAACCGCCGAGGATGGTGATTTTCATGATGATATCCTCGATAAATAGTCAAACAAAAAGCAAATGATTATAAGTAAAATTTAAAATCTGTAAAGTGTTGACATTTATTTGTAAATTCAATATGTTTCACGCGCGAAACCTCACCCCTGACCCCTCTCCAGTGTGGCGAGGGGGAATTAGGCGATGGGAATGTAGAGACGTAACCTGATACGTCTCAGAAGGAGATAAATAAATGACACCGAACCTTAACATAACTGACACTGTCACGAACCTGATTTCGCTTCCGCACGAATACGAGTGGCTCGATTTTAAAGAGAACTGGTTTTCAAAGGATGAAATCGGTGAATATATTTCCGCGATTTCCAACGGCGCGGCTTTGAGCGGGCGGGAATACGGCTATATTGTCTGGGGAGTAAGCGACAAAACGCATGAAATTACCGGAACAACGGTTAATTTTGACAAGGATATCGAGCACGAGCCTTACAAACATTACCTTGCACGCAACTTAAAACCGAGTCTTGCGTTTGAAGTCGATGAGGCCGAAATTTCCGGCAAAAGAGTTGTTTTGCTGACTGTTCCTGCCGCGAAATCCGTTCCGACAAAGTTCATGGATCAGACATTTATCCGGATTGGTTCAAGCAAAGAGAAACTTTCAAAATTTCCGGAATGGGAAATACGTCTGCTGAACGTGCTTTCAAACGGAATTCCTACTATCGTGAACACTGCCGCACCTGATTATGCGCAGGATCTGACTTTCGAGAAACTCTTTTTGTATTACGGTGCGAAAGGGATCAGACTCAGACGAGACACCTTTAAGAAAACGCTTAAACTGCTGACAGCGGACGGCCGCTACAACATAATGGCACTGCTGCTTGCCGATTCAAATGATATTCCGATCCGTGTTTCTGTTTTCAGCGGAAAAACCAAGGCAGACACTCTTTTTTCCGTGAAAGAATACGGAAATTCCTGCATTTTGTATTCCATGGATAAGATACTGGAATACGGCGACGCGATAAACATCATTCAAGCTGACGAGCGCGGGCGGATTTCTGAACGCAAAGATGTTCCTCTTTTTGATTACGAGGCTTTTCACGAAGCACTTTTGAATGCTTTCATCCACAACAAATGGCTTGCCATGAATGCACCGATGATAAGCGTGTTCACCGACAGAATAGAAATCGTTTCCCACGGCGGGCTTGGAATAGAACAGGATCTTGAAGGTTTTTATAATGGAGTCAGCATTCCCGTAAACGAAGCTCTTGCCTCGATTTTCCTTCAGCTCAGGCTGAGCGAGCGTTCAGGGCGCGGCGTTCCAACGATCGTCAAGGCATACGGACGCGATACAATCGCTGTCAAAAAGAATTTTATCGTAGTCACAATTCCGTTCAACAAGATAGATGCAGCACCTTTTGAATTGAATGCCGGCGATGAAGGGAATATACAGGGAAATGAAAAGGCTGCAGAAAAAGTCACTGAAAAGGTCGCTGAAAAGGTCACTGTAAAAGTCACTGAAAACCAAAAAGTCATTCTCAAGGAAATTGAAAAAAATGCTTTTGTTTCTGCACAATATTTATCCGAGATTTTGGGAATTTCTTTGAGAAAAACCAAAGAGAATCTTTCCAAACTAAAATCTTACAATCTTATCCGCCGCATCGGTCCAGACAAAGGCGGTCATTGGGAGGTTGTTGAAAAATGATTGCCAACTTCCTCATAAGAAAAAAATGTAATATTATTACATCTTTTTCTGATATAAATCACCAAATTTTAAAAAATCATGTAAATTCAATGTGTTTCACGCGCTTTTGTAGAGACGCCTCACGCAACGTCTCAAATGGAGATAAATAGATGAAAGAAAATCAGAAAAAAAGCGTTAATAACGGGGAAAATTTAGTATGGGATTAAAAAGAAGATTCGAGTATTTCTTAAAACACAATCCATGGATTCTCAATACATTCATTGCTTTGGGTAGCGCATTCTTTAAGTTCATCGGCTTGTTTGTGAAGACCAATCCCAGACTTATACTTTTCACTTCTTTCAGCGGCAAACAGTATAATGATTCCCCGAAAGCTATCTATGAATATCTGCTGTCAATTCCTGAAGCTAAGGATTTTGAATTTGTCTGGGCTTTTGAACATCCTGAAAATTTTCCACAAGTAAAATGTGAAAAAGTTAAAATCGATACTTGGAAATATTTTGTAACATCGCTTAAAGCAAAATGCTGGGTTGCAAGCGTGAATATTGAAAGAGGCTTGAAATACAAGAAAAAAACCACTTTTTATCTTAACACCTGGCATGGTCCGGCAATAAATCTTATGGGAAACGCTGTCGAAGGACGCAGTGATTTTCGCTGGGATCATATTGATCGCTTCTGCATTTCTGGCAACTATGAGCGTCCGGTTATAGAGCGTGATTTTTGTGTTAAACCGGAAAGTCTGCTTCTTTCGGGACTCCCGAGAAATGACGAACTTTACAATGTGACTCCGGAGAAAATGCAAAAACTGAGAGAAAAATTCAATGTGCCTGAAGGCAAAAAGGTTGTTCTCTATGCCCCGACCTGGCGCGAAAGCACTGACGGCGGCGCGAGCTGCAATCTGAAGCCTCCGATTGATTTGGAAAAATGGAAAAAAGCACTTGGCAATGATTATGTGCTGTTTGTCAGAGCTCATGTAAATACAAGGGAGATGCTGGGAATACAATACGATGATTTCGTCCGCAACGGATCCGACTATCCGGCTGTAAATGACCTGATGATGATAGCTGACTTTTTGATATCCGATTATTCCAGTATAATCATGGATTACAGCATTTTGGCTCGTCCTATTATTTGTTTCGGTTATGACTATGAGGAATACAACAAAGCTCGCGGCGGATTTTATTTTGATTTGGATAAAGAAATTCCGTCAGGGATATGCCACACAGAAGATGAAGTTCTGAATTATATTTTGAATGCTAATTATGATGTCGAATGTGAAAAAGCTAAGAAATTCAGAGATTCGCATATCGAAGTTGGCGGAGAAGCTACCCGCATTTGTGCGGAAGAAATCGTTAAGCAGCTGCAAGGGGTGAATAGATATGCTTAATTTTACGGTCGGACCGGTAATGTCCAGTGAAGTCGTTCGTGCGATAGGAGCGGAACAGACGCCTTATTTCCGCACACCGGAATTTTCAGAACTGATGTTTGAAAACGAGAGACTTGTGAAAAAGTTCGCAAAAGCGGATGAAAATGCAAGAGTCTGTTTTATGACCGGTTCTGGAACGGCTTCAATGGAAGCTGCGGTAATGAATATTTTTACGGAAAACGACAATGTGCTTGTCGTTGATCCGGGCAATTACAGTTTCGGTCACCGTTTTGTCGAAATGCTTGAGATCCACGGTATTCCTCACACTATCATCAAACCTGAATTCGGTTGCGGTGTGACTGCGGAACAGTTGGCTGAATATGACGGAAAAGGTTTTACCGGATTTTTGGTCAATCTTGATGAAACATCGGTCGGAGTGCTGTATGACATCAAGCTGATAAGTGATTTCTGCAAACGCAACAATATTTTCCTGGTCGTTGATTCCATCAGTTCCTTTCTTTGCGATCCGTTCAATATGAAGGAACTGAATGTTCAGGCGATGATCACAGGTTCTCAAAAGGCACTTGCGTGTCCTCCGGGGATATCGCTGATCGTTCTTTCTCCTGCCGCAGTCGAGCGTGTTTATAACAATAAACCAAAAACAATGTATCTTGACCTTAAACTTGCACTTAAAAACGGCGAGCGCGGCCAGACTCCGTTCACTTGTGCGGTCGCTATTCTGCGCCAGATAAACATGAGACTGAAAGAGATAGATACTGCCGGAGGAGTTGAATCGGAAAACGCGAGGATTGGCGGTTTGGCTGAGTATTTCCGTAACAAGCTTAAAGAGTTTGATCTGCCGTTTAAAGTCATATCGCAAAGTCTTCCGAATGCTGTGACTCCGCTTTCTCCGAGGGAAGGCATTTCAGCGCACGAGATTTTCAATATTCTCAAAGATGAATACGGGATCTGGATCTGCCCTAACGGCGGCGAATTTAAAGATACTTTGTTCCGTGTAGGACACATCGGCGCGCTTGAGAAAGAGGATTTTGATACCTTGCTTGATGCTATGCTTGATATGAAAAAGAGAAATTTGATTTGATTTCGGAGAGGTTCAAAGCATGATCAAAGTTATAACTTACGGCACTTACGACCTGCTTCATTATGGTCACATCAGACTTTTGGAACGTGCAAAAGCTCTCGGTGATTATCTTATAGTCGGAGTGACTGCAGACGGTTTTGACCGGACACGCGGAAAAATAAATGTGCAGCAGCCTTTGATCGAAAGAATAGAAGCGGTTAGAGCTTTGGGTATAGCTGATGAAATTGTTGTCGAAGAATACGAAGGTCAGAAAATAGATGATATCATTCGATATGGAGTCGATATTTTCACAGTAGGTTCAGATTGGGTCGGAAAGTTCGATTATCTCAATGAATATTGCAAAGTCGTCTATCTGCCGAGGACTGAGGGGGTTTCCAGTTCTGAGTTAAGGGCGGAAGAGAATCGTATAAGACTTGGACTGGTCGGTGAATCCGTGTTCTTGAACAAGATCGAAAGAGAATCTCATTTTGTGAACGGTATCGAAACCGTGGGGCTTTGTGCTTTAAACAAGGACTGTTTTAACGAAGATATGCTGAAATTGGAGCTTGTGACGGATCAATATGACAAACTTCTGGACAATGTGGATGCCGTATTTATAAAGGCTGATCCGGCAAAACATTATGAGTTGGTAAAAACTGCTCTGTCCGAAAGAAAGCATGTTCTGTGCGAGTCTCCGATGGCTCTGACTGAGAAAGAATGGGATGATTTGACCGCGACTGCCAAATCGGAAAACCTTGTTTTGTCAGACGGTATCAAGACCGCTTACTCTACGGCTTATTCCAGGTTGCAACTCCTTATTAAGAGCGGTTATATCGGTGAAGTCATGAGTGTCGATGTGACATGCACCAGTCTGGACGATCTGCAGGGGAAATGGGATCCGGTTTATGAGTGGGGGCCTACAGCACTGCTACCGGTTTTTCAAATATTAGGCACGAAATATTCTGAAAAGCATGTCTATTCTCATTTCTCGGATAAAGAGATGGCACATGATGTTTTTACCAAAATGGATTATGTATATCCTTCGGCTGTCGCGTCTGTAAAAGTCGGAAACGGTGTCAAGTCTGAAGGCGACCTGGTCATCTCGGGAACAAAGGGTTATGTGTATGTTCCTGCTCCGTGGTGGAAAACGGACTATTTTGAAGTCAGGTATGAAAATACGGCAAATAACAGACGCTATTTCTATCAACTTGACGGCGAAGGGATACGTTATGAACTGCTTGTGTTTTTACAGGCAATAAAGGGAAAGACCAGACAGCACTATGTCAAAGATCAAGTCTCAAAAGCAATATGCAAAGAAATGGGATCTTTTTTTAGACGGGAAAATGTTCATAAAATATAGAGTGACACAGATATGGCAATCAGCGACTGTTTACAAATGTAAATATTGATTCAAGAGGAGCTTAAATGAGTTTTTGGCGTCAATTAAAAAGCATTAAGTTTACAATGAATGAAAATGCTGCAAATAGTGATTTACTTAAAGAAATCACTCCGCAGGAAAGGGAGGATTTGCAGGCTTGTATGTTTAAAGTGTATCTTGATATTAAAAGTGTTTGTGATGAATATAACTATCCTTTGTTTTTAGTTGAAGGTTCGGCTATTGGGGTTGTTAGGCATAAAGGTTTTATTCCGTGGGATGATGATATCGACTTGGCAATGATGCGATCTGATTATGAGAAGTTTAAAACAATATTTGAAGAAAGGTTGGGCGAACAATATATTCTAAATTCACCCAACTATAGTGATAACGCAAGAGATCGCTATCCTATAGTTCTTGTTAAGGATTCATATTATAAAAGATTGATAGATCCGCGAGACATATCTTTGCACAAAATCCCAATAGATATTTTTATTGTTGACAATGTACCTAACAACAGGATTGTCAGAAAAATTAAAGGACTCTATTGCAATTTTTTGGAGTTTATTGCTGGGCAGGTATATTTGCGTGAAAACACCAATGAGGATGTTAAAAAGTATTTGTGCAAAAATGGGACGCTTGTTTACAATATTCGAATGATTATAGGATTTTTGTTCTCCTTTCATTCTGCGGCAAAGTGGTTCGATATAATTGATAAGGCAATACAATGCAAAGACGAAAACAGTAATGATTGTGGAATTTTGACTGCGAGAGGACATTATTTTAAAGAAATTTTGCCAAGGGGTGCTGTGTTTCCTCCATCAGAAGGAATTTGCAATAATGAAAAAGTGCACTTGTTTCATGATGTCGATTTATATCTTCGCACACTGTATGGCAATTATATGGAAATTCCACCAGTAGAAAAAAGAGAGAGACATTTTTTTTGCGATCTTAAAATTCCTAAATGGTAGAGGCGCTTTATTATGAAAGATGAACAAAGAGATGCTGTAAAGGCTTTAGAAATTTTCTCTGATATATGTCAAAAGCATAATATTGATTATTATTTGTTGGCAGGTTCTTGTCTTGGGGGGGTTCGTCACAAGGGAATGATCCCTTGGGATGACGATATTGATGTCGGAGTACCGAACGAACAATACGACAAACTAAATAAAGTAATTTCAGAGGAATTGCCGGAGCCTTATGTTTGGAGAAATGATAGTGATAATTATCCGCGTTTTTACGGTAAAATAGTAAAGGATCATATTGCTTGTGTTGATATTTTCCGGTTAGTAAAATTTCCTGACAATTGTGTGAAAAGAACAATTATCTGGCTTCTCAGGAAGCTCTTGTTTAGAGCTGTCAACATAAAGTTTGCCCAAAGCAACTGTATTTTTACCAAACATTATATAACGAATCCAATATCAACCATTGTGGGTAAACTGTTATCTTATCATCGGATGAACAGTATTATGAGAAAAACAGAAGCGTTTTCTGAAAAGCATGCTGGGGAATATCGGATTAATCTTTACTCGGTTTATTCTATGAAAAAGGAAATACTTCCGCAAAAATGGCTTGATACCAAATCAACAATAACATTTGAAGGTCGTGAATATCCCACAGTTGCAGACCCACATGCATATCTGACCCATTTGTACGGGGATTATATGACCCCTCCACCAGAAAGCGAAAGAAGTATTAAAAGACATCCAGAAAGGTTTTTATAAAAAATAAGGTGAGGCATAACAATGAAAGCATTAATTCTTAATTCCGGACTTGGTTCCCGCATGGGAGTTCTTACGTCCGAACATCCGAAATGTATGACCGAGATTTCAGTAAATGAAACTATTCTCTCCCGTCAGTTGAAACAGATTGCCGATGCCGGCATTGAGGAAGTAGTAATGACTACGGGCTTGTTTGACGGTGTTCTGGTGAACTATTGCCAGAGCCTGAATCTGCCGGTTCATTTTACGTTTGTCAAAAACCCGATATACGCAGAAACCAACTACATTTACAGCATCTACTGTGCAAGAGAGTATTTGGACGATGACATCATTCTCATGCACGGAGATCTTGTTTTTGAAAACGGTGTTTTTGACCGAGTTGTCGCGTCTCCCGTTTCATGTATGGCTGTATCTTCTACTCTGCCGCTTCCAGAAAAGGATTTCAAGGCAGTTATTAAGGATGGCATGGTTGTAAAAGTCGGTATCGAATTTTTCAACGATGCAATGGAAGCGCAGGCTCTCTACAATCTGAAGAAAGCTGACTGGAAAGTCTGGCTTGACAAAATTTCGGAGTTCTGTGAAAGCGGCAAAACGAAAGTATATGCGGAAAATGCTCTGAACGAACTCAACGGCGCGGCAAATATCCACGCTTTGGATGTTGAAAATCTGCTTTGTTCCGAAATCGATAATCCTGAGGATCTGGCTGTCGTCAGCGCAAAACTGAAGGAAATCGAGTCACGCACGGTCTATATGTGTTTTGCATCCGACATTATTCACGGCGGTCATATCGCAATTATTAAAAAAGCGCAGAAACTCGGACGCCTTATGATCGGTGTCCTTTCTGATGAAGCAGTCGCTTCGTATAAGCGTATGCCTTTGGTTCCGGCTTCAGAAAGGAAGATCATGTTCGAGAATATTGCAGGTGTCTACAAGGTTGTCGATCAGACAACGCTCAGCTACAAAGAGAATCTTGAAAAATACAAACCATCGATAGTTGTTCACGGTGACGACTGGTGCAGCGGATTCCAGCGTCCGATACGCGATGAAGTTACCGCGATTCTTGCGACCTACGGCGGCAAACTGGTTGAATATCCTTACAGCAGCGATCCTAAATATGCAGAGATTGATGCAAGAACCAGAAGTGACATGGCAATGCCAGATGTCCGCAGAGGCCGTCTCAAAAGAATGCTTGATGCAAAAGGCCTTGTTACTGCAATGGAAGCACATGACGGTCTGACAGGTCTGATCGTAGAAAACACCGTAGTCCATCAGGAAGGCGGCGCACATCAGTTCGATGCAATGTGGATCAGTTCTCTTTGCGACAGCACGGCAAAAGGCAAACCGGATATCGAACTTGTCGATATGACATCTCGTTTCCGCACAATTGAAGATATTACCGAAGTCACCACGAAACCCATTATTTTTGACGGCGACACAGGCGGAAAGACCGAGCATTTTGTCTATACAGTCCGCAGCCTTGAACGTCTCGGTGTCAGCATGGTCATTATCGAAGACAAAACCGGCCTGAAGAAAAATTCTCTTTTCGGAACAGAGGTCGTCCAGACACAGGACAGCATCGAGAATTTCTCTGCAAAAATAAGAGCAGGAAAAAAGGCTCAGCGCACCAAGGAGTTTATGATTTGTGCGCGTATCGAAAGTCTGATTCTCGAGCAGGGAATGGAAGACGCTTTGAACCGTGCTTTTGCTTTTGTCGAAGCGGGTGCCGATGCAATAATGATCCACAGCCGCAAGAAAGATCCATCCGAAATTCAGGAATTTATCGAAAAATTCCGTGCAAAGGATAAAAACACGCCGATAGTTCTTGTTCCGACAAGCTTCAATTCCGTAAAAGAAGAAGAGTGGAAAGAACGCGGCGCGAACATCATCATCTATGCGAACCAGCTTATGAGAGCGGAAGTTCCGGCAATGCAGAAAGCGGCAGAGATGATTCTTGAAAACCACAGAGCTGAAGAATGCGACAAAATGCTTATGCCGTTCAAGGACATCATCAGACTGATCCCTGCAGAGGTATAAAAATGGAACAGAAAATCATAACTGCACGGGGCTGTTACATCGAGTTCGATCAGTGGGTCCGCGATAACGGATGTAAGAAACTCCTGATGGTTTGTGATGATTCTTTAAAGTTTATGGACAACTTCAACAGTCACTTGGCACAACTTGAAAAAAACGGCCTGAAGATAATCAGATTCTCCGATTTTCAGCCTAATCCTCTGTATGAAAGTGTTGTCGAAGGTGTAAAACTGCTTCGTGCCGAGGGTTGTGACAGCATTATGGCTGTCGGCGGCGGTTCTGCGATGGATGTCGCCAAATGCATAAAACTTTACAGCAATATGGAAGGCAATGGAATTGACGGCAGCTATCTGAAACAGGAAAAAATTCCCGATTTCATTCCTTTTATTGCTATGCCGACTACAGCCGGAACTGGTTCCGAGGCTACCCGCTATGCAGTTATCTATTACAATGATGCAAAACAGAGCGTAACGAGCGAAAGTTTCATTCCAGGGACTGTTCTGATGGATCCCAATGCACTCAAAACTTTGCCGCTGTATCAGAAAAAGGCGACAATGATGGATGCTCTCTGTCATGCCGTTGAATCTTTCTGGTCGTTAAACAGCACCGAAGAGAGCAAAAAATACTCCAAAGCCGCGATAGAAGGAGTCCTTGCGAATATGGAAGGATATTTAAACAACACCGAAAGCGGAAATGCCGGAATGCTTTTGTCGGCTCATACGGCAGGAAAAGCGATCAATATTACGCAGACCACGGCGGGACACGCAATGTGCTATAAAATCACAAGCCTTTTCCGTGTAGCTCACGGTCATGCCGCTGTTCTTTGTGACAGAGTGCTTTTTCCGTGGATGATAAAAAATACTGACAAATGCATTGATTCAAGGGGTGAAAAATATCTGAAAGAAACATTCCAACAGATTGCTTCTGCAATGGGCTGCGACACTCCTGAAACTGCGGCAAGAAAACTGAACGATATTTTCAGTTCACTGGAATTCAAAGTGCCGGCTGCAACGGCGGAACAGTTTGAAATTCTGAAGAATTCTGTCAATCCTGTCAGACTGAAAAATCATCCTGTTGCTTTGGATGTAAGCACGATCGACGCTTTATATCACGAGATTTTGAATGGAGAAGCATAATGAAAGTAGAAAAATTTGTTGAGATACTCGGCGCAGATTTTTACACAGGTGTTCCTGATTCCCAGTTAAAGGCTTTGTGCAACTATCTGATGGCTGCTTATGGAATTGATCCGCATCACCATGTGATTGCAGCGAATGAAGGCAACTGCACGGCTTTAGCGGCTGGTTATCACCTTGCGACAGGTAAGGTTCCAGTTGTCTACATGCAGAACAGCGGCGAAGGAAATATCATCAACCCGGTCGCATCGCTGCTTAACGACAAGGTTTATGCAATTCCTGTGATTTTTGTTATCGGTTGGCGCGGAGAACCCGGAATTCACGATGAGCCGCAGCATATTTATCAGGGCGAAGTTACAGTAAAACTTCTTGAAGATATGGATATCAAACCTTTTGTCATCGGTAAAGAAACTACTGATGACGAAGTCGAAACCGTTATGAAAGAATTCAAACAGATTCTTTCAGTCGGCAAAGATGTCGCTTTTGTTATCCGCAAAGGTGCTTTGACGGATGCTCCGAAGGTTGAGTACAAAAACAACAACCGGATGCTCAGAGAAGAAATAATCCAGTATATTGTCAAAGTAAGCGGCGAAGATCCGATTGTAAGCACTACCGGCAAAGCAAGCAGAGAACTGTTTGAGACAAGAGTCGCAAACGGTCAGAGCCATAAGTATGATTTCCTGACAGTAGGCTCAATGGGACACAGTTCTTCCATCGCCCTCGGTGTTGCGATCAATAAACCTGAGCAGAGGATCTGGTGCGTCGACGGTGACGGAGCCGTTCTCATGCACATGGGATCTATGGCCGTTTTAGGTGCCAACAAGCCGAAGAACCTCATCCATGTCGTTATAAACAATGGAGCGCATGAAACAGTCGGAGGAATGCCGACCGTTGCCGGAAACATTGATTTGGTAGCTATCGCAAAAGCATGCGGATATCCCAATGCCGTTTGTGTTGACAATTTCGCCGATCTTGACAAAGAACTCAATGCCGCAAAATCGAGAAACGAACTGAGCCTTGTTGAGGTCAAATGCTCGATCGGTGCAAGGGAAGACCTTGGCAGACCGACAACTACCGCGTTCGAAAACAAGCAGAATTTCATGGAATATTTGAAGAGTTTGTAGGGGAAATATTTGAAAGTTCTGCTTTTAACAAACAGCAATTTTTCAAGTCATCTTACATCTGAACATCTTCTTGAAGCTGTTTTGAAGCAAACAGCTTTGCCAGGAAACGAAGTCCATGTGGTTCAGATGCTTAAGAAAGACGGTCTGTTGACTCTCCCGTCATCGGTTGAAGGTTTGAATGTGACAACTGAAGCTGTTTATACGAAACCGCAGAATAAAACCAATCTTTTAACAAGATATTTAAATGCTGTAAGAAATTATTTTCATTGCAGAAAAGCCTTGAAAACTCACAGTGACAGCGAGGCAGTTTTTGTTCAATCAACCAATGTTGCCGGATTCGCTGTCTGGCTTGTTCGAAAATATATAAAAAATGCAACGATTACTTACAACGTTCAGGATATTCTCCCATACAATCTGGCTTACAGCGGCAAACTCAAGAAAAACAGCCTTGTTTTTAAGGTTCTGGCTGCTGTCCAGAGATATGCCTACAAGCATGCTGACCACATAATCACGATTTCAGAAGATATGAAAGAGACTCTTGTTGCTGACGGAACGGATGCATCGAAGATCGAAGTGATTTACAACTGGTCATATCAGGATGAACTTTATGAAAATGTTGATTTGACCAGCGTTTCGCACATGTTCAACAAGGACTTTTTCAATGTGGTATATGCCGGAAACATCGGTGTGATGCAGAATGTCGATATTCTCATTGAAGCGGCAAAACTGATGAAAGGTGATGACAAAGTCTGGTTCCACATCATCGGCAACGGTGTTTACAAGGAAAAACTTGAAGCAAGAGCTAAAGAATACGGCATCACGAACATTTCTTTCTGGCCAATGCAGCCGCCGGAACTTGCCCCGGCAATATACAGCGCGGCAGACGTGAATGTTATTCCGCTTGTGAAAGATGTTTACAGAACCGCACTGCCGAGCAAAACAGCGACTTGTCTCGCATGTCAGAAGCCGATAATTTTCGCTATCGGAAAGGAGAGCAGGTTTGGTCAGAAAATTGCAAAAGAAGCAGGATGCCAGGTCGTTGAAGCGGATGATTCGGAAGAACTGGTTGAAGCGATCCGTAAAGTTCAAAGCGGCGGAACTGCCAATAAAGAAGGAGAGTTTTTCCTGAATTATTGCGGAATTACAGAAAATAGCAGAAAATATGCGGAGATTATAGGGGAAATATAAATGAAGATTCTTTTTATCAATTCAGTCTGCGGTATTGGCAGCACTGGCCGCATCTGCACCGATCTGGCGCAGGAATGCGAGTCACAGGGGCATGAAGTGAAAATCGCTTACGGGCGCAACGGTTATGTTCCTGAAAAATATCAGAAATATGCTGTCCGCATCGGCTCTGATTTCGATGTTAAGGTTCACGGCGTGAAGTCTCGTCTTTTCGATGCACACGGTCTCGGCTCGAAATCAGCGACAAAAAAATTCCTTGAATGGGCTGAAGAATACAAGCCCGATTTGCTTTGGTTGCACAACCTCCACGGATATTACATCAACTACGAACTTCTGTTTGAATGGATAAAAAAACACCATGAAATGGAAGTCAGATGGACTCTCCACGACTGCTGGACATTCACCGGTCATTGTTCTCACTTCACTTTTGAAGGATGCGATAAATGGAAAACCCATTGTGAAAATTGTCCTCAGAAAAATCGTTACCCGATAAGTTTCTTTCTCGACCGCTCGCAAGATAATTTTGACAGAAAAAGGCAGGCTTTCACCGGTGTCAAAAACATGACTTTAATAACTCCGTCAAAATGGCTCGCAGACTTAGTGAAGCAGAGCTTTTTGAAGGAATATCCAGTCGAAGTGCGCTACAACACAATTGACACGAATGTTTTCAAGCCGACTCAAGGTGATTTCCGCGAAAAATATGGATTGCAGAACAAAAAAATAGTGCTCGGTGTTGCTGGTGGTTGGGGTTTAAGAAAAGGATTACAGGATTTTGTATGGCTTGCTGAAAAACTGGATGATTCTTACAAAATCGTTCTCGTCGGATTATCTCAGAAACGAATAAAATTACTACCGCCAAATGTAATTGGTATCCCTAGAACAAACAACACTCAAGAACTTGCCGAAATTTATACGGCAGCAGATGTGTTTGTTAATCCGACATACGAAGATAATTATCCTACTGTGAACCTCGAAGCACAGGCTTGCGGAACTCCGGTAATTACTTATCGAACAGGTGGCAGCCCTGAAAGTGTGCCGGAAGAAAATGTTGTCGAGTGTGGGGATAAAGATGAATTGATGGAAAAGATAAAGATGATTGCTTGCATTAAAGGTAGAAACTGATAATGAAAATCAAATATAGTAGTTTTAAGGAAATTTACATATATCTCTTCGCTGTTTTCATAGTAATGAAAGTGTGGAGAGCATTCTCAGGAAGCGAAGAACACGGCGGTTTTTGGAATTATATTCAGATATTTTATGTAGCGGTCGGTCCTTTTCTGTTTCTTAAATATTCCAAAATTATAAGTAAAGAACCGGCAATTTTTATTCTGGTACTTTATTCGCTGTTGGCATTAATGATTTCTCTTTTTTCTATTGAAAATCTTGATGTTCCATCAGTATTTAATCTTATGAAGGTTCCTTTTGCAGGAATGGTAATAATTATTTTTTACATATACAGAATAAGGTCGAAAAATTCACATCATAGCGACAACTTGCTAAAAACTGTTTTCTATATTTCTGCATCCATATTGTGTTACAAATTAGGTAGCCATATGTTGTCTGGCGGAATAAGGGCATCAGAGATTGGGGCAGTTGCAGATGTTTATTATATATTGGGAATCCTTCCTTACATTCTTACGATAACTGATAAAAAACGATGGCTAATCCCTATAGCTGTAACAGCTGTTTCTATTTTTATTAGCCAAAAGAGAGCTGCTTTCATAGCCTTGGTTGGTTGTATTGTTATCTTGTATTTCATAGAATCTTTGCGTGGCAAAAGCATAAAATCTTCAATTGGAAAAATTCTGATTCTCGTTTTTTTGATTACCGCAGGATATTACTTAATGATTTACATGGATTCCAAATTTAATTTGAGATTTTTTGTTAGACTTGAAAGACTTGAAACCGATGGAGGTTCAGGAAGAGATACTCGATGGTTGTATATATTAGAAGCGATAAAACGCTCAACTCCTTTGCAATTATTTTTAGGACATGGTTTTGCTGGGGCGCAAAAGTTGTTTTCTGGGTCTCATGCACATAATGACTTTTTGGAAGTGTTGTATAATTATGGCATTGTTACTCTGGTTCTGTATTGTGCATACTACATAATTCAGATATTTAATGCTGTGAGAATGGTGAAAGAAAAATATCCGTATCATGCTGAGTTTGCGGGGTCCCTTTTTGTTTCACTTTGTATTGCAATGTTCTCGTTTTATGTTATTGATGCCGCTTACATAATTTGCGGATGCTTTATTCAGGGCATATTGCTTGCTGATTGGAGAATGAATGGAGACTTATTAAGAATTAAGCAGTGATAAAAATTGATAAATTGTGAGAAAATTATGATATGAAAAAAATAAAGATTTTATTTCTTACAAACATTCCATCTCCTTACAGGGTCGATTTCTTTAATGAATTGGGCAAAAACTGTGATTTGACAGTTCTTTTTGAAAAAGCTTCTTCTGACGAAAGAGATGATATGTGGAAAAAATATTCGTTTAATAATTTTACCGGAATTGTTATGAACGGCATTGTTACGGGGGTAGCTGATGCCTTGTGTTTTGAAGTGATTAAATATCTTCGAATGAAGTGGGATAAAATAATCTGTGCAAATGTTGCAACTACAACGGGAATGCTCGCACTTCAATATATGAAAATATTCCGAATTCCTCATTGGATAGAAGGAGACGGCGGTTTTGCAAAATCAGGCAAAGGCTTAAAAGAAAAGATAAAAAAATATTTTATTTCAGGTGCGGAAGGTTATTTCAGCACAGGTGCAAATCATGATAAATACTATTTGACTTATGGTGCAAAAAAAGAGCAGATATATCGTTACCCCTTTACTTCTTTAAGTGAAAACGATTTGAAATCGGCTGAGGCGAGAGCAAAATCCGACAAGGAATCAATGCGTAAAAAACTGAATATTGCAGAAGATAAAGTTGTCCTGTCTGTTGGGCAGTTCATTCATAGAAAAGCTTTAGATGTTCTCATAGACGCCGCCAGCAGGATTTCTGATGTTGGGATATATATTGTTGGTGGAGAGCCAACAGAAGAATATATTGCACAAGTTGAGAGGCTGGAATTGAAAAATATTCACTTTGTCGGGTTTAAAACAAAAGCAGAACTTGCGGAATACTACATTACCGCAGATGTTTTTGCGATGCCGACACGAGAGGATATTTGGGGATTGGTTATAAATGAAGCTTTAAGCTATGGTTTACCTGTTGTATCAAGTGACAAGTGTGTTGCGGCATTGGAACTTATAAAAAACGGATATAACGGCTATATTGTTCCAGTTGAAGACAGTGTTGCTTTGGCAGAGGGTATTTCAAAAATTTTGACCGGTGATTATGACACTATGAGTTCTGCCGCTTTACAATCTATCAAAGATTACACTATCGAAAATATGGCAAAAAGACATCTGGAAGTTTTGAGTGAAAACTGAGGAGAGATAAACAAACGTGGAAACGTGGAAAAAATATTACACGAAAGAACAGCTTGATTTGCTTCAGAAAATCGAGTTGGAAAATCTCAGAGTTTTTATAGAAGTGTGCAATAAACTGAATTTGGAATATTTTGTTTATGGCGGAACATTGTTGGGTGTCGAGAAATATCAAGGCATGATCCCGTGGGATGATGATATTGATGTTGCCATGCCGCGAGAAAGTTACAAAAAATTCTTAAAATATGCGACTGATGTACTTCCGGATGAATATTTTATACAAAGTCCTGATAACTGCCCGAAAAGTCCCTATCCTTATATCAAACTCAGACGGAAAGGGACCAAATTTATCGAATATGTGAACCGTAATTTAGATGTGGAAACCGGTATCTATATTGATATTTACCCTGTTGACCGCATCCCCGATGATGAGGAATTGAGAAAACAGCAGTTCAAAAATGCCAGAAAATGGATAATGATTTATGTCATCAGACAATCGAGACTATATGATAAAAAAGAAGCCGGAATAAAGGGTTTTGTCAGAACATTGGGAAAGAGGTTTGTTACATATTTTTTAAAGATTTTTCCAGCACAATATTGTTTAAAGAAGATTGATTATTATATGACACTTTATAATGACACCGAGACACAGAGATATGCGGCACTAAATTCTCCGAATTACGACAATATTTATTTACATCTTTTCCCTCTGCAAAAGGGGGTGTTTAACGGCATTGAGGTAAATATTCCCGGAGATCACAAAACTCATCTTAAAATGAGATACGGGGATTACAGCGGTCTTCCCCCGGAAGAAAAACGTTGCGGCCATGTTCCTTACATACTTGATTTAGGTGAAAACAGGACTGAAGGAGAACACAAATGAATCTGACATTGGAAGAAATGCAGGAGATAAACAAAGTACAACTCAAAATATTCAAAGAATTTGTAAAAGTGTGCGAAAAACTGAATCTGCAATACTACATGGTTCACGGAAGCCTGCTCGGAACTATTCGGTATCAGGGTTTTTTCCCTTTTGATGATGATATTGATGTCGCTATGCCGCGAAAAGATTATGAAAAACTTTTGAAAGATGGTCAGCCGCTTTTGCCTCAGAAATATTTTATTCAGTCATGTAAAACCGAGAAAGAATATCCTCTTGCATTTGCCAAAATCAGAGATTCCGAAACGGCATTTATCCAGCCTGTGATGAAAAACTTTAATGTGAATAAAGGAATCTACATTGATATTTTTCCATTGGATTTCTTTCCGGAAAATACCGTTGTTCAAAAGGTTCTTAACTTTAAAAATAAAGTCTATACTACGCGAATCAATTTAAGAATGGCGTATGAAGAGCGGCAGCCTTTTTATAAAAGAACTCTTCGCTGGATTTCTGTTTTATTTTGTCCATCATGGGAAAAAGCTGTTCAAAAGAGAGCCGATTTGTATGCCAATATCAAGGAGTCATCAAAGGTTATATCTGTCGGCGGAAAAGGAAAAGAAATGGGAATGCCTGTAAAGTGGTTCGAGGAAGGGAAAATCCTGAAATTTGAGGATATGGACGTGATTTGCCCGATAATGATGGAAGAATATATGACGCGCATTTACGGGGACTATAAAACATATAATCCTGCTGCAAAATATATGAAGCCTGACGGAAAAGTTGAAGTTAGCGCAAGTGTATGCAGTACAACCAAATCATATAAAACAATCAAAGAGTAAAATATGCTGGATTTTAATATTATTACATTCCACAGGTCGATAAACTTCGGAGCGGCTCTTCAGTCATATGCATTGCAGGAATTTATAAAAAAACAAAATTATAGTGCCGGAATATATGATTATATAAAACCGAAAGCTATCGCTGCAAATACTTTAAGATCAAAAATCCGAAGAATATTGGTAAAATTCACAAAAGATGAAAAAGCAGAATCCGGGAAAGTTCAAAAATATGCCGAGTTTCGCGAGAAATATTTTAATCTGAATCTTGAAAATGACAGCCATGTTTTTGTCACAGGAAGTGATCAGGTTTGGAATTTGAACAACAGCATGGATTCTATGTTTTTTCTGCAATTTCTGGATGACTCTGTTTGCAAGATTTCTTATGCAGCAAGCATGGCAAAGCCGGAGATTCCGGATGGGAAGCAGAATATTGTTGAAGAATATTTAAAAACTTTTGATGCGATTTCAGTTCGAGAAGAAGGTGTAAAAGAGTGCCTGAGCCCGCTTTATAACAAAGAAATTTCAGTCAACGTCGATCCAACGCTTTTGCACGATAAAACTTTATACCGCAGCATCGCTAATCCAGTAGAAGGTATTCCTGAAAAATATATTCTCGCGTATATCCTTCATATTCCCAAGAACGGAAACAAGCTTATAAGCTGGCTGCGGAAGGAAACCGGTTTGCCAGTCGTTCTGTTGGACAGTTCCGGTGCTGTCGGAATGGTCGTTAAAAATAATATGATCGTGCGTGATGCCGGACCGAGGGAATTTGTCTATCTTTTTGACAATGCGGAGTGCGTTGTAACTACTTCTTTTCACGGGACTTGTTTTTCGCTGATTTTTGAAAAAGAGTTTTATTCTGTTGTTAATCCGGCTTTGCCGAGCAGGATATCAAATCTTTTAAGCATGTTCGGGATTCAGTCGATAAATGAATCAGACAGCCAGTTTACAAGAAGGAACAATATCGATTGGGATCATGTAAGAGAAATTCTTGCGCAGGAAAGAGAATGCAGCAGACAATATATTTGTGCAGCAATCGAAAAATCGAAAAATAAAAAAGCAATCAAACCAAGCGGAACCGTAGCTCTGATGAATGATAAATGCACCGGTTGTGCCGTATGTGAGGAAGTATGCCCGACAAGTGCAATATCTATGGTTCTAAATTCAAAAGGGTTTTATGAACCTTCTGTGGATGAAACCAAATGCGTTAACTGCAGTAAATGCATCCAGTCGTGTCCTTTGAATAAAAAGCAGGTCGTCTGGCCCAAGAAAGCCTTTTACGGCTGGAATTCATCGCCGGATGTGCTCTTCAAAAGCTCATCAGGAGGATCTTTTTATTCTATAGCCCAAACAGTTCTGCAAAAATCGGGTGTCGTTTTCGGTGCAGCTTATTCTGAAGATTGGAAAGATGTCATCTTTGAATGCACGGATGATGTTGCGTTAGAAAGATTGCAAAAAAGCAAATATACAGTCAGTGCGATATCTGGAGTGTATAAGAAAATAAGAAAATATTTGAATGACGGCAGATTGGTGCTGTTTACAGGAACCCCGTGTCAGTGTGCTGGAATAAAAAGCGTGTTCGGTGAAGAATATGAAAATCTGATAACGTGCGATTTTTTATGCGGCGGAATGCCATCACTCTCATTTTATCGAGAGCATATAGATGCTTTGCAGAAAAAATACGGCTCAGAAATTGCATCTTTGGATTTCCGCCCGAAAGAGTGGGGATGGGGGAAGTACCGTTTTTTGGTGCGCTTCAAAAATGGTAAAAAGTATATAAAAAGAGATTTCGCAGATACCTATTTTATCTGCTTTAATTTCAAAGCATCTGTTCGTCATATTTGTGAAGAGTGTCCATATTTCCATTTCCATCGCTCGGATTTTACAGTAGGGGATTATTGGGGATATAGGCTGACTGGAATTAAAAAACATAAAGACGGAATGTCACTTATAATTTGCAATAATGAAAAAGCCGAAAAAATATTTGAGGAAGTTAAGGATTTCGAGAAATTTGAAATTCCGATAGAATACACTCATTATGCTGTTAGAGACAAAATCCCAAGAACAAAGCAATTAAAGGAAAAAGACCGCTTTTTTAAACTTGTAGAAGAAAAAGGTTTTGAGGCGGCAGCACTTGAAATGTATAATATAAACGAAATGCATCACTACATTAAAAAGTTGCGAGAAAAACTGCATTTGTGAGTATTAAAAAAGAGAATTTAATGGAGCATCATGAGTAGTTTACATAAACTCGCCACTTCAAAAAAATTGGCCGTTATCATAACATATATTTCATTGATAGTTCATACTGTCAGCAATTTGATTCTTACCCCGCTCTATTTGAATTATCTCGGTCTGGATCAGTATGGTTTGTACCAAATGATATATACGGTCGCGAGTTATATCCTCATTCTTGATTTTGGCATAAAAACTGCAATGGTGCGGTACATATCCAAGTATCATGCAACAAGCGACTATGAATCCGAGAAGAATTTTTCAGCTCATTGTTTGATCACAGTCATTACCATCATTGTTTTGATGGTATCAGCAGGTCTTATAGTAAATGTGTTTTTGTTAGACATATATCCGACAATAACTGCGGAAGAGGCAGATACGGCCCACCAATTGATGCTGATAATGCTTTTGGTTATTTCAGGAACGGTATTGGAAAGATTCGTGTCAGGATGCTTGGGTGCGTATGAACATTTCACAGTTAATAGGATTGTTTCTGTTGCAAAATTAATATTAAAAATTCTCCTGACTATATGCTTCCTTTATATCGGTATGGGAGTAATTGCTGTCGCATTGGTTGATGCAATAATAATATTTGCTGCAATCACGTTCCTTTCAATATATGCAATAAAACAACTGCATTTTAAGATTAAACTGAGCAAGTTCGATTTTGCGCTGATTATAGATCTTGTCTTATTTATGTTTCCTGTTTTTTTACAAGCCATTATTGGTTATATCAACAGTTATGTGGACAAAACCGTGCTCGGCATCATGACTTCAAAAGCGGATGTTGCAATATATTCGATAGCTACGACATTTGTAACCTTGTTTAACTCGCTGCCATCAGCTATTTCAGGTGTTTTTTTACCAAAAGCAACCAAAATGATATTTGGTGGAAGTTATAATAGTGACGATCTTACGAATTTTGTTGTTCGTCCGGGCAGATACCAGTTTATGCTTTGCGGAGGATTTATCTGCGGTTTTGCCCTGTTTGGCAAGGAATTTATAAGTCTGTGGGCGGGACCGAATACTGTTCAGGCGTGGACTGTTGCGATAATAATTATAATACCGAATATGATTCCGTTGGTTCAGAATACGGCAATAAGCATTTTGGATGCTCTTAAGAAGAGGCTTTTCAGATCAGTTGTGCTCTTTGTTGTCTCTATAATCCATGTCATAATTTCAGTTTTTCTTGTATCAAAGTATGGAATGATGGGAGCTCCGATAGGTTCCGCATTCGCTTTTGTTGTCGGATACGGAGTGATAATGAACATTTATTATCAAAAGGAAATAAAAATTCAGGTCGGCAGACTGTTCAAAACCGTTTTTTCAAGAACTTGGATATGCTTGATACCGGCAGTTGTTGTCGGAATTATCAGCAACAACTTGTTGCCCGATTATTCATGGCCCGCTTTGATTGTTAAAGCTCTTGTTTTTGTTGTGATTTATGGAGTCATGTTGTTGTTCTACGGATTTAATGCTCAGGAGAAACAGGATTTTTCAGTTATTCTAAAGAGATTCGGAAAGTGAGTGTGTGGGAGATGATTGTCAATATAATTGCGGAAATATTTTAAGATTTTGGTTATTTTTTCTCTCTATATTTGTTTTTTATACTGTTAGGCCGCTCCATACTGCAGGAATAATTTTCAGTTGCAAATTTCTGTCAAAATCACCCTCGTTTCTAAAAATTGATCTGTGCATAGGTTTTCCTGTTTTATCTTTCCATGTGTTTTCTATGATTCCGACACTATATAAAAACTCCAACAATTCTAATGGGGAAAGCTTAAAGTTATGTTTTACAGCATTGTATCTTTCTGTAAATGTAGTTACGCTCAAATCTCTTGAACCACAAAGACGTAATAGCTCTATTACATATTTATAATCTTCTCTCAAAACAGGGTTTATCTCATTTGCTATTTCTGTATTAACCAGCCAATTTGCATATTTTTTTAAAGTTTCTTTATAGACCTGATCGTTGAATGTTCTACTTTTATCAATTTCTTTTTGAAGCGTTTTTAGTAAATTTATTAGATCTCTGGGTCTGAATAGTGTTTGTAATACCAATGCTCTGAAGAGATCTCGTTTTGTACCATCAAAATAGACATGGCTTGGAACATAAAAAACATCTTTAAACGATTTGTCAGACAATTCATCGCACGATGTTTGAATTCTTTTTTCAACCATTCTATATAAGTCTGATTTGTATATTTCCCTCATATTATTAACATTCCAGTTTAAGTCTATTCTAAAACCATCCCATCTTGCGCTTTCAGCATCTCGAGATGCCATGGCTCTCATAATATCTGAGCGTATATACAATATTACTTTTGCATTGAAGATTTTCTTGGATCTTAATGACTGATTGAAATTGTATACTACTTTAAATAGACTGATCATAGCTTGATAATATTCTTCCAAATCTTGATATTGGTTATAGTTGTCATCAAGTCTATCAAATTGTACTATTACTTTTCTGTCAGAATTACAAGTTAAAAAGTAATTAATAATCAAATCGTTTAAACTCGCATTTACAGCGGTAATGTTCCCATCGTTATATTTGTAGGTCCTTGCATTTTCTCTACCAGCTGTTAAGTTGAAGAAACCATTGAAAAATAAATTGCCTTCTTTTTTTATGGTTTTTGATATGATGTCCTTGTGTAATTCCACAGCATTTTCAAGATACATGCTATTGTATTCTTTGATCTCGTCATAGTAACAGTTGTCCTCGTTAGGCAATTTTGCAATCGCTTGAACAAAAAGATCGAAAATAACATTTTTCCATATAGTTTGATATTGATTCGGTTTTGCAAAGCTCTCATCATTTAATTTTAATAATTTTTCGAATGGAAATTCTCCAAAATCTTTATTAACAACAATGCATCCTTTGTTAAGAGATTCTCTTTCAATCATTCTATATATTGAAGATTTGCCTGTTCCTTTTTTTCCGACAACAAAAAAGACTTTGTCATCAATAATTTGTTCCCAATAACCATTGTCTAAAAAGTATTTTTCAAGATTGGGATCTCCATAGCCATCAATTTCGCCAAAATCAATTTTCCTGATTAAATCATAATTCATGTGCACACCTCATTTTCATTGTTTTAATTCATTCTGTAATTTACAATGAATGTAATTAATTTTGTTGCGTAAATTTGTTGGCCCAATTATAAAACCTCACAATTTTACCGTAAAACATATAAAAATTGTTCGCAAAATCAATGTTTTCTGCCACAGTTCTTTCTCTTCAAAATAAAAAGGAGAGTTGTGGTGATGTGGGAAAGAAATTATCAGCTTTTGTCGCCAAAACTGATTTCTTTAAGAGTCAAACCTTTGTTTATCCTCTCAAGAAAATCCTCTTGATCTTTTGCTAGAGCTAAAAAATGGATTTCCTTAGTGTTCCTTAGTTTTTCTTGTTCTTCTTTTGCGAGTGTACAATTTTCGCAAGGTTCATATTTGCAAAATATATAAAGTGGCTGTTTGAAGTTTTTTGTATATGGGAAAATTTTCCTTTCACAGCAACGATATTGATAAGCAAGGCTTTTCTTGTCTATTTTCTCTTTTTGGTCTTTATATTTTATGGGTTTAGGAAATTTCACAAACTTATCATTTTCCTCTGTTCCATAACTAAGCATTTCATCAGATATTTCACAAAATTCGAAGGAATTCTTAAAGTTCTTACTTGAAAATTCTCGGATTTCATTCACTAATCCAGCATAATTGTTTTTGATATTATAACCACTTACAGAGAAAAAGTATTTGTCGCCTTCTCGTATCAGGCAGAAACATTTCTGACCTATAAAAAACTTTTTGTTGTGCCGTTCTTTGAATAGTGATGTGAATTGATCAAATTCTTTTAGGTCAATTATTATGGAAGGGGCTTCTTGTTCGCATTTAAAATTGTTAAAATGTAAAAGCTCAAGCAAGCCGGCTTCTATGGAAGTTTTGTTTGCAATCGTGAAGTCGCTGATTTCTAATGAATGTATCTGTTTTATCTGGTTGAGGAAAGAGTTCGCCAGATTTTTGTCGATATTGTCATCGGAATTGTGCAGATAAACCAATGCTGAAATCGCGTGTTTTATTTCAGCAATACCAAATTTTATCAATTCTGTCATTGCAGCAATATCCTTACGAAAATTTTCATATTTAATTAGTTCTTTGAAAGAGAAATTCTCATAATGATTACTTATTGGTTCATGACCAGAAAACTCTGCTTTGATGCAATAAAGAAAATCCGCTAAAATATTGGCAGTATCGGGTAATATTTTTTCGTTTGATACCTTTTTATGTGGAAGAAAATCAAGGCTTTTATTTTTGTTTTCGACAGCAAACAGTGAGGTGTAATCCGTTTCCATGCTTGATAAGAAAGGAGAATTTCGGATTTCTTTAGCTGAGTATGGAACAAAATACTCTGGATAGTTAAAAATTTTGTCTTCATCGAAGACTATCTCGTAATTGATAGGGATGGTGTCTTTCATTGTTTTCCTCCTGGGTTAATTTTCTAGATCTTCCTCAAAAACATAAGCAGTATTCAGAAAAATTTTGTTATGTCAAAAGAGGGGACTCTATAGAGCTGCAAGAAAACAGGATGAAAATTTGGTTCTGAAATTTTTTTCAGAAGTGCCCCTTAAACGAGGGAATAGTGTTGTTTTTACTTGGAAAATTGGTCTTAAAAAAGAGAGGGATGAAGTGAAATTTCACAAAAAATTTCTTTTTTAATCGAAAAATAGAAAAATATAGAAAAATTTTTTTTATAGACATCTTGACTTTGAGATAAGGTGCTTATTAACAAGCGCGGAGTTCCTGCGGGTGCAGGAATAGTACGTTAAAAATGAAAGTTTATGGAGAAAAACATGGTCGAAATTAAAAACGATTTTAGATCGGAAGACTTCAGCAAAAAGGTAGCAAAAGATCTCGAAGCTGTTGGAATGAAGGAATTACTTGAAAAAGGAGGGTTCGAACTTGTTATGAAACCCCTCGAAAGCAAAAAGCTTTTTTCTAACAATCTTGAAATTATTGAAAATCTTAAGTCAGTCAAAAATGACTTGGATTATGATTTTCCTATTGTCGGTAACAGGCGGGAGTTGCGTCCAAACAATAAAACTGAACTGGTAGAAAATGACGAAGTGCATTCTGTTGTTATAGACGAAGGGAAGGATGAGATATTCAGTACAAACAAAGAGTGGTATGAGACATTCAGCACATTTACAGACGGTCTTTTTATGTTTCAACGCTCGTATGTCTCGGATTGGCATTACTCTGACAGGTTGCATGTTCCTTTTGTAAGTATTGCTAATTTCGTAAGAGATTCACTCATGTTTGCAAAACAGTTTTATGATGGCCGCCTCGGGAAAAATGACAAGATCAGTTTTGAGTGGAAACTTACAAAAACAAAAGACAGAGAAATCACTCCACCAACTCCGTCTGATCGTATGTGTATCTATACCCATAATTGTGAAGAGGAAGAAATAGTTTTACAAAGAACTTATGAGTATGGAGAGTTAGAAGATTGTATAAACTATTCCGCAGAGATTGTTGGCGAAATTTGCGAGAATTTCGGTACGGAAAAGGCGAGATGGGTATCTCATGCGAAAGCTCAGTATGAGAAAAAAAGATTCTAACACACAAATTTCTGAAGAATAACCAGCTCCAACACCGCATGACTGAGAAGCCCTCTCCGTCAGCTTTAGCCCTCTCAGTCACTTCGCGCCAGCTCCCCCCCCCCCAGAGTGGGAGCCAAGAATCGGTGTTTTGACCCGCCTATTTTCTCTGGAAACGACCTGATATTTTTTACCATAAAAAAATTCGTATTTTGCCCCTTAAACGAGGGAATAGTGTTGTTTTTACTTGGAAAATTGGTCTCAAAAAAGAGAAAGATGATGTGAAATTTCACAAAAAATTTCTTTTTTAATCGAAAAATAGAAAAATATAGAAAAAATTTTTTTATAGACCTCTTGACTTTTGTATATGGTTGTTGTGAATAAGGTGCGGGTTTTTGCAGGGGCAAAAACCGGATGATGTTTTTTCAAAAGTGCCGCTTGACATGAGTTTCTGCGGTGCTATAATTGGTTTACCTCTGAGGTAAATTTATTGGAGGTGCGAGAGTTGAATATAACGTACAAAACGAGGGATTTGGAAAAGATTTGTACTGACGCAAAGGCTGCGGAGAAAGCCCACGGACGGGAAATGGCTAAGGTAATACACAAGCGTATTGATCAAATTACAGCTGCAGATAGCGTGGAAATGATGATTCAGTTCCACATCGGGAGATGTCATATGTTACAGCATAATCGAAAAGGGCAATATGCTGTTGACTTGGTTCAACCAAACAGGCTGGTTTTTGAAAAACACGGTGACACGATTCAAATCGCTCATATTTTGGAGATAGTTGATTATCATTAGGAGAGGTAAGGCGTTATGATGAGAAGTAGGAGTTACATTGCTACTCCTCCTGGGGCAACCATCAAGGAACAGCTCGAGGACAGAGGCATGAGTCAGAAGGAGTTTGCTGCCAGGATGGATTTATCTGAGAAGCATGTCAGCAAGCTCATCAATGGAGAAGTTCAGCTTACGCCGGATGTGGCGGTCAGGTTGGAAACAGTTCTGGGAGTACCGGCTAGGTTCTGGAGCAATCTTGAGGCTATCTACAGAGAGAAGCTTCTGAAGGTCGAAGCAGAAAATGCTATGGATGAAGATGAGGCTCTCGCACAACAATTTCCGTACAGCGAAATGGTAAAATACAGATGGATTCAGGCAACTAAAAATTTAAAGGAAAAAGTGATCTATCTCCGTCAGTATTTTGGTGTGGTGAAATTGTCGCTTTTAGGGAATGAGCTGATTACTAAAATTGCCTACAGAAGACTAGCGATTACAGATAAGAGTGATCTGGCTACAATGGCGTGGGTACAAGAGGCAAAAATTCAGGCAAGAAAAATTCAAACGTCACCGATCAATATTAAAGGACTTGTCTCTGCTATCCCTGAGATCAGGAAGATGACTGTAATGAAAACAGACGAATTCTGTCCGAAGATTAGAACGACACTGGAAAATTGCGGGATAGCCCTGGTATTTCTTCCGCATTTGAAAGGCTCTTTTCTCCAAGGTGCAACTTTCCTGGATGGTAATAAAATCGTGGTGGGACTCACAGTAAGAGGAAAGAATGCTGATAAGTTTTGGTTTAGTTTATTCCATGAACTGGCTCACATTGTGCTTGGTCATATCGGTAACATCAATGGCACAACAAAAAAGGACGAAAAAGATGCGGATACATGGGCAGGGGATATATTGATCAATCCGGCAGAGTTTGCTGCTTTTAAACTCAGAGGAAATTACTCGGAGAAAAATGTTTTGGCATTTGCCAAAGAGCAGGGAATTGCTCCCGGAATTGTTGTGGGGAGAATGCAGCTGGAAGGAATGATCAAGTATAGTGTGCTGAACAATTTGAAAGTTAAGTATGAAATTAAAATATAGTGGTTAGGCAACAAGGAAATGATGGAAAAAGGAAAGAGCAGGCGAAAGGAGTCTCTTTTCTCTGGGAATTCTTTCAAAAACTCTCGAAAATATCGAAAATAATTAAAAAATTTTAACTTTTAACCCTTGACTTGGCTGGTTTCGATTCTTTTGTCTAGAAAATACAGCCAAACCGTGTGAAGGACATCTATAAAAAGCCAAAGCATCCTGGAAACAAAAAGTGGAGTTAGCATTTCTTTGTCGATGTTCTTCCAATGTGCTAATGAATTCCGGATGTTAAGCCCTATACCATTAGATTCAGATAAGAGAAATTGAAGACTTTTCAGATGATCATAATTAAAAATTTGTTCTATTTTTTCGTCCCAAAGCAATGTCCCGAGAGTTTTCCCGCTTTTGTTTTTATTTTTGTCTCTTTTCTTTGTTTTAACATCTTTTTCTTCAGGCATATTTTTGCTTTCATTTACATACGCTATTCTCAACAATTTTTCGATTATAGCACATGTCAGGCTTTCTATGGTGTAGCACATGGAATGTAATACTATTTCGGGACATCTCTCCTTGTTTGTGATTATATATTCTAAGTTTTCACGCAAAAAATCGACATCTTTTAATAAATTCTCGTCGTTGCTGGTCTCTTTATTGATAAAAGAAACGATGTCCTGAATTAATGCTATGTATTTATTCAAAGCTTCGGGATTGCTCAGAAATTTGTCCCGCATTATGCCAGAATACATTACAGAATACGCTGCAAGCTGTGTTTTGCGCTCAACTGTAAAATAAGGATCTTCGTCTGGGGCATCATATGGTATCGAATTCAAAACTGCTATCAATTTTTCATGAATCTTATCCTCGAGATAACTGACATATTTAGTATCTCCGTCTTCTTTGTGATGAGTTATTCTAAGCAGTTGTTCTTTGAGTGGTAAGTTTGGATTTTGATTTTTTCCCCATCGTTCCAGAAGAAAGGTCAATTTGTGCTTAGGCTGATTTTCTTGATCTGTCATAACAAAACTCCTTTTTCAATAACAATAATCCATTCTCTCTGTTTTCATTCCAAATATACCTTGTGTTTGAAAACGCCATTATAAATAAGCACTTTCCCTTGAAGTCAAGAGGGTGACATGGATTTTTACGGATAAATTTTGGTGAGGTAACAATTTGTGACTTCACCAGATCCAAAACCGCATGACGGAGAGGACGGAGCTGTCACAAATCGATAAATGAAAAATTTAAAATTCAGTTAAAATAAAAATCAAAAAATAATTTGACTTTTAAAGATAAATGACTATATTGCTTTCATCGGTGAGTCCTACCGTTAAGTGGAATCTTTAAAAGCAGTGAACCCTACTGTGAGTGGGAACTTTAAAAGCGGTGAGAAATGAACAAGAAGATGATTGACAGCGCGATGAAGGACATCGCGGCTGAAGCAAAAAACATATACGGTGAAAAACTGAAAGAAGTGATTCTTTTCGGTTCTTGCGCAAGAGGCGATTTCGAGGACGACAGCGATGTCGATATAATGATACTTCTTGATGTGCCGAGAAGCGAAGTCGAAGAAGCCGATCACAAAATGAATCCAGTGATAAGCAGACTTGATAAAAAATACGAATACGAACTTCTGTTTTCACCAATTGTGCAGAGCTACAGCGAGTTCAATTATTGGATCGAAGCCCTTCCTTTTTATCAAAATGTCCGTAAAGAAGGCATAAGATATGCGTGAAATAAGCCAGCAGGCAAAAGACTTGTCGATATATCGGCTGGAAAGAGCGAAAGAAGACCGCACCGCTGCCGAAAACAATTTAGGTTTGAAAGATCTCAGAACCGCGGTAAACCGTGCATATTACGCTATATTTCATGCTTTGAGAGCGGTTCTGGCACTTGACGAATACGACTCCAAAAAACACAGCGGAATCATAAGCGAATTTCGTCTGCGATATGTCAAAACCGGCATTTTTGACGAAGAAATATCCGATATGATTGGCAAAGCATTCCAGGTAAGGAACAAGTCTGATTATGAGGATATGTACATCGTTAGCAGAAACGATACCGAAATTCAGATACAAAACGCAAAAACCATCATTGACGCCGTCGAAAAATATCTGAAAAACGAAAAAATAATCGGCTGAATCAGTGATTCTGATGTTGAAAATCCTCTCGCATTTCCTAAAAAAATCAGTATAATGCGGCGATTTGACCTCACCCCTGGCCCCTTTCCAGTGTGGCGAGGGGAATTGGAAATGTATCAGTTACGTCTCTACAAAGCCTCCTCTGAGGCATGGGAGGTGTTACGCAGTAACGGTGGGGTCTGAAAAAGGGGTCGGAGGTTTCGCATGTCCAAACAACAAATTGATCTCAACCACAAAACAATTCTTGTTACCGGCTGCCCGGGTTTCATCGGGGCGTATCTTGTGATGCGGCTCCTGAAGGATCTGGATTCCGGAACGATAGTTTCTCTCGACAATATGAACGATTACTACGATGTGAGCTTGAAAGAGTGGCGTCTGCAGGAAATCGAAAAGGTTGCGGCTGCTTCGCCTGTAAAACATGTGTTTGTCAGGGGTTCGATCGGGGACAAGGCGCTTGTGGATTCTTTGTTCCAGAAATACAGGTTCGATATTGTCGTAAATCTTGCGGCTCAGGCGGGTGTCCGTTATTCGATCGACCATCCGGATGTCTATATTGAATCGAATATCATCGGTTTCTACAACATTCTGGAGGCTTGCCGGCACTATCCTGTGGAACACTTGGTCTATGCTTCGAGTTCTTCGGTTTACGGCGGAAACAAGAAGGTTCCGTTCTCCACCGATGACAAGGTCGACAACCCCGTAAGTCTTTATGCGGCGACTAAAAAGAGCAACGAGCTTTTTGCCCATACTTACAGCAAGCTTTACAACATTCCCTCGACGGGGCTTCGTTTTTTCACGGTTTACGGCCCGGCTGGACGGCCTGATATGTTCTATTTTTCAGCAACTCAGCGGCTTGCGGCGGGAAAGAAAATACAGATCTTCAACTACGGTGATATGAAGCGCGATTTCACCTATATCGATGATATCGTCGAGGGAGTTTACCGCGTAATGCAGGGTGCGCCGGAGGGGGCTGCGCCTTATGCGGTCTATAACATCGGCGGAGGTCAGCCTGAAAACCTTCTTGACTATGTTTCAACGCTTCAGGAGGAGCTGGTGAGAGCGAAAGTGCTCCCCGAAGATTACGATTTCGAAGGTTATCGCGAGCTGGTCGGAATGCAGCCGGGAGATGTGCCGCTTACATACGCTGATACAGAGGCATTGGAGCGCGATTACGGGTTTACGCCGAAAATCGGGATCCGCGAGGGTCTGAGACATTTTGCAGAGTGGTATAAGGATTATTACAGGTGATGAAGGGGATGAACAAATGAAAGCACTGGTTCTTGCTGGTGGATTTCCGCAGATAGCATTGATACAAGAGTTGAAAAAACGGAATATTGAGGTGGTTCTTGCCGATTACAACGCAGAACCTGTGGCAAAACCTTATGCCGACAAGTATTATCAGGAATCTACGCTGGATGTTCCGAAAATTAAGGAAATAGCTGTTTCCGAAGCAGTCGATTTTCTGATCACGGTGTGCACTGATCAGGCTTTGCTGACTGTCGCAAAAGTGTCGGAAGAGCTCGGGCTCCCGTGCTATATCGATTACAAAACCGCTTTGAATGTCACAAACAAGCAGTATATGAAAGATGTTTTCATGCGTCACGGAATCCCGACATCGAAATATGTCATTCTCAGGGAATTTGACGAAGAAAAAATCAAAGGTTTCCGTTACCCGCTGATCGTCAAACCAGTAGACTGCAACTCTTCCAAAGGGGTCAGGCGGTGCGACAACCTTGAAGAATTGAAGGAATTTTTCAATGAAGCTGTAAAAATGAGCAGAACTGATACTGCAATTATTGAAGAGTTCGTTGCCGGGAAGGAACTAAGCGTTGATGTTTATGTCGAAAACGGTGAGGCAAAGCTTCTGGATATCACCACCAGTGAAAAGATAAAGGATAAAGATAAATTTGTTATTTTCAGAACATGGCATCCGGCAAGAATCAGCGAAACTGTTGTGGAAAAAATTCAAGATGCTGTCCAGAAAATTGCAGATTCATTTGTTGTAAAAAATGCTCCGATGCTTGTGCAGTTACTGACCGATGGAGACGATATTTATGTTATAGAGTTCTCTGCAAGAACAGGAGGCGGGGTAAAGCACATCTCTATTGAACGCAGAGCAGGTGTCGATATCGTAGCTGCGACAGTAGATGTGACTTTGTTCGGAAAATCCGATGTTGTAGTGAAAATGCCGAAAAACAAATATATGGTCGACGAATATATTTACTGCAGACAAGGAGTATATGATCACATAGAAGGTTCAGATCATTTGCTTGAGCAACATATAATTTCGGATTTTTACTCTTTTAAGTGGCGCGGGGCGGAATTCGAAACTATTAAAAACAGCGGGGATCGTGTTGCAGGTTTTTCTATAGAGGGTGATACTTTTGATGAGCTAAAGGAAAAACACGATCAGTGTAATGCGGTTTTGAAAGTTGTAGATATCAATGGTTCTGACATGATGAGGCACGATTTGCTGGAACCGTTTGATATCGAAGAATCTTAATAAGAGGTTTTTTATGAAATCTGCTGACAAGGTTTTTGTGTGCGGAGCAGGTCATCAGGGATTGTCAATGGCCGCTCACCTGGCTTTAAACGGTGTTAAGGTGAATTTATACAACCGCACTTTTTCACATGTTCAGGAAATAGCCGATACAGGAAAGATACACTGCTCCGGTGTGGTGAACGGTGATGCTCAGATAAATAAAATTTCATCAAATATCGCAGATGTCGTCTCTGATTTTGTAATGGTGACGACTCCAAGCAGCGCGCACAGAGATATCGCAAAGACGATAGCGCCTTATGTCCACAAGGATATGGTCGTGATACTTAATCCCGGAAGAACTTTCGGAGCAATCGATTTCGCGGAAGAACTGAAAAAAAATAATGTTAAGGAACTGCCGCATATCGCGGAAACCCAGACAATTGTCTATACGTGCCGCAAGACAGGGGAAAGCGGAACCTGCATCCTTGCTTTAAAAAACGATGTGAAAATAGCTTCGCTTAAAGGAAGCGATATCGGTGAAATTCTGGATTTGATGCCCGATTGTCTGAAACCTTACTTTTCTCCGGTATCTTCTGTCGCACTTACATCTCTGTCAAATGTGGGAATGGTGCTGCACTGTGCGCCTGTAATGATGAATGTTGGCTGGATAGAAAGCGATAAAGTCGATTTCAAATACTACTATGACGGGATTTCAAAATCGGTGGCCCGTTTTCTCGAAAAAATCGATGCGGAACGCTGTGCTGTCGCCGCAGCCGCCGGTTATAATGTGGAAACATTGACTGAATGGCTTAGAAGAACGTACAAAGTTTCGGGAGAGACAATATTCGAGTGTATAAGAAATAACGATGCATATAAAGCCATAGATGCTCCGCCGACACTAAATACCAGATATATTTTCGAAGATATTCCCAACGGTCTTGTGCCGATCGAAGCAACTGGTGAAGAGCTCGGGATAAAAACCAGAAACATTTCAACGATAATAGATCTCGCTTCTTCTGTAATGGATACTGATTACAGAGCTATCGGACGCAGATTCAGTTATAAAAAATTAAAAGAATATTTTTAGGCAGGTTCAGAGATATGGTTGCAAAAAAAACAGAAGTTTTCGGGCTTATAAAAACGCTTGTCGATGCTCACACTATGGGGATAAATGCGGCCGAGGCTCTTCTTCGTGACTGCGGATACAATGTCCTTGTTTCGCCGCCGGCTGTCGAAGACGCGATGGACAGGATCAAGGCGGAAAGTGCACAGAAACTTATAACTGACTGGATAACAGAAAATAACATTTCAAGGATCGGTTTTTCGTACAGACTTGATCAGGATACCGCTGTGGACATTATGGGAAGACTGATTTATGTCCTTGAAAAAAACGGTTTATACAACAAAGTCGGAGCCCAGGTAAAAAGCGTGTTTTTTGCCGGATTAGCTCCTGCCTGCAATAAAATCGACAAAGAATATCACGGAAAAGTTTCGACATTCAAAGGGGGTGAATCGCCGGAAGAAACTCTTCTGATCATGGGAGTTCCGATAGATGATATCCCGAAACAGATCAAAGAAGGCTGCCAGTATGACAAAGAACTGTTGAAATTCGGCGAAGGAATTATCAAGTCAGGGAACTACAGACATATGAAAGCCCCTGAAAGAAACATGTATAAAGAATTCGGAACGAACAAGGATACTTTGGAACTTCGCATCGATAACAACTACAAAGGCGGCTTCCAGCCTGTTATCAGAGCGCATTCTGGGCCTTATTCCGCCGATATGACAAGAGAGGCTTGTCTGAAAAAATATCAGGAATGGTGTCATGACCTTGCGAAATCGGGTTTTCTTGATGTTCTGTCTATAGGTTCATCTCAACTTTCGCAATCAAATTTCGGCGAGAACTGGGACGGAAAACCAAACGGCGGCGGAGTTCCCGTAAATTCCGAAGTCGAATACATCGACATCTGGCAGGCGGCACGGCCGATGCTTGTCAGAACGTATTCCGGAACAAAAAATGTTCAAAGGATGGCGGAAATATACGAAAAAACGATCAATATTGCATGGCATGCGCTTTCTCTCTGGTGGTTCGATGAACTTGACGGAAGAGGCCCGAATCCGCTTTATACCAACCTGAAAGAACATATCGAAACCATAAAGTATATAGCAACTACAAAAAAGCCCGTGGAAACAAATGTCCCACATCATTTCGCATTCAGAGGCGCAGATGATGTTACGTATATTATTTCAGGATTTCTTGCAGCAAAAACGGCCAAGAAATGCGGCACGAAAACTTTTGTGCTTCAAAATATGCTCAATACTCCGCGAAGCACCTGGGGGATTCAGGATCTGGCAAAAGGGAGAACGCTGCTCAAACTTGTAAAAGAGCTTGAAGACAATAATTTCAGAGTCGTTCTGCAGACCCGCGCAGGTCTTGATTATTTCAAGCCTGATCTTGAAACTGCAAAAGTGCAGCTGGCCTCAGTTACAGCAATGATGGACGACATCGATCCTTTCAACGAACACAGTCCCGACATCATTCATGTCGTAAGTTACTGCGAAGCATTGTTCCTTGCTACACCCGATATACTTGACGACAGCATAAAGATCACAAGGATCGCTTTGCAGGAATATCGGCAACTGAAGAAAAACCATCTTGCACCGAATGTTATGACAGACGATATAAAAAGACGGCAGTATGAGTTGGAAACGGCATGCCGCAAAATAATAAATGCAATGGAAGAAAATATTCCGGACCTCTATTCTCCGGAAGGATTGTACCTTGCATTTGTTGCCGGATGGCTGCCGACCCCTGATTTATGGTCGAATTCCGATGAATTTGTTCACGCAAAAAATTGGAAAACCCGTATGTCAAGCGGCGGAATCGTTCTGTGCGATCATGATTTGGTTGTTACGACTGATTCCAGGATCAACCGCTGCGTCAGCAATATGTCTGATGCGCAATACACGCTGAAACATAAGTATTTTAAAGGTGTTATAGTTTAATTTTTACTGTCTCTTTTTTAAGTTCATGCCGGAGCAGCAAATTCTCTTATCCAATTTATGACAATTTGGTGTAAAAAATTGCTTTTTCCCCTTTTTAATGTATTATCGCGCCCGATTTTTTTTGTATTAGATTTGAGGTTCGAAATGTTAAAGTTAGTGATTCTTTTAATTTTTTCGGTTATTTTTTGTTCGTGCGGATCTGAATCTTCCGTAAAAGATGAAAAACCTGCTTCTTCGAGGTCTTCGGCTGCGGCGAAAGCGGCTCAGGAACGTTACAAACTCACTTCCAAAGGGGATGAGATCAAGTTTGACGGCAAAGTCTACGAGTTGAAACATTACGACGTAAATAAAGACAAAAAGCCTGATATTATTAACGTTTTCAAAAAAGTTCCTAACGAAAAGGGCGGCAATGATCTTTTGATTTCCGTCAAAATGATGGATCTCAACCACGATTCAAAGATCGATGTATGGCGTTACTTCAACGAGGAGACGGGCGCTGTCGTAAAAGAAGAGCTCGATCTCGATTTCGACAATAAAATCGACCGTACAGACTACTTCATCGGCGGGCTTGTCAGAAGAAGCGAATTCGATTTCCAGTTTGACGAAAGAGCCGATATTATCAAGAGTTACGATGAAACTGGTCAGCTTATCGCGGTAGAATCCGATCAGAACGGCGACGGCGTTATCGATTATTGGGAATACTACAGAAACGGCGTTATCGAAAAGATCGAAAAGGATACCAACAAAGACGGCAAACCCGATGTCTCCAAGATGCCGGGCGACGAAGATTTCAAGAGCGCAGCTCCCGTTGACGAGAAGCTGGAAGCGAAACCTGCTGAAAATGTTCAGGAAAAGCCTGAAGACGAAATAAAAGTCGAGATCGAAACTTCCGAAGAGCCTGAACCCGCTGCGGCACAGGCTTCTGAAAAAGCAAAAGAAGAAGTAAAAGCCGAAGCTGCAACAGAAGAAGAGAAACCGGCGGCGGAACCTGCAAATGAAGAACCCAAGAAGGAAGAACCTGCGCAGGAAGAAGTCAAACCGGCCGAAGAATCCAAATAGTTCAGTTCCGTTTTTCCACTTTAAGAGATCCGAATGAGTGAATTTGTAAGGTTTATTGCTTTAAGATATTTCACTCAGAGCCACCGCAGACACACGCTTTCACTGATTTCGCTTATTTCGGTGCTGGGTCTTTCGCTCGGTGTCGCGACGCTGATAATCGTCCTTTCGGTCATGGACGGCCTTATTGCGAAAACCGAAGAGATCGTTCTGAAATCAACTACTCACGCAAACGTTTACAGGCTTATCGGAAATTTTGACACATACACTGATGTCGAAAAACAGGTGAAATCTATCCCCGGCGTTATCGGAGCGACTCCTGTCGTTTTCAGAGAGGTGCTTCTTATGTCGGAAAAGGGGCTCGCTACCGCTTTTCTCAACGGGATCGACCCTGTTGGCTACAAAACGATTTCTGATCTCAAGGAGCTTGTGGTAAAAGGGGATTACGAATGTCTCGCGAAAAAAGAAAAGTGTGAATATGTCGGGAAAAATATCGCGTCCATGAGTGAAATGGACGATTTTTTAGGTGAAAAAACGCAGCTTTTTCCTGTGATCCTCGGTGTCGATCTTGCCGCAAAACTTCAGGTCTCGCCCGGAGAGGTGATCTCGCTCGTAACTTCAGGTTCCAAAAGCAGGATAGGCGAAGATGCGGTTCCGGTGAGCGGTAATTTAGTCGTTGCGGGGATATTCGAATCGGGAATGTTCGACTACGATTCGCGCTATCTCTATGCAGGACTTGAAGAAACGCAGAAACTTCTTGAGATCGGGCATAACGTAAGTTTTGTTTCGACAAAAGTCGATGAACCCGGAAAAATACTTGATTTCAAAGCACTTATGAGTGATCGCGTCGGAGGTTTCCCGTTTGCCGTGCAGGACTGGCGTGACCTTCACAAGACGACTTTCAAATTTTTCCGTCTCCAGAAACTGATAATGTTCATTATCCTCGTTTTCATCGCGGTAGTAGCCTCGTTCGGGATCATCACGACTCTCATAATGCTCGTCATCGACAAGACGCGGGAAGTGTCGATCCTGCGCTCGGTCGGCGCAAAAAAGCGGGTCATCCGCGGGATATTCATGTTCGACGGCTTTATAATCGGGCTCATGGGGACTTTTTTAGGTTCTCTTTTCGCCGTTGTGATCTGTTTTCTGCTGAAAAATGTCGAATTTCAGATAAGCAAAGAGGTCTACTTTTTTTCGACTCTGCCTGTTCAGATGTCGTTCGGAACATTTGCGGTCGTTATTTTTTCAACACTTCTGATCTCGGTCGCGGCAACGCTTTATCCGAGCATCAAGGCTTCCGGGATTACTCCGGTCGAGGGGCTTAGACATGAGTGAGATATTGTCGGAGCGCGGGCGGCTCGCCCGCATTGGTTACGGGGTTGCAATATGAGTGAAAATGCTATTCTGACTTTGGAAAACATAAAAAAATCCTACTTTGTCGAAGGGCACAGAATTGATGTCCTGCGCGGCGTCGATCTGGAAATGAAAGAGGGAGAGCACCTTTCGCTTACCGGAAAAAGCGGCTCGGGAAAATCGACTCTGCTCAACATCATGGCGACTCTGGAAAGACCTGACAGCGGAAAGATCCTGCTTAAAGGCGAAGAGCCGTCGAAGTTTTCGGACGCAAAACTCAGCTCGTTCAGAAACCGCGAAATCGGTATAGTTTTTCAGTTTCACCATCTTCTGCCGGAGTTTACGGCGCTTGAAAATGTAGCGATCCCTTTAATGCTCACGCAGTCGAAAAAAACTGCTCTCGAAAAGGCGGAAAAAATGCTTGAACGAGTCGCTCTTTCGCACCGTCTGAACCACAAACCGGCAGAACTTTCGGGCGGAGAACAGCAGCGTGTAGCCATTGCCAGAGCGCTGGTCACGGAGCCGTCGCTTCTTTTGATGGACGAACCTACCGGAAATCTGGACAATGAGACGGGAAAAATGATAATAGCACTCATTCTTTCCATTGCTGAGGAAAGAAATTTGACGACTCTTTTTGTGACGCACAATCAGGATTTTGCTGCGGAAATGGGAAGAGTTATTGAAATAAATGAAGGAGTTATCCGTAGTATATGAATAAATTTTTTCTCTTTTTTGCTGTTTTTATTCTGTTTTTTCCGCTGTTTGCGCTACAGGTCGACGATGTAGCGGTCGAAGGAACTATCAGGACGGAGCAGTCGATCCTGACGCAGTATTTCAAGGAAAAACGCGATTACAGCGAGAAAGAGATCAACGAGATCCTTGAGAAAATCATAGCGATCGAGATTTTTGAAGATGTTTCGATCTATTACGATGACTCAAAAAATCTTTTAAAATTCAAGGTCGTTGAGTTTCCGATAATCCGTTCGGTCAAATTTTCGGGCAATAAGAAAATCGACAACGACGATATCAAGGAAGTCCTCACGGTCAAGAAGAACGAGCTTCTTGACATGAACAAAATTTCCAAAAATACCGCGGCGATTCTCGGTGTTTACCACGACAAAGGCTACCTTTCGGCTACTGTTGACGCCGATGTCACACTCAACAAGGAAAAACAGGAAGTCAACATCGATTTCAAAATTTCGGAAGGCAAAAAAAGCCGCGTAAAAAAAGTGACGATAGTCGGCAACAAATATCTTTCGGAAGCCGAACTCAAAAAGTACATGGCTGTTCAGGAAGACGGGCTTTTCTCGATCTTCAACGACGGCGGCTACAAAAAGAGTGCGCTTGAAGAGAGCATGGGGGCAATAACCTATCTCTACAATGAAAACGGCTTCGTTGACGTCAAAGTCTCCAAACCGACCGTAACGATCTCGAAAGACAAGCGCGACATCTATATTTCGTACATCGTCGAAGAGGGGAAACGCTACAAAGTCGGCAAATACGAGGTCGAAGGCGATACGCTCGACAGCGGCAAACTGCCCGATATGAAGTTTACGCAGAAGCCCGGTGAATGGTATCAGCACTCAAAAACCATCAGAGATTTCGAAAGACTGAAAAGTATCTACGGCAACGAAGGATATCCTTTCGTCGAGATCCTTCCCGGCAGACATCTTGACGACAGAAAACAGTCGGTCGATATGAATTTCATCGTCAGAAAAGGGGAGAAGTGCTTTATTGAAGAAATCTCGTTTACCGGCAACGACAGAACCCGCGATAAAGTTCTCCGCCGTGAAATCGAGATTGCGGAAGGTGATCTTTTCAACTATTCGCGGCAGAAGGAGAGCGAATTAAACCTGAAAAGGACCGGTTTTTACGACGAAGTAAAAATCGAAGTCGTCAAAGGTTCTTCCCCGAACATGGCAAAGATGGTCGTTACGGTCAAAGAGCGTAAAAGCGGAACATTCAATGTCGGAGCAGGCTTCTCGTCGTTCGAGAGTTTCCTTTTCAACGCAAAAGTCGAGCAGAACAACTTCTTAGGCTACGGTCAGAGCCTGAGTCTCGCCGGCCAGCTCAGCAAAATGAGGCGTGAAGTCAGTCTCAGCTTCTACGAGCCGTGGTTTGTCGATTCCAATGTTTCGTTCAATATTTCGTTCTATTACAGATATCTGAACTACGATTCCGACATTTACGAATATTATGCCGACTACAGCCAGAACAGTTTCGGCTTCAGCGTGACGTTCGGTATTCCGATCGCGAAGTATCTGCGCGCTTACCTGGGCTACAAACTGAAAAGAGTTGACATCAACGGCGCGACGGAACACCAGATGAACTACCTTTACAGAGATATCTTCTCTTCCGGTCTCACGGCGCGTCTCGCTCTCGATATGCGAAACGACAGAATGTACACGACCAAAGGTATTTATGTCATCGGCGGAGTCGAATATTTCCCGCGCTGGATGGGGAGCGACGAGGATATCCTCAACCTCGACTTCAATTTCAGATGGTATCAGGAACTTTTCTTAGGTGTCGTTTTCAGGACGAATATCGAACTCGGCTACAACATCCATCTTCAGAACAAACCGCTGCCTTACGCTGAAAGGTTCAAGCTCGGCGGAATGTACAGCGTCCGCGGATATCCGTTCTATTCGATCGGACCGAATCACGACCGCAGCGACACCGACTACAACATCCCGTCTGACGGAAAGGATCCGACAAGTTCGACATATCCTTACATCATCGGCGGTGACAAGCAGTTCATAATGAACAACGAGCTTGAGATCCCGATCGTAAAATCGATGAGGATCAGCATCGTCGGCTTTGTCGACCTCGGAAACTCGTGGGCGAAAGATGAGCATCTTTTCTACATAAATTCGAAGGATAAGGATATTTACGACCTTCCTCTCGGCGTTCTGTGGAGCGCCGGATTCGGTCTGCGCTGGGTAACGCCGATGGCTCCGCTTTCGTTCGAGTGGGGATTCCCGCTCACTCCGAGACCGGGAGATCCGAAATTCCAGTTTGAATTCAACATCAAAAACTCATTCTGACGGAGTGCACATGAAAGGCTTGGCGAAAATCATTTTTCTTCTTTTTCTGCCAGGCTTTTTCTGCGGCTGCACAAAACAGGTCGAAATCCAGAAATTTACTTTTTCAGGCATGGGGACTGTTCTTTCGGTGATTTACACCGGCGAAAGAAATGAAGTCTTGGAAAATGCGGTGAAAAAAGATGCCGAAACGGTTGAATCAGAACTAAGTTATTACAAAGAATCGAGTTTTGTTTCTATTCTCAATCGTGAGGCGCATGAAAAAGAGACCGAAGTGCCGTCTCATGTCTGCAAACTTATCGAACAAAGCCTCGAATACGGGAAAATGAGCGGCGGTGTTTTCGATATAACCTACAAAAGTACGGGCGAGCTTTGGGAAAACAACGGGAACAAGATCCCGGACGACAAAACTATCGAGGAAAAACAGCAGTTTGTCGGCGGCGACAAGCTGACGGTCAACTGCGCTGAAAACAAAATAAAATTCGCCGGTAAAGGGGTGAAAATCGATCTCGGCGGAGTCGCAAAGGGCTATGCAATAGACAGAGCCGCTGAAATCATGAAAAAACACGGGGTCGGGAATTTCATCGTGAACTACGGCGGAGACATGATTTTCTGCGGAAACAAAGGGGGAAAACCGTGGTCGATAGGGATAAAAAATCCTGACAAACCTTCGGAAATACTGAAAAAACTCGAACTTGACGTTTCCGGTTGCAAAGGCGTTGCGACAAGCGGCGACTACGAGCGCTTTTTTGTTATAGAAGGAGAGACTTTTTCTCATATAATGAACCCGAAGACGGGAAAGCCGGTCAAAGACGCGAGATCGGTAACTGTGATCGGGGAAAACGCGACTGTTTCTGACGCTGCCGCGACTGCCGTTTCGGTCGCTCTGCACGAAAAAGATGCAGTTGAAAAAATTATGGAAAAATTCCGCGTAAAAATATATACTCTCAGCGGAAAGGATTCGGTCCTGAAGGAGTGGTGAAATAATATCGGAAGAATGGGTGGACAGATGAAATGCTTTTATTGTTCATACTCTGATGAAAACAAGAATGCCGGTTTTTGTTCCGCTTGCGGCAAAGAGCTGGCTCGTGTATGTCCGTCCTGCGGGATAAAGTACGACAAAAACGCTAAGTTCTGTATGTCGTGCGGCGGGAAACTTGAGGATCTTCCTCCTTTGAAGAAGTCCGAAAATACGGCGCCTGAACCGAAAAAGGCCGAAGACGACGGAATAAAGATCGAATTCGATGACGATATTCCGCGCGGCGTTGTCAATGTTGCAGAAAGTCACCCCAAAAAAGAAAAAGAGGAGTTTGTAGAGATAGATCTCGGTATCGGAGCCGATGAAGAAGATGCCGGCGAAAAAACGCTCAAAGTTCAGACTCAGCCGGAACCCGAAAGAAAGCCGCGTGTCACGATCGAAATAAAAATGGATGACGAACCTGCTGAAAAAGAAGATTCCGGACCTGAACTCGAGTTTGAAAAACGGGTCGCGGAACAGCGCAGGCAGAGCGGAGAGACGCGGACGCACAGAAGAACGACGCTTGAATCGATCGAAAGCGAGAAAGGTGCAACCGATTTCATCACAAAATGGGATTCGACGAAAGAAGTCATAAAAGAATCCAAAAAAAGTGCGAAGCCGAAAAAGGCTCCGGATAGTTTCGACGCACTTTTCGAAGAGCTTACATCTTTGACGATAAAGGTCGAAAAGGAATCTGCCGGAGATACTGCTAGACACGAAACAGCCGAGTCTAACGATTTGTTCGAGCCGGTTACAGAAAAGCCGGAAACAAAGCCTGAAGAGTATCCTGTTATGCCTGAAGGACCGGACGATGCGGAAGAACTTACGCTCGAGATCGAATCTGATGATACGCAGACTGCGCGTTCTGAAACTGCGGATGAACCTGCCGGAGGACTGTTTGCCGGATATCCTGCTGAAAAAACGGAGCTGCCGAAAACCGGATCTGCCGCACTTTCTGCGGCCGGCGGGATCTGGGTAGAGGCTGAAACATATAAATTCAAACCGCGGCAGGTAAACGAGACTTACGACGTTTCTTTCGATGAACTTATCCGTGACACTGTAACGCCTGAATTTGAGGAGTCATGCACTCCGATGCTGCGCAAAATCGAGCAGAATTTCAGGATATGCAAAGGCGGAGCGTTTTTCCTGCGCGGTCAGTCAGGTATAGGTAAAAGCCGTTTCTTCAACAGTGTCAGGGCTTTTTCCGATAAAAAGGAAAGCTCTGATTCAGAGACGTTCAGGGTTGTTGCAAGCGACGCGAATATTTTCGATTTCGACTTCATGATTTTCATAAACCTCATCAAAAAACTGATGAAAATTTCCTCCGATGATGCGGCAAAAGTCTCGGAAAAGTTCGATTCGCTCTTCGGAGATGCTCTTCCCAGAGGGAAAAAGGAGTGCCTCACGGCGCTGATATGCCTTAATTTCGTGCCGCTCAAGACAAAACTGCCGAAACACGATATGGAGTATCTTCTTTCATACGTTCTTTATTGCCTTAGCCGCAACAAACCGGTTCTCTGGGTCATAAACAATGCAAACGCGCTCAATGTCAGAACTGTTAAATTCCTGTCGAATCTCCGCTCGTTTTTTGATTACGCGCCGATGGCGGTTATCTGCATAGTCGATCCCGAGGCGCCTGTCCTTGCAAATGCCGAACAGGAAAACATCTATGATTTCAGCGGTTTCAAAGAAGAAAGACTCGCTGAAGCGATTTATTCCGCTTTGGGTACGCGCAGGATCCCGGCCGACATAGAGAAACTTCTGCGCGAGAAGGCTGACGGAAACATGCTCTTCACCATTCAGCTCACGGAATATCTCAAGGATCTCGGGCTTATTTTCGATATGAAGGGAAGCTGGCGTTTTGCGAAGCTGCCGGATGATTTCGTATGTCCTTCCGACATTGACGAACTGATCAGCAAGCGTGTCGCACTGCTTTCGGAAGATCTGCTACTGACTTTGAGGGAGATAACGCTGCTCAATCTCTATTCTGTTCCGAAAGAATTCTTTGCCGTTGTCTCTACGACCGGCACGGAATGCGTGGACGAGCTCGAGAAAAAGGGTTATCTGATTTCGGACGGCGATTATGTCAGATTCGCATCGAGAGCGATAATGAATGTTGTCAAGAAAATGATCAAAATCGGCAAGCCGGATCGCACTTTTTACCGCAACATAGTTGACAAACTCGCGTCTTCGCAGTCGGAGATCGCATCGATCAACAGGCACTGGCTGCTTCTCAGCTACATAAATTTGGGCGGGATAGTAGATAAGAAAATGAATTCTTTCCTGTTCTCTTCCGCTGCATACATGGAAAAACTCGGATTCTTCGAAATTGCGCAGAGAAGTTATCAGACAATTATTTCTTCTTTTGAAGCGGACGACACTGAAGATGATTTCAGGATCCTGCCGGAAATCAAAAATGCTCGTCTGTGGCGCATAGTCGAGCCTCAGTGGGCTAAAATATTCTGGGAAAAGCTGCTTACTTATGCGAAACAGCATTTCGACTATCACCTTGAACTTCTCTCAAAATCAGAACTTCTGCTTCTTGATGAGAAAAACATTAACTTCGCCGCAGTCGCCGACATAATCAAAAAATTCCATATCGCAGGCTGCTATGAAGACGAATTCCGCCTTATTGATAAGACGACGGATATCCTTATCGGCAACGGAAACCATCTCGAAGCGAACACTTTTGCGGTCCGCGGCTACAAACTTCTGCGCGATGTCATCGTGAAATCTGACGGCAAAGGGGTCCGCCCGGCCGAGTTTATCTACATTCTCTACATCAGAAGCGCATGCAAACTTGCAGAGATCTGCATAATGCTCAAGAATTTTCCGCAGGCTACCGAAATTCTCGAAGAAGCTCTTAACTATGCAGAAAAATTCGGCGTTTCCTACTTCAAATCAAAAATCATGTTCCTGCTCGGAAAAATAAGGATGATGAACAAGGAACCTTGGGAAGATCTCATCAAAGACGGTTTTTCCAACGCCCTCATCAGCATGGATTTCTCGATAATCAAGGCATTCCTTCACTTCTTCGAGGAAAACGGGCTGGAAAACAAGGAGTGGGTCGAACCTTTCCTTGAATACAAAAACTGCATGAATTTCTAAGAATCTTAATTATGAAAGGGTTTTTGAAAAAAATTCTCTTTTTATCTGTTTTTCTCTGTGTTTCAGCGCTTTTTGCGGCTGAAGATTATAGTTTCGAGCTTTATTCGATGAGCGAAAAGCTGCTTTCGACCGAAGAAATCATGAAAAAGTCCGGGGCGAACTATCTGATTGTCGATTTCTTTTCGCTTATCTGCGAGCCTTGCATGAAATCTCTTCCGAAATGGGATAAATTTTATAAAGAAAATAAGGCAAAAGGCTTTGAATTTATTCTGGTTTCGCTTCCTGCACAAGGTGACATAAAGAAAGTTAAGAAAGATCTCAAGAATTACTTTAAGGAAAACAAGTTCAGTTTCGATGTCGTTTTTGACAAGTATTCGAAAGTCGGAAAAAAGTTCGGAGCTGTTGATGAAAAAACGGAAGATGTCACGCTTCCGATGATATTTGTTCTGGATAAATCGGGAAAGATCCTTTTTAAAACTTCTTCCTACGACGAAGCAATCTCTAAAATCAAAAATCTCAAATAGATCAGTATTTTATCTGCTCTGAAATTTCTTTGACGGCATTTGTTATTCCGTTGTCTGTTGCCTCTTTCGCACTGTATGCTGCCCCTTTTGCTTCAACATTCCAGCGGTTTACGGTTTCGCCGGTGAGGAGGTTTATGAGTTCCGCTTTGAGTTCGATTATTGAATAAAATTCGCCGTTATATTCTTCGGCTTTCGTTTCCTTGATTTCGATTTTGAGGAAGAACGCCTTGTGTGATTCAGAGGCGATTTTGCCGATATCCTGTGCTTCAGCGAAATCGATCTGCTGGTTGAGTTTTATCCCTTTTTTGCTGAAAATAGGGAAGAGTTCGCGGATTTTGTCGGCAGCTTCGGGAAGGTCGGATTTGATTGCCCAGACACCGAAGCCGTCGACTTCCGTTTTTATTCTCGCAAGCTCTGTTTTTGGTATCGAAAGAAGAATAAAAGCATTGTATTCATTGCCTTTTTTGCTGTGGAGACATTCTACGAACCTATCTTTTATGTGGTAGTTTTTTACTTCGATTTCCTTGCCTGTGACCGAACTTTTTATGCCGATTGTGTAGGAATATTCGCCGTTTTCTTCGATTTCAAGCGACCTGAACTCGCTTTTTACTGCTACACCGAAGTAGTTACTTACTTTCGCGAAAGCATTCTGAGTAGCGAGTGCGACGGCGTCTTCTTCTGATTTCGCGATGCTTGCTTCTCCGACAAAGAGAATGACGTCTGCTTTTTCGATTTTTTCGGGAACTTTTGTCCATGCAGGACGGTTGCTCTCCGAAACTGCGGGTTTTCCGCTTTTCGGCGCATCAGTTGTTCCGCATGCGGCGAAACCAAGCATGAACAGTAAAACTACAAAAAACTTTTTCATTAAAATCTCCTGAAAAATACAAAAAACGCGCTATTTTACGCGGTAAATCTGCAAATGTAAAAAATATAGCGGGTTTGTTTGTAGAAAATAAAAAATCGACAAAAATCCGATAATGTGGTAAAAGAATTAGGTTTTTTGAACGGAGGATCCCGATATGTTTGGAAACACGGTACTTTTGAGCATCAAAGACAAAGAAGCATCTGAAAATATTATGGAAATAATCAAGTGTTTTGTTGAAAAGCTAAATCCGGTCAAAATTTTCCTTTTCGGTTCTTTTGCAGCCGGAACAGACAATGAAGATAGCGATTTCGATTTTTATATCGTTGTTGATGACAACCGGAATGTCGCCGATGTTTCTACAGAGGCTTACAAAGCTATCAGATATCTCAGAAAAAGACCTGTTGATATTGTTGTCGGAACAAAAACAAGGTTCGACAAATACAGCAATTCAAACGATACGCTTTATGTCGAAGGCGAAGTCGCGAGAAACGGAAAACTTCTGTATGAGCTGAATTAAAGAGGAATTCGCATGGAAAATAACAACGAAAATTTGAATTTGGAACAGAAAATGGCGGAAGTAAAAGCATGGTTGGCTTATGCCGACATGGATTTTAATACCGCAGATCATCTGTTGAATGGTGCCTTTTATCCGCTGCCGCTCGAAATTATATGCTATCATAGTCAGCAGGCAGCTGAAAAAGCAGTCAAGGCTGTTATAGTGTATTTCGGAAATCGCGGCGGAATGCCGAAAGTTCACGATATATCCTTTCTTATGAATCAGGTACACAATGCCGTAAAAGAAAAAACTGGTGTCGAAATTCCTGAAACGCTCTTGGATTATGCCGATAATCTTACGAAATACGGTGTAATGCCTCGATATCCCAATGAAATCGAGGTCGATGAATATATGGCAAAAACCGCTGTTGCTCAGGCTTCCAAAATTCTGGAATGGGCAAAAAGTGTCATTTATGCTTGAATTTTTCTTAAATTGAGAGTCTTCACCCGAACCTGTCGAAAGCGGAGTTCGTTTTGATTTCGCTCAATAACCGGAAAAGTTCGTCTGATGAATTACTGTTTCTGTGCTTCGATTTCTTTTGAAAGTTCGTCGAAAGCTTTTTCCGCTCTTTCGACAACGGCTTTTCTGACGCAAAAAATCAAGAAAAACGGCAGGGTTTTTGGGAAAAGTGAAAATCTATTGCGCTATTAAATTTTTGTTGATAAAAGATTTAAAATTTATACTCTTGTTATCGTTATATTTTTGTGTTGTTGGATAAAATATGAAAGAAGATGTTGTGATTCACAGTGAAAGTGATTTGAGATCCAAAATCTACATTATTCGCGGAAAACAGGTGATGCTTGACTTCGACCTGGCCGAAATATACGGCTATTCAGTCAAGGCATTTAACCAGCAAGTTAAGAATAACATTGAGAAATTTGATGATGATTTCAGATTTCAGCTGAATGCTGGCGAGGTTATAGAATTATCGAGGTCAAAATTTTTGACCTCGATGCAGGTAAAAGGTGTGAAAGGCGGCAGATCGTATTTTCCTTACGCTTTCACCGAGCAGGGAATTTATATGCTGATGACTGTTCTGCGCGGGGAACTGGCGACCAGGCAAAGTAAGGTTTTGGTTCGTCTTGTCAAAGCGATGAAGGATTACATTATCGAGCGAGAGAACCTTATCGGCTATGATTATGTCGCAAAACTCGCGATCCAGACTTCGCAAAACACGAAAGATATCGCGGAAATTAAAGAATATATTCGCGGTTTTAACCAGATTGAAATTCCAAAGAATCTTTTGTCTTTAAACGGCAAAACTCTTGAAGCGGGTAAAAATAATCTAAAAATCGATATTTCAGACAAAATTCTTCTCATTCGAGGTCAGTATGTGATTATAGACCGCGACTTGGCTGAACTTTACGGAGTCGAAACGAAAGTTCTGAATCAGGCAGTAAAAAGGAATATAGAGCGATTTCCGGAAAGATTTATGTTTCAAATCAGGAAAGAAGAGGTTGATTTAATTGATAAATGTTCAAGGTCACAAATTGTGACCTTGAACGATAAAAGAAGTCGCGGCAGCAATATAAAATTTGCCTTATGCTTTTACCGAGCAGGGTGTGGCGATGCTGGCTTCAGTTCTTAAAAGTGATACTGCAGTGCTGACAAGTATAATGATTATTGATGCTTTTGTTGCTCTTCGCCGTTTTTTTGATGCCTACGCGAAATTCGAGTCATTTATTGCCGAGGCTGAAAAAGAGATTGTTTTGATCGACCACTATGTAGATTTAACGGTTCTGGAACGCTTCGCAAAAAAGAAAAGCGGCGTAAAAGTCACAATTCTTACTTGTTCTAAGACAAAAATCACATCTTTGGATATTCAAAAATTTAATGAACAATATCCAGTGCTTGAACTAAAACATACAGAAAAAATCCACGACAGATTTTTGATAATCGACAACAAAATCCTTTATCACCTCGGTGCATCTCTCAAAGATCTAGGCAAAAAATGCTTCGCTTTCGAAGTGCTTGATTCGGCTTGGATCAAAGAGATTTTGAAGAATTTGTGAACTTGCCTCTTACTCAGGTGGAGCTGTCACAAAGTGACTGAGAGGGCAGCATTTTATTTCGCCCTCTCAAAATGGAAATGTGGGGAAAATTTGTGGCTGGAAGGCGGGATTTTACCCTATAAATCCGATTCTTCTTACGGTTCTGAACCTTTTTGAAAATTCAGCGACGATTTTTTGAGCAATTTCTTCGGTTTTGGTCATTGCGACGAGTGTGGAGCCGCTTCCCGACATGAAAACTTTGGATGCTCCTGAAAATTCAAGTTCGGTTTTGACGCGTGCGATCTCAGGAAATTCGGCGAAGACTATCTCTCCGAAATCATTGAAGATATGCTCTTTTTTCCATGAGAAATTTTCCGGAACGCGGTTTGAAGTGCCGCAGTCAGGATAAGTTTTATCGAAAAGAGAGTAGGCGAGCTTTGTGTCGACGTGGATCTCGGGGTTTACGAGAACGAAAAACTTTCCGCTTTCTGGGAGTTCGACTGCCTCGATTTTTTCACCGGTTCCCGATACTATTGCCGGTTTTCCGAGGATGAAAAACGGGACGTCACTTCCGATTTTTGAAGCGATTTCAATGAGTTGTGTTAAACATAAATTAAGTTTGCATCGCTCGTTCGCAAACTTCAGAAATGCCGCCGCGTTGCTGCTTCCGCCGCCTAAACCGGCTCCGGTTGGGATAGATTTTTCGATTTTTACCGAAAATTTCGGGATTTCTTTCCCGACATAATTCTGAAGTGCCGAATATGCTTTGAAAACGATGTTCTTCTCTGTCGGAATACTTTCATCGATACCGTTTGTGACAACTGAAAAAGTGCCGCTTTCTTCGATCTCCAGTTTGTCGCAGATATCGATCGGGGCGAAAAGCGAACGGAGAAAATGCATTCCGCTCACTTTGTCCCGCCCTTCGATCTTAAGAAAAATATTGATTTTTGCGGGAGAATAAATCGTTGAAATCATTTAGAAATCATAGATGTTACTGATTAAGCCACTTTTCGAATGCTTCGAACGAAAGCTCTCTTCCGAGGAAGTCGCGGACCATCTGCATACCGTCTTTCGCGCCGCCTGCTTTGAGGACCTGGTCTCTGTATTTGCCCATGATTTCCGGGTTCATGAGGCCGCCGTTCTGCATGATGTAGCCGTAGAAATCTTTTGCGATCGAAAGCGACCACATGTAGGTGTAGTAGTTCGAGCTGTAGCCGTCAAGGTGTCCGAAATTCTCGATCTGGTGAGTCTCTTCATAGGTTTTCCACGGAGAGTATTCTCTTTCGGTCTTCTTTTCGAAAGCGTGGTGGTTGAAACCTTCGGCATCCGGATCCTGAAGGTAAACTTCAAGCGAAAGGATCGCGAGGTAAAGCTGTCTCGAAGTGTGGAGACCTTTGCCGAATTCATCCGATTTTCTCATTTTTTCTACAAGTTCTGCCGGGATCGGTTCGCCTGCGTCATTGGTTGCCCAAAGCTGGAGGATAGGAGCGTCCCAGACATATTCTTCCATGAACTGCGAGGGAGTTTCGACGAAATCGCGCTGGCAGTTTGTTCCTGCGAAACGGACATATTTGTTGTCTTTCGCAAGTATTCCGTTGATGAGGTGTCCGAACTCGTGGAAAAGAGTCTGGACGCTGTCGTGGCCGACATAAGCTTTGCCGTTTACCGGTGTCGGGAAGTTGCCGACGATAGCCATTCTCGGAAGTCTTCCTTTGATTCCCTGCTCGTTGGTGAACATTGCGAAATGTTTGTATTTGTTCTCACGCGGATAGAGGTCAAGGTCGAAAGTTCCGATTTTTTCGCCGTTCGAGTAAACGTCGTAGGAAAGAATGCTTTCGTGCCATACGTCGTCGCGTTTGATCTGTTTGAACTCAAGGCCGAAAATCTTTGAATTTACTGTGAAAATTCCGTTCAAAACCTTCTGGATCTCGAAGTAGGGGCGAACTGCTTCCGGGTCGTAGTTGAACTTTTCCATTCTGACAAGGCGCGGAATGTAGAATCTGTCCCACGGCTCGACTTCGACATCGTCTTTGCCAGTAAGCTGTTTTTTCTTCGCAAGAAGTATTTCAGCTTCTTTCTTTGCATAAGGCATCGATATCGCTGCGATTTTCTTTACAAAATTCTCTGCGTTCTCCGGATTTCCGATCATAAGTTTCGCTTCGGAATATTCGGGCCAGTTTTTGTAACCAAGAAGGTTAGCAAGTTTCTTTCTTGCTTTTAAAAGCTTGTCAAAAACCTCTTCGTTTGAAGGATAAGCGACATTCTGAGCGAGGAAGTACATCTCTTTTCTCAGAGTTTCGTCGTCAGCCGACTCCAATACCGGGAAATAATCCGGATAGTCGGTCGTGAGGGTTATCATGCCTTTTTCGTCTTTCGCATGGCCGTTGATAAAGTCTTCGGGAAGTCCTTTCAGCCTTTCAGGAGCGACTTTGATGCTCTTTCTGTCGGATGCGATGTTTGCGTTGAACTGCTGCGAAATAGCGACAAGCTCAGCGTTGACTTTTTTGATCTCCTCGCGGGTCTTCTCGTCTTTGTCGACGCCCGAACGTTTGAAATCGTCGATGACGTCTGCAAGGAAACGTTTGTCTTCTGCGTCAAACTCCGGATCGTCAGCCGGGATAGCCGCCATAACCTTGTAAAGGTCCGCGTCGAGAGTGATTTCGGAAAGGATCGCCATAAGTTCGCTTTCAGCTGCCATTGCCGCGTTTCTCATTCCTTCGTCGGGGTGGTTCATCTCGTAGATCTCGATTTTTCCCCAAGCGTCCTCGATTTTTACTTCGAAGCTGTTGAAAAGCTGAAGTTTTTCGATGTTTTTTCTTCCTTCCGGATTTGCTTTGATGTCTGCGATGATTGCTTTTACAGCTGCGAACTCGTCAGCACAGTGCTTGTAGAAAGCGTTTCCTTTTTCCCCGAAATCGGGAGCTTTTTCTTCAGCTTTTTCAGGCTGTGCAGGCTGAGCCTGTTCTGTTTGTGCCGGGGTTTCCGACTGCTTTGCGGGTTCTTCGTCTTTTGCCGGCTGGCTTCCGCATGAAGCGAAGAAAAATCCGGCAATAACTGTCAGAATGACCAATCTTTTTTTCATTTTTTCCTCCTTTTTATGAAAAAACATTGCCTTTTTAAAGCGCAAAATTCTAAAGAATAATGGGGAAGTGTCAAATTTTTGGTCGTTCAGCCTAATATCCGACTTTGTGTCCGATGCCGCTGTCGTTTTTCTTTTCCTTCTGCATTTTGCAGAGTTCTTCGATTATGAATGAGTGGTCGATTTCCGACTGGTTCATGAAGCGTATTTTCTGGGAAAGCACGCCGAAGTCGCCGGGTGTTGCTGAATTGTAGCGTTCGAGGCGGCGGATCTCGTCATCGGTGAACTCTAAACTGCTGAAATAGCGGTCCATCATGCAGCTGATCCCTTCCCGTGTCATGGGTTTGAACTCGACGATTATGTGGAAACGGCGGTTCATTGCGGGGTCGAGGATCTTTTTCAGGTTCGAGGTACAGATAAAGATGCCGTTGAATTCCTCCATCTGTGTCAAGAGCTCGTTCACCTGGGTGCGTTCCCATGAATGCTGCGCGCTTTCGCGGTTTGCGAAGAAGGAGTCGGCTTCATCGAGCAGAAGTATGCTGTTTGTTTTTTCAGCTTCGGCAAAGGCGTCGCGGATAAGTTTTTCTGTGTTGCCTACATACATGTCAAGCAGATCTGACGCGCGTTTGAGAAGGATCTTCTTCCCGAGTTTGTCCGCTATGTATCTTGCAAATTCAGTCTTTCCTGTTCCGCTGATGCCGTAGAAGAGCATTCTTATTCCGTTTTCGGCTGAGCGGTTCGTTTTTGCGAAGTTTTCGGCATTTCCTATCATTTCAACGATCTTTACCGGGGAAACGTCGGTGTTCAGTGCACTCATGTCGTATGCCGGGCTCAGTTTTCTGCGCATCGTTGCTTTTCCGTTCGTCAGAAGTGCCGAGTTCTCTTTCAGGATCGTTTTGATGCAGCTGATAAGCTGTTTCGGATCCGTGCTGCCGAGGCTTTTTATCGTTTTTACGACATTGTCGACAGATGCTCCGGTGATGCTGTATTTTTCGATGAGGTCGAGTATCTGTGAATTTATGCTGCTTTCAAGTCCGAGCGGGGCGAGTTTCGCAGAAGTGATCCTTCTCAGCTGATTAGCTGACATAGCATCGAATTTACAGGAGAAATTGAAGCGGCGGAGAGTCGATTTGTCGATCAGTTCCGTGTGATTTACGATCCAGATTATTTTGTTCCTGCTGTTTTCGAGCATTTTGTTGACCACACCTTTTTTGGGCGAGGCGATACGCATTCCGTATATTCCCTGAGCGCTTGTTTCGAGCATGGTTTCAGCTTCGTCGATTATCAGTACTGAATCGGGATGCGGGATCGAAAGGAGGAGATTGAGGCGGCAGAGGATGTTGTCGTTAGAGTAGCGTTTTATCGAAAGTTCAGCTTCGTTTTTGAAGATGAGCGGCTTCAATCCTGAGGCTTTTACTAAAGATTTAGCGTATTCTGTTTTTCCGCTTCCCGCTTTGCCGTACAAAAGGATCGAGATGTTTTCTTCGCCTGTAAGCATCCGCTGGATTATGGTGTTTGTCTCTTTGTTCGTGCTGAATGAGGAAAGATCGTAGGCTTCGGAGCAGTCGCCGTCTTTCAAAAGATCGGCAAAAAAGATGTTGAGGCTTTTGTTTGCGATGCTTTCCACCGCCTCGTCTTCAAGGTCTCCGTTTTCGTCGATGAAACCGAACGATCTGAGGGCGCCGCTTGCACAGACTAAGGAATTGTATGTCAGATTGTCTATCCCGAGCACTTTTTTGCGGAATTCGAGGAGCTGGCTTTCAGGAAGATCATCGGCGATTTTTCCTATCGGCGACTTCGATTCGCAGCGGAACAGAAAGACAAGGAAGCGGCGTTCCAGCTCGGTAAGTCCGAGAGATTCGTCTATAAAATCGACTGATGAAGTGTCGTTGAGAGCCTGCTTTACGTGAGACGGGATCTCATCGAGAGGAAGGAGTTTTTTTACAGGTTCTTTTTTGAGAAAGAAATTCGCAATAAGGTCGGCGAAGAAACGGTTTACGCCGTTTGCAGCGTAGAAGCATCTGTAAAGATTGACTAACTCTTTGTCGATTCTGGAATTCACTCTTAAGAGCATACGGTCGACTTCCTGATCTTCCTCGTATTCGTATTTGATGGGGCCTCCGTCGAAAGAAAGGTGTCTTTCTTTTTTCGGGATGGATTTGAAAATCCCCCTCTTCTTTGCCGAAAGAACAAAGTTTTCTGTAAAATCATTGATGTTTTTTGAGACGCCGAACTCTACGGCCATCCTCTTGAAAAGTTTGTAAATCTCCTGGTAGCTGCAGAATTCGATTTCTTCGTTGATCTCTGAAATACAGTAAAGATAGTAGGCGAGGCTGTAGTAATCGTTGGTGGTGCAGTCTTCCATCATTCTTCTGGTGTTGGATCTGAAATGCGGGATCTTACTCATCTTTCCGTTCCTCCGTAATTAGTTTTTATTTTTCCGGCAAAACAATGTACGCACAGAATGAGTTATGTGTTCTGCCTTATTAAAAAAATTTTTAGTTTATAAAACGGTTCTTCCTGACAACTCACGCGCACTGTTTAAACAATGCTGAAAACGATAAGTCCTCCGTCGCAAAATTAAGAAGAATATTTTAGTAGATCTTTAGAAAAAAGCAAGTCTTTTTCGAAAAAAATTTTTAATTAGTAAAAATAAGGATTTATTTCCGGTCTGAACTGTTTTTTTGCTATTCCCACTCGATCGTAGCCGGCGGTTTCGAACTGATGTCGATAACGACGCGGTTGATCCTTTTGACTTCGTTGATTATGCGGGAACTTACTTTTTTGAGGAATTTCGGGTCGAATTCGAACCAGTCCGCGGTCATGAAGTCGTCCGTTTTGACGGCACGGAGAGCGACGACGTATTCGTATGTGCGGCAGTCGCCCATGACTCCGACGGTTTTGACGGGAAGGAGAACGACGAATGCCTGCGAAATTTCGTCGTAAAGACCGGCGTTTCTGATCTCCTCGATGAAAATGTGGTCCGCTTCCTTGAGGATATCGCACTTTTCGCCTGTGACTTCGCCAAGGATCCTGACTGCAAGGCCCGGTCCTGGGAAGGGATGGCGCTTGATGAGCTTTTCGGGAAGGCCGAGTTTGAGCCCGAGTTCGCGAACTTCGTCCTTGAAGAGGTCACGCAGCGGTTCCACGAGTTTCAGTTTCATGTCTTCTGGAAGGCCGCCGACATTATGGTGGCTTTTTATCGTGGTCGAGGCACCTTTTTTGTTGACTGAACTTTCGATCACATCGGGATAGATCGTTCCCTGAGCTAAGAAATCGGCATCTTTTATTTTGTTTGCCTCGCGCTCGAAAACTTCGATGAAAGTGTTGCCGATGATCTTTCTTTTCTTTTCGGGTTCTGTGACACCTGCGAGTTTGCCGAGAAATTCGTCACGAGCATCAACAACGATGAGGTTGAGCATATCCTTGAAGTTCGCCTCGACTTCTTCGCGCTCGTTTTTACGGAGTAAACCGTTGTCAACGAAGATCGCGGTGAGATTTTTGCCGATCGCGCGTGCTAAAAGTGCCGCCGTGACAGACGAATCGACTCCGCCCGAAAGACCGAGGACCACTTTTTTATCCTGGATCGTGTTTTTGAGGTTTTCAGTCGCAATCTTTATGTAGTTATCCATTTTCCACTCAGCTTTCGCTCCGCAAACTTCAAAGAGGAAGTTCGAAAGCATCTTTCTTCCTTCGAGAGAGTGGTTTACCTCCGGATGGAACTGTACTGCATAGATTTTTTTCTCGTCGTTTCCTATCGCGGCAAAAGGGATCGTGTCGGTCTTTGCGATCGGATAAAATCCCTGCGGGATCTCAGAAACATAGTCGCTGTGGCTCATCCAGACCTGCGTTTTGAGCGAAATTCCTTTGAAAAAAGGAGATTCAGGAGCGAGGTTTTCGATGTAAGCGCGGCCGTATTCGCGGCTTTTTCCGCTGCTGAGCTTTCCGCCGAGACGCGAGGATGTGAGCTGCATTCCGTAGCAGATGCCAAGTATCGGGATCCCGAGCTCGAAAATTTTCGGATCGACATCGGGTGCCCCTTCATCGTTGACTGAAGAGGGACCGCCTGAGAAAATTATTCCGACAGGTGCAAAATCCTTAATGAAATCAAGCGAAACATCGAACGGTTTGAGCTCGCAGTAAACGTTCATCTCTCTTATTCTTCTTGCAATGAGCTGGTTATACTGTGAACCGAAATCCAAAATAAGAATCTTATCCATGAAAACCTCCTAAAAACCTCCTAAAAACCTCACTGACCTTTTGTTCCCCTCTCCATTGTGGCGGGGGGACGTAGAGACGTCATATTATGGCGTCTCGAGAAAAATCCACGACCTCTGAGACGTGCGTCTCTATCTCAAAACCGCCGCATTATATTTAATTTCTGGAAAAAATCCACGTGTTTCTGCGGTAATTCAGATCCCTTTTACCGCTTCGATTATGCTTTCGGCATCAATGCCTTCGATCCTTCTGAGTTCCTTCTGCGTTCCGTGGGTCGAAAATGTGTCGCGGATTCCGAGGATCGTGCACGGGATGTTCATTCTGAGTCCGCTCAGTTTTTCAAGTATCGCCGATCCTGCACCGCCGGCTGCAATGCCGTCTTCGACAGTAATTATCTGCTTTATTCCGTGCTTTCCGATAAGCTCGAAAAGTTCTTCTGGAAGCGGTTTTACGAATTTTAGATCGTAGACAAACGGGGATATGCCCGATTTTTCAAGTTTCCCGGCTGCCTCAAGCGCGAAAACGGTCGTTATTCCGATACCGACGATCATGATTTTGTCCTTTCCGCTTTTCAGTAACTCGCCGGTGCAGGTTTTGAGCGGAGTCAGGCGGTTTGACGGGCGTTTCCCGCTACCGCTTCCTCTCGGATAGCGGATCGCAACGGGGGAATGCATGGTGAGGGAAAATTCGATCATTCTTGCCATTTCTGATTCGTCGCGCGGCGCCATGACGGTCATGTTCGGGATCATCCTGAAGTAGGCGAGATCGAAAAGTCCGTGGTGTGTAGCACCGTCTTCACCGACAAGTCCGGCTCTGTCGATAAGGAAAGTTACAGGCAGATTCTGGAGTGCGACATCGTGGACGATGTTGTCGAAAGCCCGCTGCAGAAATGTAGAGTATATCGCAACGATCGGGCGCAAGCCGCCTGCGGCAAGACCGGAAGCGAAGGTTACAGCGTGTCCTTCAGACATTCCGACATCGTAGACTCTTGAAGGATAGGCTTCCTGAAGTTTCCAAAGCCCTGTTCCGTCGGGCATTGCAGCCGTTATTGCCACTAAGTTCGAATGTCTTCTGAAAAGACGCGGCAGATAGTCGGCAAGATATGCCGTAAAAGACGGAGAGGCCGGTTTTTTCATATCGCCGGTTTCGATATCAAATGGTGCTATGCCGTGGAATTTTCTGGGATTTTCCTCTGCGAATCTGTAACCTTTTCCTTTCACTGTGTGTATGTGCAGAAGGACCGGTTCGTTGTTGTGTTTCAAATCCTGCAGTGTTTCCACAAGTTCTTCGATATTGTGTCCGTCGACAGGGCCGACATACTGATAGCCGAAACCTTCGAAAAGTATTCCGGGGGTAAGCAAGGATTTTGAAGAATTTATGGTTTTCCTAATAATATCAACTATTTTGTCACCGTGAAAGATGGGCGGCAGTTTTGAGATCAGCTGCTTTATCTCTGTTCTCGCGGAAGAGTATTTCTGCCCCGAAAGTTTGCGGCTGAACCACTTCGAAAGAGCGCCGACAGAAGTTGAAATGAACATGTCGTTGTCGTTGAGGATCGTGATCGTGTTCCTGCCGAAGCGGTCGACATTGTTCATTGCTTCAAGTGCGAGACCGCTTGTTATCGCGCCGTCTCCGATTACTGAAATCACTTTCGAGCCGTCGCTTTTCATTCTCATTGCCTCACGCATTCCGAGTCCGGCAGAGATCGAAGTGCCGCCGTGGCCTGTGCCGAAGAAGTCGTATTTCGATTCCGAGATTTTGGGAAATCCCGAAATGCCGCCGAAAGTCCTTAGAGTGTCGAAATTTTCGCTTCTGTCGGTAAGCATTTTGTAGGCGTAGGACTGGTGTCCGACATCCCAGATTACCTTGTCTTTAGGAAGATCGAAAACTTTGAGCAGGGCTATCGTGAGTTCTACTGTTCCGAGCGACGAAGCGAGGTGGCCGCCCCGTTTGGAAACAGTTTCCACCATCTTTTTCCGCGTATCGGCTGCGATTTCAACAAGTTCTTTCAAATCTGCATTTTTTATTCTTTCGATCATTTTATTCTCCGGTCTGCAGGTTTATCAGGTTTCTGACGAAGGCGAGCGTTGCCGTGACGGCGTTTTCCATTCGGAGTATCGGGGTTTTAAGGGAAAACATTCTGAAATTTCTGCTTTCGAAAAAAGCAGTCTCTTTTTCTGAAAATCCCCCTTCTGCACCGATCCAAAGCATTTTGTCTTTTTTGCTTCTGCAATCGTAACTATTTAAGTTTATTGGCGAATATGGGTGAAGTGCAATGTGCTCGCAATCCATGCCGGCAAGTTCATCCATCGTTTTCAGAGTGATTTCCGGCAGCCTTGTCCGGCGCGACTGGGATGCGGCAGATGCAACTATGGTTTTTAGGCGCGGCATCTTTTTTTCAATAAGTTTCATGTCAGTGTTGGAGTAGTCGGAGCGAAAGATGAAAAATGCGTCCGCACCCGCTTCGACTCCGTTGCGAAGACACTCTTCGAGAGCTGAAATGTCGGCGGAGGCAAGGGCTGCAAAAAGTTTGGGTCTGTCTTGTAAGTCGCTGTATTTGCTGATTATTTTGAAAACGGCGTCTTTGCCTGAGAGTTCGCATTCGGTTTCGAAAACATCTCCTGCCGAGGCAAACGAGACCTTTTCTCCGCTGCGGATCCTGCGGACTCTGGTCAAATAATGGAGATCTGTTTCCTCAGGAACAAGCAACCCGTCTGAAATATTGAGCTTTTCTCTGACTAAGTGAATCATTTCAAAATTTCCGTATGCAAAAACCAAAAAACGGACGATCATACCCTATTTTTCGGGAAAATCCACGATGATATTGACTCTTTAAAATTTTTAAGTATAGACAATCGGTTTTTTTGATGTTTTTGAGGAATACAAAATGAGATTTTCAGTAGTTTATTTGGTGCTTATCTCCTTTACGTTCCTTTCACTGACTCCTGCAGGAGTATCTTTGGCCGAACTCCGGGCGGAAGAAGGTTTCGAGCTTGACGAACTTGATCTGGGGCTTGAAGAAGGCGAAGAGGATGAGGAAGATGATTCTTCCGCTAAAAAATCGAAAGAGGATGAAGAGGAAAGTGAGGAATCAGGCGAGGAAGAAAGTTCTGAAGATTCCGAGGATTCTGAAGATTCCGAAGATTCTGAAGACGAATCTCCTGCTCCGAGGAAATCTGCGAAATCAGCAAAATCAGACGATTCCGAGGATTATACTTCTGACGGCAGGAAGATCATGGCGGTCTACATGTTTGAAGATTCCCACACTGTCAAAGCAGCGGCACACGTTGTAGCCGAAACCGCTTCACATCTTGCTGAATCGAAGGATTACGATTATGTCGGGACCGAAACGACAGTCTTTTCCGGATCATCTTCGTGGCTGAAAGGCGCTAAAAAGGATTTCGAGGAAGGTAAGGCGCTCTATAACGATCTCGGTATCGAAGAGGCTATAGAAAAATTCAAATCGGCTCTCAAAACACTTGAGGACAACATAGACAGAATGGGCGACATGAGCCTTCTGAGCGAAGTTCTTTTCTATCTCGGCGCAAGTTACAAACTTCTCGACGATGATGATAATGCTGAAACGTATTTTTCGACCTACATTTCGATAAATCCCGATTCCACTCCGAACGATCCCGCTTTTTCCGATGAAGTCATGTCTGCGTTCGGCGATATAAAAAGCGACAGCAGAAGTGCAGGCAAAGGTTCAGTCAGAGTTCAGTGCAACCAGGACGGAGCACTTGTTTTCATTGACGGAAAAATTGCAGGAATGACACCTGTCATTCTTCGCGGAATCAGCGGCGGAAAGCATTACTACCGCATCCACAAAAACGGTTTCCGCGATGCCGGCGGTTCAGTATCCGTTCGTGAAGGAAAAACTGTTTCGATCAACGAGACTATGACGAAAAATCCGTCCGCTTCTGCAGTTGCAGAGCTTGAAGAGACCATGAAATCTGATTTCGGTACTGTTTCGATGATCCGCAAAGCGACCGATCTGGCTCAGGATAACGGTCTCAACAACGTTTTTGTCGTAAAGGCTTCTCTCGGCTCAGATGAAAAGCTCAGATATCAGGGTTACATGATCGACTGCGATAAAAAGGAATTCAAAAAATCTGAAGCGGTTTTCGCCCTTCCGGAAAAAGGCGAGGCTTCTTCATCTGCTGCACTTAATCAGTTCAACAAGGCGCTCGTCGATGATCCGTACGAATACAAGGCGATTTCGGATCTTCTTATGGAAGAGGCTGATCTGCTCGGACTTTCAGACAAACCGGCTGAAGATAAAAAGGAAGACAAAGAGAAAAAACCGGTTTACAAAGAGTGGTGGCTCTGGACTGTTGTCGGCGTTGTTGTTGCCGGCGGTGTAGCAGCCGGAGTAGTCTGCGGAATGGGAAAATGCTCAGGCGGCGGCAGCAGCGGTGCAACTTTGGACGTACAATTTCAATAGGAGGATATGATGGCTAAGGAAAATAAAGAAAATAAGGTCGTTCTGACTGAGATCGATACGAGAACTATCGAGAGAAAACTCAAAAGCGGTGAAATCACCGAAGCAGAATACAAAAAATATCTCGACAGTCTTGAAGAGTGCACTGAATACGACACGATCGACGAAGCAGCACTCATTAAAGAAGCCAACATAAAAAGAAATTATTAGAGGTTTTCATGGGTAACGAAAGCAAAGCGGAACTTTCGTCAATAGTCAGTCCGTCGTTTGAAAGCCTCGTTTCTTCGGTATATTCGGCTGTTCTGCTGAATTTGGGCGAAATAAAGGTCAAAGGTGCAGGCGAAGTCAGCGTAAACCTTGAGATTGCCGAGTTCAACATCGGACTTCTCAAAATGCTCGAAGAAAAAACGAAAGGAAATCTGACCGACGAGGAAAATTCCTACCTTCACGGCGTGATCCTCAATTCTATGGAAAAGCTGCGTGAACACTCGCTCTGACAGGCTTGGACAAGTCATAGACATAGCAAAATCGGCGGGAAATACCGCTCTGAAGTTTTTTTGTTCGCCTGAACTGAAAAAATCTTTCAAATCGAAGTGCGATCTTGTGACAGAGGCCGATATCACAGTCGAAAAAATGCTTCTCGAAAAGTTGAAAGAGGTTGATAATATTGATTTTTTAAGCGAGGAGTTCAATCCGAAGACCGGACTTTTGAAACCGTGCTGGATAGTTGATCCGATCGACGGAACGACCAATTTCGTGGCGGGGATCGCTCCGTTTGCGATATCGATCGCGCACTTTGACGGCGGAAAAGTCGATCTGGCGGTATGCTTTCTGCCGGTGACGAACGAGATGTTCAGTGCCGAAGCGGGAAAAGGTGCGTGGCTTAACGGTGAAAAAATCAGCGTCAACAGCGATTCTTCGGCGATAAACTGCGTCGGAGCGACAGGTTTTGCGGACATAACGCAGCACGGCGGAACTGGAACTCTGCCCGTTTTCTGCAACATGGTCCAGAAGACCCGCGCGATGAGAAGATTAGGCTCGGCTGTCACCGATCTGGTCTATACGGCATGCGGAAAATTCGCGTTTTTCTATGAGGCCGGGCTTTCTCCGTGGGACGTTGCGGCCGGTTCGCTGATCGTGAAGGAGGCAGGCGGAGTTGTGACCGAGTTTTCGGGCGGGGACAACTACATTCTTGGCAGAACGATAATCGCCTCGAATCCCGAAATGTATGATTTTGTCAAAAACGAGATTGAAATCTCACTTAAATAGCGAGGTCGGCATGAAAGCACTTATTCTTGCGGCGGGATTCGGTAAACGTCTTCAGCCGATAACGAACACGATCCCGAAATCGATGGTCGAAGTGAACGGAACGCCTTTGCTGGTGAACGCTCTCAACAATCTGACTGCGCTGGGGATCACCGATATCGGTATCGTTGTAGGACACATGGCCGGCTACATCCGCGAACATATCGGAAACGAATGGAACGGCGCGAAGATAAGCTACTATGAAAACGCCCGCTATCTCGAAACCAACAACATCGTGAGCCTTTACAACGCGGCTTCTTTCTGCGACGACGAAATGCTGATGCTTGAATGCGACATTTACTACCACAAAGAAATGCTTGAAAAACTGATGGCCGGAAAAGGGGAGTGCAGCATACTCGTAAGCCCGTTCAACCCAGAAACTATGGACGGAAGTGTCGTCAGAGTCGATGGAGACAAAGCGGTGGAACTTGTTCTCGGCAAGTGGCAGGGCGAAGGTTTCGACTACGCGAACACGAGAAAAACCGTCAATATGTACCGCTTCACAAAGGATTTTGTCGGAAAATACATGCCTCTGATAAAATGGTATGTCGAAAATATGGGTGAGAACAGCTACTACGAAAAAGTGCTGGGAAGCCTTATGTATCTCAGGGAATGCGATTTCAGAGTCGTCGAAGTTCCCGAAGAGATGTGGTGTGAGATCGACGATGCCGAAGATCTGGCGAGAGCCGAAAAAAAATTCGGCTCGAAATAGCTGTATCCGTTGTTGACACGTTCCACATGCGTTTATTTGCAGGATTTTTACTTTTTTTCATAATTTTTTCTTTTGTAAGCGAGATCTTTCCGCAGGATTTAACTGAACAGGCAGTCACGGAAATCAGATTCGAAGGACTCAAAAAGACGAAAGAATCATACATGAAAGCCGTTCTCGAGAGGTTTTCGAAAGTTCCGTCGTCCGCTCTGGATCTGCACGAAGTCGAGACTGCTCTCGAGGAACTCAGGCTTTTTTCCGAGATAAAAGTCACGCTTGAAAAGGACGAAAACGGAAACTCTTTTCTAAAAATAAAAGTGAAGGAAAAATTTTCGTTTCTGCCGATACCTTTTCTCATGTATTCATCGGACCAGGGTTTTATGGGCGGAGCTTTCGTCATGGACACTAACGCTTTCGGGATCAGGGACAACTATCTTGTGGGTGGTGTTTTTTCCAAGAATATCCAGATGGCTCTCATGGCTTATTCGCGTCCTTCGCTCGATGCGGCGCATCCCGGTTTTTCGGTCGGGGGAGCCTTTACGCACCGTGACCGCGAGGAGAAGAACAGCCGCGACGAGAAAATGCTCGAATACGACACGATGGGCGGTTCTGTCAACGTTTCGGTGAGCGACAAAATCACAAAACGCTCCAAAATACTGGTAGGTCTTGGTTACAACTACACTCACATCGATTTCGATAAAAAATATTCGGAATATAAGGAAAAACTCAGGTCGTTCCACGCTGTTACGCTTGAAGGCGGCTGGAATTTCACTATCCCGGAGCTCAACGAGTGGTTCATGTCGGAAAAATCGGTGAGTATAGGTGGAAACGTAACTTTTCTGACAACAGGTGGCAGGGCATCTTCGTTTGACGCCGAAATCACGATTCAACAGCCGCTTCCGGTGACAAGACTGCGCGTTCTCACGCACTACGCAGGCTACTATTCGAAATATCTTCCGCTGGCGCTGCTCCCTTCGCAGATGGTCGTCGGAACAACGATCATGCCCGAAAAATTCCACAGCGCTAAAATGGCCGGGATCGACCTCGGACTTGAAGTCGGCATCTACAAAATGAAGTATTTCGTCATTTCGGCATACGGCCTTCTCGAACAGTTTTTAGGAGAGGATTTCGGCGGCTCGCCAGTCATGGATTTCGGCTATTCGACCGGAGTCAAAGTCTATCTCAAAAACTTCGCCTTTCCCGCGATATCGGTCGGAGTATCGCACGACATCACGCAGAATTCGCTGAAATTTTCCGCCGCGATAGGTGTGGGAGGGTTTTAAAGTGAAAACTTTGTTTTTCTTTGAAAAACAGTATAATTTTCCGTTTTTGATTTTTGAGTTTGGGGCCAATGTTCGAAGTCGTTCTCATAAATCCCGAAATTCCGCAGAATACAGGCAATATCGCACGCACCGTACTTTCGCAGAAATGCAGGCTCCACCTCGTAAAACCTTACGGATTCAAGCTCGATACCGCGGCGGTCAAACGGGCGGGCGTTGACTATTGGAAATTTGTCGAGATCACGGAATGGGAGTCAAAAGACGATTTTTTTGCCTCCAACGACACTTCGAAAATGCACTTTTTCTCGCAGAAAGGGCTCACGAGATACGACAAAGTTTCCTACGAAAACGGCGATTATCTTGTTTTCGGCTGCGAATCTGCGGGACTTGGGGATGAAATTCTCGGAAAATACCGTGACAGGACGCGCTTTCTTCCTATGCTTGACGGCAGAGTGAGAAGCCTGAACCTTGCAAGCGCGGCGACGGCGGTGATTTTCGAGGCGATGAAACAAACAGATTTTTTTGAGGGATAAGATGAAAAGGCTTCTTGCAGCTTTCAATATGAACAATCCTGATGAGAGGAACCGCGCGTTCCTTCTTTTCGCATACAACTTTCTGGCGACATCCATCATGGTCATGGGCCGAATCGTCAGAGACACCCTTTTTCTGAACAAATACAAAGGCGACAGGCTGATGCTTTCGTTCATGTATATCGGTGTCGCGATCCTCGTTTCGACGGCGACTTTCTTCTACACCAAAAGAAGCTCCTTCTACCGGATGGACAAGCTTATAACTGCGACTTTTTCGATCGGGATCGTCTTCACTCTCATATTTGTCGGGCTTGTGAACAACGAGATCTCGGCAGCTTTCGGCTCGCTTTACATTTTTATCGAGCTTTTAGGCGCGTTCATGATGTTTCAGTTCTGGTCTTTCACCAATGAGCTGCTTGATTCCCGCGAGGCAAAAAGGGTCCTCGGCTTTGTGGGATGCGGCGGGATCATCGCAAGTATGGCTGTCGGCGGCTCGGTAGGAAAACTTGCCGCTCTTTTGGGACAAGTCCAGTATCTTCTTTTCATAAACGCTCTCTGTATGGCGATCTGCATCCTGATCGTCCGTTTTATGGGGCAGAAGTATCAGAGCCGTCTGCAGAGAGGAGTCGTATCTAAAACTCTCACTCCGAAACAGGCCAAGGAAGCTACTTCGCATATAAGCATTTCGAAGACGCCGTATGTCAAATACATCGCGATAATGATAGCTTTGATCTATGTCGTCGTCACGCTTGTCGACTATCAGTTCAAGATCGTTGCTTCCGACACGATAACCGATCCGCAGAAACTTGCCGCTTACTTCGGTTTCGTATACTCCGTTTTCGGTGGTGTTTTCTCCCTTTTCTTCCAGCTCGTAGCGACTTCGAGACTGCTTAAGTTCAGCATTTTCATGAGTTTGGGAATACTTCCGGCGATCCTCACTCTGAGTTCGATTTTCTTCATTTCGGTCCCGCCGGATCTCGTTATGTTCGGTCTTGCGGCTCCTCTTGTAGCGATAACGATGGCCAAATCGGGCGACAGCGCGTTCAGATACACGATAAACGACGCGGCGATACAGCTTCTCTACATTCCGCTCGACCCGAAAATAAAAAGCAGGACAAAAGCGATAATCGACGGAATGGTCAAACCGATCTTCATCGGTGTTTCGGGCTTTATCCTTCTTGCCGTCAGCTATCTCGGAAAGGCCGGGATCGTCTCTTCCGACGTCAAACTCATTTCGTGGATAGTCACTGTTATCGGCATTTCGTGGCTTCTTACGATAGTCGGGATCAGAAGCCGCTATCTTTCCGTTCTCATTGACAACATCAAGAAAAAACGCTTCGGAACGAATCAGCTCACGATGCAGCCCAATGTTCTCCAGAGCATAGTTCAGAAGGCGATAGAAAGCGGCGACGACGAAGATCTCTCCATGGCGATCGACATGGTCGAAAGTTCCGGGAATTCGGCTTTCGGCCGCGATTTTGTGGCACTTCTTTCAAAGGCTACGCCGAAGATCAAGGTCAAGATCCTCTCGCTCATGCGCCGGATGGAAAGCAGGTATAACACTTATAACATATTGAAATTATTTAAAGATTCTGATGAAGAAGTCCTTCGCGAGGCGATCCTGACTTACGGTTACATCCAGATGGACAAGTCGGTGAAATTTGTCGCGCCTTTCCTTGACAGCGAAAAAATTTCGATAAGGGAGGCTGCGGTCATAGCGCTCATCAAATATGCCGGAGTCGTAGGTGCAATGACGGCAGGATCCTATCTGAAGGCGTTCTTTGAATCGGAAAACGCGACCGACAGGGCAGCGGCAGCATATATTCTTGGCGAACTCGGGCAGAAAAACATGGACCAGCAGCTTTCAACCCTTCTGAACGATCCGAGTCCGATAGTCAGACGTGCCGCGGTAAACGCAGCTTCGAAAATAGATTCCAATGTCTTTATCCCGAAACTTTTCTATATGCTTTTTGACAAAGATGTCAGTTTCGACGTAGCCAAAGTGCTTTCCAAATTCGGGGAAAAGATCCTCGAGCCGGCTGCAGATATCCTGGCAAACAAACTTGAAAGCTACCGCCTGAAAAGCGAGGTCGCAAAAATGCTGGGAGACATCTACACTCCGGAATCCTTCAGGCTGCTCGCGATTTCTCTCGATACCGAAAGCGACGAACTGCGCAATATCGTTTTGAACAGCCTTAAAAAACTTGTTTCAAAGATCGAAAAGGCCTCTATCGAAAAAGAGCCGCTCAAAGTTCTTCTTTTAAGGGAAATTTATCAATATTTCCAGACACTTTACTTCTCAGTCCAGATCAGGAAGAATCTGAAGACCGACTGTCTGACAGATGTCATGGCGACAAAGCTCGACAACTGTTATCAGAGGATTTTCTCAATACTTTCACTGATGTACGGAAACTCGCTCTTCGACAACATCTATTTCAACATAACCAGAAAATTCGTTCTGCCCTCCCAGCGCGCAAATGCTCTTGAAATCATCGACAACATTGTCGACAAGGACATAAGACCGATAATCGTGCCGCTGATCGAAAGCAGGACGGAAGAGGAAAAGCTCGGTCTCGGATATCAGTTCTTCAGTATTAAAAAACTGAAAATAGCTGATATTATTGAGACTTTGCTTTCGGATGACTCCGAGTGGGTTCGTTCTGTAACGCTGTATGCTGTTGCCCACGAACACATCACCGAAGACTACGGCAGGATCCAGATGTTCCTTTATGATCCGAGTCCGATAGTCAGGGAAGCGGCGCTTTATGCAATGAATTACGTCAAAATAATGATATCCGAAACAGATGCGCACTATCTTCTGAACGATACAGACAGGTATCTCTGCGAATATTCCCGCTCTGTTTTGCAACCTGAGGCATAGGAGGAAAGATGCTGACACGAGTAGAAAGGGTGCTTGCACTCAAAAACATCGAGCTTTTTCACGACATTCCGGGTGAGGTGCTTGCCGACATAGCTGCTCTGCTTGAAGAGGAGAGTTTTGAAAAAGGGCAGTATATCGTAAACGAAGGTGATCTCGGAAAAGAACTTTACATGATCGTGAAGGGCGAAGTCGAAGTCGTTGCCGGCGGAAACGTCGTTGCCGTAATGAAAGAAGGTGCCGGATTCGGAGAGATGGCGCTTATCGACAGCCAGCCGCGAAGTGCCGACATCATCGCGAAAAACGATGTCCTGGTTTTGAAAATGGAAAGCGACGACTTCCTCGAGATCCTGAAACAGCGTGACGAAGTTGCTCTCGGTGTAATCAGAGTCCTTACGGGCCGCATCAGGGAACTTAACGCGAAACTTGCCGAAAAAGCTGCTAAAAAGGAAAAATGATCAGGAAAGAAAGTGAAGAACGGCAGATAATCTGGTGGAATCTTATCACCATGCTCGCAATGATCGGGTTTTCGTTTGCGCTCATCAATGCGGAAGAAGGAACTCTTTTCTACGTGATCGCAGCCGTTCTTTTTCTCTGTGTCGGGATATTCGTCAAACGTCCCTATGTTTTTTTCAGCATCATGCTTGTGGTTATTGTTTTGTGGGCTGCAAAAGAAGCTTTGTTCAGCATTCTTTTGGATGAAACCGATACAATTTTCAACTTCGATTTTTTTATCAACAGTAATAAGTGAACGCCATGAAAAAACTTTTTTTACTCATTTTTGCCGCACTTTTTGTTTTCAGCTGCGGCGGTTCGAAAAGCAACGACAACGAAAATCTCCCCGACACCGATCCGGATGCCGATGTGTCGGATACCGATATAACGGATAACGATATTCCGGATAGTGACGATAATTCCGATACAGAACAGACTGACACCGATCCGGATACCGACATTCCGGAAAACGACAATGATCCTGACACGGAACCTGCGGAATCTGATACCGATATTCCGGAAAATGACGATGATTCCGACACGGAACCGGCAGAACCGGACACCGATATCCCGGGAAATGACGACGATGCCGACAGTGACACTGAACCGGATGATGACAACGATGATCCGGTAGTTTACGATACTTCAAAAGTAGAGTGGGGCGGCAAAAAAGGAGAGGTCTCGGCCTCGGGCGACGAGCTTAAAACCTACACTCTGACCACGAATGCCGAACTTCGCGACAACTATCCCGAATCAAAGCAGCGTACTGTCACGGAAACTGCCGGAAATCCGCTTCTCCGCAGCGGAAACACCATGTTCGACGCACTTTTTGCTTTAGCGGTCACGGAACTTAATGAGAACAAAGTTTCGGCGATAAGCGATTACAGTATGAACGAAGGAGCTTCAGTTCCCTGCGACTGCTTCGAGACAGGCGCGAACTGGCATTATGTCTGGACGCGCGACACCGCTTATGCAGTTCATTCATCGGTTGCTTTTTTAGAACCTCAGAAATCGAAAAACTCACTTAAATTCAAGATCTCTGAACGCAAGACTGCAGTCGGCGGCGGAAATATGCAGATAGTACAGGATACCGGTTCAGGCGGATCGTGGCCTGTAAGCACTGACCGTGTCGTCTGGGCTTTGGGAGCAATGGAAACGCTCAAAAACCTTGAAGGAAGCGACTATGACAGCTTTTTGTCAGATTCTTACGAAGCGATAAAGAACACTCTGGAAGCTGACAGACTCTATATTTACGATGAAAAAGACGGCCTTTACCGCGGCGAGCAGTCTTTCCTCGACTGGCGTGAGCAGACTTATCCGCACTGGTTTTTCGAAGACGAAGGCAACCCCGATTTCAAAACTGTCCACATAGGAATGTCAAAGGCTCTTTCGACGAATGTTCTGCATTATATTGCATTGAAAACAGCTTCGGAACTTGCGGTTGAACTTGATAAAACCGATGAATCAGCAAAATACTCTGAATGGGCTGAAAATCTAAAAACTTCAATAAAATCAAAGTTCTATCTGTCTAACAGAAAGACTTTTTCAACTATGAAAACGACTTTCCTCGATGATTCGCCGGTCGACAAACGGGATCTTTTAGGACTCTCTCTTCTTATTCTCTCAGGAATCGCCGATGCAACTCAAGCTTTGGAAATTATTGAAGAATATCCGATAACAGAAGCCGGACCTTCCGTAATTTTCCCGCAGGAGCCCGATACGAAAATATATCACAACCGCGCAATCTGGCCGTTTGTAACTTCTTACGGTCTGCGTGCTGCGGCAAAAGCGGGAAACGACAAATTCTATGAAAATGCTTTCATGAGTTTAGTCCGCGGTGCGGCTTTCAACCTTTCGAACATGGAAAATATGGAGTTCCTGACTCTCGATGCATGGCATGATGATGCAACTTTCCCGCAGTTGAGCGGTCCCGAAGTAAATTCAAGGCGTCAGCTCTGGAGCGTCGCGGGATTCATTTCGATGGTTTTAGACTCTGTTTTCGGCAGAGAGCAGACTTTGAAAACGCTCTGGTTCTCGCCTAAAATCCCTGTCAGTCTGAGAAACACATTTTTTGCAGGAAGCAGCGAATTTGTCCTTAAAAACCTGAAATTCAAAGGAAAAACGATTGAACTCAGGATCAAACTTCCTGAGAATAACTCTGAAACAACGGGCTTTTATGTGCTGAAATCGCTGAAACTTGACGGAGTTGAAAAAACAGCGCCTCTGACGGCTGCGGATTTTGGAACAAACAGCATAGTAGAGATGGAACTTAAACTTTCCGATGAAACGGGAACAGTCAATATTGTCGACTGCAACGCTAATCCCACCAAATGCTGGGCTCCGGGTTCAGTTAAGATTCCGATAAAAGATACTTACGGCGTGACACTTGAAGACGGCAAACTGAAAGTCACTTTTTCTGCTTCACAGTCATCGGATGTTCTTTCTTACAACATTTACCGCGACGGCGTAAAAGTGGCGGAAAATGTCACCGGAACTTCGTGGGTCGACAATAACTCGGGCTATTATTCAACAAAATCATACTGTTACAGCGTTTCTGCAGTGAACTCGGAAGGCTGGGAAAGCCACCATGCGGATCCAGTCTGCTACTGGGGTGAGGGTTTTAACAGAACGCAGATGAATTTCTGGGCTGAATCCGATTTTGACCAGTCACCGAACGCATCCGATCATAACAGACAACACTTTGCCGACTGGGGAAAACCTGAAGAAGAGCTTTCAGTTTCCGACATCGTTCCTGCTCAGAGCGGAACTTACATCGTTACGATTGAATACGGCAGCGGAAGGCCGATTAACACAGGAATCACTTCGTGCAATAAAATCGTTGAAATCATTGATACAGATGACAATTCAAAAGTTGCCGAAGGCTTTGTTTTAATGCCGCACTTAGGGGCTGACAACTGGGAGAGATGGGGTGAATCCTCATTCTTCAATGTCGAACTTTCAGCCGGAAAAACCTACAAAGCCGTGATCAAAGACGCTTTCAACATGTCCTACTTCGAGCACTTTGTTCCTTACACTGCCGGTGCCGGCGGCGGAAACGATGTCTACAACAGAGCGAATATCTCTACACTCAAGTTTTTGCTTAAAGAGATAAATTAAATAGTAATCATCTGTCTCAGAGAAAGATATCTTCCAGGATACTCTTGATATCTGTTGATTTCACCCCTCTGATATTCAGATTTTTAAGTTCAGATTCTGACATTTCAAAAGAATCGATGAACTGCTTCATGTCGTTTCTGACTTCTTCCGGCAAAGCACATTTTTCCAGCAAAGTTCCGGCAACTATTCTGACGATATCATTTCTATGCTTTTTTATGTCTTTGGAGTCAGCGTTGCCGCTTTGTTTTTTACCATACGTATTCCTCCAGCATTTCTTCTATGGTTTTGGCAACTCTGGGATCGCTTTTTTCTTCCGAAGAAAGCATCAAAGTCAGCGAAAGCGGATCAACTGCGTCTTTTTTTATCTGCGGAATGTGATATCCGATTTCATGGACTACGCATTCCGGCAATTCCGATAAAGAGAGCTGTTTTTTATTCAAAATCCCGCTTTTTGAGAGTTCCGGTTTCAAAACGGCATAAGTGGGGTATGTATTGTCTTCAAGCATCGAATAAGATGCCAAAGCCGAAATCCCGCTTTTTATAAGAGGTTTTTCGATCCGTTCGGCAAGCCTGAATGTGCGGATTATAGGATTTTTCATGAACGGCCGGATGGTTTTCCATGTTTTTTTTCTGCTTTTTTCAACAGAAAGTTTTCTTGCGCGGTTTTTGAGCTGTAAAAGCGGAATGTCGAGGATTTCCAGCTCGTCGAAGCATCTTGTTACGGATATTTTGGCAACATCAAGCCTTTTTGCCGCTTCAGTCACCGAGATCCCGCTCCAGTTCTGATACAATGCGGTAATCAGCAGTTTTTGTGTCAGAAAAGAAATCTCCGTGCAGGGTTTCAGTTCCCTGTTTCCGGTCTGATTCAGCATAACACCCAAAAACGGCAGATAAATCTGATGATCTTCCCAGATAAAAGGGATCCCTTCTTCCAGCATTCTGTCACGGGAATAGCAGTTCATTTTTTTTAAATAAAGCGCACAATAAAATCCGCTGTAAAATTCGATCTGCTTCTGCTGCCGTCTTAGAATCGAAAGGTTCGTCTCATCAACCGGTGTGGCAATCAGAAATTTGAGATTGTTCGTTTCCGCCATGTAAAACCGAAAACTGCCGCGGTAAATCAAGGGCAGTCTGTTCAGTTCCTCAAAATCAGACAAATCCACCGTCTGATGCAGGATTTTTTCAAGATATTCTTTCATCTTAAACCTCCTGAAACTTTTTGTTTGTAACTTATTTTAGGTTACAAATCAAATTTTTCAGACGAAAAACATCTGATTTTTATGGTTGAAGCCTGAATTTTCGGTCGCTGAGCCTCGGTTCATGAGCTGGTCGAAGGAGTCGAAGTACTACCTCACACACCTGACATAATTTGTTAAGGATGTTACATTTTGGTCAACGCTTCCGTATGAGAAGTTGACGCTGAAATCCATTTCCGTAGAACCGGCTGAGAACTCGGCTTCATTCAGCTGAAACATAAAATCACTATTAAATTTCTCAATATTATTCTTTGCTTGCTGATTGAATGCCTTGACTGAATATCTGTAAATTTCAGCCAAATCGAAGTCGAGCATTACCTGCTGACCTCGGATTGCGCAGATTTTTTCGCTTCATCCACCTTTTTTACAAGTTCTTCCGAAGTCGGTAGGTAAAGCTGGTATTCGCTTGAAAGGATGCTTTTATTGTTCTCAGGCAGAGTCATTTTGACAACGGTATCGTTTTTGTTGGTGCAGAGCAGGATTCCAATGGTCGGATTTTCTTCGGGAAGTTTTTCGATGCGGTCGTAATAATTCACATACATCTGCAGCTGCCCGAGATCCTGATGTGTGATCTTTCCTGTTTTCAGCTCGATTATAAGGAAACAGCGCAGAAGCCTGTTGTAAAAAACGAGGTCAATGAAAAACTCGTCGTCTTCAAGCATGATCCGTTTCTGTCTCGCGACGAAAGAAAACCCTTTTCCCATTTCAAGCAGAAAATCTGCGATATGCGAAATTATTGCAGTTTCGAGATCATTTTCGTGGTAGGAAGGTTTTGTTTCCAGCCCTAAAAACTCAAGAAACATCGGCTGTTTTATGATTTCCTCAGGTGTTTCAGGGATTCGTTCCCTGCGTGCGACGGCCAAAACACTTTCCTTGTCGTTGCTGAGCAGAAGCCGCTCGTAAAGCTGACTGTGAATCTGACGTTCGAGTTCGCGCCCGTTCCATGAGTTGTTCACAGCTTCAAGCTCGTAGTATTCGCGTTTGTCAGGATCGGGAATTGCAATAAGAAGTTTGTATTGCAACCAGTTTAATTGCGTCCGCACTGCGGACGCAATTGGATAAATCCGATAAAATTGTCTTGCTCGTTCCAATTGGCGTACCCCGAAACCGCTCCCGTATTCAATTTCAAGATCTTTTGCCAAATTTTTCACGATATAAGCCCCGTAATCAGCACGATTTTTTCCTTGCTGCTCCTCTTCAAAAATGCGTTTCCCCAAGTTCCAATACATCTGAACACGGCAGAAATCCACGCTGTGCACCGCATTGCTTCGGGCTGTTTCAATGATTTGGCGGGCATCTTCAACAATATTCTCTGTTTTAGTGTAATTCACAGTATCATTCATTGTTTTCTCCTTTTGAATTAAATATTTCAAATAACAAAAGTGATAAATTGTAAATATTGTAAAATTAAAATCAAGTTTGTGAAGACATTTATTGATTAAAATTCAAATATAAATATAAAAACTTTCTTTAAAACTTGTTTTTTTATATGAAAAGGATGGTCTTAGAGCCTGCCAGTCGGTCGCTGTGCCTCGGTTGCTGAGCGGTCGAAGGAGTCGAAGTACTACCTCACACAACGGATACTGCTGTTTGACTTGTTGCTGTGAATCAGGAGACGTAGTAAATTACCCGTTGACTTCTTCGCCCTTGATTTCTTCGCCGTTGATGATGCACCCCCTGGATGCATTTTGACTTGGTTCAATATGGCTTGTACAACCTTCTTTACCATGACATTGATCTATACAACTTTTTGCATTTTTTAAAGTTATATACACATACATGGGCTCACTTGTTTCGGATCCTTCACCAATCTGCATCGTCATATAAAACGTATCG
>JAGCUA010000083.1 GCA_017963125.1 bacterium
CTGTTTGTTGTCTCTATACCGGCTTCTTTGCAGATTCTCGCTACTCGCTTGTGATTCACAGGTATCCCTTTCCTTTTCAACAGTTGCGACTTGCGTTTCGCTCCGCATTTATTGATTTCTACCGGCTCAAGCTGCTTTATTGCTTCCAAAACCACAGCGTCTTTTTCTTTCCACAGTGCTTCGGATTTTTTCCCGTAATAAAAGGATGATCTCGGTATTTTTGTCGCTTTACACATCTTTTTTACGCTTATTCCTTTTTGTTCGCAGTATTTTCCGAGACTTTTAACTGTGCTTTTTTTTTATTCTCTTCCTTAATCTGCTCCTTTAACTCGTTAGCGTAAAACTCCCAGAAATCTGCCGCAAGCATTGAAAGTTCAAGCTGCTCTTCAAGCTCTTTGCGGCTCATGTTCTTGATTTCTTTGATGTTTTTCTTCCTCTGCTCAACTTTGTTTTTCTTCATTCGCTCTCCTTTCGAGCCGTAGGTTTTGACCCAGTCCCTAACAGTGTCACGCTTTAATCCGTGTCGTTTCGCCAATCTCCGATAACCGCCCAAGCCCAACTCATACTCTGTCAAAACCTGCTCACGCAACTCCAAAGGATAATGATTTACTCCCATTTTTCCACCTCTCTTTAATGGGTGTCCAAACTTTGGGGGTCAGAACAAAGGGTCCCTCCAAAAAAAACACCACCCAATCCCATTTTTCCTATTGACATCAGCCGCAACTTGTGGGATTTTCAATGTGTTATTGTTAAATTGAGAGCATTGTGATGGATTTATTTCGAATGATCAAAGAAAAAAGGAATCAGTGTTTCATATCTTTCAGCATAGTTTTTTTCATACATTTTCTTAAATTTACCAACTATTATCCGAATTGGGACAGCGTACGTTTTGTAAAAACAGATTGGACAGGACAGACTGGTTTGGGACGTTGGTTTGCGGGATTTACACATAGATTACTGCATTCACCTTACGACTTGCAATGGATAGAAGGTATTATTTCTTCAATTTTCATTGCATTGAGCATAATGCTGATTTTGGAAATTTTTGAAATAAGAAAACTTCTTTATATTTACATTGCTACTTTTCTTTTTGCAGCGTTTCCAAGCATGGCAGCTACTTTTTGCTATATGTTTTGGGCACCATCATATATGCTTGCACTATTTATGTCAGTTTTAGCGACATTTTTATGCATAAAACAAGAATGCAATAAAAAAACAATAATCATAAGCACGGTTTTGCTAACTTTTAGTCTTGGGATTTATCAAATATACTATACTGTTGCATTTATAATTTTCCTGTATTTTCTTGCAAATCAACTGCTTGATCCCAGTAAAAAGATCAAGGATTACAAACAACCAATTCTTGCATTTACAATATCGGCAATCCTTGGATTCGTATTTAATTATTTTATTATGAAAATTATTTTAGCCTTACACCAAATAGAACTATCAGAATATCAGGGAATTTCACACTCCGGTATGATGTCTTTGTCAGACTATATCCATTCTATTCAAAAAATGTTTTTTTCATTCAACTATTTCTTTTTTGATGGTTTGCAAATCAAGTCTCTCATTAACATAACGTGTGTAACTGTTCTTTGTTTGGGAGCAATATATTTTTTGATCAGCAAAAAAATTAAAACAAATGTTAAAATTCTAACATTTCTGTTTTTTGTATTATTCTTTGCCGTAATAAACGCTTTGGAGTTTTTGTTTCCGGATGTAAATTTTTTTAGGAACATCGACTATTTCTTTTTTAAATACATAGTTTTGGCTTTCAAAACAGCACCTTATGTTTTCATCAATATAATTTTTTCATTACTACTCATTTATATGCTCGGCAAAATCATCGCAAGAGATAATTCATTGAAAATCCAAAGAAAAATTCTAATTATCTCATTGTTTTTCACTTCAATACCTCTGACATATTCTATGCACCTTATCTCTTCAGGAGTATCCTACCACCGCCTAATGGAACTTGGTATATTTTTTATTTACTTCATAGTTTTCTTGTTGTTTGAACATAAAGCCTCATATTTTACAAAAACAACTAAAGCTTACAGTGTTTTATTGCTGATAATATTATGCTTTTACCACTTCATCAACAACAACATTGCCTACAAGCAAATAGAAATGTCCTATAAAAGAACTTCTTTTGAGACCATGCAAATTCTTGGAGAAATAGATCGCATAAACTATGGTAACAAAAATTGTCTCGCTATTGTGGGAAAAATCCCCGGGGAACGAGATCTTATTATTGCGAAACCGAATATTACCGGAGCATCAACTAATAATTTTCTACCTACAGACTATCATTTTCTTAGATTTTCCGAATACTACTTCGGCAGAGAATTTTCTGCTTGCAGCGATGAACAGAAAAACGAGTTGAAAAACAGAACAGACTTTATCGAAATGCCTGAATATCCAAAGGCAGGATTTGCCAAAATCATTGATGACATGATCGTTGTTAAATTACATAATAATTAGCGGCTCAACACTTATTCAAAGTTTTTTCTGCCAAAAACATGCAGTTCTTCAAAGTTTTTTCTACCAAAGACATGCAGTTCTTCAAAGTTTTCAAGAAAAATCTGCCACTTTTTCCGGGTATTTCCGGGTAATTTTTGCACAAAATTTCTGCAAAAAGTGTGACCAGAATCACATAATTTTTAAAAAATGTGTGATTTTTGTTGATTTGAAAGTGATTTGGAATAATAATCAAGCGATTTTTTAAGGGAGATTGCCATGAAGCGGTTCATTATTGATGATTTAAGAAAGTGGAAAGATTCGAAACACAGAAAGCCTTTGATACTCCGCGGTGCGAGACAGGTCGGTAAAACTTGGATCCTTGAAGAGTTCGGTAAAGAGTTTGAGAACGGCTTTGTAAGCATAAATTTCGATAAGAATCCCGAGCATGCCCAATTTTTCGAAACTACAAAAGATGTCCGACGCATTCTCCAAAATCTGGCTGTTTCGACCGGAAAAAAGATCACACCGCAGACTCTTGTGATTTTTGATGAGATTCAAGCTTGTCCCGCTGCACTCAATTCACTCAAATATTTTTGCGAAGACGCATCGGAATATTATATCGCAAGCGCAGGATCGCTTCTCGGGCTCACTCTGTCAGACGGTTTTCCTGTAGGCAAAGTCGATTTCCTCGATATGGGACCTATGACTTTCAGCGAGTTCCTGCTTGCCTGCGGAGATGAAAATCTGGTTGAATACATTAAAAGCATAGACTCTATCGAGACGATTCCAGACGCTTTCGCAAACCCGCTGACCGAAAAACTCAAGATATATCTTACGATCGGCGGAATGCCGGAACCGGTCAAAATATGGAGCGAAGAAGGCGACATTTCCGAAGTTGACAAGATACTGAGTGCGATCCTTGATTCTTATGAAAGCGATTTCGGAAAGCATGCGCCCAATTTCGATGTGCCGAAGATCAGAAGGATCTGGACATCACTTCCCTCGCAACTTGCGCGGGAAAATAAAAAGTTCCTCTATTCCGCGGTTAAAGAAGGAGCCCGTGCAAGAGAATACGAAAATGCTCTGGAGTGGCTTAAAAATGCAAATGCCGTCGGATCTGTTCCGCGCATAACAAAACCCGGACTGCCGATGAGCGCCTACGAGGATCTGGGCGCGTTCAAAATTTATATGGGAGATGTCGGACTCCTGCGCAGACATTCAAGGCTTGCCACTTCAGCTTTCAGCGAGGGAAACAGGCTTTTCACCGAATTTAAAGGGGCTCTGACCGAAAATTTTGTTTTTCAAACTCTTCTACGCCACTTTCAGACGAAACCCTATTACTGGTCTGACAGCGCACATGAAGTTGATTTTGTCATTCAGAAAGAAAACGACATTCTTCCTATCGAAGTAAAAGCCGGAATAAATGTCCATGCAGCAAGCATCAAGAAATATCTCAACGATTTCAGTGAAATCACGCCTCTGGCGATCCGTTTTTCACTAAAAAATCTTTCATTTGACGGAAAGATCCTGAATGTTCCGCTTTACTTAGCCGACGATCTTGGCAAACTTATTGAAATCACTACAAAAAACCTCTAAGAATGCAATTCTTCAAAGTTTTTTATTAAAATCTGCCACTTTTTCCCAGTATTTTAAGATGATTTTTGCCACCTTTTCCGAGTTACAGACCCCTCAGTCAGAGTTCTGACCCCTCAGCCGCTGCTTCGACGAGCTCAGCAACTGGCAGCTCCCCTAATTTAGGGGCGCCTTTCTAAAAGTTCGACAAAATACTTGGAATTTCTATTTTGTATATGTTTACTATGTTTTTCATTTTATTGAATTTATGAGAAAGAATCGGCTTCTGATAGAAGCAGCGCGAATGTTGCGCAAAGAAATGACTCCTCAGGAAAAGCATTTATGGTTCGATTTTTTGCGGCATTATCCTATAAAAATATGTAGGCAGAAAATCATAAACAAATTTGTTGCTGATTTTTGCTGTGCAAAAGCAAAATTAATCATAGAACTTGACGGAAGCTAGCACTACACAGAAGACGGATTAGCTCACGATGCCGAAAGAACCAATATTTTAAATGCATTAGGCTTTATGGTCCTGCGTTTTCCAAATAAAGAAATAGACTCCGATTTTTCATCTGTCTGCACAAAAATTGATGACATTATCCAACAAAGAATATGTGCAGATCCTACGCAATGTTAGAAAGGCGTCCCTAAATTAGGGGAGCTGCCAGTTGCTGAGCTCGTCGAAGCAGCGGCTGAGGGGTTGGCGGCACAAAAAACGCCCGGGGAATCGTTTCCCCTATTGACATCTGCCGCAACTTGTGGGATTTTATGGTGTTTTGGTTTTATGTTGCTGGTGCTTATGAGCGAAACCGTCATCAAGGTCGAAAATATCTCAAAATTTTATCAGTTAGGCCTCATCAACCACGGTACTCTCGCCAAGGATCTTCAGGGATGGTGGGCGAAGATCCGCGGAAAAGACGACCCCAATTCGCGAATATCTATGGTCTCAAAGAAAAGCACCGATTCCGACACCGATTTCATCTATGCTCTGAAAGATGTCTCATTCGATGTGCAGCAGGGGGAAGTTCTGGGGATCATCGGTGCCAACGGTGCCGGCAAATCGACACTTCTCAAAATCTTGTCGCGTGTCACCTCCCCCACGAGCGGCTGCATCAAAATCAAAGGTCGCATCGGCTCGCTCCTTGAAGTCGGAACAGGCTTTCACCCCGAACTCACTGGACGCGAAAACATCTATCTCAACGGCGCGATCCTCGGTATGCGAAAATGGGAGATCGACAAAAAACTTGATGAGATCATCGATTTTTCCGGTGTCGAGAAATTCATCGACACGCCGGTCAAACGCTATTCCAGCGGAATGTATGTCCGCCTCGCCTTCGCCGTCGCAGCGCACCTCGACCCTGAAATTTTGGTTGTTGACGAAGTTTTGGCCGTCGGCGATGCCGATTTTCAGAAAAAATGCCTCGGAAAAATGGGAGATGTCAGCAGAAAAGAAGGAAGAACAGTGCTGTTTGTCAGCCACAATATGGCGGCAGTGAGACAGTTATGCGATTCATGTATCACTTTACAGAACGGATTTGCTTCTGAAAAAGGCTCGGTAGAGACTCAAATTGCAGAATATCTGAATTATATGACAACAAAACAAGCCTCGCTTAAATTTTCCGAAAGACCAGACCGCAAAGGAAATGGAAATATTCGAATTTCTAAAATTGAAATTTTTAATCTCAATGGCGATTCAACAATACATTCCGGTGATGATGTCGTAATAAGGATTTCTTATGATCAATTTTCCGACTCTCTAAAATCTGTAACTTTTGATATTGGAATAGACAATGAACTTGATATTAGAATCGCTCATCTTTCAACCAAAACTTTAGGAATTGATTCGAAACAACTTTTAAATTCCAACAAAACCGGAAGTTTTGATTTTATAATTAAATCTCTTCCTCTTTATCCGGGCAAATACTTCGGAACATTTTGTGTTTATTCAGACGGTCTCGTTTCAGATTGGCTTGCTAAAGCATTTTGTTTGGAAGTAGCTTATGGTGATTTTTATAAAACAAATATACTTCCGCCGAGAAATCAAGGGAATCTGTTACTTAATTATGAGTTTACGGAGAACAAATGAAAAAAATAAGACGATGGACAAAAATCTTTTTAATAAAATTTATCAAATTATTTTCTCTTGAAAAAGAAATACACTATTCTTTGTCGTCTGACATTCAACGCTATGCGAATCAATCTTTAGAAAATGGTTTTTTATATGAAATAGGGTGGACAAATTCTTTTAATAAAAAGATGCCCGTTGACAAAAATGACAATCCTTTACCATGGTTATCTTATCCCATGATTCATTTTTTAGAGCATTATTTAGATAAAAACATGACAATTTTTGAATTTGGCTCCGGAAATTCGACATTGTTTTTTGCAGAACGGGTAAAAAGAGTTGTTTCTATTGAACATGATAAAAAATGGTATGATCGAGCTTTATCTTTGATGCCAAAAAATGTTGAGATGATTTTCCAAGAATTAGAATATGGCGGAGATTATTGTAAAACACTGAAAAAACTGAACAAGACTTTTGATATAATTTTTGTTGATGGTAGAGACAGAGTAAATTGTGTAAAAGAATCTGCTTTTTCGCTAAATACAGGCGGCATAATTATTTTAGATGACTCTGAGAGAGAACGATACAAAGAAGCTTTTGATTTTCTTAAAGAAAATGGTTTCGACCACTTTTCTATAGAAGGAATTTCTCCTGGAGTTTTTGAATTTCACAAAACTACAATATTTTTCAAAAGCAATTCGCCAAGTTTTAAAAATATCGAGGAATCAGTATGACAATATTATCTATGATTATGTTATTTGTTTACAATCAAATTTGGCACACTCAACAAACAATATTGCTCTGCAAAAATGGTACAAAAATCTGAAAGCGAGCAAAATATGCAAAATTGTTCCCAAAAATTTGGTGAGATTATGACGACCCCAAAGATTTCAGTTGTTATGCCGGTTTACAACCGTGAACAATATTTGAAAGAATCCATTGAAAGCATTCTCTGCCAGACTTTTAAAGATTTTGAATTCATCATCGTTGACGATCAATCCACAGATTCTTCCTGGCAAATAATTCAGGAATACGCAGACAAAGATCCAAGAATTGTTGCAGTAAAAAATACTGGCAAAAAAGGCTGTTACTCTGCTAGAAATTGCGGACACAGATTAGCAAAAGGAAAATATATCGCCGTCATGGATTCTGATGATATTGCTTTGCCTAACAGACTTCAAACTCAATTTGATTTTATGAAAAGAAATCCTGAAATCGGCATTTGCGGAAGTTGGGCAAGAATGTTCGGCGATAAAGATGAGATCATGCAAATGCCACAAAATCATGAAGAAATTAGAGATTTTAATTTTTTCTATTGTCCAATGATTCATCCTTCGGTCATTTTCAGAAATACAAATTTAATTCTTTATTCAGAGAATCACTCTTCTGCTCAGGATTATGATTTATGGTCGAGAATGGCTGATAAATTAAAATTTGCCAATATTCCAGAGGTGTTATTGCTTTATAGAGTTCATAATGACAAAATTGGTTCAGCAAAAAAAGAAGAACAGGACAACAATGCAAATCTTGTCAGAATGAAAAATCTATCGACTATTGGAATAAATCTGTCAGAACAAGAGCAACGAATATACTTGGATATTATTAATTGGAATTTTACTCCGAAAAACAAATCTGATCTCCTCATTTCTGTAAAAATGTTAGATAAAATATCACTTGCAGGAATAGAACATAATTATGGAAACCAGTTTCAAGAAACTCTTAGAAATTTCATCAAAAACATCGCAATTTCAGGTATTCAAAACAAACTCACATCTCTAAACTTGTATTTCACTATTTTCAGAAAATGGAAAATTTTTGAAACTCTGCGAGCAAACTTGCGCTATATCTATCATTATTTAAGGAATTTATTGCATGCCTGAACCTATAATTTCAGTTGTTATGCCAGTTTACAATACCGAAAAATATCTCAAAGAGTCAGTCGAAAGCATTCTTAACCAAACCTTTACCGATTTTGAATTCATCATAGTTGATGACTATTCAACAGATTCTTCGTGGCAAATCATTCAGGAATATGCAAACAAAGATCCAAGAATCGTTGCAGTTAAAAACACTGGAGAGAAAGGTTGTTGGTCTGTCAGAAATTTTGGCTGGGATTTAGCAAAAAGAAAATATATGTCGTTAATGGATTCTGATGATATTGCCTTACCTGAAATGTTGCAAAAACAGTTTGATTTCATGGAGCAAAATCCAGATATTGATGTTTGTGGAGGCTGGATAAAAAATTTTGGTACAAACGAACAAGCGCCACGATTCCCTTTAACACATGAAGATATAAAAGATACTCTCTTTTTTTATTGCTGTATGGCTCAACCAACTGTAATCATGAGACTTTCTTCTTTAAATAAATTAAATGTTCGATATGCCAAATATATAGCGGAAGATTATGAATTATGGACAAGACTTGTGCATCAAGTAAAATTTGCCAATCTTCCAGAAATTTTACTTTTCCGAAGAATGCATGCAAATCAAATCACTACCGCAGAAAGAAGTGGGCAAAATAATAATGCGAATTGGATCCGAATCAGAAACATCCAAAATATCAACATAGAGTTGTCTAAAGAATATAAATGTAAATATTTAGATATTGTTGAAGGAAATGTCGTGCAGAAAAATACCTATGAATTAGTATCAGTAATAAAAATGTTAAATATGATATCAACAAATGGAGCCAAATCCGGTTACGGACAATATTTTCAGGACATTATTAAAAATTTTATTAAAAATATTATAGAACATTCTCTTCAAAACAACGTAACATCCCTAAAATTATATTTCACCACATTCAGAAAGTGGAAAATATTTGAAACTCCGAGAGCTAACTTAAGATATATTTACCACTCTTTGAGGAATTTACTTCATGTCTGAACAAAAAATCCCAAAAATCATTCATTATTGCTGGTTCGGCGGCAACCCATTCCCCGAATTGGCACAAAAATGCATTGCATCATGGAAAAAATTCTGTCCTGATTATGAAATCAAAGAGTGGAATGAATCAAATTATGATGTTACAAAAAACCAATATATGAGAGAGGCCTTTGAAAACAAACAGTGGGCTTTCGTATCCGACTATGCAAGACTTGACATTATTTATGAGAATGGTGGAATCTATTTGGATACCGACGTGGAACTCCTAAAACCACTTGATGACCTATTGATTTTAACCGGATTTATGGGATTCGAGGAAAATAAAAAATTGTGTGCCACCGGGCTTGGATTCGGTGCTGTCCCCAAACTTCCCATCATTAAAGAAATGCGTGATGATTATGACAATATAATTTTTATTAAAGAAGACGGAAGCTTTGATCAAACACCATGTCCATATTTTCAAACAGAAATCCTTTTAAAAAAGGGACTCAAGCAGGACGGGTCAATGCAAGAAATTAAAGGCTTGACCATTTTTCCAGATGAATATTTTTGTCCCAGAAATTGGTTGGGACAAACAAACATCACTCCGAACACATATTCTATTCATCACTTTGAAGGCTTGTGGCAAACCACCAAGCGTACAGGCTTATTGCTGCTTTTAAGAAAAAATAATTTGCGCAAGCTTAATATAGAGTTATCTCCTGCCGAAGAAAATTTGTATTATGCAATATTGCAAAAATCTCATCCCATCAAAACAAAAAAAGATTTACTTATCGGGATGGAAATTGTACAAAAAATCATATCTGCGACACAAGGCTCTAAAAACGATGAAACCAACAAAGCCATAGTTTTTTTGATGAAACTAATTGCAGAAAAAGGCATGCAAAATAAAGTAACTTCTCTAAAATTATATTTTACCACGTTCAGAAAATGGAAAATATTTGATACACCAAGAGCAAACTTTAGATATATTTATTACTGTTTAAGGAATTTGTTTCATGTCTAAACCCAAAATCTCAATAATCATCCCTGTTTATAATGTCGAGGAATATCTGGCAGAATGTCTTGATTCCTGCGTAAATCAAACTTTGCGGGATATTGAAATCATCTGCGTAGATGACTGTTCAAGTGATAGTTCATACAAAATTTTGGAAGGATATCGGGACAAAGATCCCCGAATAAGAATTTTCAGGCAGGAACAAAACAGGAAACAGGGAGCAGCAAGGAACAGAGGTTTGAAAATCGCAACAGGAGAATATGTCTGGTTTGTTGACAGCGATGATTATATAGATACAAAAGCCTGCCAGATCCTATACGACGCGATAAAAGATTTCAATGTTGACATACTTTGCTTTAGCGCTATACAGTTCACTAAAAACCGAATATTTTCTTATCCACAGCATTTCCAAGGAGTGCAAATTAATAAAATTTATCACCCGAAAACAAATTGGAAAGAAATAAACTTCTCAAATCTAAATGTTGTTCCTTGGGCATACTTATCAAAAAAAAGCATTATTCAAGAATTTCAATTCAGAGAAAATGTCTTTTTTGAAGACACTGATTTTTCAGCAATTTTATTGGCTTCAGTAAATTCATTTTGTTTTATTCCCTATTCTGCATATTTTCGCAGAATAAATTCCGACTCAACAACACAAACTCCGATGTCGCAAAAAAAACTGGAAGACTGCATTGCCCTACTCAACTCTTTAGATGATTTTGTGAAAAAAAACAAAATAAGTGAATATCATTTTTTGTACAAATTTTTAACAGGTCAAATAGACTATATTTTTGAATTATGTAATTCCATTAAAGAGATAAAACCCAACAATTTAGACATGTTAATGGAATTAAAAATACAATATCGCCGCCCCAAACATTCTCTTAAAAGGTTTACCAGAAAAATGCTAAACAAATTGCTAGGAGATTTTGAATGACTTTAGCTCCGATTGTTCTTTTCGTTTACAACCGTCCGTGGCATACACAACAGACTGTTGAAGCTCTGCAAAAAAACGATTGGGCAGCAGAAAGCGATCTTTTTATTTTTGCCGACGGCGCAAAAACGGAAAATGATGAAAAAGTTAATGAGGTTAGGAAATATATAAAAACTATCACTGGATTTAAATCCATCACCATTTTTGAAAAAGAAAAAAACTGCGGCCTGGCAAATTCAGTAATTGCAGGTGTAGCAGAAATCATCAATAAATTCGGTAAAGTTATCGTTGTAGAAGATGATATTGTCACCTCGAAATATTTCTTGAAATTCATGAATGAAGCCTTGAATTTTTTCGAAAATGATGAGCGGATTTTTTCTGTAAGCGGCTATACATATCATGCAAAAACCATGGAAATTCCCCGAAACTACAAACATGATATATATCTTTCCTATCGTCATGGTTCCTGGGGATGGGGAACTTGGAAAGACAGATGGGAGAGTGTGGATTGGGATATCACTGATTTTAAAGAGTTTTGTAAAAATCCTAAACTTCAAAATGCTTTTAATCGCGGTGGAGCTGACATGAGCAATATGTTGAAAGCTCAAATGGAAGGAAAAATTGATTCCTGGGCAATCAGATTCGATTATTCACTGTTCAAACAAAACAAATTCAATATCCGCCCCGTAAAATCACTCGTAACCAATGTCGGTTTGGACAACAGTGGCACTCACACCGGAGCGGATGAAAAATTGATCACTATTTTAGATGATAGTTGGAAACCCAAAATTGAAACTATCGAACCGAACAAAGCAATACTTAAAAATTTCAGAAAAGTTTTTGATCCGCCGCCAAGATATTCATTGAAGCGTTTTATCGGAAAAGTTTTGAAGAGGTTTTTCCATTGAAGATTTTGCACATCAACTCAGTTTATAATCAAGGCGGCGCCGCGCTGCTGATGCGGATCCTCGCAAAAAACATTGAAACAAATCAAGATGTTGACCAATTCTTCATAGTTAAAGAATCTTCTGATGAAAGCACTGAAAAAATATTTCAAACAAAAAATATTCCTTCTTTCTTCGGTTACAAAAAATTCTCCCGCATTATGTCGGAACAAGGTTTTTTATATCGTTTTCTGCTGCTTGAAGCACGCTTTATTTTGAAAAAGGCCCGTGAAATCTCGCCAGACATTATTCATCTTCACAACCTTCACGGTAGATATTTTCAGACAAATTTGTTACTGAAGTTGTCAAAAATTGCTCCAATAGTGTGGACTTTTCACGACATGTTTCCGATTACCGGACACTGCGCATATTCTTTTGAATGTGAAAAATGGAAAACAGGATGCGGAAACTGCGAAAGATTAGATATTTATCCTTCGATCAAAAAAGATAGAACAAATGCTCTTTGGCATTACAAAAACAATATCTTTAACTATGCTGATTTCACAATCGTCACTCCGTCGCTCTGGCTGAAAAAGTGCGTTGAGCAAAGTTTTTTAAAAAACAAGGATATCCGACTGATCTACAACGGGATCGACCTCAAGAATTTCAAAAAAACAGATAAATCCGAAGCAAGAAAAGCACTCAAACTGCCTGAAGATAAAAAAATCGTCCTTTTTTCTGCAAACGGCGGAGTCAAAAATCCTTTCAAAGGCGGAGAATTTGTATTCCAAGCTTTTGAAAAGCTTAAAAACCGTAATGATATTCTATTCTTAAATATCGGCGGAAAAAACAAAGAAAAATCAGACAATTGGCTTGATTTTGGTTATGTAAAAGAGCCAAAAACCATGGCAAAAATCTATTCGGCATCTGACATTTATCTTTTTCCGACCCTGGCGGACAATTGCCCTTTGACGGCCATTGAATCACTTGCCTGCGAGCTTCCCGTTGTTACTTTTGAAACAGGCGGAGTTCCCGAGATCGTTGAAAACAACAAAAGCGGATTCGTTGTTGAATACAAAAACGGAGAAATGCTTACATCAGCACTTGAAAAGCTTCTGGACAATAATGATTTGAGAGAAAGAATGTCTGAAAATGCCATTCAGGCAAGCAAAAAATTCTCTTCCGAAAGAATGGCGTTAGAATACCTAAAGCTTTATGAGGAGCTTTTGAAATGAAAACCGAAAACAAAAATCTGATTTTGTTTTATATAGGTTCTCTTTTTATTTCTCTGCTTTCCGCATATTTTATCTGGCTTCAGACATCGAAATACGGCATAGGTTTAACTCCAGACTCAACCATTTATTTAAGCTGGGGCGCCACTATTTACCAAGAAGGTTTTTCTTTTGTTTTCCATAATAACGATGCCACATTTCCTCCGCTTTATCCAATAGTACTTTCTATCATTTCAAATATATTTAATATTGATAATTTGATTGCGGCACGTTGGTTCAATATAATTTTGCTATTCTTTTTTTCCTTTTTTTCTTTGATTTTATGCCAGAAATCAACAAAGAATTTTGTTATATTGTTTGTATTTGGCTTACTCATCTCATTTTCAAAACCTTTAAATCTTGTATTTTCCTATGCATGGAGCGAACCGTTATTTATTTTTATTTTGTTGCTGATCACTTTTTCTATAGAAAAAACAAGTTATAACAGACTGATTTTATGCGGTTTTTTAAGCGCATTGGCAATATTAACGAGATATGCCGGAGTCACAATTGTACCAGCGGTGTGCCTATACATTTTTATGCAAAAGAACACTCTGGTTGAAAAAGTAAAAAAATGTTTTTGCTATGCATCAATTCCTACATTAACATACATCATTTACCTTATTAGGAATTATTACTTCACAAAAACGCTAATGGGACCGAGAACTTCATCAATCACAGGATTGATTTCAAATTGCGACAGAGCTTTTTCGACAGTCACACTTTGGTTTTCAGGTCAATATTTTTTTATGACAGCATTTTTTATATTAATTTTAGGAATATTTGTCTGGAACTATAAAAAAGAGCTTATTCTTTTTATTTCGAATTCTCAGAAAACAGTAATTTTTTCAGCTTGTTTTTCTTTGGTGTATTCAGTATTTATCATTATATCTTCGACAACTACAGCCTATGATTTGATAAACGATCGGCTGATGGCCCCTGTTTTTTTGCCGATTCTATTGATACTTTTTCTTTTTATCCTTTTTTCTTTACATATTATTTCGATAGTAAAGAAAGAGAAAACTTTGGCTTACACAGTGCTTTCAATATTTATAGCCTGTACATTACTTTCCTTCACCAACACATGGAAAAAAGATATATCCTTTCGAAAGGATAACGGCGCTGGAGGGTATGCATCCGCTTTTTGGCAGGAAAATAAATTGTTGGATTATTTAAAGAAAAACAAATTAAACTCCTCAAAAAAAATATATACTAACAATACTTATTCATTTTTTTTAGCAAATACAAAAATCATCCCATCAAATATCCCACTGAAAAAATATCGTAATTCTCAGAAAACTACAGGTATCACACTGGATAATTTCGCAACAAAAAATCCTGATTTTGAAAACAGCATACTTGTTTATTTCAGCAATATTGATCGACCCTATAATTTCACTTTAAACGAATTACAAACTATTTGCGAAATGGAAACCATTATAAAAACCGTGGACGGATCTGCTTTCAGAGTTGGCAAATGCAAAAAATAATGTAATATTTCACAGCTTTATGAGGAGCTTTTGAAATGAAAGTCTCAATAATCACCGTCTGCAGAAACGCTGAAAACGTGATTGAAAGAACGATTTTTAGTGTGGTGACACAGAGTTGCTTCGCAGAAAATATTGAATACTTGATCATTGACGGAGCTTCAACAGACAAAACCATAGAAATCATTAAGCAATATTCCGACAAATATCCGATAAAATGGATAAGCGAGCCTGATTCCGGAATATACAATGCGATGAATAAAGCCTTAAAGATAGCAAACGGAGAAATAATTTATTTTCTCAATGCCGGAGACAGACTTTTTGATGAAAAAACGATTGAGCTAGTTCTAAATGAATTTGAAAAATGCGATGCCGATTTTTTATATACCAATGTTTTATCCTGCAATTCTAAAGACTTAACTGATGCAAAAATAAAAAAATATAATAATGTGGACAAGTATTTTTTGATTCGCGACTGTATCTGCCACCAGGCCTCTTTTTACAAAAAAAGCGTTTTTGACAGACTCGGCGGATTCAATGAAGGATTCAAACTGGCAGCCGATTATGAAATGCTGCTGAAGATCATGGCCGACAAGAACTTGAAAAATGAATATTTGCCAATAGTTACGGCATATTATGACAACACAGGGGTCAGTTCATTGAACACAAAAGATTTACAGGAAGAAAGAGAAAAAATCATAAAAACCAACTTTTCAACATTTGAACGCATCACGCTCAAATCAAAAACTTATAGGTTTTATAGAAAATTCGGTGCAGCAATAAAATTTTTCATTGATCAGTATCGGGGCACCAATGATTGATTTTTCCATCGTTGTCTGCACCCACAATCGTGCTGCTCTTCTGGCCGACTGCGTTGATTCTCTGCTTAACCAAACTGTAGATAAAAACCGCTTTGAAATAATAATCGTTGACAATAATTCGACTGACGACACCGAAGCTGTTGCAAAAGAATTGGCGAAAAACAATAACAATATTGCATACATACAAGAAAAAACTGTCGGTTATTCCGCCCCACGGAACTGCGGCTGGAAACATGCTTCAGGAAATATCGTTGCCTATATTGATGATGACGAAATCGCAGCACCGGACTGGCTTGAAAGCATTGAAAAGGCTTTTATAGAAGAAGAACCAGATATCGTCGGTGGAATTTATTTGATAAAATACGATGTAACTCCCCCGGATTGGTTTATTGAATCAATGGGGGGAACAAACAAAAACCGGCAAAAAGGGATCTTAAATCAAAGAAAAGACTGCTATCTTGCAGGAGGAAACATTGCTTTCAAGAAAAAAATATTGGAAAAATCTAATGGATTTTCCGATGATTTCAACATGAAGAACGGTTTTCTGATGATGGGTGAAGACACCGATATCTGCCAAAGAGCCAAAAATGCAGGATTTAAATTATTTTACGATCCTAACATAAAAATCTATCATAGGATGAATCAAAACAATTATAATATTGAAATCAGAAAACAAAAAGCTGAGAAAGTTGGCATGACTGCAAGATTCGTCTTGGGCAGGCTGCCGTTTGTCAGTCATTATTTCAAATATCTGACCTATTTTTCAATGATCATTACCGATATACTTTTCAGCATTTCTTCCAAAAAGATAACGACTAAATCAGTCATACTCAAAGAGAAAATCGCCTATAGAAAAGGATACTTTGAAATGGATAAAAAATTAAAAAACCGGGAGCCAAACCATGACATATAACACCCCAATTTTATTTATCGTTTTCAACCGCATCGAGCCGACGAAACAGGTATTTAAAAGAATCAAAAAGATTCAACCGAAGCATTTGTTTATCGCGATGGACGGACCAAGAAAAGAAGTTGTCGGCGAAGCGGAAAAATGCTGGGAAGTTCGAGATTGGCTGCTTTCGCAAATTGACTGGGATTGCGATTTGAAAACATTGATTCGTGAAGAAAATCTCGGTTGCGGAAAAGGACCGGCAGAAGCTATATCGTGGTTTTTCGATCAAGTGGAAACGGGGATAATTTTGGAAGATGACTGTCTGCCTAATGACACATTTTTTAAATTTATGGAAGAGCTTCTTATTCGCTATAAAGACGATAACAGGATCATGCAGATAAGCGGAACGAACCGTTTGGGAAAATACCAGTATCAAGATTCTGATCAAAGTTATTACTTTGCAAACTATGCGTCGGAATGGGGATGGGGAACATGGAAAAGAGCTTGGAATCTTTACGATTTTGAGATTTCTGCATGGGAAGACAAAAATGTAAAAAAAATCATCCGGCAGCTTTTCGACAAACCCTCATACTTTAAATTTATCAGCCGGATTCTCAACAGAACTTTTAAAAACCCGAAAGTATCCTGGTGGGACTATCAGTGGGGTTTTACAAAAGAAATAAATTCCGGGCTTTCCATTGTTCCGGCAAAAAACCTTGTCAGCAACATCGGTTTCGGTACAGATGCGACCCACACATTCAATATTTACAGCAAATTCAACAACTTGCCTTCAGAAGAAATGAGTTTTCCATTAAATCATCCGAAATATGTCGCTCTCGACAAAGACTTTGAGCAGAAAATTATGGATGCACATTTTTCGTTTTCAATAAGAGTCTTTAATTTTATCGGCAAAATACGAGGCAAACTTCATGGCTGACACAGAACAGAAAATCACCATAAAAAACAGAGAATTTACATACAATCCGCAAAAACTGGATCGTGACGATATTCCGGCAATAAATGTTGATATTGCAAAAGAAAACCTTCTACTTTTCAACGAAATTGCAAAAAACAACGACTTTAAATTTGTTTTGTTTTGGGGAACCTTACTTGGCGCAATAAGAGAAAACGGATTTATAAAGCACGATTTTGATATTGATGTCGTCTCTTGCGACGAAGACAAACTATTGGATATCATTCCGTCATTCCAAAAAGAAGGATTCTTGTTCATTCGATATTATACGAGTAAAGCACGAACAATGTATTCCTTTTCAAAAGATGGAGTTTTTATAGATGTTTACATTGCAAAAAATGCCGGCATCGGCAAATATTACCTATGCGGAGCAAAAATTCCGGCTTCTTTTGTCGATAAAACCGAACTCTTTTCTTTTATAGGAGAAAATTTTCTAATTCCTCAAGAATATGAAAAAATTTTAGCCATGATTTACGGCAAAGATTGGCGAATCCCTCAAAATAAAAATGGTCATTTTCCGCTTTACATGCGCAGAGATTACGATCAGATCTTTATTCAGATGTTTCCTAAAAGTCTGAGAAATTTTATTAAGAAAATCCTCGGCTTAACCAAATAACCCCTACTCCACCGCCTTCATTCCATCCAAAATGGCGTCTTCCATCGCGGAATAGGTCCATTTTCCGTATCTTCCGGCGAGTTTGACGGAGTTTTCAGCGCACCACTTTTCAATAAGTACCATGTCGTCGAAATATTCTTTGTGGTAGATCACGTATCCGGCGTCGATCTTGCGGTAATCCATGAATTCGATGTCGTTTTCCGAACTGATGAGTCCCATCGCAAGGAGGAGTTCAACGCTTTTTTTGCAGAAAAGTTCTGTGTCGATATTTTCTTCCTGGTGGGTAAATTCGATATAGGCGCTTCCTTTGCCAACAGGAGCCAACTTGCTGTAAATATTGGAAAAAGATCCGACTCTATATGGCATGAATTTTTCTTCCGGGATGTAAAACCAGTGTCCGGGATGTCCGCACGGCTTTTTGAAAGCGGCGTTGAAATAGCTGACATGCGCGATTTTCAATCTGTCTGCAATTTCATGTGCCGGAAGCCCTGCCAAATTGGTAAGAAGTTTCAGAAATTTGTTGAGCGGGATCGTGCTGATGAGCGTTTCATACTCGATCTCCGTGCCGTTACTGAGTTTTGCGATCTTACGCAAAGTGTCGATCGAAACAGGTTCCGCGTTGAAGATGAATTTCTCTTTTTCACAGAGGTCAAAAAGCTTTTTCGGAAGCTCGCCGATACCGTTTTCTTCGGGGTAGAAAAATTTCGCATTGTAACCGATATTTTTCTGCTCAGGCGCAGTTACGGCACCCTCTATCACCTGTTCCAAAGTGGGTTTCGGCACATAGTAGTCGCACCAGTGGCTCGCGTAATCCTTCGGGTGAACGGTGTAGATTTTCGTGTTGTAGGGAATCATGAAATGCTTTGAGATCCCCTCTCCGAGATAGGCCATGCACCATTCGTAAAAGTTTTCATGCGCCTTCGATTTGTCATTTTCGTAGTATGCTTTGACAAAGCCTAAAACGCACTCCTTTATCACCTGCGGCGGCAGACCGAAAGTATTTGACTGGAAAGGATACTGCGTAAAAACGTTGTGCGAAAAGACAAAAGTTTTGCGCTCGATTTCAACTGTATTTTGCCCGAAAAGCCGCGTCATCAGAGAACGAACCTCGGATGTTTTCACGTGAAACCAATGCCCGGTCTGGTCAAAAACAAAGCCGTTTTTATGCTCGCTAGTGCAGATCCCGCCGACATGATCATTCTTCTCGACAACGATAAAATCAGTTCCTTTCGCGTGATACGCCGCCGACAAACCGGTGAGTCCGGCACCTAAAATAAGTGTTTTCGTTTTCATGCTTCCCTCCTACTTCAAATCAGCCCAGCTTTCGCCGGTTTCGTAGTTGACATCGAGCGGAACATCGAAAACTTTGCCCGCTTCACGCATCTTTTCGGCGCATTTCTCTGCTATATCGGGCCTGTTTTCAGGGATCTCGATTATGAGTTCGTCGTGGATCTGCAGCAGGATCCTCGCTTCGGGGCATTCCTTCTGCAACATTTTGTAAACAAGGACTGTTCCCTGCTTAATGATGTCGGCCGCAGTTCCCTGGATCACGGTGTTGACAGCCATTCTTTCGCCTGATTTCGCGATATTTTTGTTGCTTTCGGCAAGTTCCGGGATGTAGCGCCTGCGTCCGAAGTAAGTTTCGACATATCCGTTTTCCCGCGCCTCGCGGATCGTGCCGTCGATGAACTGTTTGATCTTCGGGTAGCACGCGAAGTAGTTGTCGATGTATTTTTTCGCAAAAGCGATATCGACGCCGGTATCGACCGAAAGTTTGTATGCCTGCATTCCGTAGATTATTCCGAAGTTTACGGCCTTTGCGTTGCGGCGCATTTCTTTGTCCACGAACTCCGGCATCGTGCCGAAAATAGCCGCTGCGGTGCGAGTGTGAATATCCTCGCCGTGCTTGAAAGCCTCGATAAATTCAGGTTCCTGGCTGAGTGCGGCAAGAATTCTGAGCTCGATCTGACTGTAATCAAGTGATAAAAGTTTGAATCCTTTTTCGGCTACAAAAAGTCCTCGTATCTTCTGCCCGTCTTCAGTACGCGTCGGGATATTCTGCAGGTTCGGCTCCCTGCTCGCAAGGCGCCCTGTAGCAGCGAAAGTCACGATGTATGAAGTGTGGAGTCTTCCGTCGGATGCCGTTTTCGCGGCGATCGGCTCGAGGTAAGTCGAAACGAGTTTGGAATATTTTCTGTTTTCGATAATCAGTTTTGGGAGCGGATGATCGTTTTCTTCGGCAACTTTTTCAAGGATATCATGCCCTGTGCTGTAGCCCGTTTTAGTCTTTTTACCACCTTTGAGCTGAAGTTTGTCGAACAGAATTTCGGCAAGCTGTTTCGGTGAATTGGGGTTGAAAACAGTTTCTGCAGCTTCGTAAATCTGTTTGGTCAGCTCATTTATTTTACTTACGAATTCGGCTTTTAAAGCGGCTGTTTTGGCAAGATCGACTCTTATTCCGCTTTGCTCCATCGCCCTGACTACTTCCAGATGCGGCATTTCGATCCCGTTTATCAGGAAAGATTTGTCGGCTTCTTTTTGCTCGATCTCGGCGCGGAGTTTTTCCAGAAACGCGAAAAATGATTCGGGAGATTCTCTGTTTACCTGCTCAAAACCAAGTGCTTCAGCGATTTCTTCAGGCGTATATCCGTGACGGCCGCTGTCGTGGCAGAAGTAGTAGATCTGCAGATCTATAAATTTGATTCCGGCTGGAAACGGCGCGTCCAAAAACTCTTTCACATCAAAAGAATAAACCGTCGAGCCTTCGGGGAGATCTTTTATCTCGCAACTTTTGAATTTTCCCTCTTTCGCGACATAAAAACTGCCGTAAAAGGTGCATCCGTAAAGGGTTTCGCCGCTTTTCAGCTCAAATTCGCCTGTCTCCCATTTTTCGTGAAGCTCAAAAACTTTTTTCGGTGCAGGGGCTTCCTTCGGTCCAGTCGAAAAATCGCTTTCCATTTTTTTCATGATCGACCTGAAACCTAGTTCCGAGCATAGTTTCGCGAGTTTTTCGACATCCGGTTTTTCCCAGGGATCGAAACATTTCTTGCAGCCGTCCAAATTTACCGAAGAATCGAGTTTTATAAGAAATTTTGAGAACTCAAACTGCTCCTTATTTTCCGTAAAACCCTTTTGCAATGCAGGTTTCAGTTCATTCAGATGCTGGTAAATGTTGTCAGCGGAGCCGTATTTGTTGAGAAGTTCCGCCGCGGTTTTAAGACCTACTTTCGGCATTCCCGGAACATTGTCGGAACTGTCGCCCAAAAGTGCGAGAAAATCGAGCATCTGGGCAGGCAGAACGCCGTATTTTTCCTTAACGCCCTCGGTATCGATGATTTTATCCTTCATGCTGTCGTACATTCTGACGTTTCCGCCTACAAGCTGCATCAGATCCTTGTCGGAAGAGACGATAATGATTTCTTTTTCGGGATTGTTCGCAACGATCGAAGCGATAACATCGTCCGCCTCGAAGCCGTTTGAAGCAAAAACCGGGATATTGAGCGCGTGAAGCATCGGTTCGATCAGCTCGAACTGCGATTTCAGGTCAGGATCGACCTCCTTTCTGTTTGCCTTGTATTCAGGATAAGCCTTTTTTCTGAAAGTCTCAGTCTTGCTGTCAAGCGCGGCGACTGCGGCGAAACCTTCGAACTTTGAAATCGTCCTGAGAAACATATTGATGAAGCCGTAAATAGCATTCACCGGCTTTCCGTCAGGCGAAGTCATCGGCGGCAGCGCATGAAAAGCCCTGAAAATATAAGAACTCACATCCAGAATCGCGATTTTTCCCTCGTTTTGCATTTGAACCTCCTCAAAAAAATCAAAATCCCAGCATAAACACCGGATAGTAGTAAACTTTTTCATTAAGCGGTCTTATTTTATCGCATGAATCGATTATCAGACCTGTTTGGATATCAAGACCGTATTTGTCCAAAACCCCGAAGTTTTTAGCCGCATTTTTCGGTGAAGCGTTTTTCTTGATTTCTATCGGATAAACTTTGTTCTGTGACAGATAAATTATATCAATTTCCTTCTGATCCTTATCGCGGTAGTAAAAAAGCAATTCCTTTGGATCTGCACCGTACGAAAGCAGATTTTTGAGAAGCTCGCTCACTACATAAGTTTCGAAGAAAGCACCGCTCATCGCACAGTTTTCAAGCATTTCGGCATTCGGCCACTTACACAAGTACGCACAGAGCCCGGTATCGGTAAAATAAAGCTTCGGAGCTTTGATTATTCTGTTCGAAGCCTTTGCCGCAAAAGGCTGAAGCAAATAAATTATGCCTGAAGTTTCCAGCACTGAAAGCCATTTTTTGCAGGTTCTGACATCAATGCCGACGCTGTTTGAAATCTCGTCATAATGCAGCTCACAGGCGGTTCTCAAGGCAATGAGCGACATAAAATTTCTGAAAGTCGTCTCGTTTCCGGCAGAAATCAGCTTCCTTACATCTTTTTCGATGTAAGTTACGATATATGATTTGAAATAAGCGTCGCGTTCCGAGTTCCCAAGGCAGACATCGGGCATTCCGCCGGTAAAAATATCCTCGAAAATCTCCTTTTTTGTGCGGTATTTAAACGAATTTTCGCGCTCCCTTTTTAGAAGTTTAGCAATTTCCGGCGTGAATTTTGCACCTTCCGCCCCCTGTTTTTCAGCCTGAGAAAACGAAAGCATTTCGACTATGCCGCATCTTCCGGCGAGTGATTCCGAAATTCCCTGCTGAAGCTCAAATCTGTTCGAACCTGTCAGAATATACATGAGTTTCCGCTCGCCTCCGTTTTTGATAATGCGCAGGCGCTCTTCATCAATTATCTTTTTTATTTCGTCAAGCAGTTTAGGAACTTTCTGGATTTCATCGATAACCAGAGGCGTTCCGTAAGTTTCCAGGAACAGTTTCGGGTTGCTCTCCGCCAGTACACGGTCATCAGTGTCATCCAGCGTGACACGCCTGTATTTTTCACCAAAAAGATGATCGACCGTGGTAGATTTCCCGACCTGCCGCGGTCCGTAAACCACGATGCACGGAAAAGATTCCGCAACTTTTTCAATGTTTTTTTCAACAGTTCTTTTGATATACACGCTCTCCTCCGAAACAAAATACAACTTTAAATATCATAGTTTTTCGACCAAATCAACATCGCGATGCTGTTTTGGTCGAAGTTTTTATGCTTTTCTCTTCAAATCTGAGAGACTCATATAGTGTTGCTTGTTTTTTGTTTGCTAATATTTTGTCAAAGAATTGACTTTTTGATCATCAAACGCTAATATATTGGCGATTTTGAGGTGCAAGAATGATAGTGCTGAAAACTCCGCAGGAAATGGCGGTCGATGCCGCGACACGCTTTAAAGAAATGAGAAAGGCAAAAAAAATCACTATAAAAGATTTAAGCAGGAACAGCGGCGTTCCCTATTCCACGATCAGACGCTTTGAAAGCAGCGGCGAAATATCTTTTCTTTCGCTCGTTAAAATCGTTTCTACTGTCGGCGAAGACGAAGAGATCACGAATCTGTTTACCCGGCGCATACCCGCATCAATAGAGGAGATTATCCGTGAAAACCGCAGATAGGATCGAAGTTTTTTTTGACGGGAAAAAAGTCGGCACAATGGTTCCCTACCAGAAACGGCTGACCGCTTTTGAATATTCAGACGAATGGCTTAGAAACGGATTTTCAATCAGTCCCTTCTCGCTGCCTCTGCAAGCAGGTGTAAAAATCGCAAAAACTGATCCTTTCGATGGAATCTTCGGAATATTTGCCGATTCGCTTCCCGACGGCTGGGGCAGACTGCTTGTCGACCGGATGCTCAGGAAAGCTGGAGAACGTCCGGAAGAAATTGATCCTTTTTCTCGTCTCTCCATTGTCGGAGCCTCGGGAAAAGGAGCTTTGGAATACAAACCGGTTTACAACTTGCAAACCGCGGAACAAACCGACGACCTTGACCGTCTTGCCGAAGAATGCCGGAAAATCATTCAAACTGAAGATTCCGGAGATCTTGACACTCTCTTTGCCATGGGCGGCTCTTCCGGCGGAGCGAGGCCGAAAGTGACGATCAGGCTGAATAACGAAGATTGGATCGTGAAATTTCCGTCGTCGGGCGATCCGGCAGATATCGGTTTTATGGAATATGAATACAATCTCTGCGCGAAAGCCTGCGGCATCGAAATTCCCGAAATAAAACTCTTTCCATCGGCTGTGTGCAAGGGATATTTCGGCTGCAAACGCTTCGACAGAGTGAAAACCACGCTTGGAGAGAAAAAAATCCATACTGCCTCCGTATCGGCTCTGCTGGAAACTTCCCACAGAATCCCGTCGCTTGACTACTGCTCTCTGCTTGCCTTGACTTGGCAGCTTACAAAACAGGCGGAAGAAGTGGAAAAAATGTTCACTCTCATGTGTTTCAATGTTTTTGCACACAACAGAGACGACCATTCCAACAATTTCTCTTTTGTTTATGACAGCAGCTGGCGCCTCTCTCCGGCTTACGATCTGACTTATTCGAACTCTGTCGGCGGAGAACACGCAACCACAGTCGCCGGTGAAGGAAAAAATCCAGCAATCAATGACATTCTTTCTGTCGCAAAAAAAGCCGGCATCAAAGAATCTCTTGCGAGAGAAACAGCTGAAAAAGTTCAGGAAACAGTAAACAGTCGGCTTGGAAAAATTATGAAAAAAGCAGCAAAGGAAATCTTTTAGGTGGAGAAATGAAAAAAATTGTCTGCATATTTGTTATGATTTTGGCTATGCTGCCGATTTTTGCAGATGAAAACAGCGAAAAAGCGGACAAAAATTTCAATATCTGGGGAAGCGGAAAAGTTTTTACCCTCGACCCTCTGACAGACGGGATCCTGCTCGGAGCAGGCGTTCTTCTCACCGGCAGCGAAATAATTTTAGACGATATGCTGGAACTCAACCGCAAAAAATACAACGGAAGTATTTACGACAAAAGCGATGTCAACCCGTTCGACCGCAAACTGATGCAGCCCTATTCGAAGATCCACGACGGAGCAGCTGATTTCCTGCTGATAGCGTCGCTGACGACTCCGGTTATACTGCTTTCAACCGACAAAGAGGAGTGGTTCACAAACGGCGTGATGTATCTCGAAACTCTTCTAATCGCCAACGGCTTGAAAGAACTGGCAAAACTCGCCGTAAACCGCAAACGGCCCTACATGTATTCCGACCGTGATCTGCCGCAGGACGAGATCAATAACGGCGACTGGGCGAAATCAATGCCTTCGGGTCACACGACTTTCGCCTTTGCGAGCGCGGCCTTTCTGACCTACACTTTCTGCAAATATTTCCCTGATTCCCCATGGCGGATCCCCGTTTCCATCGGAAGTTACGCCATTGCGACCGGAGTCGCGGCACTGCGTGTTTCAAGCGGAAAGCACTTTCTGAGCGACGTCCTTACCGGCGCTGCAATCGGAAGTATCGTCGGAGTCATGGTGCCTTTCCTCCACACTCTAAAAACAAAAAACGACATGAGTGTAGCCGTGACGGGAAACGGATTAAGTTTTACAGTGAAGTTTTAACAAACGAATATTGGAAGAGACATGAAAACAGAAATAGATCCCAAAGAAAGCAGCCGTTCCGAAGCCTTCAGGCTCTGGATGACGGCACCGGTGCCGATGGTGACTTTGGTAAAAACGATGGATGTGAGCCGCCTGCTCAAAGTGAGCGGAAAGAGCGGTATAAAGTTCAATACGCTGATGTGCTGGTGCATAGTCAGAGCTGCAAGCGGAATGAAGGAATTCTACACGCTGCCGGAAGGAGGAAAACTCTTCCGGTATGATACGCTCGCAGTCAATGTCGTCGTAAGAAACGTCAAAGGCGGAATCAACTCCTGCGACATTCCATTTTCGGATGATCTGCGGCAGTTTAACAGCGACTATCTTAAACTTACAGTCAAAACTGCTGACGAGTGCATAAGCAGTTATCTTGACGGGTGTATGATCATCGGAACATCGGCGATGATACAGACGGAACTCGACTACATCATAAATCAATACACCGATAAATTCAGCAATCCGATGGTTATGTGGGGAAGATACCGGAAAGGCTTCTTCAAAACCACGCTGCCGGTCTCTTTCCAGTTCCATCATGTCCAGATGGACGGCGGGGACGCGGCAAGATTTCTTGAACAGCTGCAGAAAGAGATAGAAGGTTTGAGGATAAAATCATGATCCAGGACATTGGTCCGAGTAAATTCGATATCGCCTTTAAAAATCTCAAGTCTCAAGAGACTGATTTTATTCTGTATTTCAACAAAAACGGTGAGATCCTCGTCAAAGCGGAAGGCGACTCTCTTTTGTTTTCAACTGCAAAAAATTCGCCGGCAACAGAAAAAATAATTTACCTCTTTTCCGTGGACGAAAAACGCTATTTTCTTGTCGTAACTCAGGATGAAATTTCGCTTGCAGGTTTTTGCTATCATGGCTTGCGTGAGCTGCGCGGAAGCAACCTAAATGCAGATCTTCTTGTCGCATTTACGGCGTATCACCTGTGGCGCTGGTACACAGACAACCGCTTCTGCGGAAGGTGCGCGGCAGAATTTTCCTTTTCCGAAACCGAGCGTGCTCTTGTCTGCAAAAAATGCGGAAACACCGTCTATCCCCGCATAAATCCAGCGGTCATCGTGGCCGTCACGAAAGGCGACACCCTTTTGGTCACGAGGTATCGCAACGGTTATAACCACAACGCGCTCGTTGCAGGTTTTACGGAGATCGGCGAAACTTTAGAGCAGACCGTGGCCCGCGAAGTGATGGAAGAAACCGGCATAAAAGTCAAAAACATCCGCTACTACAAATCGCAGCCGTGGGGGATCGCACAGGATATTTTAGTCGGTTTTTTCTGCGAAGCTGAAGGCGATAACGAGATCCGTCTTGATGAAAACGAACTAAAGTTCGCGCAGTGGCTCAAACGCGATGAGGTCGAGCTGCAGCCGGACAGTATCAGCCTAACCAACGAAATGATGAAGATGTTTAAAGAGAGGAAAAATCCATGATCGGTTACTGCGGTCTTGACTGCGAAAAATTTAGAGAGTTAGCATGAAACAATACACTGTTACAGGAATGAGCTGCGCGGCATGTCAGGCGCGAGTTGAAAAGGCTGTGGCGAAAGTCGCAGGAGTTGAATCGGTAAGCGTGAGCCTCCTCACAAATTCGATGGGGGTCGAGGGTTCGGCCTCTGACGAAGCGGTCATCAAAGCAGTTCAAGACGCAGGTTACGGCGCGAAACTGAAAGAAAATGATTCAAACGACAATGTTCTGAGCGATACTGAAACGCCGAAACTCAAAAAAAGGCTGCTCTCTTCCGTGATTTTTCTCATCATTCTCATGTACATCACGATGGGGCATCACATGCTTGGTCTGCCGCTTCCCGAGGGGCTTTCGCACAAATATCTGGCTTTGATCCAGATGATTCTGGCGGCAATCGTCATGGTCATAAACAACAAATTTTTTACAAGCGGTTTCCGCTCGGTTTTCCACGGCGCACCGAATATGGACACTCTGGTCGCGCTCGGATCAAGTGTCTCTTTCGGCTGGAGTTTTTATGTGCTCTGCCTGATTTTTGCGGACCATCCTGAATGCAAGGAACTTTACCACAATCAGCTTTACTTTGAATCGGCCGCGATGATCCCGGCTCTGATAACAGTCGGAAAGATGCTTGAAGCGATTTCGAAAGGAAAAACGACAAACGCTCTCAAAGGGCTTATCGAACTTGCTCCGGCAAAGGCGATTCTCCTTAAAAACGGCGTTAAAACCGAGGTAAAAGCTGAAGAAGTCAAGGTTGGAGACATTTTTATCGTGCGGCCGGGAGAAAAGATCCCAGTTGACGGAGTCGTCATTTCTGGAACAAGCGCAGTCGATGAATCGGCTCTGACGGGAGAATCGGTTCCTGTTGACAAAAACGAGGGCTCAAACGTAAGCGCGGCAACTATAAACCAGACGGGACATCTCACCTGCAAAGCGACAAAAGTAGGCGAAGACACCGCTCTGGCACAGATCATCCGCCTTGTTTCGGATGCCGCGGCGACAAAAGCTCCTATCGCCCGGATCGCTGACAAAGTTTCGGCATATTTCGTTCCGGCCGTAATCATAATCGCTCTTATCGTGTGCGCAGGCTGGCTTATCGCAGGAGAAAGTCTTGCTTTCGCGCTGGCGAGAGCGATCTCGGTCCTTGTGATTTCGTGCCCCTGCGCTTTAGGCCTGGCAACACCTGTTGCAATCATGGTGGGAAGCGGCGTCGGAGCAAAAAACGGAATACTTTTTAAAAGCGGTGCATCCCTTGAATCGGCTGGAAAAACCGAGACCATAGCGCTCGACAAAACAGGAACCATAACCTCGGGAAAGCCTGAAGTTACCGACATTCTGCCCGCTTCGGGAATCACTGAAAACGAACTTCTTGAAAAAGCGTTCTCGCTTGAAATAAAAAGCGAACATCCTCTCTCAAAAGCTGTCGTCAAAAAGGCTGAAACACTTGGTTTGAAGGCGTTTGATTCAGCAGATTTCCGCATTCTGCCGGGAAACGGCGTCGAAGCAAAAATCGGAGAAAAAATCCTTCGCGGCGGAAATGAAAAATATGTTTCAGAATTTGCAATTCTTCCCGAAAACCTCGTGAAAGCCGCATCAACATTAGCCGAAGCAGGCAAAACTCCGCTTTATTTCTGCGAAAACGAAAAAATTCTGGGAATCATCACGGTAGCCGATAAGATAAAGCCCGATTCGGCGAAAGCGATAGAAGAAATGCACAAAATGGGACTTTCAGTAATAATGCTGACGGGCGACAACGCAAAAACGGCGAAGGCAATAGGCGCGGAAGCGGGAGTTGACGAGGTTATCGCCGGAATTCTGCCTGAAGAAAAGGCTAAAGCTGTCGTCATGCTACAGAAATACGGAAAAGTCGCTTTTGTAGGCGACGGGATCAACGATGCTCCAGCATTGGCGAAAGCCGATACAGGCATTGCAATAGGTGCCGGAACCGATATCGCGATCGACAGCGCCGAAATCGTCCTCATGAACAGTTCTCTTCTTGATGCCGCCGCAGCTATAAGACTCAGCCGCAAAACTCTGAAAAACATCCATGAAAATCTTTTCTGGGCGTTTTTCTACAACATTGTCTGCATTCCGCTTGCAGCAGGGCTTTCCGCGTGGAAAATGAACCCGATGATAGGCGCCGCTGCAATGAGCCTTTCAAGTTTCACAGTCTGCATGAACGCTTTGAGAATAAATTTGTTCGGAATACACAGTTCAAAAAACGATAAACGTTTGAAACCAAAAGGTTTTTCAAAAGATGAACTGAAAAAAGAAATATCAGAAAACTTTGGTAAAAAAAGGAGTGAAAAAATGAAAAAAACAGTAAAAATCGAAGGAATGATGTGTCCCCACTGCGAAGCAAGAGTTAAAAAACTTCTTGAAGAGCTTCCTTTCGTCGAATCAGCCGATGTCAGCCACAAAACAGGTGAAGCTGTTGTTACGCTTTCTGGCGAAATGGATGAAGCTACCGTCCGCAAAACGATCGAAGACAACGGATACAAAATAATCTCGGTCGGATAATCAAAATAATTACAAAAACAACTCTTTTTATGCTATAAACGGGCAGTTTTTTTATTCGGAGAAAGAAATGTTTGATCAAATCGAGATTCTGCCGCTCGGCGGACTGAAGGAAATCGGAAAAAACTGTATGCTTATCAAAGCCGGAAATGACGCTATAATGATTGACTGCGGCATGGGTTTTCCGGGAAACGACGACTTTATGGAAGATGATTTTTTCATTCCCGATTTCGACATCATCGAGGAACTGGGTATAAATCTTCTCGGCTGCGTGATAACCCACGGCCACGAGGACCATATCGGCGGCGTGCCGTATCTCCTGCAGGAATTTGATGTTCCGGTCTATATGACGAACTTCCCGGCGCTTGTTCTGGCAGAAAGGATCGACCGGTTCGCGGTTTACAAAAAGAATATCAGGACTTTGAACTACAAACATCCTGAAACTATAAAACTCGGTGATTTCACGATCGACATGATCGATGTTCCCCACTCGATTCCTGAGGCGAAGGCGCTTGTCATCAAAATCGGTGACTACACGATCCTGCACACCGGCGATTTCAAGTACGAACCGGGCAAAGGTTCTCCTTTTACCGGTAAAATCCCTGAAAATATCGACATTCTCCTTTCAGACAGCACGAATATCGAGCGTCAGGGGCGCTCCGAAAGTGAGGAATCGATTCTCGGAAACATCGCTGACATCATTGAAAATGCCACGGGACGCGTAATCGCGACAGGTTTTTCGTCAAATACGACGCGAATCGGCAACATCATCAATATTTCGCTTCTCAAAGGCAGGACTGTCGGCCTTCTGGGACGCAGCGTAAACTCTTATATGCAGATCGCTTCGGAGCTCGGCCACATCAAGCTCCCCGCATCGGTCCTCACCGACCAGACGAAGATAAACCGTGTTCCCGAAAACAAGATAACCCTCATCGTTACAGGCTCTCAGGCTGAACCGCGCAGCGTTATGAAGCGGATGAGCCTCGATATGATGAAATCGGTTTCGATCCGTTACGGAGACACTATTTTCTTCAGCTCGAAAAACATTCCCGGAAACGAACTTTCGATCGGCAGGATGATCGACAAGCTCATTGAAAAAGGAGCCGACGTCTACTACGAAAACACTGACAAGATCCATGTTTCGGGACACGCTTTTCAGGATGATATCGTACAGGCTTTCAAAGACGTTCATCCGCGTTACGTCGTGCCTGTACACGGCCACAGAAGGTTTCTCGATCTCAGCGCAAGACTTGCCGAAAAGAACGGTTTCAGCTCGGTCGTAATCAGTGACGGAGATATGCTCTGCTTCAAAAAAGGACGCAGACCTTTCATTTCGCACACTTTTGAACTTTCGACAAAAGTTGTTTCGAACGGAGAATCGGACCTTATCGATTTCGAAAACATAAAAGAGCGCAAACGTATTGCCAAAGCGGGTTTCATGACAGTTATGATGACTGTCGACTTCTTCTCGAACGAGCTTCTGGCGGCTCCGAGAATAATTTCCGCCGGCATCGCGAACGCGGCGAAAATGAAGCAGATAGAGCGCGAAATAAAGGATATGATCGAAGATTACTTTCACAATGAACTCGCGGACGAACCGATCTGGAAGGATGTCGAAGAGGATATCCGCATCATGGTGCGGCACTATCTGACGGAACTTACCGACAAAAAACCGATAGTCCACGCAATCATCGTCAATCTGGATTAGGAGGATAAAATGGAACAATTGCTGCTTACACCGTGGATCATCTGGGTGATCGTCGCAGTCGCGGCTTTCATTCTTGAGATCTTCATCCCCGGCTTCTGGGTCGCGATCTTAGGCATCGGCGCCCTTGCTGCCGTTCCGCTTGCAGCCTTGGGAGCAGGCACGACCTGGCAGATACTCGTTTTTGCAGTCGTTTCTGTCATTGCAGGGATATTTTTCAGACCTCTCGCCCTCAAATATTTCTTCAAATCGTCCGAAAAACGCGAGGCAAACACCAACGCGATGATCGGAAAAAAAGCAAAAGTCACGGTAAAAATAACCGCTGACACTCCCGGCAAAGTCAAAATCGGAAGCGAAGTCTGGACAGCTCTTCCCGAAAACGAGGAAGCTGTTTTCAACGAAGGCGAAACAGTTGAAATCACCGCCGTTGACGGCGCAAAAGTTATAGTAAAATCTCACAATTAGGAGGAAAACATGGTTTGGGTAATCGCAGTAATCTGTGTTTTTGCAGTAATCATCATCGCAAAAGGGGCGAAAATCGTTCCGCAGGCAAAAGTCATCATCGTTGAAAGACTCGGAAAGTATCACTGCACGCTTCAGAGCGGCTTCAACATCATCGTTCCGATCATCGACAAGCCGCGCAAAATGGAAACCAGAGTAATGAAGCAGCTCTACGACGGCAGAAAAATCATGGTCACGACTGAACAGACTTTCATCGATCTGCGTGAAACCGTTCACGATTTTCCGAAGCAGAACGTTATTACCAAAGATAACGTCGTAATCGAAATCGACGCGATCCTTTACTACCAGATCACCGATCCGTTCAAGGCGATGTACGAGATTTCGAACCTTCCCGATGCAATCGAGAAGCTCGCGAAAACGACGCTCAGAAACATCATCGGAAACATGGATCTCGACCACACTCTCTCCAGCAGAGACGATATAAACTCGAAAATGACCGAGATTCTTGACGAAGCGACCGACAAATGGGGCGTAAAAGTCAACCGCGTCGAAATTCAGGATATCAACCCGCCGCAGGACATCAAAAACGCGATGGAAAAACAGATGCGCGCAGAGCGTGACAAACGTGCTGCCATCCTTACGGCTGAAGCTGACAAACAGTCGAAGATCCTTGAATCTGAAGGTGAAAAGCAGAAAAACATCAACTACGCTGCCGGTATGAAGGAATCGAACATTCTTGAAGCGGAAGGTCAGGCTCAGGCTAAAATCAAAGTCGCAACGGCTGAAGCAGAATCGATCCGCCTTATAGCAGACGCGATCAAAGACACAAAGATGGATCCGGCTCAGTATCTCATCGCCCTCAAATACATCGAAACTCTCGCTTCGATCACATCCGGCAAGGATAACAAAGTCGTCTACATGCCTTACGAAGCAAGCGGAATACTCGGCTCGGTTGGCTCGATTCAGGAAATGTTCAAGAATCTGCCTAAATAGGGCTTAGAATCTGTATCCGAAATCAATATTAAAGTGAAGGAACATCAGTACCGGATCTTCGAGAACGGCATCGGCAAAGCTGAATCTCAAAACCATGTTGTTTTTAAACACTAAATCGGTGCCGAATCCTAAAGCCAGTCTTTTGAAAAAATAGTATTCATCATCGGATTCACGGTGACCTAAACCAAAAAACATTTCAGCGTCTTTATTCGGAACCGCCCATATAAGATTGATGCCTGCCGCAGCCCATATACTCAAAGATTTCACGCCGGGAGTCTCTTCAATAGGAATATCAAAAAGCAGCTTTCCTTTAATTGGCAAGAAGAACATATCATGACCCTTTTCTTCAGAAACAGGCAGCAATTTAGCACCGAGATCAACGGCAAGATAGAAATATTTAACAGGTCTGACTGCAAAATCGACTCCCGAATTAAGCGTAAAACACATAGGAAACCCTGTTCCGATGCCTATTCTCGGCTGAATGAACCATATTTTTTCCTTCGGCACAGATTCAGAAGCCTTCTCTTCTGTCTGCATTGTCTGCTCTAGTGGTGTTTTTTCTTGATTTGAAGCGTTTTCTTCCGCAGTCAAAATAACAAAAGAAGCGACAAAACACAGAAGTAAGAAAAACTTTTTCATACCACTAACACCTTTATCAACGACCCGATTTTTCTGATTTTTTCATTGAAAGTGGTGCCGAGAACAGGACTTGAACCTGCACGGAGTTGCCCCCACTAGAACCTGAATCTAGCGTGTCTGCCAATTCCACCATCCCGGCACGAAAAGCGCGGCAATTATACTCAAAATGCGTTATAGTCAAGAATTTTCGGCTAATCGCCTGCGAGGTGCTTGAGCTGCTCTTTGAGAGCGTTGAATTTTTCAGCCTCTTTTTTCATTTTGTTGATCTCGCTTTCAAGCTCTGCGATTTTTGAGGAAAGTTCCGATTTTTCTTTTTCTGCAGCCTCGATTTTTCCAGCAGCTTCTTCAGCACTCTTTTTGAGAGTTTCTATTTCGGTGTGAGCCGTTTCAAGAGCCTCTTTCGTCTCCATCAGCTTATCGATCTGAGCATTGAGATCCTTGATCCTGTCAAGCTTTTCTGCGTTTTTGCTCTTCAAAGACTCGTTTTCTTTGACAAGTTCGTCATTCTGATCGGTGATTTCCGCCGCTTTAGCTATCGCCTCACCAAGTTCTTCGATCTCACCTTTCTGGATAGCGCAGACTTTTTCGAGTTCAGCCTTTTCCTTACGGAGCTTTTCAAATTCGTCGGCGATTATCGTAAGATTTGAGATCGTATCTTTCAACTCAGCCATTTCAGCTTCCGACTTAGTAAAAAGTTCCTCTTTTTCCTTGAGGATCTGCGTCTTTTCCGATGCTTCGGCCGTCGCTTTTTTCAGTGAATCTTCGAGCGCTTTCTTTTCTTCTGCCGCAGCATTGACCGCTTTTTTAAGATCCGCTATTTCGGAATCATTCTTTTTTACTTTGGCTGTTTCAGCATCGAGCGCCTTCTTAAGTTCTTCGGTTTCCTTCTTGTGCGATTCGATGAGTTTGTCTTTTTCAGCCGCCGCTGATTTTTTGGATTCTTCCAATGATTTAGACAACTTATCTTTTTCAGACACAGCTTCTTTAGTTTCGTTTTCAGCCTTTTTGACTCTCTCTTTCATCTCTTTGTTGTAGACCGAAAGGACATCGTTCTGATCTTTGACCTCGTTGAGTTTTTTCTTAAGATCGTCAATATCTTTCTGACTGAACGAATTTTTAAGCGATGCTTCGAGCTCCTGAACCGATTTTTCAAGAGCGCCGTTTTTCTTTTCCGCTTCTTCAAGTTTGGAGGCGACTCCGGCCTTTTCGTCCTGCGATTTTTTCAGTTCGGCAGCGATTTTTTCTTTTTCGGCAGAAACAGTTTCGAGCTGTTTTTTGATTTCGTCACGCTCTTTTGCGGTGTTTCCTGCAGCAGAAACCTTTTCTTCAAGTTCTGCGACTTTTTCTTCAAGACTTTTGATGCGGAGCCCTTTCTGCACGATAGCATCTTTGAGCTCGCCTGTTTCCTCTTCTATTTTTGAAGCTTCTGATAAATTCTTCTCAAGTTCTGCGATTTTTTCAGACTGGATTCTGATTTTTTCTTCACTTTCGGAAACCTGCTTGTTCATCGAATCAAGTTTTTCGGCATCTTCTGCAAGTTTTCCCTTAAGATCAGCAAGCTCTGCCGCGTTTTCTTCAGCCGCCAAAGCGTCAAGGAACGGATAGATCGCATTCATCGAAGCAAGGATCGTCTCGTCATCTGTAGGGATTTTGAGGTAATAATCGGCATGGTAGTCGAATTCTCTGTGCCTGTCGAAAGTCGCTTCATCCGCATTGCTCGAAATAAGAAGGATCGGCCTTGATGCGTAAAGACTCAGAGCTCTGATTTTTTTGCAGAGCATAAAACCCTGCATTCCCGGATTTTCCGCACGGACTATAAATGCGTTGATTTTTGTTTTGTCGAGAATTTCCTGAACTTTTTCTTCGGAATCCGCAACAAAAACGGAAAAACCGAATTGTTCAAAAAGAGCCGAAAGATTTCCGGCATTTGCTGAATCGGATTCGTAAATAAGAATGCTTTTGTCCATGATAAATCCCCTGATTATTTGTTTCTAAAAGCTGCAAGTTTTTTTTCTATCGCAAAAATCGAACCGACACCGTTTTCTTTCAGAACTTTCCAAAAAGCCGTTCCGCCTAAAGAAAGAAGTTTCGGATAACCGTGAAGAGTGAGCTTCAAAAAATTGGCGTAAATGACCAAACTTACTTTTTCCTTTTCACCGGTAAGCAGTTGCGCCGCAAACGCCAGAAAATCCTGAACCGGCAAAACAGAAGAACTTTCCGAAAACAACTGCGAGAAAACTTCTTCCGGCATGGAAACGACAAAATCCGGTTTATCTCCGCCTGACTCACGGAACGAAATTCCGCACTTTTCACGTGAAACAATCACCTCTTCACCGCCTTCTATCGAGACTCCGAAGGAAGCTCCCTTTGAAAGAGAATTTAAGATTTTCATTACCGCGTCGTTCTTTCTGACTGCTTCTTCTACAGAAATCACACTGAACCTCTCAACCAAAAGAGGTTTTTTTGTATCATAACCTCGTTTTTTTTGCAAGAAATTAAGATTTCGCTCGTTTTTTTTCGCAATTTGAATATAATCGGCGCGCCGCAGATTCTTGTCGGTATTCCGTAATATCGTTATTTCGATATTCCGACGGCGCGAATCGTTATTAACGACAAAAGCGGTAAAAAAAGGAGATTTTATGAAATTCTCAATCGTTATTCCAAGCTACAATCAGGGCGAATTTCTGGAAAGGACGCTCCTTTCTGTCATAAATCAGGGCGTTGAAACGGAAATCATAGTTATTGACGGCGGTTCGACCGACAATTCAGTCGAAATCATCAAAAAATACGAGGACAAAATCGCATACTGGGTTTCCGAAAAGGACCGCGGACAGAGCCACGCGCTTAATAAAGGTTTCGCTCACGCGACAGGCGATATTTTCGGATGGCAGAACAGCGACGATGTTTACATGCCGGGTGCATTCAAAAAAGTTCTGGAGGTTTTTGAAAAATTCCCGCAGAAAAAAATCGTTTACGGCAACTGGTACGAGATCGACGAAAACGACAACGTCATTGACAAGACCTATTCTGCACCGAAACCGAGAGTGCCTCATTTTTCTTACGAAGGGTTTGATTGCTACAACCAGACGATGTTCTGGAGGAAAAGCGTTCATGAAAAATTCGGTCAGCACGATGAAAGACTTCATATGCTTATGGACGGCGACATGATTTTCCGCTTCATTTTTCAGGAAGGGGTCGATTCTTTCTATAAAATCAACGATTTTCTTGCAGCTTTCAGGCGAACTTCGACGCAGAAAAGCCCCGACGATCACCTGAATGAAACAACGATTCTTAATGAAAAAATGCTCGCCGAAAAATTCGGATTTCCGCCGGAAAGCAGTTTCGCCGGAAAATATTACCGCGTACGCCATAGATTCGCAAAACTCTGGTGGCATCTGACTCAGGGCGGTCTCCGCTATACCTGGCACAAGTTCTGGCGCGGCTACAAAAAAAGAGGCAAAATTTTCTGATGAAAGTCGTTTCGATCACAACAGCATTCCCGAGAAGCGATTCGGATGTTCTTATTCCGTGGATAATCCGCCTTATCAATCTTTTGAAAGAGAATGGGGTTGAAACCAATATTTTCACTTCGTCATACTGCGGCAAAAAGAGTGAAATCAGTAATCATATTAAAGTGTTCCGATTCAGATACTTTTTCAAAAAGTGGGAAAAATTAAGCCACGACATGTCGGTTCCCGAAAAACTGAAAAGCAATAAACTCTATTTTCTGGTTCTCCCTTTTTTTATGATTTTCGGAACAATTTCAGCATATTTTTACGCAAGAAAAAATGATTTTGATATTATTCACATCCATTTTCCGTTTCCACTTGCCCTTTTCGGCATCGCGATGAAACGGGTTTCAAAAAAACCGCTTGTTATGACATGCCACGGAAGCGAAGTGAATATGGCGAAAAAAAATCCGATTTTCAGAAAAATCTTCAACTTAATGCTGAAACATGCCGATTTTATTACGGTAAATTCAACTTTTATGAAAAATGAAGTCGAAAAAATAATTCAAGACAAAAATATAGAAATAATTCCCATGGGAGCCGGAATCGGCGATATTTCGGAAAAAGAAAAAGCGGAAAAAAAGCAGAAAACCAGGACAACTGTTCTTTTTGTCGGACGTCTGATTAAAGTAAAAGGTGTGAAATATCTCATTGATGCTGTGAAACTGCTTGATCCAGGCAAATTCGAACTTCACATCGCCGGAGACGGCCCAGAGCACGGAAATCTTGAAAAAACGGCACCTGAAAACGTATTTTTTCACGGTTATCAGACTGGAAAAAATCTCGAGGAACTATACCGGAATGCCGATATTTTCGTTCTTCCGTCAATCGTGGATGATGCGGGATACACAGAAGGTTTGGGAACAGTCCTTCTTGAAGCTGCAAATTTTTCAATTCCTTCGATCGGAACGAATGTCGGTGGAATTCCAGATATAATTAGGGACGGGGAAACAGGAATTTTAGTTCCGCAGAAAGATCCTGCCGCTCTTGCCGAGACAATAAAAACTCTTGCCGAAGACAAAACATTGTGCGAAAAATTGACGGAAAACGCTCGGAAACACTTGAAAGACAACTTTTCGTGGAGAGTCATAACAGAAAAGTTTTTAGAAATTTACTTAAAAGCAATGGCTCAAAATAATATTTAATTTTATTGATGTTTTTATGATATGTGGTAAAACTCTCCGTTTTTTGGAAAAGGAGTGCTGATGAAAATAGAGCTTACCGCTTCGATTCTTCTCGACATGCTTGAAGAATATTCAGTGATAGACAAAAATCAGAAGGCGCAGATTCTTTCAAGGCGCGACTACTACGAGTCGATGTTCCAGAACAAATTCCGCAGGGAACCTTTCGTGACGGAACTTGTCGCTTTTGCATGCGAAAATGAAAAAATAAAGTGCGACGAAGAAAAGCTGCTGAAACTGATTGCGGCGCGCAGCGGCTGTGAATACGTGGTTATCGACCCGCTGAAGATCGATTCGCAGCTCACAGTCAAGACGATAAGTGCGAAATACGGCAGACTCAACAAACTGATCCCGCTTTACAAAGAGGGAGAATCTCTCGTTGTCGCGATGGCCGATCCTTTCAGAATGGATCTCATCGACCAGCTTTCGACAAGCTGCGGCTGCGAAATAATCCCTGTCGTCGCTTCGGCACAGGAGATCGAAAAAACCATCGACGATCTGTTCGGTTTCAAAAAATCGATAAAGGCTGCGGCAGACGACCATTCCAAAGAAAACTACAACAATCTGGAAAACCTCACCGGACTCGGGCAGGCGAAAAATATGGACGACAAGCATATAATCAATGCTGTCGACTATATGCTGAAATATGCGATCGAACAGGAGGCGAGCGACATTCACATCGAACCGAAACCGGAGGAAACTCTGATCCGATTCAGACTTGACGGCGTTCTCCACACGATCTATTCGTTTCCGGCAGAGGCGCATCTTCCCTTTCTGAGCCGCCTTAAAATGCTTGCAAAGATGGATATCGCCGAAAAAAGAAGACCGCAGGACGGACGAATCAAAGTCCTCACCGAAACGGGCCAGACAGTCGAGCTCCGTGCCAGCACGATCCCGGTCGTCAGCGGCGAAAAAATGGTCCTCAGGATCCTGGAGTCAGGGAATTTCATCAAAGATATCAGCAACATAGGTTTTACAGACGAGCAGAAGAAGTCCTTTGAAGAAGCAATGAAAAAATTCTACGGGATGGTACTTGTCACCGGTCCTACAGGAAGCGGAAAATCGACTACGCTCTATTCGACTTTGAAAACCATGGCATCGCCGGAAATCAATATCATTTCGGTCGAGGATCCGATAGAAATCGTGATCGACGAAATCAACCAGATGGGAGTCAACGTCAAAGCAGGGATCACTTTTTCGAGTGCTCTGCGCCACATTCTGAGGCAGGACCCCGACATCGTCATGATAGGCGAGATCCGCGATAAAGAAACCGCCGCGAATGCCGTACAGGCTGCGCTTACCGGTCACCTGGTACTTTCGACTCTGCACACTAACGACACCGCGACCGCAGTTGAAAGACTCGGTGATCTTGGAGTCGAACCTTTCCTCATCGCAAGCGTCCTCAATGCCGTCGTCGCCCAGAGACTTGTGAGAAAGGTCTGCCCGCACTGCGCCTTCACCCGTGAAATGACTGAGGAAGAAAAGATCACGCTCCACCTTCCGCTTGAACACACTTACAAAATCAGGGATTCCGAAGGATGCGTAAAATGCCGCTTTACCGGCTACAAAGGAAGAACTGCGATAGTCGAATATATGCCGGTAACGGCAAAAATGCGTTCTCTGATTTCATCGGGCGCAACAACCGAAGAGCTCAGAAACAACGCTGTTATGGACGGAATGATGACTTTAAAAGAGGCGGCTATCCGCAAACTTGCTGACGGCGTTACGACCTTCAGCGAAATCGTAAAAGCACTTTACTATGATTGATAAACGAGGTGAAAATGAAAAAAAGTCTTAAAATCTGCATATTTGCGGCGCTGTTCACCACATTTGCGCTTGTTTCGTGCAGCAACAACATCGAAGGTTTCGAGACAAGCGACAGAATGCTCTCGCTTACGACTTTCAACGCGAAAATGACTGACGACCTCGCATTTAAAGGCAAAAGATTCCAGAAAATGAGAACTGTTTTAGCCGAAAACTCGAGCGATATTCTCTGTATTCAGGATCTTTACGGACAGAACAAAAAAGGAGTGAAAGTAATCGACGAAGTCCGGAATATGCTGAAAAACGACTACGGATACGATTACGCACTCTACGCGAAGACGAGCAATGAAGACGAAGATCTTGAATACACTGCGGCACAGACGATACCGGCGTCATGCACCATGGAAGATCTTTCGCCCATAATTTCATGCGTTATGACAAACTGCTCCGATTACGACGCGGCATGCATCGTGCAGAACTGCTGGCAATCGTTCCTTGAACTTTCGGGAGAGTGCCGGAACTGCATGTTGGGAAACGGAGTCGAAGCCATTGCAAACGGTAATTATCAGGAGATCCTTGAAACATGCCTGCAGGATACAAGGATTCCTGCAAAAAGACTTGAATACGAATTTTCGGGAAACAGCGGAGTCCTTCTTGCGTCAAAACTTCCGATGTCCAACAAAACACCTGTCAAATTAAGATCTTACGGCCGAATGAGAACAGCTGTTGCGGCAAATGTCGAAAAAGACGGTATCGGCAGAATACAAATTATCTGCACAGGCCTTTCTCCCATAACTGAGACGGATTACGACGGCTTCGGCGAAAGCTGGGAAGACGAACAGCTGACGCAGATCGGACAGATTCTCGAAATTCCGGTGCAGGAAGATGTCGTTCAGCGCATAATCCTTGGTGATTTCGACGGCAATCTTGCAGCCGTAAACATCCGCGAAAACAACCCCGCTCCGATCGCACTTCTCGAAGAAAACGGCTGGTATGACCCCTATTTCGATGTCGAGCCCAAAGAGGAACTCGACTGCACGCGCTGCCCGGAAAATCCGCTTGTTTCGGACGAAGCGCCCGAATCTGTTCCCGATCACATCTTCTTTTTAGAGAAAAAGGGCTACGAATTTTCATCGGAAAGAATTTTCCTGAACGAATTCACTGATTTCGACAAAGAACATCAGACGAAAACAAGCTATTCCGTCTCCGACCACTACGGAATAACAACCGTCATGAGCGTAGAAAACAAATAAATTAACATGGTTTTCAGCGGAAATTTGACAATTTTTGTGTAACGGTTAAAAAAGCGCGTCGTTTTTGGGTATTATGAAACTTGGAGGATAAAATGGAACGAAATGAAATTCTGGAAAAAGTCATAAAGCTGGCGAAAGAAAAACTTGTTCCGAAGAAAAATATCGAAGTGAAGGAAACTTCGTGTTTTCAGGAGGATCTCAACGCTGATTCTATAGACATCACCGATTTCGTCATGGAACTCGAGAATGAGTTCGATATAAAAATTTCCGACAAAGATGTAGAAAATATAAAGACCGTAGGAGATGCGGTAGATCTTATTTACGCTTACAAGAATAAATCGAAATAAGCCGGACACCTCTTTTCCTCTGACATTTTTTTGAATTAAATAGAAAATATTATATATTACCGCGGTTTTATGAAAAATGAATCGGAGTATGCCTTGAACGACTCAAAACATATTGATCACGGTAAAATTTTCGTTATTTCTGCTCCGTCCGGTGCAGGAAAAACCACTTTGGTCGGGATGCTGCGGGAACGCTTTCCGCTTCTTGTCGAATCGGTTTCATGTACTACAAGAAAGCCCCGCAGGAACGAAGTCGACGGCATCGACTACTTTTTTCTATCCCCTGACGAGTTTTTTAAGAAAAGAGAGACCGGGCTTTTTGCGGAATGGGCCGAAGTCCACGGTAATTTCTACGGAACTCCGCTCGATTTCCTGCAGAAACAGCTTGATTCGGGCAAAGACGTCATCTGCGATATCGACTATCAGGGTGCGATAAACATCAAGCGCGCCTTTCCGAAAGAGGCCGTCCTGATTCTCATACTGCCGCCTTCCATGGAAGAGCTTGAATCGCGGCTTCGTCTGCGTGCGACCGATGACCCGGAAGTCATAAAAACGCGGCTTCACAACGCGAAAAACGAGATCCTGCACTATCCCCACTTCGATTTCGTGGTGGTAAACAACGATCTCGACACCGCTTTTCAGCAGCTTGCGGCAATAATTTCGGCACACACAGACTCTTCGATATTTCATAATATTGAGACTATAAAGAAACTTACGGAGCAAGATGGATAAAAAGACTATTCTTTCTATACTCAAAAGCGAACCTTACATCAACATTCCTAAAATCGTCAGACCCGATTCGATAATCCGCGAAGTCGAAAAACACTCCGGAATAAAGGATCCCGACGAGCTTTCGGCAATCACAGGAAGAATCCATCAGGCGATTGCTATGGCTTCCGCGGCACACAGCGGAATCGTGAGAAAAAGCGGTGAACCTTACATTTTCCATCCCTACACAGTTGCATACCTGCTGGCTGTCAGCGGAATGGACGACGACTGCGTAATTGCCGGACTTCTGCACGACACGGTCGAAGATACAAGCATGACCGTTGAAGAGATCGGAGACGCTTTCGGAAAAAATGTCGCAAACCTTGTTGACGGAGTTACGAAACTTACCGAAATCAGGGAAAAAACCGAAAACGAGGAGATCTGCCGCAAACTTTCACGCGAGGAGAAACAGGCTACCGCGATAAAAAAACTTCTGACGTTTGCACAAAACGATTCCCGGATAATCATAATCAAGCTTTTCGACCGTCTGCATAACATGATGACACTTGATGCAATGATTCCCGAAAAGCAGAAACGGATCGCGCTGGAAACACTGAATCTTTACGTTCCGTTAGCCCACAGGCTCGGCATATACTGGTTGAAAGAAGCTCTCGAAGCGCTTTCTTTCTACTTCGGATTTCCCGAGGAATGGGCAGAAATCGACCGCGGCGTAAATACTACTTATCCTAATCTTGCAGCGTTGACCGCTTCTATCGATGAAAAAACGAAAAATGTTTTTCAGAAATTTGCACCGTTGATGTGGAATAAAATATCGAAAGTTTACTGCAAAACGAAGTCGTACTACTACATCTACACGAAAACTCTGAAAAAAAATCTCGAAGTCGGCGATCTCAAAAACATCCTTTCGGTGAGAATCGTCCTTAAAACAGACGATGTTTTCGATTGCTACAAAGTGCTTGGAATGCTTCATCTTTTCCCGGAAATGTCTCTTGTCCAGCGCTATCTCAAAGACTATATCGCAACTCCAAAAGTCAACGGATACCAGTCACTACACACGCTGTTAAGATTCAAAGAATACTTCGTCGAATTCCAGATCTGCACCGAGCAGATGGAGCGGATAGCGCAGGAAGGACAGCTTGCAAAATGGAAGGCAAAAAACGATCCTGCATACAAGGACACTCTCGCGGAATGGCTCAAAACGATATTCAGCGAGCTTATCGACTCGTCGTCGAAACCAGAAACTTTCGTCAGCGACATCGAAAACCTGCTTCCGCTCGACAAAATGATCGTTTTCACTCCGGACGGCGAAGAAATTTCGCTTCCAGAAGGGGCAACATTGCTTGATTTTGCCTACGCGATCCACAGCGACCTCGGCGAAAAGTGCATCGGAGGAACAGTCAACGGAAAGCGCGTGACAATCAGCCAGGTCCTGCAGAACAAGGATGAAGTCAAGGTCGAAACCGCCGAAAACCAGAATCCGCGTGAGGACTGGCTCGATTTCGTAAAGACGCAGAGGGCAAAACAATTCATCAAAAAATATATCCAGAAGCAGCAGGAGAAGATCCTCGAGAACAAAGGACGCGAGATTTTGAAACCTCTTTTTGTATCGCAGGAAAAAGGCGAATTTTTCGACACACTCGGCAAACAGCGCGCCTTCATAAACTTCGCGAAGAAATATTCTTTGCCGAAACAGAACACTCTGAGCGCGTTTTTCATAAAAACTGCTTCGGGAGAACTGAAACTTGAGTCGGTAATCGAAGCCTTTTTCTCGCATGACGAGATTTCCCGCCTCATAAACGCATTTCCCCGCAGAGTTGCTCCGCTATTTGTGCTTCAGGACGAGCGTGCGGCAGACATTTCGCCGATATTCATCAAAGGAACCGGCATGATAAGCGACTACAAAATCGCGCGCTGCTGCCAGCCGGTCGAGGGAGACTGCGTTGTAGCTTCGGTTTCATCTGACGAGGGATACATTCTCCACAAACAGAAATGCCCGAAGATCGCCAGGATCGATGCGGAACATCTGGAAGAAAACGTCTACTGGTTCGAATATCCGCGCTACGAAATTTCGTTCATCATCAGCCTGCAGAACAGAAAAGGGGCGCTCATGGAGCTTGCGAACGAACTCAACGACAAGAATTTCAACATTTCGAGCCTCCATCTTAATGCCGACGATGCCGATGAATACTCGGGCAAAGTCTATGTCACGGTCCAAGGCTCGGACATCCAGGCTGTCGAAAATCTCAGGGAATCACTGAAAGACAAGGAAGTTATCATAGATTTTAACATCAACAACATTCATTACAGAGGTTAACATGAAAGGTGTTTACACGGCGATAGTCACCCCGTTCAAAAAGTCTGGTGAAATCGATTTCAACGCATTCGGAAAACTGCTTGACGAGCAGCTCAAAGCCAATGTTTCTGGCGTTGTCGTAGCAGGAACGACGGGCGAGGGCGCAACTTTGAGCCTGACTGAAAAAGAGGAGCTTTTCCGCTTCACAAAAGAAAAATGTCCGAAACTCGACCTTGTCGCGGGAACGGGAACGAATAATACGGCAGACAGCGTCAGACAGACGGAAGCCGCTCTCAAAGCAGGGATCGGCAAAGTTCTCATCGTCACGCCATACTACAACAAACCAACTCCGAAAGGGCTTTTCGCGCATTACAGCTCCATTGCGAAAACCGGTGCAAAAATCGTCCTTTACAACGTTCCGGGAAGGACCGGCCTCAACATAACTCCGGCAGCTCTCAAGCTGGTTTCAGGAATCAAAAAAGTCGTTGCGGTAAAAGAGGCAACCGGAGACCTCGGAAGACTTGCAGATTATCTCGACACAGTCGGAACAGAGCGTTTCGACTTCCTTTCGGGTGATGATTTCACGGTCGTTCCTTTCATTTCTATGGGAGGAAAAGGAGTTATCAGCGTTCTTTCCAACATCTACCCCGAAATCTGCGTGAAGATGGTCGATGCCGCGCTTAAAGGCGACTTTGCAACAGCTTCAAAAATCCAGCTTGCGACAAACAAGATCAACCACGCGATGTTCATGGAATCAAATCCGATCCCTGTAAAAACGGCTCTCGCAATGAAGAAAAAATGCACGAATAAATTCCGCGAGCCGCTTGCGAACATGGAAGATGCGAACATTGAAAAACTTGCCGGAATAATTAAAGATTTTGAGCAGATCAAAGAGACTTTATAATCAAATTTTTGAGGAAAAATGACACTTAAATTCGCCCTTGTAGGCTGCGGCAGGATCGTAAAAAAACACATCGAAGCTCTTTTGAACATACCGAAAGCACGCCTTGTCGCGGTGTGCGACATTGTTCCCGAAAAAGCGAAAAAAGCGGGAGAATCAGCCGGAGTTCCGTGGTATGAAAGCTATGACGAAATGCTCTCGGCACATCCCGAAGTCGATGTCGTCAATGTCCTTACTCCGAGCGGGCTTCACCCTAAACACGTTATCGACATCGTGAAAAAATACAAAAAGCACATCGTATGCGAAAAGCCGATGGCGCTGAAATTAAGCGATGCCGATGAAATGATAAGGACCTGCGACATGAACGGAGTCAGACTTTTCATCGTGAAGCAGAACCGCTTCAATCTGCCTGTCCAGATTTTGAGGAAAAAGCTCGAAAGCGGCGGTTTCGGCAGGCTTGTCATGGGAACTGTCCGCGTCAGATGGTGCCGGAAACAGGAATACTACGATGCCGACCCGTGGCGCGGAACATGGGCTTACGACGGCGGCGTCATCACCAATCAGGCGAGCCACCACATCGATCTGCTCGAATGGATGCTCGGTGAACCGGTGAGCGTCATGGCGATGAACGGAACTTATCTCGTAAACATCGAAGCAGACGATACCTGCGCCGCGATAATCAAGTTCAGAAACGGCGCTCTCGGAATAGTCGAAGCGACAACAGCGACGCGTCCTGCCGACCTCGAAGGCTCGCTTTCGATCCTGGGAGAGAAAGGCAACTGTGTGATCGGCGGCTTTGCAGTAAACAAGATGCAGGAATGGAATTTCGAGGGCGAAACACCCGACGAAAGGAAGGAAATTTTAGAAAAATACAGCGAAAACCCGCCCAATGTCTACGGATTCGGGCATATCCGCTACCTTGAAAGCGTCATCGACTGCATCGAAAACGGCAAACACGCCCTTGTTGACGGGCTCGAAGGAAGAAAATCGCTCGAACTTATCAACGCGATCTACGAATCGGTCGAAACAGGCAAGGAAGTCCACCTTGTTTTCGAGCCGAAAGAATCGAAACTGGGACGGACAAATTTTTGAGGAAACATGAAAACAAGCAGAATATGTCCTATAATCTCAAATAATTTCGTAACGAAAGATACATTCCTTATGAATGTCGCATTCGATGAAATCCCGCAGCCGGGACAGTTCCTCATGCTGTCAAAAACCGACGGTCTGAGCATGCCTTTTCTGCCGCGTCCGATATCGGTTTTCGACTGGAATGACGGCGTTTTGTCGCTTCTTGTCAAGGTTGTCGGCAAAGGAACAAAGATGCTTTCCAAAATGAAAGCGGGTGAAAAAATCAGGATCACCGGATATCTTGGAAACAGCTTTCCCGACACGACCGGCACCCTCCTCTGCATCGGCGGAGGAATCGGCGTTGCACCGCTCTTCTACACCGCAAAAATCTCGAAAGCAGCTGAAAAGCACTTTATTCTCGGGTTCCGCGACAAAAATTCAGTCCTCATGGAAGAAAAATTCAGAGAATTGGGAGAAGTTACGATCGTTACCGATGACGGAAGCTACGGCCTTAAAAAATATCCGCATGAAGTGCTTGAAACCCTTTTGGATAAAGGGTTTGAGCCAGACGGGATCTGCACCTGCGGACCGCTCATAATGATGGATTTTGTTGAAAAAGTATGTGAAAAATACGGAATCATGGAACTTTACAAATCTTACGAAACGACCATGGGCTGCGGGATTGGAGCCTGCCTCGGCTGCAGGATAGAAACTCCCGGCGGCAGCTTCTTAGTCTGCAAAGAAGGCCCTGTATTTAAAGCAAACCGGAGGTAAAAATGAAAAAAACGACGATAATTTTTGTTCTTATCGCTTTCTGCGCTCTGATTTTCGGCTGCGGAAGTGTTGACAAAAAAGGAAACGACGAAAAAGACGCCAACCTCAAACTTCTTGAAGAAGAGAGTAAAGACGCCGCTTTTAACGAAGGACAGGATTTTTTAAAGAAAAACGATTTTGAAAAAGCGATCGAATCCTTCAAAAAAAGCACGGTCAAGGATGCAGAGTTCTACGTTGCCTATGCACTTGACGCCATGAAACGCACCGATGAAGCGAAAAAAGCGTTTGAGACCTGCGTAGAAAAAGGGATCCAGCCGGTCGAATCGCTTTACAATCTGGCAATAATGTCCTTTGATTCGGGCGATATTCCTTTGTCAAAAACCTATGCCGAAAAAGCTCTTAAACTCGATCCGAAGCACATTGCAACGCTTTTTTTCTACGGGAACTTGTTTTTTGTCGAACAGAACGTGAACGAAGCTCTGAAATACTACAAGGAAGCTGAAAAAATCAACCCTGAATCAAGAGATATCCAGAATGCGATCTTCCTCGTCTACCTTCAGGCGGAACAGTTCGAAAATGCATGGAAGATCAGGGAAAAACTCGACAAGGAGAGTCCCGAGATAGTTTTTGCAGTCATGCAGATCGCCGAAATGACAGGAAATTTTCTTGACGGAGCCAACTTTGCGACAAAAGAACTTCTCGCTGAAAGCAGGATAAGAAACCTCGCAAAGATCCTCTTCACGAAAGGCGGCGAACTCATAAAAGCCCTTGAACTTGCAGAAGTTGAAAAGATCGAAGAAGGAAAATACGCCCTTCTCGACCGCTCAACGACTCCGGGAAGCGCTTACGTTCTCGCCTTAGATTCCGAGAAAAACATTTTTGTTTCATGTGAAACAAATCCAGGAAACCTAATTCCGACCGAGGTTTCAGAGCAGGGAATCCAAGTCGAAGGCATCGATCAGGTTATTCCTTTCAAAGAAGTTTCGGCAAAATTAGCGGATTTCTGCAAAGGGAAATAGCTGGATTCTATTTTTGAGCTGACGCTCAAGATGTCGCTCAAACTGACGCCCAAATGTCGCTCAAGATGTCGTAGCAAATGTCGTAAGAAATGTCGTAAGAAATTTACGCAGGTTCACCAAAAGTTCACCAAAGAGTTCACCAAAAAATTCTTGAAACGGAAAAATATGAAACGGAGAACAAAATATAAATATTGCTTTCAGTTCAAAAACACCTAAAATATCGCGTTTTTTGTTGCTTTTGTTTTGAAGGCACATTGATGACAACACAACACAACACAACACAACA
>JAGCUA010000084.1 GCA_017963125.1 bacterium
ATTTATCAACGATGATTGATACAACTTTTTCTTTAATTTCTGACATTTTCAATAATTTTTAATTAATAAATCTTTTTTCTGCTCTAAAGAAAAACTCCTGCAAAATTAAGGTTTTTTTTTGAACGGACAACAAAAAAAATGTCTTATTTAGCTGGTAAAAACGTAAAATGTTGATTATCAATATATTTTAAAACACCTTTTTTGAAGAAAAATTTTTGACCTTTTTGAAATTTAATGATTTTTCAGATTTTTAACGGATTGTTGACATTTTTTTGCTAATTTTACACCTTAATAATATTAATGAAAATGATCACAAAAAATACAGAAAAAATCTTCCTTTTAGATGCCTATGCGTTGATTTACAGGGCGTTTTTCGCTTTGAATAAGAATCCGCGAATGACTTCAAAAGGACTGAATACTTCAGCGATTATCGGATTTTTAAACACACTTTATGAGGTTTTGAAGAACGAAAAACCTTCACATATCGGTGTAGCTTTTGATGTGGGCGCCCCTACCCTGCGCACTGAAAACTTCTGCGATTACAAGGCAAACCGCGAGGAGATGCCGCCTGATTTGAGAGCTTCGATACCTTATATTATAAAGATTATCAAAGGTTTCAACATCCCGATTTATGCCGCCGAAGGCTACGAAGCTGACGATGTGATTGGAACTTTGGCTAAAAAAGCCGAAAAAGCAGGATTTCTTACTTACATGATGACACCTGACAAGGACTTCGGGCAGCTGGTGAGCGACAATATCTTCATTTACAAGCCTGCGAAGTTCAATGATCCGGCTACTATCATGGGACCGAAGGAAGTGTGCGAGAAATATGGAATAAATACTCCTACTCAACTTATAGATATTCTTGGTCTTTGGGGTGATGCAAGCGATAATATCCCGGGAATTCCTGGTGTTGGCGAGAAGACAGCTTCGAAGTTTGTGCAGGAATACGGCTCGCTTGAAGGTTTGCTTGAGCATACTGACGATTTGAAAGGCAAGATGAAGGAAAACGTGATTAATTTCGCGGACCAAGGCAGGATGTCGAAGATGCTCGCAACCATTAACACCGAAGCGCCTGTTGAGTTTGATGCTGAGGAATTGAAGGTGAAACAGCCAAATTTACCAGAGTTGCTTAAGATTTTTGAAGAGCTGGAGTTTAGGACTTTTGCAAAGAGGCTGACTGCTGATTATAAGGCCTATACGTCCTATGAGACTGATACGACCTATAAGAAGGAGCAGGAAACAAAGGTAGAAGCGAAAAAAGAAGCACCAAAAGAGCCGGATTTGTTTTCGGTGCTCTCAGAGGATTCGGAGACATCGGAATACTCGCTGTTTTCATCAAAGGCTTCCGCTTCTTCAACAGCCCACGATTATAAGGTCGTGAAGACTGATGAGGAGCTCGATGACTTGCTGAAAATGCTTGAAAAAGCTGAGGTTTTCGCGGTAGATATAAAGACAAATGGAGGAGATTTCTCCACTTCGGTCGAAATGACGTTTGCGGTGAAAGCGCACGAAGCATACTCTTGTCATTTCGAGCGAAACGTAACGAAGTGGAGTGAAGTCGAGAAATCCTCTATGAACGGAAACAATCAAATAATTACGGAAAACAAGGATTTCTCCATTCCGCTTCGCTCCAGTCGAAATGACGAATTAATGCTTTTCGAAAAGATCTTTAGTGACCATTCAAAAACCATCATCGGTCACAACCTGAAATCGGTAGTTTCCCTTCTCCGTCGCAATGGTATCGAGCTGAAAAACAAGCTTTTCGACACCATGATTGCGCATTATCTCATCGAACCGGAGCAGAGGCATACAATGGATTATCTCGCTGATGTGTATTTGAATTATACAGTCACAAATAATTCTGCTGAAAATGCCGACATTGCTTATCAGCTTTATGAGAAATTCAAGCCGATTCTCATTGAAAATCAAGTGGATAAGCTGTTTAACGAGATAGAAATGCCGCTTGTTCCAGTGCTTGCAACTATGGAAGCTAACGGTGTAAAAATAGACAGCGACAACCTCAAGCAGATCAGCGAGCAGCAGGCATTGGAGATTAAAGGTATTGAAAATCAGATATTTGAGGCGGCTGGAACGGAGTTTAACATCGCTTCTCCAAAACAGCTTGGTGAGGTTTTGTTTGAAAAAATGAAGATTAAAGCACCTGCCAAGAAGACGAAAACCGGTCAGTATCCGACGGGCGAAGAGGTGCTTCAAAAGATTATCAACGTGCATCCGATAATTCAGCAAATCCTTGATTATCGAGGACTTACAAAACTTAAATCGACTTACGTTGATGCACTTCCGGCTCTGATAAGCAAAGAAGATGGTTTGGTGCACACCTCTTATAATCAAGCAGTTACAGCTACTGGACGTTTGAGTTCGACAAATCCAAATTTGCAGAATATTCCAGTTAGAACTGACAAAGGTCGTGAGATTCGAAAAGCTTTTGTGCCACGCGATAAAAACCACATCCTTTTGGCGGCTGATTATTCGCAAATCGAGCTTCGAATCATCACGCATCTGAGTGGCGATCCAGCTATGAGTGAGGCTTTCCGTGAAGGATTGGACATCCACGCGGCAACTGCGGCTCGTGTTTACAAAGTGCCGATTCAGGATGTGACAAAAGACATGCGTCGTCATGCAAAAGCGGTGAATTTCGGTATTATCTATGGAATGTCTGCCTTCGGATTGGCTGAAAGACTGGGCATTTCACGCTCAGAAGCGGCTTCGATTATTGAGAATTATTTCAAGGAATACGTTGGTATTCAACAATATATCAAAAACAACATCGAGTTTGCACGCGAGCATGGGTATGTGGAGACTATGCTCGGAAGGCGCCGTTATCTGCGCGACATCAACGCTCATAACAGCGTTGTAAGGAATTTTGCTGAACGTAACGCAGTGAACGCTCCTATCCA
>JAGCUA010000085.1 GCA_017963125.1 bacterium
AGTTACATGAAGGCGGAACCTAGGCTCCGGCTGAAACGGAGCCGGCAGGGTCTGTATCAGCTGTGACCAGTTACAAGAAGGCGGAACCTAGGCTCTGGGTCCTTCGACAGGCTCAGGAACCGAATGTTCTATATGCGTAGAGACGTTTCACGAAACGTCAATCTGAGCGCAGCGAAGAATCTAAAAGAGATCTTTCACATTCGTTCAAGATGACAAAGATGTTTCGCGTTGCTCAACATGACGTGAGACGTACCATGGGACGTCTCTACAGTTTGTTCCGGGGGTTACCCTCGCCACACTGGAGATGTTTGAAACTAATACCTCTTCCAGAGGCGCCCCTAAATTAGGGGAGCTGCCGCAAAAAGCGGCTGAGGGGTCGGTGGTGAGGTCTTATGCGGGCGGGCCGCCCGCGCTCCGACAAAAATCTGTTTCTCAATTTTTTCTCATTTTTTTCCAAAAAAATTCAAAATTTCCGGAAAAACCAAAAATTCACCGCTTTATAGGAGTGTTTGTTTGTGAACTTTCGATGGAGGAAAGGATGAGAGAATGTTTGTATGAAATGCCGAGGATCCCGCTTATGACCAACGGAAACGATGACGGAAAGACGGTTTACGCTCTGGAAGGTCTGAACGGAGTCGGAAAAAGCACGGTCATAAACAGCATCACCAGTGACTACGACGATATCCGCACGATCTACAGTGTTCCCGATGTCATGCTTTCGTCAAGCGAGATCAAGCATTTTGTCCTTGAAAACGAGGAACCGCTTCTCGGGGCCTTCTTTTATTTGAGCGGAACTATGGCTGCGGCAGGTCAGATAAAAGATATGGATGAAAAAACCGTCGTTATGGACAGATCGCTCTGGTCAACGCTGGCTGCGGCATATTCGAAGGACGAGACGACGCTTCCTGTGCTTGCCGGAACGCTGGAGCTTGTCAAAGACAAGGTAAGATTTCCTGACAAGATAATCGTGCTGAGAGCCACTTTCGAATCGTGTCTCGAGAGGATCGGGAAAAAGTCCTCGGGGCAGGAGTTCGACAAAGATACGGAAGAGATATTCTACAAGAAGTACAGATTCTACGACATCCTGAAAGAGAGCGGCTATCCTGTTGTTTTTGTCGATACTGACGGAAAGTCCGCCGAAGAAGTCTGCGGCATGGTCAAAGATATAATCGACACCGGTGAACCGTCCGTGCTCAGCTAATTCTCTCGCCACACTGGAGATGGGCAGGGGTGAGGTCAAAATCTGTTATTTTTTTCATTTTTTTTCTGAAAAATCCGGAAAAAACGGAAATCCGACGCTTTAAGTAATCGTAAGAGGTTAATTTTTGACGGAGGTCCCGGATGAACACAAGCGCTATTGAGACAACAAACGGCAACGAGATGCTTCTTCTCAACAATCTTGATTTCCGCGGGTCGGTCTCTGACGGTCCCGGAGTAAGAAACATCGTGTTCTTCCAGGGATGCGACCGTCACTGCCCCGGTTGTCACAATGCCGGAACCTGGGATACGGAAAACGGACAGAGCATGAGTGTTGATGAACTGGTCTCGTTCATAGACGAAAACACGCCTCTGCGCAGGATAACGATCTCGGGCGGCGAGCCTCTGCTCCAGCCGGAAGGGCTTCTGACTCTTGTCCGCATGCTCCATGAAAAGGATTACGACATCGCGGTTTACACAGGCCGCAGTCTGGAAGATGTCCCTCAGGAAATTCTTGACAATATCGACTATATTAAAGTAGGGGATTTCCAGCTGGACAAGCGGACGACAACGAAAGCATATGTCGGTTCGACCAACCAGAGTTTTATAAAACTTCATTAGTAAGGGAGATGCCAATGAGAGACAATGCAGCAGCAAGAGACAATTTCGTAAGCGGTCTTTACGAGGAATCGGTAAAACACGAGAAGGATTTTATTCTCGACAACCTTGTTGCGCCTGAATATGCGGCGCTGCACAGGGATGTGGCGATCCATCTGCACGATCTTGAGGGTTACCGCTATGTTTACAACTGCTGCACGCCGGTGCTCACTGACATTCTTGATGTGAAAAAGTTCACTGCGAGAAACGATTTCACAAAAATAGCCGAAGTTTTTGAAAAGCTGAAATCGCTGATCACATCTCTTGCAGTATGCCAGACGGGAGGCATCGGTTTCGCCAATTTCGACGGCGATATCGCGGATACGCTTGAAAAACTCGGTGTTCCTTTCAATGCGGCAAACCAGGAAGCGATGGCTGATTTTGCGGCCCTTTTCCTGAACTGGGTGAACACGACCCGCACGAGATACTGCCGCGAACCTTACTATATTTCGCTGAATCTCGGACTTGCAACATCGGAGTGGGGAAGGTGCGTCACGAAATCGATCATCAAGGCATATTCGGAGCAGCCGATAATCCATGAGCGTCCGAACATCATTTTCAAAGTGAAAAACGACATAAATGCAGGAAAATCCTCGCCGAACCACGATCTTTTCCTTCAGGCGCTGCAGTGCACGGCAAGCAGGATGATCCCGACTTATCTGCTTATGGACAGTGCCGTAAACAAAGGTTGCATTCCTGAAAAACTCGGCATTATGGGCTGCCGCACGAGAGTTTATCAGAACTCAAACGGAGCCGAAGGGACTGTCGGGCGCGGAAATATCGCGTATGTCTCTATAAATCTTCCGAGGATCGCGCTTCAGGCCTCATCTGTCGATGATTTTATGAAAAAGCTTGAAGAGAAAACTCTGATCTGCAAAAAGATCCTCCTTGCACGCGCTGAAAAACTCAAAGAGACGAAAAAGCTCGGTTTCGTGTTTGAAAACCATCTCTGGAACGGTGTCAGCAACATTGACGAGCTTATAAAGCAGGGAACGCTTTCGATCGGTTTCATCGGTATATCTGAAACTGTCGAGATCCTGACCGGCGAAAAACTTCATCTTTCGGAAAATGCTGCAAATTTAGGTTATGAGATCGTCAAAAAACTCAGAAAGGCGGCGGATGATTTCCGTGCGGAAACCGGCATGAATTTCTCGCTTCTTGCAACTCCTGGCGAGATGATCTCGGGGCGCTTCGCCGAGGCTGACAAAGCCCGTTTCAGCCATCCGGTGCTTGAAAAAGAATTCTACACCAACTCTTTCCATGCCGAAGTCGATTCGGGTCTTTCCCTCTACGACAAACTGCGTCTCGAAGGAAAATTCCATCTCCTCTGCAACGGCGGCAGCATATCATATGTCGAATTCAAGGAAGCTCCGATGGGAAATATCGAGGCTCTGGCCGATATGGTGTGCTACGCCGCAGCTCAGGGCGTTTCCTATTTCGGACTCAATTTCCCGCTGGATATCTGCAACGACTGCGGCCGCAAAGGAACTTTCGACGACTGTCCGGAATGCGGTTCCAAAAACATAAAAAGGATCCGCCGCGTCTCGGGATATCTCGAGGATCTCGACTTTTTCACCAAAGGAAAGACACGCGAAGTCGCAAAACGCAAGGCAAACAGCTGAAGCTCACAATTTTTTCTCAAAAAAATCTCCAAAATTTCCGGAAAAACGGAAATTTCACCGCTTTATGTTGGTGTGATTGGTTAATTTTTAATTTTTGGAGGTATCCTATGACAAATTCAAATTTCGACGAACTTAAAAACAATTTCAGGATGGATCTCGCACAGGAAGGTTACGAACTCAGGAAAATGCTCTCCCAGAACGATATTCTTGATAAAAATGTTTTACAGAACTGTTTGGATACTGTCGGCGATCATATCAAGGTTTTGTGCTTGAAATACAGCAATGCCGCAAGAAAATATACCTCACTTGCATCTTACAGGATGAATGCTCCGGAATCTGAGGACTGGATCGCAACGACGCTGGGAAGTTTGTTGAGCGGGATCGGAGGTCTTCTCCTTGCAGGGATGACGGTTACGACGGTTACAACGGGAATGTGGTGGTGGAAAACTACTTCGGAGGTTTCTCTGGCGGCATATATCGCAGGAGCTCTTGGAATAGGAGCCGGAGTTGCTACAGGCGGAATAGCTCTTGCTCTGGGTGCAGGCGGCGGTTATGCGGTTTCAAAACTTACGAAAAACATGTTCAAGGAAAAACTTATCAGCACGGTTATGAGAAATTACGAAAACAAGGTCACCCCGCAGCTTTTAGAATGGTTCGACAATGAAATAGGCAAATGTGAATAAGTTGAATGGAGGCACTAATGAAAGGATTTATCTATCCGGGACCGTTGAGTAGCATGATATTTCGTGCTGTTAAAGAAGCCGTTGCTGAATCCAAGAAAAAAAAGGACGGTAAAATGTGCAAAAGGATCAAGGATGCCGTCGTAGCTACAGTCGTGGTATATTTCACCGTGATTTCCTGATAGATCTGATTTCTGCGACATAAATCAATGTTATCGCGGAAAAAGTGTGGCTGTAATACGTTTTTTCGTATGTAAGTTGGGCTTAGCAATGTTTTGTAGAAATTTTCTGGAAAAAACAAAAATTCACCGCTTTATAGAAGTGTTTGGTTGTTAACTTATCCAAGGAGGATATCAAAGAACTCGTGCTCCTGGCACGTCGTTAACCGCATCGAGGGACCAAGGTCCCTCAAAATATTTCAAGAAATGTGTCATAAAAATATGTGAACAGGTCTGTTGCTCAATTTCTCAAAAATTCAAAAAATCGCGATTTGGTGCGAAAAACGTCTTTGAAAAATCTTGATTTGGTGTAAAAAACAATGTATAAAAATCGCGATTTGGTGCGTATTCGTGTTTTGGAGTGTTTTTATGAGAAGAAAAATCCTTGAAAAAATGGCTGATTGGAAGCGTAAAAGCAATGGAAAAACGGCTTTGCTTATTGACGGCGCAAGGCGTGTCGGAAAAAGCTATGCCGCAGAGGAGTTTGCGAAAACAAACTATAAATCCTACATTTTGATTGATTTCAACGAGGCTGGACGCGAAATAACCGATCTTTTCGAGCAGAATCTGAGGGATCTGGATTCGCTTTTCATGTTTCTCAAGGCCGCTTACAACGTTAAACTTTATGAAAGGGAATCGGTCATCATTTTTGACGAAGTCCAGCTCTGCCCGAGAGCACGCGCAGCAATAAAATTTTTAGTGGCGGACGGCCGGTATGACTACATTGAAACAGGTTCTCTCCTTTCGATCCGGAAGAATGTGAAAGACATCGTTATTCCTTCGGAAGAACGGCATTTGAAAATGTTCCCGATGGATTTTGAGGAATTTTTGTGGGCTTCGGGCGAAGAAACGCTTTGGGAAGTGATTAAAACCTGTTTTGAGAAAAAACAGCCGCTCTCTCAGGCTCTTCACCGCAAGGTGATGACTCTTTTTCGAGAATATATGATTATAGGCGGAATGCCGCAGGCTGTAAACGAATACTTGCTTTCGAAAGATTTTGAGGCAGTTGATTCCGTAAAAAGAGATATCCTTTCGCTTTACCGTGCCGATATTGCCAAACATGCTGCGGGTTATGAAGCTAAAGTGCTCGGAATTTTTGATGAAATTCCGTCACAGCTTTCAAAGCACGAGAAAAAATTTACACTTTCCGCATTGGGCAAGGGAATTAAATCAAGAGACTATGAAAGCGCCTTTTTGTGGCTGAAAGATTCAATGATTGTCAATATATGCTACAATTCAAGCGAGCCGAATATCGGACTCGGGCTCAACCGTGACAATTCTTCGATGAAAATTTATATGGGTGATACAGGTCTTCTGATAAGCCACGCATTTGATGAAAACGGGATCGTGACCGAGGAAATCTACAAAAAGCTCCTTTTCGGCAAACTGGAAGTCAACGAAGGGATGCTTTTCGAGAACATAGTGGCGCAGATGCTCGCTGCAAACGAACGCAAACTTTATTTTTATTCCAATGCGTCAAAAACAGACAGAAATTCGAGAATGGAGATAGATTTTCTTATAGCAAAATCAAAAGTCACCGACAGACACAACATTTCTCCGCTTGAGGTCAAGTCGGGAAAGAACTACACCCTTACGTCAATAAACAAATTCCGTAATAAATTTGCTGAACAGCTCAGCACTCCGTTTGTGCTTCACACCGAAAATCTGTCCGAAAATGACGGAATAACTTATCTCCCGGTTTATATGACAGGGTTATTGTAATTCCTGAAAAGCACAAATCTGTTTCTCAATTTTTTCAAAAATTTCCGGGAAAAACCAAAAATCCACCGCTTTATACAGATGTCTGGTTGTTTTTTTACGGGGATGAACAGTTTCGATGGCGGGGATTCATGAGCGTTGCCGTGGTAAGCTTCGCTCACCCTGTCAGACCCGGGTGCGATTCCCGGCATCTCCACCAATTGTCTGCTTCTCGAATCTTTTATTTTTACTTCCCCCAAAATCCGGTGTTTTTAAGTAAAAATCTTGTTTTTCGTCATTTTTAGTGGTAATGTTACCACTGAATTTAGTGGTTTTGGAGAATTCTATGGAAAACAGGAAACTTTCGGCAGTCTTGGAAAAATGGCAAAATCTGCAGCCGCTGTCTGAAATTGACAAAGGGAGGTTGAGCCGCCGCTTTACAGTAGACTTCAATTACAACAGCAACCACATTGAAGGTAACACTCTCACTTACGGGCAGACGGAACTGCTCCTGCTTTTTGATAAAGTTATCGGCACGGCGGATTTTCATGAATATGAAGAGATGAAAGCAAGCGATATAGGCTTAAAAATGATGCTGAAAGAGGCGTCTGAGGCTAACCATCCGCTCACACAAAATTTTATCCGTGCTCTGCACAAAACTCTGATACGCGAGGATTATACTGTTTTAACCACTCTTCCGGGCGGACTGCCTGCGAGTTATACCGTTCATGCGGGACAGTACAAAACCCGTCCGAACAGCGTTATAACCCGTTACGGCGAGCGTTTCGACTATGCATCGCCTGAGGAAACACCGGCATTTATGGCCGATCTGGTAGACTGGTACAACAAAGCGGAACAAGATGGTTCATTTTCTCCGATAGATCTCGCAATTTTATTCCATTACAGATATATCCGCATTCATCCGTTTGAAGACGGTAACGGGCGTATAGCAAGGCTTTTGGTCAATTATATTCTGTCACGGCACGGTCTTCCGATGATCGTTGTGCGCAGCCGCCTGAAACATGAGTATCTTGATGCGCTGCATCGCGCTGATCTGATAGTCGGCCCGGTAACTTCAGACGGAGTCCGTGCTTCTTTGAAAAACATCCGCCCGTTCCACAAATATATGGTCGGTCTGATAACGCATGAAGTTGAAAACGACATCCTTTTTGTGACTGAAAAAGATGAAAATATCTGGTGGTATGACGGCGAACGCATAGTTTTCAGGACACCGACTTACGGAAAAATCCTCCGCGAACTTCAGATCGAAGCAAAGGCTACCTTGTCATATTTGCAGAATGAAATCGGAATAAACCGCTCTGCCCTGCAGAAAATGCTGCAGACCTTGCAGAAAAACGGCTACATCGAAAAGGATGACAAAGGATTCTGGCGTGTATTCATAACGCCGTCGGTATAAATATCTTTTATGTGAAAATTTTTTTCTAAAATTTCCGGGAAAAACCAAAAATTCACCGCTTTATAGAAGTGTTTGGTTGTTAACTTTCGAAGGAGGAAAGGATGAGAGATACGCTTTATCAGATAGAATGCAGATTAGCTTCGTATTTTTCAAGAATCGGTGCTTTCTGCATGGACTGGGCGACTTGGTTCTTTGCGTTTTTTCTTAAAAAGGATCTCGGCAAGATGCTTTTTCCGAAAGCAGTGAAATGGGTTAAAGAAAATGTGAGAATTGTTGAACGCGCAGGGCTGAAGTTTTATGTTTTCGATAAGAAATTTCCTCTTTACATGAGGTTTGCTCTCGGAAGAGAATCTGAATATTCTGAAATGGCACTTTGGAATACCGCATTCTTTAAATTGTTTTCAACCTGATGTCGTTTCACCGGCCAGACTTGCTAAAATCATTAAGGATATCGAATAAAGACAGACGAATGTGATGAAATTATCAACTAAACTGACCCAATTGCCCAGAGCGGAATATTTACCATCCATCCCTGATCGTCAGCTTTAGCCATTGATGTCCGCACTGCAAATGCAGGATTGAATTTGTCGCAGTAGAATCTCAGGCTTTTTGATTTAAGATTTTCCTCGGCTTTGACTTCAATCGGAATAACGTCGCTGCCGCACTGAATGACGAAGTCGGTTTCGTAAGTCGATTTTTCGCCTGAATAGTAATAAGGCGTATATTTTTCACCGGCAATAAGTTCCTGAAGCACGTACTGCTCGGCGAGAGCTCCTTTAAATTCGGTAAAAACAGCATTCCCGGCAAGAACACTGGCACTGTCTAGCTCGCTCAAGGCGCCGATAAGACCAATATCGACCAGATAGATTTTAAATGCAGCAAAGTCAATGTAGGATTTCAGAGGCATTCCGGGTTTTGTGATTTTGTGGACTTTGTGAATGAGCCCTGCATCAAGCAGCCACTGGATCGCCATTTCAAAGTCTTTCATTCTGCCGCCTTCCTTCACCTGTCCGAAGAAAAATTTGCGGTTTTCTTTAGCAAGCTGCAGCGGAATCGCATTCCATGTCATGTTGATACGCGGAAGCTGCGACGACTGGATGTGCTTTCCGAAATCACCTTCGTACTGGCTTATTATCGAAAGCTGAACCTCACGCGCTTCGGCAAGGTCACGGTTTTCCGCATAGCGCTTTACAACTTCAGGCATTCCTCCTAAATAAAAGTAAAGTCTCAATAAATCCGAATATTTGGCATAAAAAGATGAAACTTCGGGATTTTTCCAGTTATCAATAAATCCTGCAAGTTCAGGTTCATCCATAGCAAGGAGAAATTCTTTGAAATTCATCGGATGAAGCCGCATCTCGTCAACTTTTCCGACCGGAAACGAAATTCCTTCGTGCCGCGCCACACCGAGAAGCGATCCTGCCGCCACGACAACGTATTCACGCGCCTCTTCGCAGAAGTATTTCAGAGATTCGACAACTTTCATCGCAGACTGTACTTCATCGAAAATAATGAGTGTCTTTTCAGGCTCTATTTTTGTGTGTAGTTCTATCGAAATCCTTTGCAGAATGCGGGCCGGATTGTAGTCATCATCAAATATTTCAGCCATTCTTTTATTGTTGTAAAAAGAAATATAGACACAGTTTTCAAAATATTTTTCTCCGAAATCTTTCATAAGCCAGGTCTTTCCTACCTGTCTTGCACCCCATAAAATCAAGGGCTTCCGGTATCTGCTGTTTTTCCACTCAACCAGTTTTTCCGTTAAAAGCCTCTGCATGACAAAACCTCCGGATTTTCAAACCAAAATGCATAAAGCGGATGAATTTTATATTTTTTTTATCGAAAATCAACGCTATCCAGGAAAAAGTGTAGTCAAAATACATTTTTTCGTCGGAAAAAGTGTTGTTGTGGTACATTTTTTCGTACGTAAATTGAAAAAAGCGTATTTTTCCCAAAAATTTCCGGAAAAAACGGAAAACCGACGCTTTATAGAGATGTTGGTTGTTAATTTTCGAAGGAGGAAAAGATGGGATTTATTGTTGAGTGGATCACAAAACTTTTACTCTCTTTTACTAAATGGCGTATCAAAAAAGCGGAAAAGTGGGCTTTAAAACACACCAAAATAATAACTCTCAAAAACGGTCTGAAAATGCTCAAGGCTGAAAAGCTCTTTCCGTTATTTTACAGACTGCCTGTGTACAATCCTGAAAGGCACGGGTTCCGCCGTGCAGATACACTGGCGATGGTCAATATTGCGAAAAAGGAAAATATAAATATTGAATCCCATTTTAAGAACAGTTCAAGAATAGATATGTTTGCATTCGGGAAAGAAGTTTTTAAAGAGCTGGACATGAATCGTATTAAATCAAAAAGAATCATAGAGGGTGCACAACTACAATTTTATGTCGGTTTCAGACTGCCGTTGAGCGAAGAGGAACTCATTCTGGCAGCGGAGCAGAGCTGCGATCCGAACGAGACTTTTAATCCGCTGGATACGGAAAAACAGCCGGCTGAGATGAACGATAAATTTCCCAATATCAACTGCCTGCTGGACGAAATTTCATTTAGAATAACTTTGTTGAAACTAGATCTGATGGTCCTGATATTCGGGAAAAAGAGCAAAAATAAAAAAGAAGATACTGATATGGAAAAAGTGCTCGAAAACAGAACCAGACTTATTGAAATCCAGGACGGTATCAATCTTCTGGTCGGAGACAATTTTGATATTCTTGAGAATGATTATCTGCCGCAATTCATAGAAGGGAAAAACGTCAGATTTGTTCTGGCAAGGAGTGTGAAGAGCGGATTCGGAATAATTGAATCGCAAAAATCTCCTGAAGGAACAGCAGATCTGAGAAAACTTGAATCATCGGATTTCATCGTCCTTTCTGACCCTAGAAGAGCTTACATCAACATGAATATGCGCAGTAACACGGATGTCGCGGAAATGCTCAGAAAAATCATTCCGGAAAAAGCTGCGGAAGAGGGAGTCTAAAAAATCTCCGAATTTCCGGGAAAACCAGCGATTCTCTACTTCGTAGAAGAGTTTGATCGTTAACTTGCTGAAATCTTTATTTCCTGGCTATCTCTGATATATTCCGGTATGTTCGTTTACAATTGAGAAACAGAAATTTCCGCTTATGAGATCGTGAAAATCCGCTGCTTTTTTCCCTGTTTTTTGAAAAAGTTACATGAAGGCGGAACCTAGGCTCCGGTTGAAACTCTTTAATTGAATTTTTATTAAAGTTTTCTAAGTTACATGAAGGCGGAACCTAGGCTCCGGTTGAAACTTCTTCAATAACTAATTTATCAAATGCTTTTTTAGTTACATGAAGGCGGAACCTAGGCTCACAGACCTCTCCGTCACTGCGTGCCACCTCTCCTTTAGAAGGCGAGGCAAGGTCTAAACGTAGTCAACTATAGTTAAAAGAAAAAGTCTTTTTATTTTTCAGCATCGAAAAGAC
>JAGCUA010000086.1 GCA_017963125.1 bacterium
AGGTGATGATTACGTCATGGAACCACCTGATCCCATCCCGAACTCAGAAGTGAAACATGTCAGTGCCGATGATACTGCGGTCAGTGGCCGTGGAAAAGTAGGTCGTCGCCTCATTTTTTTATCCGTACAATAATCAAAATTTGAGAAATATTTAGTCAGGCTTAAATAAACGTGGCTCTTTAGAGAATCCAGGGTGTCTTAAAAAATTGCATTAAATCTCACTTTTGCTATTAACTCAGCGATTTTTTTATTTTAAATGAGATGGGGTTTCTATGAAAGAGATTGTGCAAAAGTTATTTAAAGGCGAGAGAAGCCTTTTCGGAAGCCGTAATCTGCGTATTGCGGACTCTGTTTTCGAGGAAGGTGAGTCTCCACTCAAGGAAAGTCGTGATATCGAGCTTGAAAATGTTCTTTTTCAGTGGAAATATCCGCTCTGGTATTGTGAAAATGTGACGGCGAAGGATTGCAAATGGTTTGAGATGGCGCGTGCAGGAGTTTGGTACTCCAAAAATGTTTCGGTTGAAAACGCCCTTATCAAGGCTCCGAAAAATTTCAGGCGCTGCGATGCTATTTCGCTTGAAAATGTCGCTTTCACCAATGCCGAAGAGACGCTCTGGAACTGCCGGAACGTAAAAATGAAAAACGTCACGGCGAAAGGAAATTACTTCGCGATGAACTACGAAAATGTCGAGGTTTCATCGCTTAAACTTGACGGAAATTACTCTTTTGACGGCGCTAAAAACGTTGTTGTACGCAATTCGACGCTTCTTTCAAAAGACGCTTTCTGGAACTGCGAAAACGTCGAAGTTTACGACTCCTTCATTTCGGGCGAATATTTGGGCTGGAACTCGAAGAATCTCACTTTGATAAACTGCACTGTCGAAAGCCTTCAGGGGATGTGCTACATCGGAAATCTGGTTATGAAAAACTGCAAACTTCTGAATACGACGCTCGCTTTCGAATATTCTTCGGTCGAAGCTGAAATCACGACAAAAGTGGAAAGTATTCTCAACCCTTCGAGCGGCGTCATCAAGGCAGCAGAAATAGGCGAACTCATAATCGAACCAGATAAAACAGATCCGTCAAAAACAAAAATCATCTGCGGAAATATTGAAAAACAAACAGATAAGCCCGAGTGGCTGAGGTAAACATGAAATACGATTTCGATGCTGTTATAAACCGTCGCGGAACCGATTCGGTAAAGTGGAATGTCGGAAAAAACGAGCTTCCGATGTGGGTCGCGGATATGGATTTCAGGCTTGCTCCGGAAATCGAAAAAGCTATAAAAAAGAGGATGGACCACGGTGTCTTCGGCTATTCCGTGATTCCTGACGAGTGGTATGAAGCCTACATTAACTGGTGGAAAACGCGCCATGATTTCATGATGAAAAAAGAGGGGCTTGTCTTCTGCACAGGCGTAGTGCCCGCGATCTCATCGATCGTGAGAAAACTTACGACTCCGAATGAAAATGTCGTTATCCAGACTCCGGTCTACAATGTTTTTTTCAACAGTGTCCTGAACAACGGATGCCGCGTTCTCGAAAGTTCGCTTATCTATAAAAACGGCAGATACAGCATGGATTTCGACGACTTGGAAAAGAAACTTTCTGATCCGCAGACAACTTTGATGATCCTCTGCAATCCGCAGAATCCGGCAGGAAAGATCTGGGATAGAAAAACGCTTGAAAAGGTTGGCGATCTCGCGAAAAAACACGGCGTAACGGTGGTTTCCGATGAAATTCACTGCGATATAACAGAACCGGGAAAAAATTATGTTCCTTTCGCTTCTGTTTCTGAAGTCTGCCGCGAAATTTCCGTAAGCTGCATTGCTCCGACGAAGGCTTTTAACATGGCAGGAATGAAAAGTGCGGCAGTTTATGCCGAAAATCCGTTTCTGCGCCACAAAGTATGGCGTGCCCTCAACACTGACGAAATCGCAGAGCCCAATTCATTCGCCTGCATTGCAGCGATCGCTGCGTTTTCTGAAGGCGGAGAGTGGCTTGACGCGCTTCGCGGCTACATTTCGAAAAACAGAAAACGGGTCTGTGAGTTCGTTAAAAACGAGATCCCCGAAATTTCTGTCGTTAAAAGCGACGCAACTTATCTTTTGTGGCTCGACATTTCGAAAACCGGCATGGAAAGCACTGAAGTCGCAGCGAAAATAAGGGAAAAAACAGGACTTTTCCTCACTGCCGGAAGTATCTACGGAGAAGCCGGCAAATATTTCCTCAGAATGAATATCGCGTGTCCGAAAACCCTTATTGAAGACGGCCTCAACCGCTTGAAAAAAGGAATAAAAAATTTGCATTAAATCGCGCTTTTGCTATTAAGCCGGTGATTTTTTTTATTGAAAAAGGAGGAGACAATGGCAAAAATCAAAAATGTTATCATCAGTGTTTTTGACAAGACGGGACTTGTTGATTTCGCATCAGAGCTTGACAAGGCCGGCGTTAAGATCTTTTCGACCGGCGGAAGCTGCAAAATGCTTGCCGAAAACGGAATAAATGTAACGAAAATCGAGGATTACACAGGCTTCCCCGAAATGATGGACGGCCGCGTTAAGACGCTCCATCCGAAAATCCACGGCGGAATTTTGGCGCGCAGAGACGATGCGAACCACATGAAAGCTGCATCGGATCACGGCATAACGATGTTCGACATGGTCGTTGTAAACCTCTATCCTTTCAAAAAGACGGTCGAAAGCGGCAAATCTTTTGCAGACATAATCGAAAACATCGATATCGGCGGTCCTTCGATGGTCCGCAGCGCATCGAAAAACTTCAAGGATGTCGCTATCGTCACATCTCCCGATGATTACAAGATGATTCTTGACGAAATGAAGGCAAATGGCGGCGAAATTTCGCTTGAAACACGCTTTAAACTTGCTTCGAAAGCTTTCAGACTTACCGCGGCTTACGACAGCTACATTGCTTCCTATCTTTCGACAGTTGACTGCTGCGGTGAAAAAGTAAGCGAAGATCCTGAATTCCTTTCGATGCAGTTCGTCAAGAAAGAGACTCTCCGCTACGGTGAAAACCCGCACCAGAAAGCTTCTGTTTATATCGATAACGAGGCTTCTAAGGGAACTCTCGCGCTTGCAGAGCAGCTTCACGGAAAGCAGCTTTCCTTCAACAACTACATGGATCTCGAAGCGGCGAAAAACATCGTCTGCGGCTACACCGAGCCTGCGGTCGCGATCGTAAAACACACGAATCCGTGCGGCGCCGCAGTCGCTTCAACTCTGACCGAAGCCTACACGAAAGCTCTTGCGTGCGACCCTGTCAGCGCTTTCGGATCGATCATCGCGGTCAACAAAACTCTTGACCTTGAAACCGCTAAAATAATGAAAGAACTTTTTGTCGAAGCGATCGTTGCACCAGCATTTTCCGCCGAGGCTAAGGAACTTCTGAGCAAAAAGAAAAACATCAGACTTGTCGAAGTCGGCGAATTCGCGCAGAATTTTGCAATGGATATCGAACTTAAGAAAATTTCTGGCGGAGTCCTTGTCGAAACAGCTGACAGACGCGTCATCACGGAGGCTGACCTTCAGTTCGTGACCGAGAAAAAGCCGACTGCCGAGCAGATCAAAGAGCTTCTTTTCGCTCAGAACATGGTCAAATTCATAAAGAGCAACGCGATCCTTATCGCAAGAAACGGCGCTACGGTCGGTGTCGGAGCAGGGCAGATGTCGAGGATCGATTCTTTAGATATCGCGATCAAAAAAGCTCAGTCGCCCGTCGAAGGCTGTGTAATGGCAAGCGACGCTTTCTTCCCGTTCAGAGACTGCGTCGACAGAGCTGCTTCAGTCGGTATCACGGCGATAATCCAGCCCGGCGGATCAGTGCGTGACCAGGAATCGATCGATGCCTGCAACGAACACGGGATCCCGATGGTATTCACCGGAATCAGAAGCTTCAAACACCTGTAATTCTCTGCAGTTTATTCTTTTTTCTAAAAATATAAATCAGATTCTTTCTATTGACTTTGATCCTTTTGTGATTATAAAAACTGCCGCTGTTTATAAAAACTTTATCAACCGTGTGTTTATGGCGGAGAGTAAAATGGATTGTTTTCCAAAATTTTGTGAGATCAGAAAAAGGATCTTAACAGTTTTTCTTTCAACATTGCAGGAAGATGAGGAGGGATGGCAAACATGGGTAAAAAGCCTGATCAAAAATGTGCCGCAGCTCTACGATTTTGCAGAAATCTTGCTTTCCAAAACAAATAAAGGCAGTGAAGTCGCTGGCTCTGACGAAATCAGAAGGATCTGCATCGATCTCATGAACGATACCGCTTTTTTGAAAGCTGCTTTGGATGAGGGTGCGCTCACGCCGAGAACTTATTTGGAAGTGCTTGAAAAACTTTCCAAAACAGGCTTCAGCTGTCTTAGGAGCGATGTCAGGAAAGAGATCGCCGGGATCCTTTCTTCAAACCAAAAATTGAGAAACTATCTCGAATATGGCGACTGTTACGGCAGAGATCAGGGAGTGGAGGGAAAGTTCCTCTCGCTGATAAAGTCGCTCGACCCTGAATATGACGTGACGGATATCCTCAGGTGCATTGCGGCAAAGATGATAAGAGAGACTGAAGTGGAAGACGAGAAGGATCTTTTCGAGATCACAAGCCGTCAGTCTGCCTGGAATTTTATAAGCAGATATGAGGAGTATCTGTTTTCAGACTGTGCAGGGAATGAAGAAAAATTAAATGAAAAAATCTATGAGATAATGTCGTTTTTCCAAAGGAACTTCTTCCGTGAAAAAGTTATCGACAACAAGTGCTTTAAGAAGTTGCCCGTTTTTTTTCAGAAGATCATCATTTTCATGGAGATCGAAGGTTATGGAAACGGAGAGCTTTTTACCGAACTCGAAATCGATGCGAAGGAAAGGGTGGAGGATCTGAAAAAAGATATCGACCTCTTTCTGTCTGAGCTCAATAAGATCGCCAGAAACGGAGGAAAACCCTCAGATTACTATGCAGGAAAACCTTTTTGGCCGCAGGGCAGGATCTCAGACCCGAAATCGTATCTTGTGACCCTTGTATTTCGTGATTCGATCTTGATTCTGAAACATTATTACGGATGCTGGAAAGCGTTGAAACCGATGCTCACCATTTTCCGAAGCCTTAAAGAACAGGCTTATTATATGGGGCTGCAGCGTCAGGATGCCCATGTGTTCTCATGGTCTTTCGTGCCGGTGAGTATAACTCAGCTTCTTGGTTCCATGGAGGAGACCGAAACTGAGAAAGTGTGCGCGGAGTGGTTCGAATATCTCGGAAAACAGCTGCGTTCGGCTGATGATTTCGAGGTGAAAAAACGCACTGAAAACCCTGAGATAGTTCCGGAAAAGTTCAAAAACGGCTACGACATAGGAGTGATCGAGCCTCATCCTGTCTGGCGTGAAGCATACTGCGAAGCGGCAGGCGACCTGCGTGTGAACTTGGGCTTTGACAAGTGCAGGATATTCAACCATCTGCAAAAAAACGATATCGATGAAAATGTGAGAAAGGCGGCAGGAAAAACTCTCGAACGAGTTGAGAAGATCAAAGAAAAGTTCGATTCCGGTTCGAGAAAAAGGGCCCTTCTCAACGCATGGTGGTGGTACAGAGTCGCGCATCTGAAAAGTTTCGGCATCGATTTCGACTGGAATGCGGCGCAGGACCGCAAGAGGAAGGAAGTCACCTTCTACTATCCCGGGATTTAGGTTTCTGATTAGAAGCTTATTTCGCTGCGATCGCTCTGACTTTGTTCACGAATACTTCTGGGCACGAGAATTCCGCTTCCATTTTCTGAATGTTTAAAGCCATCTGGGTGCTTTCGGCTTTTGTGGTCAGTTCTCCTTTTTCATTGAAGATCTCGTACTTTATCTTGATCATGTTCTCGTATTCGACTAGATGTGAGACTATCTTCGCGTGCTCGCCGAAATAGAGCGGTTTTATGTATCTCACTTTGATGTCGGTGACGGGGAAGGCGTAACCGCTCTTCACCATTTCTGTGTAGTTGTAGCCGATCTTGTCGAGCAGCGCGCAGCGGCCGATCTCCATGTATTTCACGTAGTTGCCGTGCCAGACTACGTTCATCGGGTCGAGGTCGAAAAAGGCGACTTTGAATTCAGTTGTTTCAGAGCAATAGATGTTAACCATTTTCACCTCCGTTTTTTTGCCAGAAATCAAAGAAATTATACCACTGGTTCGGGTATTTTAAGCAGTATTTTTCAAGAGTTGCAGCGTATTCGCCGCAGAGTTCGACAATCCTTTTTTTGGTTTCGGTTCTGCCGCAGTTGAAATCAGTTTTCGCTTTCTCGACAAACATGTTGTTCCTGGGAAAGAGAGCCGCGCTTTTTGTGCGAAGGCCGAAAACGAAATATACAGGAGCTTTGAGAAGCGAGGCGATAAGGAATACTCCGTAGGGAAATTCGGCCGTTCTCCCTAAAAATTCGCGCTCTATGAACCGTTTTCCGCTGTGAGCCGAAGTCCTGTCTCCCGTTATCACGACAAGTCCGCCGTTTTCGACTTCGTTCTGAAGCGAGAAAATCGTTTCCGGGCCTATCGAATCGGGGTCGATGACGTTTGTAACGACTTCGGGGTTGATCTCTTTCAAAGTATTGTTGAACTGACTCGTCACTTTCATCGACATGATCGTCGTAACGCTGATTTTTTTGGAAACTCCGGTCTCACAGAAACTTGAAAGGCTCCGCATGAGCTCGATGTTTCCGAGGTGCGAGCCGATGAGGTAGGCTCCTTTGCCGCTTTCAAGAAGCGAGATCAGATCCTGAAGATCGTCGTCGTGTTTTATCAGGTTTTTGTATTTGGTTTTTCCGAGCCACCCTTCCATTTTCTCCACGACTGAAAGGGCGAACGAAAGAATCGTGAGATAAGAATTTATTTTTTTCGGAGTTTCGCCGTTTGTGTAAAGCTGCATCTGTTTCTGGAAATTTTCGACATGTTTTCTTGCACTTTTTGCGCAGAGAAAAAAGAAAAAACTTACAGGAAATACGATAAGATGGACTAAAAACGCAGGGAGAAACTTTATCAGAAGCAGCGTGAATTTAAGCGGTCTGCTGGTGGAAACAACTTCCTGACTGTCGCTCCAGTGTCCGTTTCCGCTCATTTTTTTCTCGTAAGTGAATGGTAAATTATAATCGGGAGTCTCGGGATCATTCCGAGGTAAAGGCGGGTGTAAGTCTCTGAAATCCCTGCGTTATCCCAAAACATGCGGAAGTTTGAGATCCCGTCTGTGGGGTATGAAATTTTAACTGGTTCAGAGATTATAGGCACGTTTGCCCAGAAAAGGCGCACTAAAATTTCGATGTCGAACCCCATCCTTTTGTTGATATAAAGCGTGCGTTTCAAAGTTTTCACAAAAGGGGCGACCGGATAAACGCGGAAACCAACCATTGCATCTTTTATCGAGCGCGAAAGAGTAACAATGTGGATCCACATGTTTGCAAATTCACGCCCTTTTACACGGCTTTTCGGCGCATTTTCATCGTATTCAGGGCATCCGCAGATGACAGAATCAGGATTTTCGCGCGAAAGTTCAAGAAAACGCGGGATCTTCGAAGTGTCGTGCTGGCCGTCGGAATCAAGCTGGAAAACGTGTGTGAGTCCCATTTCGGCAGCTTTGAGAACTCCGGATGATACAGCCGCACCTTTGCCGCCGTTTTTCTCGCGGACTACTAAAACCGCGTTTTTGCAGCTGTCGACTGCTTCTTTTATAAGTCTTTGATTTTCTTCATTGTTTCCGTCATCGACTGCAATTATCGGAAAGTTGTATTTTTCAAGTTCCGCCAGAACGCCTTTCAACGCCGCTCCGTGCCTGAAAACCGGGATGACAAAGCCGAAATTTTGTTCCATTACGCCTCGTGAACTTCAAAAGTTCCGGTCGAATAGACCATTTTTTGCAGTGTAAAATCTGAAATCGTGTAGGTGAGGGAGGGTTTAGCGCTGTCGTATTTCATTTCGAGAAGCGCTTCCGTTCCAGGAAGGATCGGGGAAGAAAATTTTATCCGCCTGATGTTGGGAACAAAGCGTTTTGTGCCGAAGTAGATCCCTGCGAGTCTTGTCACGATCTCAAACTGCGCTACAGCCGGAAGAAGCTTGAACTGCGGGAAGTGGCCGTCAAAGAAATCGGATTCTTCCTTGATATTGAGTTTTAATATAACATGCTGGTTTTCTTTAAGAATTTCCTGCTCTACGATTATGCCGTGAAGATCTTTTTCCATTATTTCACCTCAAACAAAGCCGCAATCTCTTCTTTGTGCTTTTTCCCCTGGATGTCGGTCGGAAGTTTGTCTAAAAAACGCCATTTTTTTGGAATTACCGTATTCTCGAAGTAACGTATCAGAAAGTCGTGGAAATATCTGTTTATCACATATTTTTCTTTGCCGGAAAACTCTGCTTTGCCTTTTTCGTTGAGGACAAGAGCCGCCGCGAGATACTGCCTGATGTCGTTTGAAAGGGCGATCACTTTTACATCTTCGACAAGTCCGCTTTCCAAAAGTCTGTTCTCGACTTCGGTAAGAGATATGCGCTTTTCCTCGATTTTGACGATCGAATCGCTGCGCCCTTTGAGGAGAAATTTGCCGTTTTCAAGCATTTCAGCCATGTCAGCCGTCGCAAAACCTGCCGGATCCTTGATGTAAGGCGAGATTATGCGGAGGCATCCGTCCTCTCCCAGCCATATCTTTGCGTTATCGAAAGGAGTCCAGACGAGTCCGTCCTTATCCTGCATCCTGTATGCGATGCCGGAAGTTTCGGTGCTGCCATATACTTCAAGCGGATAAATTCCGAAAAGTCTGTCTGTTTTTACCGCAAGTTCGGGGCTCACCGCGCCGCCGCTCGTGAAAAGCCACGGATCGCGCATATTCAGCTTTTCTTCTATTTCGACGGTGCGTTTCAGAAACGCCGGAGTTGCCACGATCAGATATTTTTCGTCGTCAAGTGTCTCAAATTCTTCAGGGAATTCAATTCTTTTGCGCCTGAAAGGGGTCCCTGTCGCAAACGGAAGCGAAAAACCGAAAAGAAATCCGAAAATGTGGTGCTGGCTTACTGTCGAAACGAATTTTCTTTCTGAGATCTTATCAAGCCATTTTGAAATTATGAAGGCGTTGTCCTCCTCGAATTCCTTCATTCTCTGCGGGACGGCTTTCGGTTTTCCGGTCGAGCCTGAAGTGAAGAGGAAAATGCGCGTCGTTTCGCCGTTTATTTCGGGAGTTTTTTCTATTTCTTCTTTTGTGGGCTCTTCTGATTTTTTAATAATTTCAGGAATATATAGTGAATTCTGAACTTCGGCGTCAGTTAAAAGTTCCATTCCGGGAAGAAGCGCTTCGGCAAGGAAATTTTCCGAAATGTTCTGCGTCAGATGAACCGCTTTCCGGCACTGGAGAAGGGCAGTGAAAGTGACTCCGAAATACCAGAAATCACCGCAGTGGAGAATGTATGAATCTGTATCTCTGCTTTCAATGAAATGCCTCATTTTTGCAGTGTCACTAAGAAAATCGCCCCATGTTTTGAACGATCTGTCCGACCATTTTCCGTCGTAACAGACGACTGCGTCACGCGCTCTGGAAGCGGCTTTGAACTTTGTCAGAGGAAAAACTTTCGTCATTTTTTTATCCGCAAATTTTCTAACTATAAATTCGGCAGCAAACAAAATGCCCATAAGGATATACGATATTCCGCCGTTGTAAAGCGACCAGATTTTGTCGGCGTTTTCAGGTGTTGTTCCGAAGATTTTATCGGCAAAAACGGTGAGAATTGCGACTGTTCCGTTGAAAATGAAGAAAATACACCATGCAAAAGTCACTTTTCTGCAGTAATTTTCAACCTTTTTTTCGTGGAACGAACCTTTTATAGATTTGTCAGCCAAAGTTGCAAAACGGAATATCATGTTCGGGCCGGAAATAAGAGTCGAACCGAAAAACGTCAGTAAAATCAAGTTGATAGCGACTGGATAAAGTTTCAGGAAAATAGATTCGTTTGTCAGAAAGCAGAACAGGCCTGCAAGAAAAAAGAGAACGGAAGTCGCAAGCGGTCTCCATTCAAGGCTTTTCTCTTTTCTTTTAGCTGAAACACTCACGAAAAGCGCCGCCGCAAGGGCGATTATGCAGAGCGAAAGGAGTTTTAAAGGAAGCTTGAAAACAACGATCAGTAGAAAAACAAGAACCGGATAAAGTGCTGAAAGAACGTAGAAAAATATCCGGAATACTTTTTTCATCGGGAAAGTTTGAAAGGACTATCTGCCGTCTTCTTTCGGCAGTTCTTCGTCAGCAAGGTAGGGATGAAGCGCATCAACGACATCCCGGACTGTGCGGACAGATCTCAGGATCATCGGGTCGATATTGCCTTTGCCGGCAGGGATGTACTCTTTCATTTTTACAAAAAGATCGATTGCGTCGATCGAGTCGAGGTTGAGCTGTTCCCTCAGATCGGCTTCCGGAGTGATTTTATCCGCGTCGATTTCAAATTCTGCCGAGAGAATTTTTTTAAGTTCGTTGAAAATTTCTTCTTTTTTCATATCTGACTCCTATTTTATTTCTTCCCATTTTGTTTCTTCCTTTGTTGCGGCAATGTGCTCAGCCAATGCGTTTACCGACGCGAAATGTTTGCGGTTTTCAGCGTTGTCTGATGAAAATTTGATGCCGAATTTCTTTTTGAGCGCGACCCCGAGTTCGAGTGCGTCGATCGAGTCGAGCCCGAGTCCTTCACCGAAAATCGGCTCGCTGTCAATAATATCTTCAGGTTTAATGTCTTCGAGTTCCAAAGAGGAGATTATTACTTTTTTTATTTCTTGTTTAAGCTCTTCCATAAATACCTCACTGTTTAAAACGACCGCACGGAAAATCCGTCTGAAAAAGCGTGGTATATTAAGGAAAAAAACAGAGTTTGCAAATTTATTTTGCATTGGTTTAACTTGAAAAAGTAAAAATATTGCTGTATTAGGGCACGATTTTTAGGAGGTCGCTCATGGACAAGGCTTTTTTCAACTACGAAAACTTTAAAACCGACAAGATCCGCGGCGTCGATGCCAAATTCGAGGCGCAGAAGATCGCTTTTTCCCCTCTTTCGTTCCAGGCAGTAAACGCGCTGCTTGAGCTCGGTGTCATGAAAATCATCGAGGATGCGGGCGATGAAGGCATCACTCTTGAAAAAATATCCGAAAAATCGGGAATTTCGAAATACGGCCTTTCGGTCATCTGCGAAATGGCTCTCGGCATGGATGTTCTCAAACTTTCGGCGGACTCAAATCCTGAAAACGAGAAATTCGTTCTCGGAAAAATCGGCTGGATGCTCCTTGAAGACGATTTGACCCGCGTCAATTTCCGCTTCACGAACGACATCTGCTTCCAGGGCTCTTTTGATTTGGAAGAATCGATAAAAAACGGCAGACCGGAAGGGCTTAAAGTTTTCGGCGACCAGTGGGTCACGGTTTATGAAGCTCTTTCGACTCTTCCCGAAAAGGCGAAAAAAAGCTGGTTCGAGTTTGACCACTACTATTCCGATATCGCCTTCCCGGAAGCGCTCCCGATAGTTTTTGCCAACAGTCCGAAAACGATAGTCGATATCGGCGGAAACACGGCGAAATGGTCGCTTGCGTGCTGCAATTACGACAAATCGGTGAAAATGACGATCGTCGATCTGCCGGGTCAGACGAAAGTCGCTGCCGAAAACGCGAAACAAGCGGGTTTTGCCGACAGGATCTCTTTCTGTGAGGGGAACATCCTGCGTGAATCGACAAAACTTCCCGAAAATCCCGATGCTTTCTGGATGAGCCAGTTCCTTGACTGTTTCTCGCTCCACCAGATCACGAAAATAATGAAAAAAATACACGAGGCGGCGGGCGCAAATACGAAAGTTTACGTTCTTGAACCGCTTTGGGACTGTCAGCGTTTCAACGCTGCTGCATATTCGCTTCAGGCGACATCGCTTTATTTCACCTGCATCGCGAACGGAAACAGCAAGATGTACCGCTTCAAAGAGCTCTGCGACGCGATCTGCGAAGGGGGCTTCAAACTTGAATGCGCGCACCACAATTTAGGTTCGAACTCTTATTCACTGCTTGTTTTTAAGAAGGCATGAGCGGAATTTTTGTTTCAAAACCGGTGATGTGGGCACCCGGAGTTGAAGATAACTCCGAAAAATGGGAAAAATGGCTGAAAGGCGAAGGCAGAATCGAAAAATCAACTTCCGCGCCGAAACTTGAATACACAGATCCTCTTTTCAGGCGCAGACTGAGCCAGATCTCGAAGATGACGGTCCATGTTGTCCACGAACTTCTTGAAAAAGTGGGTTTTGACAAAGATACAAAGCTCGTTTTTGTCTCGCTCCGCGGAGAGATCGCCCGCGAATTTTCGATAAACAAAGGGATAATCAACGAAAACATGATCCTGCCGGCGGGATTTTCGCTCTCAGTCTTCAATACTCCTGTAGCCCTTGCAACGATCGCTTTCGGTCTTACCGGCGGCTATTCGGCTGTTTATCCGTCAAAAGGTGATTTTTCATCAGCTTTGAAAAACGCTTTTGCCCCGGTTTTATGCGGGGATGAAGAGAGGATCGTCCTTGTCTATGCAGACGAGCTTGTTCCCGAGTGTTACGGCGTTGATTCAATTCCGCTTGCATTTGCGGCGGTAGTAAGCGCTGAAAAAACGGAAACCTCAGTAAAAATCGATGATTTCGAGAGCATAAAATCGCCGGATGCCTTTTTGAAACGCCTTCTTGAAGCGGGGAGGAGCGATGTTTAAGATCCCCGAAAATCTGCCCAAAATCAGGAATATATTTTTCTACTGCTACCATTCGTTAGGCAAGATCGCGGCGATACTTTACATCGTTTTCGGCTCGATGGTCATCGGTTTTATCATTTTTCCTTTCATCAGGCTTTTTTCGAAAGATAAAAACGATTTTTATGTGAAGGCGCGTGGATATGTTTCGAATGTTTTCAAACGCTTCCTTTTCATGCTCAAAATAACGGATATCGTCGAGATGAGAGTGCCTGAAATGGAGAAGCTGCGCAACATGAAAGGGAAAGTCATCGTCGCGAACCACCCGTCGCTCCTTGATTTTGTCTGCATGACGGCCCTTGTTCCGAACGCGAACTGTATCGTCCGTGCGAATCTCACAAAAACGCCTTATGTCGGCATAATCAGCCAGATCTACATCACTAACGACGAAAATTATGACGATTTGTTCGAAGCGTGCAAAGAAGATCTTGACAACGGCAACAACGTCCTGATTTTTCCTGAGGGAACACGCACTCCGCGCTTCAAAAGAAATATCTACCAGAAAGGTGCCGCGCGTATCGCCCTCCACGCAAAATGCGACGTTCTTCCTGTTTTCATCGGCGGAAGCGACAAATACGGCCTCGGCAAGCACGATCCGCTCTTTTCCTACAATCCCGTCGAAGAGTATTTTTACGATTTTCAGCTTCTTCCCGAAATAAAAAGCTCAGACTACGAAGGGATGCCTTCACCAGCCGCGGCAAAGCGCATCACCGACAAAATCGAGGAGGAGATCCTCGCCGCCGATGCCGAATACAGAAAAACCAACACCAAGTGCAGAACCTTCAATAATGTGTAAGCCGGGTTTTAATTGAAGACGCGAAAATTTGTCAATAAAATCCACTGTTTATAAAACTTTTCGGGGAGGGGTGATTTTTTCTCAATAAAAATCGGATTTTGTGGTACTAAATATAAGACGAGTCTGGTTTTTTTTACTTGGAGGCTATCATGAAAAAATCGATGATTTTTATTGCAATGCTTGCTGTTGCGACAACACTTTTTGCAGAAACTGTCGACTGCGAGTCAGAAAAAGGAAAATGCACTTATGAGATTACTGATGAATTTTATTCTCAGGAATGCACATGCCGTGACGGCATGAGTGTCGGGGAAGATTCAACAATTGATGACTCAAAGACACTGCCGACAGCCGAAGAATGCGAAGCCGAACTTGAAAAAGTCTGCAAAGATGCCGGTTTCAAATGTGAAAACGAAGCGGGATACTGCGATCTTGACCCGGATGGACATTACAGATGTGTATGTTTCGGCGTTGCAGGAAGGAAAAGCGGAGAAAGTGAGAATTTCAGCGCTGAAGGCTGCACTGCTGTTTTGGAAACAGAATGCGGAACACAGGCGGCGACTCCTAAAGTAGTCTGTACAGATGAGAAAATTCTCAATGATTGCATTTCCTACGAACAGACTTTTGCAGACACCTGCTTTGAACCGCTTACCGATGAAGATCTAGCAGCTCTTCTTGAAACTTCTGTAAAAGAAAGCGGATTGGCAGAAGATATCGCAAACTGCTGTCAGAATGAGGGCATGAGAAACATCTATAAGACTAAATTCGAATGTGTCGAGGCTGCAGGTACTTGTGAAAACAAAGAATGCTGTGCAACTTGTGATGTCCAGCTCGGTTATGATAGTTATGATGAAGGAGAAGGCGGTGTTGACGCTGCAAATACTGAAGCACCTGCTGACGACAGTGCGGTTCCTGGTGAAGATTTTGATGTAGAAGAGTCTTCGGGTTCCAAAGCAGATTCTGAAAATAAAGAAGAAAGCAAATCCGACGGCTGTTCGATGCTGTTTATCTAATTTCAAACTTTCAGATTGATTTTCAAAAAAATCTGTCGAAATTTTCTAAATTTTGAGTATAATTACCGCGTTTTTGTTTTTTTTAACGAAGAGTTGAACTGTGATTAAGATTGAAAAATTAAGATTTTATTACGAAAACGATAAGGTTTTTGTTACCGAACACGCCGCGGAACGTTTCCGTCAGCGCGGGATAAAGGCTAAAGATATTCGTGCTGTAATAAACAATGGCGAAATTATTGAGCAATATCCGGATGATTTTCCTTTTCCGAGTTGTCTGATAACCGGATATGATGAAAAGGGTAGTTGTATTCATGTCTGTATGAGCGATGAAGGAAGTTGCGCCAGAATTATTACAGCATATTACCCTGATAAAAAACTTTGGAGTGAAGATTTTAGGCAAAGATTGGAGAAATAGGATGAAATGTTTGGTATGCAAAGCGGAAGAAATGAGTGAGAGCACCAGCACTTATTTTACTCAGGTCGATAACTGCTATGTTATTATTGAAAATGTTCCATGTTTAAAGTGCAGGCAGTGCGGAGCGGTCGTTTACCCGATGTCTGTTCAGGAAACGATAGATGACATTTTGGAAAAAGTCAGAAACATCGCAAGCAAAATCTTTATCATGGATTATTCCAAAGTAGCATAATTCTCTTGTGAAAATTCGTAAATAAAATCAAGTTGTTATCTTTGAGGGGTTCTTGGCGGCAATGTTTGATAATGCAAAAGAATATCGCGATTTTCTGAAATCGGTCCAGTTTGATTTTTCAGCATTTGAGGCTATCAGCGAAAAACCGCGTAAAATTGTGATAAGTGTAGGAAAATCGGCTGGTTATATGTATGAAAAGTTCGTTTTGCGCTATCCGGAAACTGCTGCTTTGCCTGCATTCGTGGTGCTTCCTGAAGGGATAGATTGGAGTGTTACCGAAAATGTCGAAGCGTTCTTTTCAAGCCATCCGCACCTTACTGAAAAGAGTTTCGAAGCGGCTGAAAAGCTCATAAATTTCATAAAAAAGCATGAACCTGAAAATGTTATTGTTCTTCTTAGCGGCGGAAGTTCGGCTCTGATTGAAAAAAGCCTGAACGAAAAAGAAGCTATCAAACTCAACGAAAAACTGCTCAAAAGCGGCCTTCCGATAACTGAAATCAACAAAAAAAGAAGTGGATATTCGCTAATTAAGAACGGAAAACTCGCGGAAATGTTCGGAAAAGCTGATTTTTATGTTTTTGTCGCAAGCGATATTCCGTTTGACGGCGGTGAAAAGTTTGTCGGAAGTATGCCTTTTTTCAGGGAAGAACTCGAAAACACACATCTTTTCAAGTGCGCTGACTCCGACTTGCTGCACGACGCGCTTTTGAAAAATCTGCCCGAAAATACCGAATCATTCAGGCGTTTCACCGGAAGCGTAGATGAATTGAAAAACCTCGTTCTCGGCCGCATCGAAGCAGGAGCTGAAAGTATTCTTGTTACAGGAGAGCCTCTTTTGAAAATCGGTTCAAAAAATTCGGGGACCGGCGGCAGAATGAGTCATTTCGCTCTTACGATGCTTCCGTTTTTTCAGAAAGGAATGAAACTTTGCGCCCTTTCTTCTGACGGGATCGACGGAAACTCGCCTTTTGCCGGAGCGGTAGTCGAAGGCGGTTTGAAAACCATACCAGGAAATGAAATTTCATCCGCGCTTGAGAGCTATAACTCTGCAGAACTGCTAGATAAATACGGTTTTATGATAAAAAGCGGCTACACAGGGCTCAATCTCAACGATTTCGTTATTTTTTTTAGGATGTAAGTCGGTTACTTTTCGATATTTGTCTTTTGGAGATACTTTATTTCGCTGATCGAAAAGGCAAGAGGTTCATAATTTTTCGAAAAATTCGATTTCAGATAGGAATATAAAAAGGGAACGATGAAAATTGAGGGCACGGCAGCTAAAAGGAACATTGTACCGAGGTTTTTCGCTTTGTTTTTGGCGCTTTCATCGTTTAAAGTGAACAAGGCGCAGTTGTAAAGAACAAATGCGGTAGGCGAAAATCCGGTAAAGTAGGGGAATATAAACCAGATAACGAGCGAAACTACCAGAAATGCTGAAGCGTAGAGTTGGAATATTATTTCGATATTTTTTGCTCCGATGGCAGTACACCCGATAAATGTGATTGCGAAAGAAATTAAGTATATGGCGGTCATTTCTGCAAAAAAACAGCTGCACTGCCTCTCCGGAGAAGTTTTCTGCCACTGTTCGCTGCCGATCAGAGTTACTCCCTCTGCTTTCGATATTTGAACCAAATCGATCTGTCCGATACTTGTGAACTGTGTTACCGTGAAATCGCTTAGTGAGAAGTTATTATCAATGATCTCAATTACTTCTTCGATGAAATCATAGGACTTGGATTCTTTTCTGACTTCCTGTTTGGAGCTGACGGGTATTTTTTTCCCGCAGCCTTTGCAGTAGTAAAAATTATTGTTTGCGCTTTTGCAATGCGGACAGATCGTCATTTTCCTTCCTTTTCGTTTCCAGAGATATTAACAGGTTCGTGTTTCAGAGCCTTGGATATGATTTTTTCCGCTTCAGCCTTGTTCATAGCCGTTTTTTGCGGAAGAAACCAGAGGTCGATAAGTATTTTGTCGTTTTTTGTTCCTTTTATATACCTTCCGTCGAAGGAGAGCAAAGGATCCTTTTCAATTCTGCTTTCGACATTTTTTATCGCATCATGGATAAAAAGTGCTTCCTTGATGTTTTGAGCGATTATATTTTCATAAAGTTCACCGGTGTATGCGATCTCGTATGCGATATTCGGGATCCTGATGAAGTAAAGCATCTTGCTGTCGGCAAATTTCGTGCGGTAGAATTTTTCTGCCTGATTGAATATCGGCTTGAAATCCTTGACGTTTTCAAGCGAACTCAAAACCATGTTGGTGAGTTTGTTCATGTTGATGAAGAATGTAAGCGATATCGAAAGGTCGAATTTGTCGGCGCCAAGAACGAGCTGATCGACCACTTTTCTTTTGAACGGAAGTCCCATCATCTTCATTTCGAGGTAGTCGAGACTCATGAACTGTGAATTTGCTGAAGCTGAGATCCGGCCTGAATGAAGGATCTCCATTAAATCTTCGCCGAGCCTTTCTTCACCTTTTTCATCGGAATATGCAAAGTTCGGCACCACCTGCAAAAACATGAAATCATTGAGCTTTTCTATTACGACGTGGCTGCTTCTGAGAGCTTTGCCTATAATTTCATCGATCTTTTTTTCCTGAATGTTTCCTTTCGAGTTTTTGACAAGTTCGTCGTAATTGGCGGGAAGATCCACCATCGGAGCGACCGGAAGCTGTCTCATTTCGAGATTCTCAGGAAGCGGTTCCTGAGCAGAAAGAAGGGCTGCTGAAAAGAGTAAAAGTAAGAAAAAAGAGATTTTTTTCACATCGACCTCCACAAAAAGCGTGAGATTTTATTTTTCCTGCAGAAAGTGTCAATAACAATTTTGTATTTGAGACAAAATGAACAGAGGAAATCCGGTTTTTTTCAGACTTGTCGAACGGATGTTTTATTCACACGGTATCCTTGAGCAGGTTCCGCCTTCGGAACTGTCTGATGACGCCTTGCAGGTGTAATTTGCCGGGCAGTCGGACGGTTTCGAGCACTCCTTTCTGCCGCAGTAACTGCCTAAACCGCTTGTTCTGCAGATCATCCCTTCGCTACATTCTTCGTCGGTAAGGCAGCTTCTCATGCAATAACCCGAAGTTCCGGCTTTAACGCATTCAACCGCTTCATCCGTATCTGCGCCGGGACAATCTGATCTGTAGGAGCAGCCGTTGCACTGACCTGAGGGAAGACTCGATGAAGTGCAGGTGAGAGATCCGCCGCAGTCTGAATTTTCTGCACAGAAGAATGTCGGGTCATTCGTATTTGCGCAGAAACCGCCTTTGCAGACAAAGCCTGTCGGACAGGTTTGTGTTTTCGGCTGACATTTTCCGTTGTTTTCAACTGTTCCGTCATCGCAGACGCAGGTCGGAACACCGAGTTTTATTTCGCATTTTGTTCTGTTGGTATCTTTGCACGGATTGGGCGAGCAGCTTGAAATACATTCTCCGTTTATGCAGGCTTCGTTTGAATTCGGGCAGGTCCCGCCGGGATTCGTATCGGAGCATGCTGTTTCGTGGCATGCAGGTCTCTGGCACATTCCGTCGTTTTCGCCGGTAGAATATTTGCAGACACTTCCTCCGAAGCAGTCTGCATCGGTAGAACAGTGTTTCTGACCGCAGTAGCCGTTTGAATAACACTTTCCGTAAGGACAGTCGTTGTCGCTGTCGCAGAGCAGAGCGCACGTTCCGTAAGTCTCGTTGCACTGAGTGTTTCCGGGACAGTCGCTTGCGGCAGTACAGCCCGAGCAGACTCCGCCAGCTGCATTCGGAGCCGTACATGATGCATTCCCGCCGAATTCACGGCAGTCACTGTCTTTTATGCACTGTTCGTTGCTTAGATCCTGCGGTACGCAGTATCCGGCGAGACACTGTAAGCTGTTCGGGCAGACATCGTAAACGATTTCTTTGCATTTCCCGTCTGAACCTTCTTCGTAGCCTGTATTGCACTCGCAGTGGTAACCTTCTGTGCTGTTGTCGGGAACACATCTGTTCTGGTTGGGTTCCGAGTGATGAGCCTGGCTGCACGGCTTTGTCTTGCAGGGGTTGTTTGCGCTCATCACACATTCGTCGCCGGACATTTCGTATCCGGTGTTGCATTTGCATGTTCCTTGGACATTTGTCGAATTTTTCGGACAACACTTTCCGTCGCTCATCTGAAGAGGGTCTTCGCACTGGCAGAAAGCTTCGTCGTTTTTTGTGGTGCACGTGCTGTTTTCAGGACATGTGTAGCCGGTGCAGCGGTCTGTTATGCAGATTCCCTGCTGGCAGATCTTACCGTCCTTGCAGTAGCCGTTAAGGCCTTCGACCGAATTTTCGGTACACTCGGCGACGCATTTTCCCGGTTCGTTTTCGGGCTCGGTGTAATAAGTGTCGCACACGCATTTCCCGCCCTTTTCGGATGAATGAGCAGGACAGCAGATATCTCCGTAAGAGTAGTAGGAAGAATCGCAGACGCAGGTGTATGATGTTCCTTCGTTTTCAGGCATGCATCTGGATTTGTGTGCGGCGCAGTTTTCTTCGGTGTCGCACGGATTGGGCGAGCAGATGCCGCCAGCAGTATCTGAATCGTCTGTTTCCTTATCGTCGCCTGGTGTTGTATTGTTGTCAGTATCTCCTGCCGGTTCGGTGTCGGTTGCACCGTTGTCGCCGTCCTGAATTTCGGCTTCGTTGCTGTCAGAATCATTGATTTCTTTGTTTTCGGATTTCCCTGACGAACATGCAAAACAAAAAAGCAGTACTAAAAATAAAATAGAGAATTTTTTCATTATTTGCCTCCGTTAAAAGTTTTAACAAAATCAGCAACTTTATCAACAGCATTCTGAACTTTGACTTTATCTGGTCCTTCTGCCATGACGCGCATTACGGGCTCTGTTCCGCTGTAACGGACGAGCATTCTTCCGCCTTCAAGCAGTGCTTCATGCGATTTGATGAGTTCGCAGAGTCCCGGGATTTCTTCGATCGGGGTTTTTTCAATGACTTTGACTTTTGCCTGGATCTGCGGGTAAAGCTCGATCTCATCGGCAAGTTCCGAAAGTTTTCTGCCGCTTTCGGATAGGATCTTGAGGATCATAAGCGATGCAACGATCCCGTCACCGGTCGGATTTATCTCTTTTATGATGAGGTGTCCGCTGTTTTCTCCGGCGAGACTAAGCCCTTTTTCATTGATCCTTTCGACGAGATAACGGTCTCCGACATTCGTTCTTTCGAGGCTTATCCCGCAGTTTGCAAGGTGTTTTTCAAGCCCTGCGTTGCTCATGACGGTGACAGCGGCTGCATTTTTAGCCAGTCTGCCGTTTTTATTAAGATATTTTGCAATGATCCCGATGATTTTATCGCCGTCAACGACTCGTCCGAGTTCGTCTACCGTGATAAGTCTGTCGCCGTCGCCGTCGTATGCAAAACCAGCGATACACTTGTGTTCAACTATCTTCGGAGCGAGGTTTTCTGGATGGAGCGCACCGCAGTTGTCGTTTATGTTGACGCCGTTTGCCTCGGTGAAAAAGAAGAATTTTTCCATTTTACTGAATGATGCGAAGATTTTTTTCGCGATTTTTGCCGTAGCACCGTTCGCGCAGTCGATGCAGAGTCTTACATCGGAATCTTTCAGCGATTCGAATGCTTTGACTATCCTTGAAACGTAGTCGAATTCGGGATTTTCAGCGATTTTTGCTGTTCCGATATCCTTTCCTGTCGGATTCTGAGTCTCGTTTCCGTCAAAAAACAGCGCTTCGATCTCAAGTTCCTGCTCATCGTTCAGCTTTTCCCCTTTTGAATTGAAAATTTTGATCCCGTTGTCTTCAAATGGGTTGTGGCTTGCCGAAATGACGATGCCGAAATCGCATTTGTTGGTTCTTACGAAGTCGCTGACGAGCGGAGTAGAGACCACTTTGAGGTCGGTCACGTTGCCGCCTGCGCTCATTATTCCGGCTGAAACCGCTGCACGGAGCATTTCCGATGAGATCCGCGTGTCAGTGCCTATTGCAGCAACGATCTTTTTTGCCGGATCTTTCTTTTGAAACCAGCGTGTCGCCGCTTTTCCTACTTTGACTGCCGATTCGGGAGTAAGCGGATAAACATTCGCAGTCGTTCTGATCCCGTCTGTTCCAAAAATCTGTTTTTTTGCCATTTCTCCTCCTTTTAACGCGTCAAGCGAAACAGAAAACACCGCAACTATACACATATATTTTAAGAAAATCCACGCATTTTTATGATTGTTTCTGATAAAATGATTTTTTTTACTCAATTATTTAGAAATCAATCCCGAATCCTTGCTGGCAAAAATGTAAAGTTGTTTGTCGGAGCTCAGTCAGCCCGCCCGCAAGCCATCTCTTACGAAAATAAATTAGAAATAAATATAATGTTTAAATGGTAAAATTTGATTCTTTAAAGTAAATATCTATTGTTTTTATCGTAAAATTTCTTTGGAGTTTGAAATGGGAAATGAAATAGTGATTTACCAACCGAACAATACGATCCATTTGGAAGTCAGGATGGCAGACGAATCCGTATGGCTGAACAGAAATCAAATGTCGGTTCTTTTCGGGCGTGACGTTAAAACTATCGGAAAACATATTAACAATGCTTTGCACGAAGAATTGCGGGATATGGCAACTGTCGCAAATTTTGCGACAGTTCAAAATGAAGGTGGTCGTCAGGTAACAAGATTTGTGGAATTTTATAATTTAGACATGATTCTCTCTGTTGGATATAGGGTGAAATCCAGTCAGGGAATACTTTTCAGACAGTGGGCGAACAGTGTTTTGAAAGAATTCCTGCTAAAGGGTTATTCCGTCAATCAGCGGTTTGAACGGCTGGAACAGCGTGTGAGCCGGACAGAAGAAAGAATTGAATTTTTTGTCCGCACTGCACTGCCTCCGGTTGAAGGCGTGTTTTTTGAAGGGCAGATCTACGATGCTTATGAACTTGCCTCTAAACTGGTCAAAAGTGCAGTCCGCAGGATCATTCTGATTGACAACTACATTGACGAAAGTGTCCTGACTTTGCTTGACAAGCGCGGAAGCGGAGTCTCGGCAAAAATCTACACACATCCGCCGAATGCTCAGCTTCAGCTTGATATTCAGCGGCACGACAGCCAGTATACGCCGATACCGATTCATGTTTTTACATGTTCCCACGACCGCTTTCTGTGTATTGACGACACAGTCTATCACATCGGTGCATCTCTGAAAGACTTGGGCAAAAAGTGGTTCGCTTTCAGCCGAATGGAAATCACTACTGAATCTTTGCTGGAAAAAATGTAAAGTCGTTTGTCGGAGCTTAGGTCTGCCCGCCTGCAGAAATCAAGCCTTTGTTTTATGAAACCGTGCGCTAATCAGCGTTCAGATTCACCTGTCTTTATTGTGATCTTAGCTATTTTTTTTAGATTTATTTGTAAAAATTTTATAAGTTATAAAAGCAAAACTTGATTTTTTATGCAAAATTTTATTATGTCTTTCGGTTGTCTTTCTTTGGAGTTTGAAATGGAAAATGAATATCTCTTTATTGCCGTAAAGATCATTAAAACCGCAATTCTGCAAAGTCAGTATAGGGCAGCCAAGGAGGTGAATTGTGAGCAGTTGTCGCTCTATTTTGGGATAGGCCGCTATATTTCGGAAAATTCCAGACATGGTTTCTGGGGAACTGGTGCTATAGAAAAGATAAGCGAGCAACTTCATAAAGAACTGCCGGGATTACGAGGTTTTTCTGCTGCAAACATCAAATTCATGCGTCAATTTTATGAAGAATGGAGTCGCGATTTGGAATCGCTAACCGCAGTTAGCGAAATTCAAAGCGACAAATCGCTAACCACGGTTAGCGAAATTGACACGCTTCAATTAGTTAAATGTAGAGAAGCGCAAAGCAAAAATTTTGACCTTGAATTGTTCCTTTCGCTTGGTTTTACGCATCACATGATAATTATTCGCAAGGCAAAAACGCTGTCTGAACGGATTTTTTACATAAGACAGGCGGTAGCAAACAAATGGAATAAATACGAGCTGACTGCACAAATAAATGCAGATCTCTTCAATCAGATAGGTTCTCTTCCCAATAATTTCGCGAAAACGATTCCGAAAGCTGTATCGGCTGTTAGGGCTCTCGAGATGTTCAAAGATGAGTATCTCCTCGATTTCATAAATGTTGAAGAAATCGGAGAACGCGACAAGGAAGATATCGACGAACGAGAGGTCGAGAAGACGGTAATTCACAATGTGAAGAATTTTATTATGACTTTCGGTCATGACTTTACATTCGTCGGGAATCAGTATCATCTGGAAAAATTCGGACATGCGGCTTATCCCGATTTGCTTTTTTACAACAGAGAACTTGCAGCACTGGTTGCCGTTGAATTGAAGCGCGGCGAATTCAAACCTGCGTATTTAGGACAGTTGAGTGCCTATTTGCGTATCCTTGACAACGAAGTTAAGAAGCCTTTTGAAAATCCGAGCATCGGAATCGTGCTTTGCAAAAAAGCAGATAAGAATTTTGTCGAATTTCTTATTCAAGGTTATGACAATCCGATGGGTGTCGCCACATATAAAACAGCTGAAGATGTGCGGAAAGTACTTCCGTCAGAAGATGATCTGATTAGAGTTATGGATGAAAAATGAAAGATCTCAAAGTCATTTCACGGAAATTCCATGAAAAAATCAGAAACTTATTTTGTGAAACTCTGGGAGCTTAGGTCTGCCCGCCCGCAAAAATCAACCCCTTGTTTTGTGGAACCGTGCGCTAATCGGAGTTGCGGACACAGCCTAATTCAATTTCAGCTCTCTATTCAAAAGCAGAGATCCTAGCGTGTTTTTATAATCTGCCAATCCTTTGATCTCGGTTATTGTCGTGATCCTGCGTCCTGCGTCTTTGCTGGATGCGCCGCAGTGATAGAGTCTTTCGTTGTTCGTGCCGAAATCAATGGCGATATACCTGTCGTGGATCCTGCCTAAAGAAGCAATGAATTTTATTTTAACATAAGGATATTCTTTCAAAAAATCGTTGTAATCGGTGAGTTTTAATTGATTTTTTCCTTTGTTGTCACTTATGATTGTGATCTGAATCCCGCTTTTAGCACTTGCGAGATGGTGCAGAGTTTTAAGTCCCAAATAATCGTCAATCACAATGACGCTTTTTTCTGCAGTGCCGTAGATTTTCTGATACGCGAGATCGGCTTTGAACGGCTCTCCGTCAAGAATCAGTATTTCGTCGTTCCTGATTCCGGTGTCGAAAAGTTTTATAAAATCTGACAATTCACCCTTTTTCACCATGTTTTCTTCAATATCCTGAATTTTGTCGGAAAGTTTTTCCTGCCTGTTTTGAAGCAGTCTCAATTCTTCATAAGGCAAAAGCTGAGTATTTTGCAGAATATGATGAGCGACTTCAACGAAAACTTCCATTATTAAAATGCTTGCTTCTATCGCTCTGTCTGTGTGAAGCACGGATGTCAGCATCGAAAGTCCGTGTTCAGTGTAAACATAAGGCAAATATTTTGAGTATTTACCCTGTTCTAATTCTAAGATGCCAATTTGGCATCTTAGAATTTCGTGATACTCCTCTCTTGAAATTTGAAAGCAGAATTTTGGCGGGAATCGCTTGATATTTCGCTTCATTGCCCTGTTGAGAGCAGCTGTTTCAACCCCGAAATAGGCGGCGATATCGCTGTCAAGCATGACGCGAAGACCTCGGACCTCGTAAATCTGTGATTTTACTTTTTCCCTGTCGATCTGCTCTAAGATAGAGACTTCGTTTTTGTTAATGATTTCGAGTCGTTTTGGCATGACAATTCATCCTGTTTATTGTTAGTCATACGTTTCTCAGTGGACAAAAAATGCCACTTTTCCATCTTTGCCAAACCAAAACTTTGATATTTTATAGATTTGTTTTAAAAAATCTATGATAATTTTGAAAATCGATCCTCTGCCTTGTGATTTCTGTCGGAGCTTAAGTCTGCCCACCTGCAAAAATCAACCCCTTGCTTTGTGAGACATGGTGCTACTCAGTGCTTCTGACACCATGCTTTATCTCAAATTTTGATAATTTTAAGACTTATTCTTTGGAATTTTGATAATTGTAAAAATAAATCTTGATTTATTGACTAAAATATTTATTTTACTTCTCAATAATATTTCTTTGGAGTTTGAAATGGAGAAGGAAATTCTGATCCGCAGCGAACAAGATTCGCAAGCAAATCAAAGCAGAGATCTGTTGCCTGTTCTATATTCACAGGTAGAAAAGAAGATCGTTATCGTCAGAAATATGCCTGTGATTTTGGATGCCGATGTCGCTGCACTGTATGGTGTCGAAACAAAGAGGGTAAACGAGGCCATAAAAAACAATCCCGACAAGTTCCCGGAAGATTATATGTTTGCGTTGACAAACGAAGATTTACAAGATTTGCGGTCGAAAATTTCGACCGCAAATGTGTCTTCTAAAAGCAGAAGCCTTCCGAAAGTATTTACTGAAAAAGGCTTGTATATGCTCGCAACGATACTTAAAAGTAAGCGTGCAACAAAGGTGACATTTGCAATTATCGAGACCTTTGCCAAGGTAAGAAATTTGAAACGCGAACTGGTCAGTTTTCACAAAGAAAAAGACAAGCAGAAACAAAACGACAAAATGCGGTGCTTTGGAGAAGTTCTTTCCGATATTGTTATGCCTGACTTGGAAACGTCGGAAACAGAATCTACTTTGGAACTGAATTTTATTATCGGAAAAATAAAGCACAGCGTTAAAAGAGTCAGAAAAAAGCAAAATTGAAAATCTCTTGAAAACTCAACCCCTTGTTTTGTGAAACTTGTTGGAGCTTAGGTCTGCTCGCCCGCAAAAATCAAGCCTTTGTTTTATGAAACCGTGCACTATTTAGCGTTTCGGACACAACGGACGGAAGCTAACCCCTCCTTAAGTTCTCCGTAAATATAAGCGTCATCGAAATCTACGCGCCACGCTGTGTTTTCAAGAGCTGATGACGACCAAAACCAACCTTTATCTCCAAATTTGCTATGATTGCTTTTTGTGCAACCGCTGCATTTCTCGGCGTTCCAGTCTTCCGTGTATGTAAGTTGGTTAACTTCTTCACTAATCGGACAAGCACCCTGATATTCTGAATCCGGGCATTTTACAACAAGTGTTCTCAATTCATCTATTGTGGGTAATTTCCAATCGTCTTTGTCCTTTTCTTTAAGGTCTTCACAATATTTTTTTGCGTCTTCCCAAGACATTTCATTTTCAGCTTTTTCAGACCATTCGAGCTCCGGCAAATCTCCGGGAACTGCTTTTCCGTCTCCGCATGAGACAAAAATGAACACCACAAACATTGTTAAAATAGAAAATCTTTTCATTCTAAACCTCCGAAAGAGAAAAATTGTTGAAATTATTAAAAATCGAATTGTCAAAAAGCGGAATATTTTAGGAAAAGAGCAGATAAATGCAAGTTTTTGAAAATCCTGCGGTTATCTTTCATAAACTTTTGAAATTTCTGAATAAAATTCGGATATTGTTCCTTCTTCGATCCTTTTGCGCGCTTCGGCAACCAAATCAAGGTAGAAGTGAAGGTTGTGGATCGAATTGAGGATCGGGGAAAGGTATTCGCCCGCTTTGTAGAGGTGTCGCAGGTATGCGCGGCTGAAATTGCGGCATGTATAGCAGCTGCATTTTTCGTCGACCGGTCTCGTGTCGCGCTCAAATTCGGCGCGCTTGATGTTCATTGTGCCGTTACGCGTGAAAAGCTGACCGTTTCTTGCGTTACGCGTGGGCATTACGCAGTCAAACATGTCAACGCCTTCCAAAATCCCTTTGATTATGTCTCTCGGAGTGCCGACACCCATGAGGTATCGCGGTTTGTCAGCCGGAAGAAGGTGCGGGATCTCTTCAAGAGTTTTATACATATCCTCTTTTTCTTCTCCGACGCTTAAGCCCCCGATCGAAAAACCGTCAAAAGGCATAGCCGTCATTTCTTCAAGGTGTTTGATTCTTAGTTCGATGTCGGTCCCGCCCTGCGTTATTCCGAAAAGGGCGTTGTCACTTTTTCTTGCTTCAAGGCATCTTGCAGCCCAGCGGGTCGTGCGTTCCATCGAATCGATCATGTATTCGCGAGAGCAGGGAAGAGCGGGACATTCGTCAAAAGCCATCATTATATCGCTCCCCAGAGCTTCCTGGATCTCGATCGAAATTTCGGGTGAAATGAAGCGTTTTGAGCCGTCGAGATGGCTGCTGAAATAAACTCCTTCCTCCTTTATTTTTCGAAGAGGACCTAAGCTGAAGACCTGAAATCCGCCGCTGTCGGTAAGTATCGGATGGTTCCACTTCATCATGTTGTGGAGAGAGCCGAAAGTCTCTTTTATGAGCTGGTGACCCGGGCGCAGAAAAAGGTGGTATGTGTTGCCGAGAATTATCTGCGCACCCAAATTTTCAAGCTGTTCGGGAAGGACCGCCTTGACCGTTCCCTGAGTTCCTACAGGCATGAAGATCGGAGTCTGGATCTCGCCGTGCGGAGTCGTTATCACGCCGCGCCGCGCTTTGCCGCACTCTTTTAAAACTTTGAATGAAATCATTGTGTTACCTTCTTTTCCCTTGCTCCGAAAAGTATCGTGCCGAGTCTCACGATCGTTGCACCTTCTTCGATCGCGACATCGAAATCTTCCGACATTCCCATTGAAAGTTCCTTGAAAACTTCGGGATCGGCACCGCATTTATCTATTACGGCAGCTCTTAAATCGAAAAGTTTTCTGTGGAAAGGACGGAGTTTCTCAGCTTCGATAAATGGCGGAATACTCATGAGTCCGCAGACTTTTATGTGTTTCAACTCTTTGATTTTGTTGTATAATTCGCAAACTTCGTCCGGATCGCAGCCCCCTTTCTGAGGCTCTCTTCCGACATTTACCTGAAGCAGGATCCGGACCTGCGGAATTTCTTTTTTCACGGCCTGTTTTTCGATTTCTTCGGCAAGCTCGAACGAATCGACCGTGTGGATCATAAACGCTTTGTCAACGATGTATTTCACCTTGTTTTTCTGCAAGTGACCGATGAAGTGCCATATCAGACCGTGGTCTTTAAGCTGCTCGAATTTATCGACAAATTCCTGCACATAGTTTTCTCCGAACTCGCGAAGACCGACTCTGTGGAAAGCGATTATGTCTTCGACTGGTTTTGTTTTGGATACCGCTACAAGTCTCACTTCGCGGCTGTCTCTTCCTGCGATTTCGGCGGCTGCATGGATCGTCGCATAGACTTTTTTAACGAGTTCTATCTTTTCTTCCATAACTATTCTCCCTTTTTCCATGCAAGAACGAAGCGTTCCTGCTCGTCTGTTTCAGGCGATCTGAGCCCGAGATAAGCGGGATCGACACCGATCTGGCGCAGAGTGAAAATTTCATCGAGAACGGTGCTTCTGGTCGCGATCCCGTGGCGCATCATCCAGCAGCCGACGACCGTTGCAGTTCTGCCGATCCCGCCCCAGCAGTGTATGTAAATCGGTATTTTTTTTGCATGGAGCATATCGATTTCATCAAGGATCTTCTTCATCAGTTCAATGCTCGGAACGTTTTTGTCCGGTATCGAAAAACGCCTGATCGCGCCGCCTTCGATCTCTTCTTCGCCGCTGTTTTTGAGGAAAAGTCTGAAAAAATCCCAGTAATTTTCGTTGTATTTCGCGTCTCGAGCCACCATTTCACCTTCTTCCTGAAGGTTGATGAAAGCGCGTATCCCGGTATCGAAAAGGGAACGGACACGGAGTTTTGCGTTGAAATCTTCGGAACTTCCCGGGAACGGACCAGCCATGATCTCTCCGGGAATCACCCAGTAACTGTTTTTTATCACTTTTGATGCCATAAAAACCTCGCTGTTGCAAAAACCTGAAAACCAAAGCCTTATACTGAAAAGAAGGAGAAAAAACAAATTTCAACGTTAGGTCGTTACGGTGTCACGTCGTTACGCTGTTGGCCGCCTTTCGAAATATCGAAAATTCGACATCTCGATATTTCGACACAAAATCAGGCGGCGTAGACAAGAACATCGTCGCCGCCGCCGTCCTCTTGTTTTTTTCTTGCTCCTGCTTATAATCCTGCCACTTGAAGTTTTTTTAAAGGAGGCTGTTATGCGATTCTTCAAGGTTGCTGCTCTTGTTTGGGCGTTCTTTTTTGTAATTGCCTGTGATGACGGGGTAAAAATGTTCGTTGCTGTTGATGCAACCGATGACGACACTTCAGAGACCACAGATGATTCGGATCCAACGGTTACAGAACCGACAACTGATCCTACGGCGGAACCGACGGCTGAGCCTACAACTGAACCGACCGAGCCGACGACGGAGCCTACAACTGAGCCGACAGAGCCTACGACAGAGCCTACAACTGAACCGACCGAGCCGACGACGGAGCCTACGACCGAACCTACAACGGAGCCGACAGAACCAACGACAGAACCGACAACTGAACCGACAAGTGATCCTACGACTGAACCGGCATACTGCTCGGCGGTTTTCAACGGAAGCACTTCCAAAGTCGAAGTCGCCCACAATGATGCTCTGAATCTTAATTCAGATTCGTGGACGATCGAAGCATGGATCAAGCAGACAGTGGAAGATGTCACTGACGAAGTTCCTATTGTTGCTAAAAAAGGGAGCGGAAATCAGGTCAATTACACTTATATGCTTTCACATTACTACTACAAAGCAGGCGGCTGGGGAAGTAACGCGTCAACCGCAATGAAAGGCAGTGCGTATTATACGGTAATGATGGCAAGTGAGATTTCGGCAGAAGCTACTGGGCTTGCCAATTCGGGAGAGTGGACCCATGTCGCTCTTGTTCAGAACATGGCCTCGTCGTTTATGAAAAAGCCTCAGGTTACTCTTTACATTAACGGGAAAAAAGCGAAGTCTGCAGAGAGCAACGTAACTTCTAATGTGGCGCCTTCGATTGCGACATCGACGGAAGTCCTTCTTATCGGTTCGACCGGATCTAAAGCATTCAACGGCCTTATTGATTCGGTAAGGATTTCAAATACTGCAAAATACACAAATCAGTTTACACCAGACAAACTTTCGGCTGACAGCGATACGATCGCTTTGTGGGATTTTAACGGCAGCACGAATGATACCATCGGTGGCTTTAACGGCATTCCAACCGATATAACTTATTCTGAAGACTGCAAATAGCCCTTTAAATCTCAGCAAAACAACTCAAATTTTTGTAAAATTTCAAAATAAGCGTATAATAATGCGTTTATGAGTTTTTTTATTAGGAGGCAGATATGAAATTTTTTAAAGTTTCAGTTCTTGTTTGTTTGTTCTTTTTCATGATTGCTTGTGAAGAGGGGGCAACAAGGTTTATTCCGGTCGATGAAACCGATGACGGCTCTTCCGAGATAACCGACGATTCAGATTCAACTGATCCTGCAAACCCGACAACTGAGCCGACAGATGAACCGACGACGGAGCCAACAACTGAACCGACGACGGAGCCAACAACTGAACCGACGACTGAGCCGACAACTGAACCGACGACTGAGCCGACAGATGAACCGACGACTGAACCGACGGAACAGGGCGGCGGTGCTAAGGAGGCGTGCTACAACATTTATGACTGTTACAGCAAGTGTCAGGACAACAGTTGTGCTCAAGCATGTTACAACAACGGTGAACCTGAAGGTCAGTCAATATTCATGGAAATGTACAACTGCTGGATGACGAATTGTAAGAATGCCCAGACAAGTACAGATTTCTCGAATTGTGTTGCTGACAATTGCTATAGTGAAACAGCCGCATGCGGTATTTTAGGCGATGATCCGACCGATCCGACCGATCCGACCGATCCTACAGACCCGACTGGACTTACAGACGAGGAAAAATGTGATGCTGCAGGCGGAAGCTGGGAGGTAATGACAAGCAAATGTTATAAAACTGTTTCATGCGACGCAAAACCGGCAAATTCCGAATGGAACGGTGATTCGAGCTATTCAGTAGAGTACGATGTTGATGCGGAAGCGTGGAATCCCGGTCCTGCTTATGCAACGAACTTCGGTGACGGCGATCCTGAGCCGTGCCAGTTCAAATGCAAGGCAGATTACACATATACAGGTGCCGAATGCAAAAAGAAGTCACAATGTTCGGCGGTTTTTGACGGATCAAGTTCGAAAATTGCAGTGCAACACAACGATCTTCTGAACCTTGACTCCGAGACTTGGACTATCGAAGCATGGATCAAGCAGGGTGACGATGATGTGGCGAATTACGCTATTCATCCGATACTCCGCAAGGGAGGAACATCTTCCGATGCGGCTTATTACATCAGCGGTTTCTACACGCTGAACAACGGTGCCGGTTACGGCCTGAGTTCATATCAGCAGTACACATACTCGCAGGGATACGGTCCGCAGGCACAGACGAAAACTGCTGAATTGAAAAAGAACATGTCAAATGTTCCCTATTCCGCTGAATGGACTCATATCGCCATGGTTCAGCATAAGGAACAGCAGAACTGGTGGTCAACTTACAAACTGCTTGTTTTTGTAAACGGCGAACAGATTTCCTCACAGGATTACGAAAACACTTACGCGGTGCCTACAACCAAAACTGTTGCCGAGGCGCTTTATATCGGTGTAAATCTCTCGACCGGCAAGCATTTTAAAGGTCTCATTGATTCGATCAAAATTTCAAGTGTGGACAAATACTCAGAAAATTTCACTCCCGGAAAATTCCTGCCTGACGATGATACAATTGCTTTCTGGGATTTCAACGGCAGCACGGAGGAATCCAAAAACAATATGACAATCACTTCGGCAGAAAATATAACTTATTCCGACGACTGCCTGTAAAAGTTTCCATACCTCTCTTTTTTCCCTAAAAATTCAGTGAAAATAAAAACTACACAAATTTTTGTACGATCCTATAATAATGCGTTTGCAGTTTTTTTGTGGAGGCAAAAATGAAAGTTTTCAAGGTTTTGACTTGGGTTTGTTTCTTCTTTTTCGTAATCGGCTGTGATGAGGGTGCTCAGCGCTTTATCCCGGTCGATGAACCGGACGACGGCAACTCGGAAATAACTGACGATACGGATAATCCTGATCCGACGACTCCGGACGATCCGACGAATCCTGACGACCCGACGAATCCGGATGATCCGACGAATCCGGATGACCCGACGAACCCGGACGATCCGACGAACCCGGACGATCCGACGAATCCGGACGATCCGACGAATCCGGACGATCCGACGAACCCGGACGATCCGACAAACCCTGATGATCCGACAAACCCTGATGATCCGACAAACCCGGACGATCCGACGAATCCGGACGATCCGACAAACCCGGACGATCCGACAAACCCTGATGATCCGACGAATCCGACGGATGATCCGACAAACCCGACTGTTGAGCCTGATTCTGATGAGGCAAAGTGTGTTGCAGCTGGAGGAACCTGGGATTCTTTTGCCGAAGAAGATTACGAAAGATGCTACAAAATTGTAGATTGCGAGCTGAAACCTGAATACACCGAATGGAGAGGTGAACAGAGCTGGGTTGAATACTACGATGTGGAAGATGAACAGTGGACGAATTTCGGACAGAACTACAACACGGAATACAACGATTCCGGTGAGCCTAAAATCTGCCAGTATGTGTGTGCAGCAAATACTGTCCGCGAAGACAATGAGTGCAAACCTTACTGTTCTGCCGTGTTTAACGGATCGAGTTCGAAAGTCATAGTTCAGCACAATGCTCTTCTCAATCTCGAACATTTCTGGACGATCGAAGCCTGGGTAAAACAGGATTTGAACAACCTTTCGACCAGTGCTCTTCCGATTGTAAGAAAAGGCGGAATGATAAATTCCTCATATTATCTGACTGCGATTTATGAAGATAAAAAAAGCTTCTCTATAGAGAAATACAAAAAATTATACGGCGGCTTTTATTCTAATGGCAATATTATAGATGAAGAGTTCACTGCTGAAAGCGGATCTAATGACGACGAGAAGCTGGAAGATGCTTTGAATCCCGGCTGGAACCATATAGCACTTTCTTTTTATATTAAGCTTCAAGAGAGCAAGGCTTACTTGCGTTTGTATGTAAACGGCAGGCTGATAGCCGAGAAAACAAAGCAGAATACCAATATTGCTCCCCAGAGTGTCAATGATGATCTCACAATCGGATATTCTGCTAAAAAAGTATATTTCAATGGCAAAATCGATCAGCTTAGGATAACTAAAGATTATTATGATGATGAGTTTACTCCGTCAAAACTTTCCGTTGACGACAACACGATAGCTTTCTATGATTTCAGCAACGATGCAAAAGATTCGTCAGAAAACGCTCTTGACGGCAGCGGAACAAACGTAACCTATTCGACCGACTGTGCGTTTTAGTTAACTTTTTATATTAACCATTTTTTAGGAGGCCTTTCAATGCAGATCACGTCTAAACTTGTTGAGCTCAGAGCTTTGATGAAGAAGAAAAACATTGCGGCTTACATCATCCCGAGTGCAGACCCGCACCAGAGTGAATATGTTGCACCGCGCTGGAAATCGAGAGCGTGGATAAGCGGTTTCACCGGTTCAGCCGGAACAGTAGTCGTAACGGCTAAAAAAGCAGGTCTCTGGACTGACGGAAGATACTTTCTTCAGGCTGAAAACCAGCTCGCAGGTAGCACGATAACTCTTTTCAAAGCAGGACTTCCCGAAACTCCGAGTTACACCGACTGGATCGGCGGAGAGCTCAAAAAAGGGGAAGTCGTCAGTTTTGACGCATCCGTAATGTCGATAAACGATGTTGACGATCTGAAAAAGACTTTCGAGCCGAAAGGGATAAAAGTTGCTTCCAGCGAAGACCTTATCGATAAAATCTGGAAGGACAGACCTGCTTTCCCGAGCGGAAAAGCTTTCCTTCACCCTGTAAAATACGCAGGACTCGGCAGAAAAGAGAAGTTTGAAAACATCAGAAACGAGATGGAAAAGAAGGGTGTCGACTACCACCTTTTCGCTTCTCTTGACGACCTTGCGTGGATTTTCAACATCCGCGGAAACGATGTCGAATGCAACCCGGTAGTTATGGGCTTCGGCGTTATCGGCAAAAAAACGGCCGATCTTTTCGTAAAAGAAGGAAAATTCAGTAAAAAAGATGCCGACGCTATCGCAAAAGACGGTGTAACTATTCACAAATACGAAGAAATTTATTCTTTTATCAAAGGACTCAAAGGAAAGATCTTCATTGACAAAGCGAGAACTTCGCAGAGCCTGCTTGATGCAGTTGACTGCAAAAAAGCGGAAGTCGTAAACGGCGAAAATATGTCGCAGATAATGAAAGGGATCAAAAACGCGACTGAAATCGAAGGAATGAAGAAAGCGCACATCATCGACGGTGTCGCGATGGTAAAATTCCTCTGCTGGCTCGACAAGAATATCGGCAAAACCAAAATCACCGAGATTTCGGCAAGCGACAAACTCGAAGCTTTCCGCAAAGAGGGCGAAGGTTTTGTAGGTCTCAGCTTCGACACGATTTCAGGCTACGGTGCACACGGCGCGATAATCCACTACAGCGCGACTCCTGAGACTGACTGCGAACTCAAACCGGAAGGACTTTACCTCGTTGACAGCGGCGCGCAGTATTATTTCGGCACGACCGACATCACGAGAACTGTCGCGATGGGAAAACTCACCAAAAATATGAAGAGAGACTTTACGCTCGTTCTCAAAGGTCACATTAGGATCGCCATCTCGCAGTTCCCGCAGGGATTCACGACCGGCGCGAATATCGATGCGTTTGCAAGAGAGGCACTTTGGAAAGACGGCAAGAATTATCTTCATGGCACAGGCCACGGCGTAGGTGCTTACCTCAGCGTTCATGAAGGCCCGATGAGCATTTCGACCCGCAGAAGCGATACGAAGATCGAGCCCGGAATGGTCGTTTCGAACGAACCCGGCTACTACGAGCCGAACCAGTACGGAATCAGGATCGAAAACCTCGTTCTTTCAGTTCCGAAAGAGAAGACGGCGTGGGGACAGTTCGTCGGTTTCGAGAACCTGACGATGTGTCCGATAGATATACGTGCGATCGAACCGTCGCTTCTTTCCGACGAGGAAAAGAAATATCTCAACGACTACCACAAACTTGTCTTCAAAACTTTGTCTCCGATGCTGGGCAAAGAGGAGAAGGCTTGGCTCAAAAAGATGACTGCTGCGATCTAAATCTCTTGTCTGCTTCAGACTGCTTTTCGGAGGATAAATGCTGACTGAATGGAATTCGATAATCGACTGGATCGGTGAAAAATCACTTTCTGAATACGGAAAAGCCTCTCTCCACGGGACTGACAGGCTTTCTTTAGACGACTGCGAAAAAGAATTCGCTCTCATCGGCGAAGCTGCGGCACTTTCGGCTGAATACCGCTCGCTGTTTTCATTCAATCTCGACAGTGTGCGGCGCGTCATGTCGCAGTTCGAGGATAACGAACCGCTTGAAGCTGCGGATTACAGGGTTATAGGCGACTTTTTAGGCGTTGTCAGAAAAACCGGCGAAGAGCTGAAAAGGCACGGATTCACGCCGAAAATCCATTCACTTCTCAATTTCGAATACAATGTCAGTTTGGAAATGACGATAAAGCAGGTCGTCAACGAAAAAGGTGAGATAAATTCCAACGCGAGCCCTGAACTTGCCGCGATAAGGCGCCATCTTGCCGACACGCACAGAAATATCGGCGAAGAGATCAAAAAGATGATAAATTCGCCCGAATACGGCGGCTTTCTGCAGGAAGACTGGTTCACGATCCGCGACGACAGATACGTGCTTCCATTCAAATCGGTCTACAAAAGGACTGTCAAAGGCGTGATCCACAACTACAGCAGAACGGGGCAGACGGCATTTTTAGAGCCGATGACTCTGATCGAGCACAACAATTCGCTTTCGCTTCTTGCGGCGAAGGAACTTGAAGAGATAATCAGGATCCTGCGTGAACTTCGCGGACTTCTTTTCAGAAATTACAGCTATCTCGAAAAGTGCGTCGAAAGGGCTGTGCATATTGAAAACATTTTCACGAAATACTTCTGGATGAAGGAAAACGGCTGTGCGATCCCCGAATTTACCGAGGATTCGATGAAGCTCGAAAACGCGTGGTTCCCGCCGGTCTATCTCAGCCGCGGCGAAAATCTGGTCAAAAACGATTTCATCTTCAGCGATGAGGAAAAAATCATGGTCGTAAGCGGTCCCAACGCAGGAGGAAAGACTGTTTCGATCAAGACTGTTGCGGCTATAGCGGAACTTGCTGTGCGCGGATTTCCTGTACCTGCAAGCTATGCGCATCTTCCTTTTTTCGAGGAAATTTTCCTCATTTTGGGCGACAATCAGGATGCATTTGCGGGAGAATCGAGTTTCTCGAGCCATCTGCGTCTTCTCAGCGCGACTGCTAAACAACTCAACAGCCGCGATTTAGTCCTTATCGACGAGATCGGAACGGGAACAGATCCGCTTCAGGGCGGCGCTATCGCAGGTGCTTACCTTGAATTTGTCGCAGAAAAAGGATGCTTCTCGGTAGTTACGAGCCATCTTGCCGAAGTAAAATCAATAGCATTGCAGAACAAGAAATTCATTCCTGTCGCAATGGGTTTCGACGAGGCTAAGGACAAGCCGACATACAAGTTCTCATACAACATCGTGGGTTCGAGCAACGCACTTTCGCTTGTCCGCAAGATCGGATTCCCGCAGGAATTCATCGAAAAACTTGAAAAACTTCTCCTTGCGAAAGAAAGCGGGGTCGAACCTCTGATAAACCGCCTTCACAAAAAAGAGGAGCAGCTGGCTGAGCTGACTGAAGAGGTCGAAGCGGCGAAAGCTACTATCAAAGCGGAAGAGCAGGAGATAACCGAGCTCCGCAGAAAGCTCGAAACCAAGGAAAAACAGTTTGAGGAAACGCGTCTGCGCTCGCTCAAAAAACTTGTCGAGATGGAGGAAGCAGAGTTGAAGAAAAAGATCGAAAAAGTGGGGGAGAAGGATGTTCCGCAGAAAGTCGTTCTTCTCAAAAAAGAGAAAGAGACTCTTCAGGACGCGATAGACCGCCAGACTGTCGCACTCGATACGAAAGAAGGGGCAAAACTTGAAGACGTTCTCGACAAAGTCATTCCGGGAAAAACGGTGATTTACGATAAGCTTTTGAAATTGGAAGGAACTTTGCAGAAAGTGAAAGGTGCAAAAGCGGAATACTCGAGCTGCGGAAAGCAGCTTGTCGCTCCGACTGAAAGGCTTCTTGTTCTTGAATTTTCGAAAGAAGTAAAGACGAAAGCGTCAAAAAACGCAGTCGAATCAAAGTATATCGAAATGTGCGATGTCAGAGGGATGTTCGTCGAAGATGCTGCCGAGAAGATCGAAAAATCGCTTGACACTGCTTTCGGCGGCGGGGCTGTCTCTCTCACGATAATCCACGGTCAGGGAAGCGGAAAACTCAAAAAATTCATCAGGGATTTCCTTCCTGACCTGCAGAAAAAATACAAATTTACATTTGCGCCCGGCAGCAACGAAGAGGGCGGCGATTCCGTTACGGTAATAAAGTTTTAGGACGGCGGCAATGCGGCTCTTTTCTGAAACAGCGTTTTTTATTCTGCTTGTCGCGCTTGTTTCATCATGCGGTTCAGAAAAAAAGGCCACCCTCGTTTTTGAAGACTCGTTTGACCGCGCCGAAATAGGGGAAAATTACGAAATTCAGGGCGGTGACTGGAGGATCTCTGACGGAAAACTCAGGTGCAAAACGGCGAAAAACAGAAATCTTGTCCTTAAATCGCTCGATCTGCCGCAGAATGCCGTTATTGAACTCACGATGAAAAGCAATAGCGACGCAGTCGATGTAAAGTTCAATCTCTGGGGCGACGGAAAGATCCACGACCACGGCGACGGATATTCGTTTATTCTTGGCGGCTGGAACAACCGTATTTCGGTGATTTCAAAGCTTGACGAACACGAAAAAAAGCGCGCGGAAAAAAGGAATGCCGGTCTTGAAAAAGGAAAGGAATACAAGATCAAAGTTGAAAGATCATCCAATAAAATCAAATGGTTCGTAAACGGAAAACTTTTTTTGGAATATAACGACGAAGCGCCTCTCAAAGCAGCGGAAGGCTATTCAAAACTCTCGTTTGCGAACTGGAAATCGGATGTGGAATTCGATGATTTGAAAATTTACTCTCTGGAGGAAAAATAATGTTTATTGCAGTCGAAGGAATTGACGGAAGCGGAAAAAGTACAACTATCAAGGAACTCAAAAGATTTCTGGAAACAAAAGGGGAGGCGGTTTATCTCACGGCCGAGCCTACGGCGCTTGCTACCGGAAAGATTGTGCGCAACTTTCTAAGCGAAGCGAACAGCGATACGCCGCTTATCCACGAGATGCTCGCCCTTTCTTTCGCGGCCGACAGGATCAACCATCTCAGAGAGGAGATATGGCCTGCGCTCAGGAAAAAACAGACGGTCATCACAGACAGATACTTTTTCAGCTCGATCGCGTATCAGTCGCTGAACGTCAGTTACGAGTGGGTCAAGGGGATAAACCGTTTTGCGACTCTTCCCGATGTCCTTGTCTTTGTTGATGTTAAAGTCGATAAGGCTGTAGAAAGACTGACAAAATTCCGCAATTCGACCGAAATTTACGAAAAACGCGAACTTCTCCAGCAGATCGACAGAAATTACCGTGAAGTCATCAGGGAATTCGAGGACAGTCTTAAAGTCATCTACCTTGACGGAAACCTTGAAATTTCAGAAATCTACGGCGATATCGAGAAAAAATTCGCACCGCTTTTTGCAAAGTAAATCAGACGATTTTAAGTCCCAGAAGAACTGTGTACGCGATGTAGAGCGCGACAAGGAAAATTCCGGAAAAGCGGTCTATCTTTCTTCTGATACCGAAAATGAAAAGGAAGAGAGTTACTATTGCGACTGCAGGGAGGTCTCTCGTAAGTATTTTCGGATCGACTGTGACCGGCGTGATCGCTCCAGCGATGCCGACTACGCACATCGTGTTGAAAAGGTTCGAGCCTACGACATTGCCGAATGCGACGCCGTGTTCGTTCTTTCTTGCTGCCGATACCGATGCCGCAAGTTCGGGAAGCGATGTCCCGAGTGCAACTATCGTGAGCCCGATGATGAGTTCGCTGACGCCGAGTGCCAGCGCGATGTCTTTAGCCGCCCAGACGAGGGCACGCGAACTGCTGACAAGAAGCACAAGACCGAAAATGATAAGGCATACCGATTTGATAAGAGACTCTTTTTTTCCGCTTTCTTCTTCGTTCTGTTCCTCTTTTTTGCCGAGAGATGATATGACCATTATCGGAATGAAGAGAACGAGCATCGTTATTGCGTTGAGGCGTGAAATAAAGCCGTCGAGAATGAGGAAAACCGTAAGGATTATGGTGCCTGCAAGGAACGGAAGTTCTTTTTTTACGACCGAAAAATCGACTTCTATCGGGTTTACGATCGCCGCTACGCCCAAAATAAGGAGAACATTCGTGATGTTTGAGCCGTAAGCGTTGCCGAGCGCGATGTCAGGGCTTCCTTCGAATGCCGAAATCGCCGAAACGAGCATTTCGGGAGCCGAGGTGCCGAAACCGACTATTATCATTCCGATGAGGAACGGCGAAATGCCGAGATAGTGTGCCAGACCGCATGATCCGTCGACGAATTTATCGGCGCTCCACGCTAAAACAAGAAGTGAAACTATCAGAACGATACCTTGAAGCCACATTTTTAACCTCGCAAAAAAGACAAAAAAACCCTGAATTATGATGAAAATCAAGCTGATTTCAAGATTATTGTTATTGTCGATCAGGATCGACGCCGCCAGATTTTGTCGTTATAACGTTATTCCGGTATAACGGGATACCGACACAGGGCGGCGAATCGATAATAACGTTACGGCGAAAAAGATTGGCGGCGGCGTCAAAACACGTGACAAAATGTCAATTTGCCGAATTGACATTTTGCCGGTCTTTTTAACTTATTGATTTTATTGATGAATTTTTCTGGCACTTGAGTTGCTTAAATAATCGGCTTTTGTTGTTTGCGAGGTGTGCTTTGAAAAGCAGGACGGTTTTAAATATAGCTTTGTTCATCGCGATTGCGGCAGCGGTACTTTCGTTTATAGGTTTTCTGCTCGCTTTTGTTGTTAAAGGTGAACAGGTTTATGTCCCGATCGGCAAAAATTACTACAAAACGCTTGAAGGAACGGCGACGGAAGATAAAAAGGAAAATTTCTATTTCGGTAAAAATCCCAACAATATGAGTGCAGCCAATATTTTTGATTCATCTTCACGTTTTATTGCTCTGACCGAGCAGCAGAATACCGGTACGGTCGAAGAGGCTTCCGTCGTTCCCGAAATGAGCAAGGAGGATATTTTCTTCTATCTCGAAAATCCGGACAAATGCACGCTTCTTCCGGGTTACGAACTCACAGGAACGATCGTTGCGAAAGATAACGATTTCTCGTTCGCGATCCTCAAAGGAGGCAAAGGAAGTTCGGGCGGAGCGGTCACGAGGACAGGCACCGAAGTTCAGGACGGCGTCATTCTTGCTTTCGTCTGGAGAAATATCGCGATTTTCAGAACGACAAGCGGCATAAAGTGCATCGGAGAAGGTGTCGGCGAAGGAAAACCCGCTGCTATGCCTGAAACGAAAGTCGCGGAAAACGCATCTGCTCCGTCCAAAGGCGGAGATGACGAGTTCGACATCAGGAATGTCGGTCCTAACCAGTATGTCATAAAACGTGCGGACCTCAACAAAGCAACTGGAAATCTCGGTGCGCTGGCATCCCAGGCGCGTATCGTTCCGTCGGCGAAGGACAACGGATTCAAGATCTTTTCGATCGCGAAAGACAGTCTTTATTCAAAGATAGGAATACAGAACGGTGATGTTCTCAAGTCGATAAACGGTATCGAACTTTCGAGTCCGGACAAGGCTCTCGAGGCTTATTCCAGGCTCCAGAACGCGTCCAAGCTTTCGCTTGACATCATCAGAAAAGGACAGAATGAAACTTTGGAATATACGATAGAATAGGAGGCATAAATGCTGAATCTGAAAAAGATAATTTTTCTGACAGCTCTGACTGCTTTTTCGTTTGTTTGCATTCAGGCGGAAGAGGTCGAGGTTGCGGAAGCCGACAGCGTTAAGGTTCCGATCAATCTCAACAATAAGCTCAAACCGATGAATCCGGGTATGAAAAAGTTGAACAACGTCAAGATAAACAAGCCCGCTGCGGCAGCAAAAGAAGACGAGGAGAAGCAGGAGGAAAACGAAGACAAACCTACTGAAAATGCAGTTCAGCCGAAGAAAAACCCTGCCAACAGCGAGGTGAGAACCGTAACGCCTCCGCAGCCGAAGAACATTCTCAATAAGGAACAGCCGAAGACCCCGGAAGAAAACAAACTTCTTGATGCCGTAAAAGTCGAGATCAACGAGCCGAAAGCGGCAAATATGAACCTTAAAATCAGACTCGATTTCAAGGACGAAGAGCTTATGAACGTAGTCAAACTCTTCTCCGATCTGCTTCAGAAGAATTTCATAATCCCTGAAAATCTCGGCAAGGCGAAAATCAACCTTCTTTCACCGCAGAAAGTCACGGTTGCCGAAGCTTACAAAACCTTCCTTACACTTCTTGCAGTCAACGATTTCAGTGTTTCGGAAGACGGTTCCTACACGATAATCACGAAGGAAAAGAACATTCCGGAGATGAAAATCCCTTTTTACAAGGGAACTGAAGTGCCCGATCTCTTCAAAATGGTTGCCACAATTATGAAGTTCGAGTACGTCACTGCGACGGATATCGACAAGGTCCTGAAGCTTTTCAGGGACAAAGGTGCGACTTCGGTCGTTTTTGACGACAAGACTTTGATCGTCGTTGATTATGCGGCGAATATCAGAAAGATAATGACTCTGGTGAAAGAGCTCGACCAGCCTTCAGAATCGGACAAGGCTGAGCTTTACTTTATCAAACTCAACCACGTTCTTGCAGCAGATGCACGTAAAATCATTGAAGATATTTTTAAAGATTTCTCCAAAAAGGGAAATAAGAAAGGCAAAAACAACGACAATACTCCTTCTCTCGGCGGTGTCGGAAAACAGGCCGACGGTAACAACAGTAACAACAGATTCCCGCCGCGTCCTCCGTTTCCTCCTTCATGGGGCAGTCAGGAAGACAGTGAAGGTTTGAGCGAAACATACATTCACATCGTTGCTGACGAAAGAAGCCAGCAGATAATCGTTCTCTGCAACAAGGCTACATACAATCTGATCCTTCAGGTCGTTCAGAATATCGACCGCGAAGTCGAAGGCGAAGGCGAGATCCACGTCGTAAAACTTCAGAACGCGAAAGCTGACGATATGCTTAAGACATTGAATTCACTGTCGAAAAACAAGAAATCGTCAGGTTCTTCAAAGAGCGGAACCAAGGGAACCGATGTCTTTGAAGGCGATGTTCAGATTTCAGCGAACGAATCGACGAACTCCCTCGTCGTAGTTTCTTCTCTTCAGGATTTCAGAAACCTTAAAAAAGTTGTCGAAAAACTCGACGTGAAGCGCAAACAGGTCTTTGTAGAAGCGGCTATTCTCGAAGTCAGCATCGACAACAACCTTGAATACGGCAACGCTTATGCTGCGATGGGATACGAAGTTACGGTCGCCGGCGAGAAAGTTCCTCTTTTCTTCGGAAAGGCTCTCTCTTCTCCGACTCCCGGACTCGTTGCCGGAATGGTCGGCGCATCGGTTGACGGAACCGCCGGAATGCCGGGGCTTTCGCTTGTTGACGGCGTTCCTTCGATCGGACTTATTCTGAATGCGGCTCAGAACGATTCGACGGTAAACGTAGTTTCGACTCCGCACCTTCTCACGACAGACAACGAAGAGGCCGAGATCACGGTCGGTGAAACAGTTCCGTTCCCGTCAGGCAATATCCTTACAAGCACGACAGGAAGCACGATAACCTACACCCGTGAAGACGTTGCGCTCAAACTCAAGATAAAACCGCAGATCAACGAATCTGGATATATGACTCTTGAGATCAATCAGGAAATGACCGAACTCGGCGCTCAGACCGACTACGGTTACAAAACGACGAAAAGACAGGCTAAAACCAAAATCAACGCCGAAAACGAGCAGACGATAGTCATCGGCGGTCTTATGAAAGACACCGTTACCGAAGGCGAGAACAAAATTCCGATTCTGGGCGACATTCCGGTCATCGGAAACCTTTTCAAGTATAAAAAAGTGAACAAAGCAAAAGTAAACCTTCTTCTTATCCTTACTCCGCACGTTGTCGACAGCAAAGAGGATTTCGAGCGCATTCTCCGCAAGAAAATGGAGGAGCGTGACGAATTTGCAAGAAAGTATTACGGCGGCGACACTACGTTTGAAGAGACGGTTTACCTTGACAAAAGACGCGGTGCGCTTCTTTCGATGGTAAACGCTGTAAGCAACCAGCAGGCTTTAGAAAAAGAGGAGTTGAAAAGAATAGAAGCTGCCAACAAGAAGGAAAATTCGATAATGGTCACTCCAGACGGTGAAGAAAAAATCATCGAAAATACGGATGAATCTTCTAAAAAAGGAAAGTCGAAAGACGCTGAAGACGAACTTGTTCCCGATATCGACGAAGAGGATTAGTCATGGCAGCAAGGCGTAAAATAGGTGAAATCCTTGTCGAAAAAGGCTTCATTGACGAGGCGCAGCTTTCGGAAGCTCTGGCGGCGCAGCATGCTGACAGACAGGGAACCGGCAAAATCGGTCAGTTTCTCGTTTCGGAAGGCAAAGTCACTGCCGAGCAGGTTACGGAGGCGTTTTCGGAGCAGAGCGGAATAAAAATCGTGACGGAAGAGGAGCTCAAAAAGCTTGATCCTGCGGTGTTGGGCGAATTTCCTATAGCGCTGGCTAAAAAATTCAAGGCGCTTCCGCTTTACACGGACAATGACCTGCATGTTGTCATCACCGATATCGACATGCTTCTTTTCAACCAGCTTTTTATGATTTACCGCAAAAATGTCGTTTCGCTTCTTGTTTCTACGGCGAAAATCAACGACATTATAAATCAGGCTTACAGCAGCGTCGACAACAAGGAGGAATCGCTTAATGCCGGTGATTTCGACAAAATGGCCGATGCGGACGATACGATCCCCGATCTTATCGACTCCAACGACGACGCGCCTATCATCAAATTCGTGAACAACACGATCGCCAAGGCGGTAAAGGAAAAGGCGAGTGATATCCACTTCGAATCTTATGAAGACGAAGTTATCGTCCGTTTCAGAAAGGACGGCAAGCTTTCCATCGTCCAGCGCGTTCCGAAGGCGGCTCAGGCAGGTCTCATCACGAGGATCAAGATAATGAGCAGGCTCAACATTTCGGAAAAAAGGCTTCCTCAGGACGGTAATATCAAAGTCAAGATCGCCGGAAACGACATCGACTTCCGTGTTTCGACTCTCCCGAGTGTCCACGGCGAATCGATAGTTCTCCGTATTCTCGACAAAAGATCGCAGAAACTTTCGCTTGACGAGAGCGGCTTCACCAAACGCGATCTCGAGATGATGAGAAAGATAATCCACATGAAGCACGGGATTTTCCTCGTTACAGGACCAACCGGAAGCGGTAAAACGACGACGCTTTATTCGGCTCTCACAGAGATAAATTCCCCCGATGTCAAGATAATCACGGTCGAAGACCCGGTCGAGTATCAGATCAAAGGGGTAAACCAGATCCACATCAATTCCAAGATCGGTCTCACTTTCGCGAGCGGTCTCCGTTCGATACTCCGTCAGGACCCGGACATCATCATGGTCGGTGAGATCCGTGATAAGGAGACGGCAGATATCGCTATCAACGCGTCTCTTACCGGTCACTTGGTTTTCTCGACTCTTCACACAAACGACGCTCCGACGGCATTTACGCGACTTATCGATATGGGGATCGAACCTTTCCTCATTTCTTCGACGGTTGTCGGCGTTCTGGCTCAGAGACTTGTCAGAAAACTCTGTCCTGCATGCAAAGAGGCTTATTATCCGCCGGCTGCGATACTTGAAGAACTCGGTCTTGACCCGAAAGAATACGCGAACCATCCGTTCTACAAGGCTGTCGGATGTCCTGAATGCGGATATTCCGGATATAAAGGAAGAAGCGGTATTTTCGAGCTTCTCATGATCGACGAAGAGCTCAGACGTGCCGTAGTTGCGCGTCAGGACGCGAGCGACATCCGCAAGATCGCGGCTGCGAACGGAATGCTCAATCTCCGTGAAGACGGTGCTCTCAAGGCGATAAAAGGAATAACCTCTCCGGAAGAAGTCCTTCTCAGAACGCAGGAGGATAAGTAATGCCGCTTTTTGCCTACAAAATAATCGACGCAAACGGCAAAGAGAAGAAAGGAACGATCGAAAGCCCCAACAAGGCTGCTGTAAAGACGAAATTCCTTTCTGAAGGCTACTATATAACCGAAATCAGCGAAAAGTCGGGAAGTCAGGGTTTCAGTTTTGATTTTCTGCGGAAAATGTTCTCTTTCGGCGCTAAAAAAGTGCCTCTTGACGAAGTTGCATCCATGACGCGTCTTCTTGCAACACTCCAGAAGGCGAAGATCCCGCTTGTCGAAGCTATCGACGCAGTCGCCCAGCAGCAGGAGAACCAGGTAATGAAAGATGCCCTTATCATCATCAAGGGCAAGATGAACGAAGGTTACAGTTTTAGTAAGAGCGCAAGAGAATTCCCCAATATTTTCGATGACTTGTTCTGCAATATGATCGCAGCCGGCGAAGAGTCGGGCGCAACGGACAAAGTATTGATGAGACTTGCCGGATTCATGGAATCCCAGGTCGATCTCAAAAACAAAGTCAAAAGCGCGATGACTTATCCTATGGTCCTTATGGTCGTTGCGGTTTTAGTCGTCGGCGTTCTTTTCACGGTCGTAATCCCGAACCTCGCCAAAATGTTCGACGATGTCAAGATGACCCTCCCGATCCAGACGAAGATCCTTCTCTGGCTTTCCGGCTTTATAGGAAGCTGGTGGTGGCTTATCGCGCTCCTTATATTTGCTGCGGTCGTCTCTTTCAACAAGTATATCAAAACTCCGAAAGGCGAGCTCTGGTGGAGCCGAGTCAAAATCAACGCTCCCGTTATCGGCAAAGTGAACAGACAGGTGGCTATCAGCCGTTTCGCACAGACACTTTCGACTCTTCTTCACTCCGGAGTTCCTATTCTCAGCGCACTCGATATCGTCAAGAAGATCATCGACAACAAGATCCTTGAAAATGCCGTCGGAGTAGCACGCGAAAACATCAAAGAGGGTGAATCTATCGCGCTTCCGCTCAAAAGAAGCGGCGAATTTCCGCCTATCGTAATCCAGATGATAGCAATCGGCGAGCAGAGCGGCGAGCTTGAAGAAATGCTTGAAACTTTGTCTGCTTCATACGAAAAAGAGGTCACTTACACGATGGAAAAACTCACTTCGATGCTTGAGCCGATGATGATAGTTTTCCTTGCTGTCGCGATAGGTTTCATCGTTTTTTCGGTCATCATGCCGATACTCCAGCTCAACGACGCTGTCGGTTAGTCCGCTTTTTTTCTTGTCATTTCAGTCACTTTAAATATTGTCTGAAACGGTCTTGAAGTTTTAGGAGTGCAATATGAGAAAAACATCGGTCTTGTTATTTCTGGTTTTCCTTTTCATCGTTTCGTGCGAAAACCACGTCATGCCTGATTGTTCGCAGGACAGCGTGAACAGACAGGCTTTTGCCTATCTCAAAGAGTGGTATCTCTGGTATGAGTATCTGCCGGCGGTAAATCCTGCTTCTTACGATTCGCTCGACAAGATGATCGCTGCTGTAAAATACCGCGAAGGCGATGTCCTGGTCGACCGTTTTTCGTATGCTGTCAAAAAGGAGGAACACGATAATTACTATGCCGGAAAGCGTTACGGTATGGGAATGTCGATGCAGCGCGACGAAGAGAATGCGGTATATATCTCCCTTGTATATCCTGAAAGTCCGGCCGGTGTTGCCGGGCTCAGGCGCGGCCAGCGGCTTATTGCGATGAACGGCGTGACTGTCGAAGAGCTTGACGAAAACGGAGCTTACAACAGAGAACACCGCAATGACGAGGATTTTGAAGAGAAAACTGACTGGAACAATGTCTATAATGCAGAAAACAAGGGCGAAGCTGTTGTTTTTAAAGTTCTTGATGAAGGAAACGAGCTTGAAACGACACTTTATCTTGATGATTACATTGGAAAATCGGTGCTCGCGTATAAAGTTCTGGATCATGACGGCGTTAAGACCGGGTATCTCCACTTCAAATCGTTCATAACCTCTTCAGAAGATGAGCTGAACGAAGTTTTTGCGCACTTCAAAAAAGAGAATGTAGAGCGTCTTGTCCTTGATCTCCGTTACAACGGCGGCGGACTTGTGAAGATCGCCCGCCAGCTCGTCAATCTTATTGCAGGTGACAAAGTAAAGGGCGACGAGATAATCAAACTGATCTACAACAACAAACATCAGGAGCAGAACACTTCATACAAAGGCGAGGTGCTGAAAAATTCACTTTCAGGCATAAACAAAGTCGCTGTCATAGTTTCGTCGGGAACGGCCAGCGCTTCCGAAATGGTGATAAATTCGCTCACTCCTTATGTAGAAGTTTCGCTTATCGGTGAAACGACATACGGAAAACCTGTCGGAATGAACTCGAAGGATATATGCGACCAGACGATCGTTCCGATCACCTTCAAATACGCGAATTCGCAGGATTACGGCGATTTTTTCCTCGGCATGGAGGCTGACTGTGCGGCTTCGGACGATTTCAAGCACGATTTCGGTGACGAGCATGAAGAGGAACTCGCTGTTTCGCTTTACCGTCTTTCAAACGGCAAATGTCCTTCGAATGCGGAAGTGAAGAGCTTTGAAAAGAGAAAGACCATCGAAGAACTCATTCCGATTCAGCTCAAGGGAATGGGAAAAATCGATTATACTTTTTAGTGCCGCGATCTATTTTTATTCGTAATATCGTGATAACGTTATGACGTAATAACGACAGCGCGGCAGAGAAAAAGGTCATTTCAGATCAGGATTCTGTTTCAAAACCTCAGGATCGACTTCGTAGATGTTGAAATACGGAGTTTTGTGTTTCAAGGTCATCCCTTTCGGAGGTTTGCTGCGCAGTTTCCGCAGGTCTTCCTTGGATATTTTGAAGCGGGATGCGCTTGAATTCATGTTGTGTGTGATCAAAAATATTCCCGGTTTTTTGATCTGTTTGAGTGAATTGATGAAGCGGTAGTTTTTGTTCTTGTAGCCTGAATAGTAGTCTATGCGGTAGTAAATATTCCTGTCGGCGAGGTATATCGTGGTGTTCGGATATTTCGAGAGAAGAACAGCCATCGATTCCTTCTGGTTGTTTCTGGTCGTTTTGTAGAAGGCACTGTTGTCAATGGAAAAATAGATGTTGCTGATAAAAATGGTGAGAAAAATGACCACTGCCGTGATTTTTAAAGCGATTTTATTCGTTTTTACAAGATCTGAAAGGAGGATCGCGCACATAGCGCAGATAGGAAGAACGAAAATTATCGTGTAGCGGTTATTTCTGATGAGGGTGGTGTAGGGGTTCAGGCTTGTCGGTGCGAACGACATGAACAGGAAGTAGGAGAGGAACCAGATGAAAAACATGACTTCCCGGCCCTGTTTTTTCATGCACATTTTCACGATGCAGGCAAGAAGCGCAGCAGCGGTGAAGTAACCGCCGAATCCGAATGTTCTCCAGCGTGCGAAGTTGCCGGATGTGAAAACTGTCCTTATGTAGAAAAACAGGTCTTTCGGATCGACATCGGTCATTCTGTTCTGATATTCGACCACTTTTTTGCTGAGATCGAATACATGAAAAAAGTTGTTGTGGATCTTGAGATAGACAAATCCCTGGAATATAGCCGGGACAAGCGAAACAAGTGCCGCGCAAAGAACCCAGAGAACAGTTTTTTTGTTGAATCCTTTTCTGTACCACACATAAATCGAGACTAAGAGCGCGATAAAAAGCCCCGTCGTTCTTGCGAAGAAGATCCAGCCGATCGCGAAGCCTCCGAGGATGAACCATCCGATTTTTTCGCTTTTTGCACCTCTCTGGAATGAATAAACTGTCAGCAGCGTGAAAAATTCGAGCGGAGCGGCGACCTGAAGAAAGTTGGAAAAGATAGCGACGATCGGGTATGTGATGTAGAAAAGAGTAGTGATGACAGCAGTTGCTTTATCGGTCTCGGCTTCGATGATTTTATAAGCTAACCAGACGCTTGAAATGCCGTAAACCATCGTCGGGAGCAGCGATGTGAAGTCGTTTACTCCGAAGAGTTTGTAAAGCAGGGCAGCCGGAGCGAAAACGACCCAGCGGACATCGAAAATGAAGCCGGCTGAAAAGTTGCCGTTTGCGAACCGGTTGGCTAAAGTGCTGTAGGGAAAGTCGTCGCCCTGGGCAATTCCCATGAAATTGATCATTCGGAATATGAATGAGAAAATCATAAGAAGATATACGGGTTCGACAGGAAATCCTTCAAGTTTTTTGCGTATTTTGTCAAGATTCATTTGTCACCTCTAAAAAAACCGCTGGAAGTCTACTTTTTATTTTAAGGATTGCAAATGCAGGAGAAAATCAGCTGTTTTCAAACAGAAATTTGTCAGAAAACAGATCTTTTCCGTATCCCGAGAAGTTGTTTTTGAGGAAAGTGAGCCCTTTGTCGACGCTTTCAAGCTGGGACATAAGCGTCATTCTGCAACAAAACAATTCTAAAACTTGTTTTCTGTTTGTTTATGTGTTACAAGAAAACGCTTTAATCGTAATTAGCGGGGTGAAATATGGCAAAAACTGCAATAAATCGCAAAAAAGCGGCTAAGGAATTTGCTGATTTCTGGAAAAATAAAGGTGATGAGCGGCAGGAAACTGCGCGTTTCTGGATAGGGCTTCTCTGTGATGTTTTGGGAATGGAAAATCCCGCAAAGCGCATTGAATTTGAGAAGAAAGTTCAGCTCAAGCACACGAGTTTTATTGATGCATACATTCCTGAAACCAAGGTTCTGATTGAGCAGAAAAGCTCCGATGTCGATTTACGGAAAGAGGCGAAACAGTCGGACGGAGCCATGTTAACTCCTTACCGTCAGGCAAAGCGTTATGCCGATGAAATGCCCAATTCACTGCGTCCGAACTGGATCGTTGTCTGCAATTTTCAGGAATTTCTGATTTATGACATGGAAAAGCCGCATGACGAGCCGGTTCAGGTTATGCTTAAGGATCTGCCTGATAAATTTGAATGTTTGCAGTTTATGGTCGACACTAAAAAGACTTCGGTTTCACTGGAAGAACAGGTTTCTTTAAAGGCCGGAGAACTTGTCGGAAAACTTTATGACGCGCTCATCAAGGAATACATAAATCCCGATGAAAACAGCTTTAGAAGCCTTAATATTCTGTGTGTCCGCATCGTCTTCTGCCTTTATGCCGAAGACGCCGGGCTTTTCGAAACGCGGACAAGTTTTGAAGACTATATAAAATCGTTCAATTTACCTGATCTGAGACTTGGAATCATCAATCTTTTCAAAGCATTGGACACAAAACCGGAAAACCGTGACAAATATGACCTGAAATTAAAGGCTTTTCCTTACGTGAACGGCGGACTTTTTGCTGCTGAGGACATAGAAGTTCCCAATTTTAGCGATGAAATTGTCAACATTATAGTAAATCACTGTGCTCCTTTTGATTGGAGCGAGATTTCTCCGACGATTTTCGGAGCGGTTTTTGAATCGACACTAAACCCCGAAACACGGCGCAAAGGCGGAATGCACTACACGAGTATTGCAAATATCCACAAAGTGATCGATCCGCTGTTTCTGGATGATTTATGGAAAGAATTTTATGAGATTACGGGTAAAAAATGCCACTCTAAGCTAGAGGGGCTGTCGCAGAGCGACTGGGGCGTGTGTCAAAACAAAAAAGCGACACACTCCACCGCCGCAAGCGGCACCTCCCCTAACTTAGGAGAGGAGTTAAGATTGACAGCAAAACAGCGTTCCCGTTTAGAGCAGTTTCGCAATAAAATAGCGAATTTAAAATTCCTTGATCCTGCCTGCGGAAGCGGCAACTTTTTGACTGAAACCTATATTGCACTGCGCCGCCTCGAAAATGAAATTTTGAAAATAATCCACGGAAACCAGCAGCTTCTGGGAAGCGATTTTTCGCCGATAAAAGTCAAAATTTCGCAGTTTTACGGCATTGAAATCAACGATTTTGCAGTAACAGTCGCAAAAACCGCACTTTGGATCGCCGAATCGCAGATGATGAAAGAAACAGAGGAAATTGTTGATGAAGACCTCAATTTCCTGCCGCTTTCGACAAGCGCGACGATCATTGAAGGCAATGCACTCAGAATGGATTGGAGATATTTGTGCGAAGAAGATAAAATCCCCACGATAAAGGCGAAAAAGACCAATCTTATTTATGAAGTGCATGAGCGCGAAGAAAAATACGAAGCGATAAATCTTATCACAGATGAAATAAATATCGGAAAACCGCAACAGAAAAAGACCGAAAATCATTACGACTACATCATGGGAAACCCGCCGTTTGTAGGCGCAAGTATGATGACAGCACAACAAAAAAAGGATGCAACAGATATCTTTGGAAAAATTCATTTTGCGAACAGTATTGATTATGTCGGCGCATGGTATCACAAAGCAGCAGAACTTATAATCGGCAAAAGCACAAAAGCGGCATTTGTTTCCACTAACTCTATAACGCAGGGCGAACAGGTTTTTCCGCTTTGGAATAAACTTTTAAAAAAAGGTATCAATATTGATTTTGCATGGCAAACATTCCGCTGGGATTCAGAATCGACCCGAAAAGCTCATGTTCACTGCGTGATAATTGGTTTTTCCTATCGGAGCGATGGTAGACTACCAGTAAAAACCCGTCATTCTGAGCATAGAGAAGAATCTCAGCGATGTTTCGCTGACGCTCAACATGACAAAAAACGTATTTTTACCTTGGACGGCAAAGTAATCGAAGCAAAAAACATCAATCCTTACTTGATTGACACTCCGGATGTGTTGATTGAAAGCCAGGCTAAGCCGCTTTGTGATGTTCCAATGATGACCATGGGCAACAAGCCATCCGATAATGGAAATTTTATTTTTTCAGAAGAAGAAAGAGACAAATTTGTTAAGAATTTTCCTGAAGATGCCCGCTTTCTTCGCCGTTATGTCGGGGCAAAGGATTTTTTGAACAATAACGAGATTCGCTATTGTCTGTGGCTGAAAAATGTTGCTCCGTCAGAATATATTCATAACAAGGAAATTATGCGCCGTCTTGATGCAATCAAGGCTTTCCGAGAAAAAAGTACCGCCGAGCCTACTCGGAAATTGGCCGTGACACCGTGGAAATTTTTTTCCACACCGCATACAGATAAGTCATATTTGATTGTTCCAAGTACATCATCGGAACGAAGGACCTATATCCCAATAGGCTTTATGACTTCTGAAATAATAGCTGCGAACTCATGTAATATTATTCCAAATGCTACACTATATCATTTTGGTGTTCTAACTTCAAATGTTCACAACGCGTGGATGCGGCTTGTCGGCGGTCGTTTGAAAAGTGATTACCGCTATTCCGGTGCTATGGTTTATAATACATTTCCATGGTGCAGCCCTACAGATGCTCAGAAAGCAAAAATCGAGCAGACAGCGCAGGCGATTCTCGATGCCCGCTCAAAATATCCCGAAGTGACTTTGGCAGAACTTTACGGTGAGCATATGTATCTTTTTCCAGAACTTGTAAAAGCCCACAAAGAAAACGACAAAGCCGTTATGGCAGCTTACAGTTTCGATCCGAAAATGAGTGAAGCAGATATGGTTGCCGAGCTTTTCAAGATGTATGAAAAGCTGACAAAATAATTTTTACAGGCGAGCTGCCGGCACGCCGACAAAAGTCCCTCGCCATTATGGAGAGGGATTCAGGGTGAGGTCTGCTAAGAGTTTTCAAACAGAAATTTGTCGGAAAACAGATCTTTTCCGTATCCGGAGAAGTTGTTTTTGAGGAAGGTAAGCCCTTTGTCGACGCTTTCAAGCTGGGAGGCGCGGTGAAGGTCGGTCCCCAGATTGTCGATGATCTCCTTTTCCAGAAAGCGGATGACCTGCTTTTTCTTTATGTGGAAAGAGGCTTTTGCTAAAGTCCGCACCGAAGACTGGAAGAAAACTTTGTACTTCTTTTTCAGTTCAAGCCAGAATTCGTCATCTTTCAGGTATCTTTCGATATGTGCCAGAAGCGGGATGAAACCTGATGCGTTGAGTGAAAAAACCGATTTTTCTATCTCGCTTTTGCCGACAAACGGGGAAAATTCGACCATGATTATTTTGTAGCCGTTTTTTGTCCGTGAAAATTCGCGGTGGTCGGAAAGTTCCTTTATTTTCGGGATATTGCACATATATTCGAAACTGAAGCGCCTGACCATCGTTTTGCCGATAGCCGAGATCCGCCCCATGACGATGTTCGGATCGGGATTGAAAAGGGCGTGAAATTTATGCGGAGTCGGAACGATCTCGATGTAACCGAAAGAAGACATTTCCTTGATGATTTCAAGTGTTTCGGAAACTTCCTCTGGGCCGTCATCCAGCCCCGGCAGAAGATGTGAATGAAGATCTATCATTAAAGATTATTTCGAATTTTTCTCGGCAAATTCCCAGCCTGCGTTGATTGCTGCGAGGTTTGCTTTGACGATCTCTTCGCCTTTGCTTCCGAAAATGACTTCAACTCCTTTTCTGATGACGTTGATGTCAAGACCGGTGAAAAGGCTTGCAGCGCCTGCGATGACCATGTTCATGCCGCGTGCGTTGTTGACTTCCTTCGCGATGCCGTCGCCGTCGATAGCGATGCAGCGGGGCTGTTTTTTGAGCTCGGCCATAAGTTCGTCAACGTTCGGATAGTTGTCGATATTGATGAACGGGTTGGTGTTGGTTACGATCCAGCCTGTTTCCGGGTTAAGCCACGGAAGGTAACGGAGCGATTCCATCGGCTCTACGCTGATGATGATGTCAGCTTTTCCCATCGGAACGAGGTCGCTCCAGATCGGTTTGTCTGAAATTCTGAAGTGGCTCTGAACGTCGCCGCCGCGCTGGCTCATGCCGTGAACTTCGGCCTGTTTGAGATAAAGACCGCTTTCAACTGCGGCATAACCGAAGATCTGTGCGATCGAAAGAATGCCCTGACCGCCTACACCTGCAAGAATCATATCACATTTCATAAGAGCACCTCCTTACTTCTTTGCCGCTTTGGTTTTTCTTCTTAAAGTCTGCATGCATTCTCTCTGCGGAATGATTACAGAAACGCCGTTGTATTCGATCTCTTCGGTGATGACTTTGACCATTTCCTCGTGGTTTGCCTTTGTCGGGACAACTACGCGGATGTGGTTCTCATCAACGCCGAGACCTTTTACTATCTGGTAAAGTCTTCCTTCAGCGTGCGATTTCTGGCCGCCAGTCATACCTGTGGTCGAGTTGTCGCTGATGAAAACGACGATGTTTGCTTTGTCGATGACTGCATCGAGAAGACCTGTCATGCCGCTGTGGGTGAAGGTCGAGTCGCCGATCACAGCGCAAGCCGGGAACATTCCGGCGTCAGCCGCGCCTTTTGCCATCGTGATGCTTGCACCCATGTCAACACAGCTGTTTACTGCCTGGAAAGGCGGAAGTGCGCCGAGAGTATAGCATCCGATATCGCCGAAAAGGTGTCCGTCGCCGTATTTGTCTTTTACTGCTTCAACGTAAGCTGCGTAGAAGTCAGCGTGGCTGCAGCCGGGGCAGAGTTTCGGAGGTCTTCCTGCAACGAGAGCGGGAACATCTTTTCCGATCGTCTCTTTGAGGCCGAGAGCAGCTGCGATGAGGTTCGGATTGAGTTCGCCGTCACGCGGAAGTTCGCCTGACATTCTTCCCAGAACTTTGATGTCCTTGTCGAGAAGACCGCGGAGAGCTTCTTCGACCATCGGCATACCTTCTTCGAGAACGAGGACTTTCTCGCATTCCGAAGCGAGGCGAGCGATGAGTTTTTTCGGAGCCGGATACTGGCAGACTTTGACTACCGGGTAGGGGCAGACGCCGTCAAAATTTTCCATGAGGTAGTTGAACGCAAGGCCGCATGCGATGATGCCGAGCGACTTGTCTGCGCCGTCAATGTATTTGTTCCACGGAGAGTTTTCGGACTCTTCCATGAATTTTTTCTGGTTTTCGAGAGTTCTTCTGTAGCTCTTTTTCGCAAGTGCCGGAAGAAGGACGAACTGGCGTTTGTCTTCGGGCAGCTTGAGTTCGTTCGGAGCGATCGGGTCTCTGAGCTCTACACCCGAGCGGGAGTGCGAAAGACGTGTCGTGACACGCATAAGGACCGGAGTTTTGTATTTTTCGGAAAGTTCGTAGCCGTGGAAAACCATGTCGTAAGCTTCCTGCTGGTTCGACGGTTCAAGGATCGGAAGAAGGGCGAATTTTGCAAGGATCCTCGAATCCTGCTCGTCCTGGGATGAGTGCATGCTCGGATCGTCAGCAACCGTTACGATGCAGCCGCCGTTTGCGCCGGTTACGCCTGAGTTTACGAACGGGTCCATTGCGACGTTGAGGCCGACGTGCTTCATCATAGCCATGCTTCTTTTGCCTGCATAGCTCATTCCGAGAGCGCCTTCAACAGCGGTCTTCTCGTTTGCCGACCAGGTTCTGTGAACGTTTCTTTCAGCTGCGACTTTGGAAGCCTGCGCATACTCCATGATCTCTGTCGAAGGAGTGCCTGGGTAAGCGTAAAATCCCGAAATACCGGCATCAAGAGCCGCCTGGGCGATAGCTTCATCGCCGAGAATCATCATTTTTTTCTTTGTCACGATAACCTCCAGAATTATCAAAAAATAAGCCAAAAACTTGAATCAACTTAAAAAACGCGGAGCACTCTAACATCTTGAAATAGGAATGGTCAAATTTTTTATGCTGTCGGGTGTGAAATTAAAAAAAATGTCGGATTTTTCTTGTCTTTTTGTTTAAAATTTTAATAATTGACGAGGTTTTTATAAAAGGAGGGTCGCATGAAACGTATTTTTTGTCTGATTATGGTTTTTATTGCGGTTTTCGCTGTTTCGTGCAGCGGCAAGAAAAAAGTGGAACCCGATGAAGGTAACAAACCGTTGCCTGAAGAAGAAGTGACGAAAGAAGTCTCCGCAGAAGAGGGCGGAACAGTTACGAATGAGGATGGATCGGTTTCGATTGAGATCCCTTCCGGAGCTCTTGAAGATGACACAACGATCACGATGAAAATTTACGATGCTAAAGACTATCCTGGAACGGAAGGCGAAACCGTGATCAGCAAAATCGTAGAATTCGAACCGTCAGGCACGATTTTCAAGAAACCTGTCGTGATTTCTATGATCAGCACCGGAACAGAGGAAATCACCAGAGCGGTTCAGAAAAAAGTAGTTACCGCAGCGGTCTACAGGGAAACGAAAGGTGAGTGGAGCTACAGCCCGACAGGTGCTGCCGTTAAAATCTCAGGTCACAACGAAGCGGGCGATCCGATTATGACAACTGCGGCCGGAGATCCGATCATGCTGAATGCTGCGGGCGATCCGATCATGCAGAGCACAGGCGCGATGCTGAGCGCTGCGGGAGACCCGATTATGATTACTGCAGCAGGTGATCCGATCATGACGGCGGCGGCAGGTGATCCGATCATGATGACTACTGGGCATTTCACTGCCTATGCTTTCTTCCATATCGATCTTAAAGATGAAGAAGTCACGGATGACGATGCAGATATAACTGAAGATGACGACGATGTTATAGAAATAACGGATGAAGACGAGGACAATATCGAAATTCCGGATGAAAATGATGAAGATATAGAGATAACGGATGAAGACGAGGACGAGCCGACAGAAGACGTGGACGAAATCCCCGATATCGAAATTCCTGATGAAAATGACGACACGGATGTGATCGTTCCGGAACCTGAACCTGAACTTCTCCGTTCAAAGGTTCTCTGCACGGGCATGACTATCTGCACTGATGAAACAGGTTCCCAGATTTTGTGCCCTGAAGAGGAAAATGCGTTTTACGGTCAGGATGCACAGTATGCTGTCAGAGGATCGTGCGTTCCTGATCACAAACTGAAAGAAATCGTAAAACCGGAAGCGCTTGAAAACGATTTTGTCGAGGTGCATGACGACAACACCGGTCTTACATGGCTTTATCTCGGTGTAAAGGGAAGTTACGAAGGAGTTAAAAACGGCTGTGACATTTCTTATGACGGAAAGGAAGACTGGAGATTCCCGACTCCGAAAGAACTTATGACTCTTGCATGGAACGACAGGCTTTTCCGCGGTATTCCGGCAGATCCGATCCTTTTTAAAAAGGTGATCGATGACGCGGTCGAAAGTTATTCCTACAGCGATAAATACGGCATTTATCTCTGGAGTTCGATCGAAAACTACATATATGCGCTGGAATACGGCATGACGATTCCTCCGAAAGCATACGAAAGCTACCAGAGCGTTTTTTACGATGGTATTCTTATGTGCGTCAGCGGTGAAGAATACGGAAAAGTAAAGGCCGACGACTACGCTTCAATTACCAGAAGCGGTGATGAAATGGTTTTTGACTCATCTACGAACCTTTACTGGCAGAAAGATTCCGGTAAGGCTGAAACATGGAAAGAGGCGCTTTCCTACTGCGAAAATCTTGAATACGCCGGTTTCAGCGACTGGAGACTTCCGAACAAAAACGAACTTGTGACACTTATCGACCATTCAAAGCTCGGAACGGATGTCGTTTCTTCGTTCCCCGGCATGAAAGCCGATGTCTTCTGGAGCTCGACCAGCGCCGGTGAATACAAGTGGGTCGTCGATATGACTGACGGAACGGCTTACACTTTCAACGGCAAGACCGCCGGAGGATTTTACATCATGAGACACAGCGAACTGCCGATTTCTGTCCGCTGCGTCAGATCAAAACTTGATGAAAAAACAGAAATCCCGGTTTGCAACGAAAGCGGAGTTGCACCGTGCAAGGCTGCAGACGGAACGGTCTGGTCTTCGGTTATATACCCCGAAATTTTTGTAGATTTCGACAAATCAAAGATCTCATCCTATAACGGAGGCGGATGCCTTAACTGCAGAAACAATACGCGCTCGACAGACGACGGCGTTTATTCGTGGGATATTGCCGAAATGTGCCGCAGCCTTAGAGAAAATGGCTCGAACAACTGGAGACTTCCGACGTTAGACGAGATCCGCTCGATAGTCACAACGGAAAAACTCAAAAAAGGCGGCTCCTGCGGGATAACGAATGAATGTTTTGAAGAGTCATGCGGAAATGGAGAAACATGCTCCGAAGACGAGCCGTCGCAAACGCTTTTCTATGATTACGGAGCTATGTTTTCTGCTACATTCAATCTTGAGCATTCATATCATGATGAGGAAAACGGAAGAGATCTCTATCCTGCGTTATGGGCTTTAAGCACGGAATACGGCAGCATGGGGCTGTCTTCTGATATTCCTGTTTCAATGCTTTTCCAGAGATGCGTCCTTGACGAAACACTTGAGATCCATGAAACTCCGTATGCCGATCCTGAAACCGGTTTGACTTGGTCGGATATTTCTTCCGGCTATTTGATACTGCCGGATGCAGACGACTACTGCTACGAGCTTTCGAAAGGAGATCCTGAACACTGGTGGAGAATGCCTGCTCTCGATGAAGTTAAAACACTTGTCAGGAACTGCAGTGAAGAGGAAGAGTGGTGTCCGGTTGATGTTACCGGCAAATATTCGGTTTTGGGTGACATTGACTATGTATGGGCTGCAGACAATGACGGCAAACTCTACTACGTTGACTTTTCGGAAGCCGGGATCTATGAAACCGGCAGTGATGACAGGAACAGAGTCCGCTGCGTTTCCGACGGTTCCAACCCGTGTGCATACGATCCGTGCAACGGGCTTGCGCGCTGCAATGTTGTCGAGAATGCAGGCGTAAGAACCTACGAGTGCGGCTGTCCTGATTTTTACGAGTGGAACGGTTCAAATTGTGAAAGCATCTGTTCTACTGATCCGTGCGGCTCGGTTCTGCATTCCACGGGACTTTGCAAACCCACATCGGAAACTACGTATGAATGCGGCTGCGCTTCCGGTTACTTGTGGAGCGGTTCGGCGTGCGTAAATCCGTGCGAAGGCGATCCGTGTGCAGATGATTCTCATGCAACCGGATGTATCACGGAATCTGCCGAGGAATATTCCTGTGTGTGTGCAGAAAACTACACCTGGAACGGCGACGACAAGGTATGTAAGGCAAATACCAAAACTGAGAACTGCAATGCTGAATTGCCGGAACATGCAGAGTGGTGGATTGAAAGCATAACCCAGACATGGAGCGGAAACGCGTGGTTGCCTGAAATCGGAGAGGAAGCAGTTTACAGCGAAGAAGAGGTCACAAACGAATGCCGCTTCAAATGTAGAGACGGCTATGTCTGGGAAAGCGAATCACAGCAGTGTTACTAATCGTTCCAGTAGTCAACTATAGTTAAAAGAAAAAGTCTTTTTATTTTTCAGCATCGAAAAGACACACCTTAAAAACTTATTGAAAACAGCAATTACGGCCTTTTTCCCATTCATGTTTTCTCGTATTTTTTTGTCGTAATATTCCTTA
>JAGCUA010000087.1 GCA_017963125.1 bacterium
CCTGCGAGAATTATCGTTATTTTTGTATGTCTGAAACTTGCCAATCACCAGACCGTCTCCATTCGCTCCAGAACCAACCGACGATAAAACACAACTCAATATGTCCACTGAAAAGAAATCCTGGGTGAAGGACCTGCTGGTCGCCTTCGCCGCTACGACACTGTCCATCATCCTGACCTTCGGAACAACCGCTATTGTCAACCGCGTCAAGCAGAAGCAGGAACGCAAACTTACGGCGTTGATGGTGATGGGCAGCATCGAGTCTTTTGCCCGTCAATTGGAAGACCTCGAGAAGGATACGGCCCACAGAGACAGTATCGCCACCTGGCTCCTGAGTATTCCTATCGAAGATATCGTCAAATATGATGAACAGTTATTCTTCGAGGCTATCTACGAAGCAATCGACCTTTCCGCCATCACCTATGACAAAACGGCAGAAACGATTTTCAGTTCCAATATCGACACCTGGAAAAACATGGGGAATTTCAGATTCATCAATAATGTGGGCAATTGTTTTTCCGAGATGAACATCATTAAGGACCATCATAACGATAGTGTTCTGGAGTTAAATGCGGTATTTAGCAACATTTCTTTTCACAAAGGGGATTATCCGGGAAGCACGACGGCAGAGAAGTGTCTGCGCAATGAAGATGCAAGGGCGCAACTGAACTCACTGAGATCCTTCCGGGTATGGCTGAATTTCTGTATTGCCGAACTTCGCATGAATAACCGAAATAATATGCGCTATATCGGCATTTCGGAAAAAGAAGTCATGGACTTTACAGATGATTTGGGAGCGGCAGAGGAATACGAAAATGCAGATTTCGATAAATCCGGTTTCTTAATGCCTGAAATCGAAACCGAGTCCCTGAGTACGCTTTCCTACGCCCGCCAGTTGGACAGCCTGCGGCAGGTGAAAAAGGGTGGCGGGAAGTAATGCGGAAAGAATACGGGGGGCTTTATCTGAAGCGACAACTTCCGGGGTCGTCCGTTCAAGTCGCAACTAGGCGGGAGTCGGGGATGTCTTGCTTTCATCAGTTTTCACCATAAGATGAAACCCTCCTTCATCAGAATTCACTATCCCAGATGAATTCAATGACATTTATCTTTACTCCTATTTTACACCTTCTTTCATCCTATCTTTCCGTAAAATACTGATATTTAACGAATTATGAAATAAAATTCGAGTCTCGTTTTCCGCTCCCCGTCATGAAAATATGCCTTACAGCACGCTGTAGGGCATATTTCTTTTTTACAATAAGCCCGAAAATGGGGCAAAAATCACAAAAGTTTCACCTATGTTACACCTGCTTTCCGACCTAATTGCAGGTAGATGAACGTGTTATCAAGGGTCCCAAAAAAGAGTTCGAGTCTGACAAGACCCCAACTTTGTGGCCGTTCATGTCGGGTTCGCAAAACTTGCTTCAAAGTCTCTGAGCGGGAACAATAACAGCCATTTTTGTTCCCTGCGAGAAACTCGAGCACGCCGGCGGGAACGTTTTCGAGGGTTTTTGTTCCCAACGAGACACTCGACGAATTGAAACGATGAAGGAGGACCGGGTATGATTAAGCGCGGATCTAAAATAAGGGTCGTAAAGATGGACACTGCCGGCGGAATGGTCTGGCAGGCGA
>JAGCUA010000088.1 GCA_017963125.1 bacterium
GAGACAGAGAGCAGACTACGCGAGAGGTTCAAAGACCTGGAGACGTGAAGGCTCTTCTGCCCCGGAGCATTTCTTGTGAAAATTAACAAGGAACTTCTTGCAAACAAAGAAATATTACTCATTTATCGGTAGGAGAGACGTCATATAATGGCGTCTCAGAAATGCGGTGATTTTATTGGTGTATTTTTACACCTTCTCTGTTCCGTTCAAACACAAACGGGGCGTAATTTGCGGTTCCTGGATCTGTTTTGATTATGAAATCTGTGATGTCGTGCAGAGTTTTTGTCGAAGGAGAGCGGAGATTGCCTGATCTGCCAAAAATCGTCGACGAAAAAAAGTACGAAAACGCGGTGAGCCAGAAGCTGTAACTGTGTGATTTTATTGTGTTTCTTGAGATAAAAATCTCGTTTGAAGCATCTTTTGCCAAAAGATCCCGCCAAAAATCGTTCATAAGTTCGCGCATGATCCCGCTTTCGCAGGCTGCATTTTCGGCGAGGCGGCCGAGGTTTTCTTTGTATGGAACATCGGGAAGAAGCGCATCAAGAGCGGGAATGATCTTGTGGCGGTAGTAGTTGCGGCGATATTCGGTATCAAAATTTGAGGCGTCGGACAAAAATTGTCGCCCGTTCATGAAGTCGGAGATTTCATTTTTGGTGATATTGAGCATTGGGCGAATGACAAAAAAATCACCTTTTTGAGTGTTCGATAAAAAATCGCTGCTTGAATTTAGCGGTTTTATGCCGCTTAAACCTTTCGGGCCGGTTCCGCGGTCAAAAATACGCATGAGGAGTGTTTCGACCTGGTCGTCAAGGTGGTGTGCTGTGGCTAACATATCGAATTTGTTGGAGTTTGCCAAGTTGAAAAGAAGTTCGTAACGTTTCAGTCTTGCCCTTTCTTCGATATTTTTCGTTTCATTTTCCCAGAAATCACATGGGAATTCGAGCGGAAAGAAGGAAATTTCAAGGTCGTGACAAATTTTGTCAACAAATTTTGTTTCGTCTGCAGCTTCGCTTCTGAGCCTGTGATTTACGTAACTTGCGGCAAGTTCGAAACCGAAATCTTTTCTGATTTCGTTAAGAAGATAAAGCAGAGCTAAAGAATCGGCGCCGCCGGAACATGCGACGAGAATTGAAAAATTTTTCCCCGAAAAACCGGTTTTTGTGACGATTTCCTTAAAATTGACCGAAAATTTTGTCTTCAAATCCATGATTCACTCCAAAAAACCGTGAATTTTTAATATTTACGGCATAAAAGGCAATTATTTTAGTCCTTTTCGGGTTGTTTTTTCTTTTTCGGGAAATATAAGGGAATTTAGGGAGTGGCGGAGTAGTTTTTTTGATTATTTCGATTCGCCGTCTCGAAATATCGACAAAAAATGGAGGCGGCGAAAAAGGAGGTTTTTCATGCTCAACATTATCAAAAGCGGATTTTTGATCATTCTCATGTCGGTTTTTCTTGTTTTCATCGGCTATCTCACCGGCGGCGCCGACGGCGCTGTGATTTGTTTTGCCCTTTCGCTGGTTTTCAACTTTTTCAGTTATTTTTTCAGCGATAAAATCGTTCTTGCGGCTTACCGTGCCCAACCTGCCGACCCTAATGCGCATGCATGGCTTTTTGATACTCTCACCAATTTGGCGAATGCGGCGGAACTTCCAGTGGTTCCCAGACTTTACATCATTCCGATAGCGGAACCCAACGCATTCGCGACGGGAAGAAACCCTAAACATGCGGTCGTTGCTGTGACGCAGGGGTTGCTCAACACGCTTTCGCACGATGAAGTGGCGGCGGTAATCGCACACGAACTCGGGCATGTAAAACATTACGATATCCTTATTCAGACGATAGTTGCGGCGATGGCTTCAGCGATCATGTGGATCGCATCGATGACCCGCTGGTTCGGGATTTTCGGAGGCATGGGAAGAGACAGACGCGACGGTAATGCGATCGGCTGGCTTTTTGTTGCGCTTCTTTCGCCGATTGCAGCGATGCTGATCCAGGCCGCGATAAGCCGTTCCCGCGAATATCTGGCTGATGACTACAGCCGGAAGCTGATGGGGAGCGGAGAATATTTGGTCAGCGCACTGAACAGGATCTCTGGCAGAGAAGATCAGATCCTGGAAGCTCAGGGCCGAAGCGCAGTCTCCGATTCGACGGCGCATATGTTCATTTATTCGCCCAAAGCAAGTTTCGTCGCGAAACTTTTTTCAACACATCCCAGCCTTGAAGACAGGATCAACAATTTGAGGAAATAAATTTTGTAGAGGCGTGCCATGGTGCGTCTCATTTATGGAAAATCACGTTTGGTAGAGACGTTTCATGAAATGTCTCCATGAAACGTCTCTACATAGAATGTCAATAAAATCAGATGTTTTAGTCTTTTTTGAATTTGTCTTTGATGTCGTTGAAGAGTTTTTTCGCGCCTTCTTCTACGGTCTTTTTGAGTTCGCTGTTTTCGACGGTTTCCTTGAGGTTCTTGAGGCTGCTTTCAGCTTTTGAATATGCGTCTTTCGCAGTGTTGTAAACATCTTTTGCGGTGGTTTCAGCCTTTGAGTAAGCGTCTTCGGCGGTCTGTTTGATCTGGCGGACAACATCGTTGTTGATTGCAGCCTGAGCCGCGGAGAGACGTGCTATCGGAACTCTGTAAGGCGAGCAGCTGACGTACTGGAGACCTACTCTGTGGAAGAAGTCGATCGAAGCCGGATCGCCGCCGTGTTCGCCGCAGACACCGAGTTTGATGTTCGGTCTTGCTTTTTTGCCGCGTTTCGCTGCGATTTCGACGAGTTGTCCTACACCTGTCTGGTCGATCGAGCGGAACGGGTTTTTCTCAAGGATTCCTTTGTCGATATACTGGTAGATGAATTTGTTTGCATCGTCACGGCTGTAGCCAAGGCACATCTGGGTGAGGTCGTTTGTTCCGAACGAGAAGAATTCTGCGTGTTCTGCGATTTCGTCAGCGGTGAGTGCGCCTCTCGGAACTTCGATCATCGTTCCGACTAAGAATTCGACGTTGATTCCTTTCTCTTCAAAAACTTTCGCAGCTGTCTCGCGGATGATCTTTTCCTGATATTTGAACTCGTTTACGTTACCTACGAGCGGGACCATGATCTCGGGGAATACTTTGATTCCTTCTTTGGTGAGTTCGCAGGCCGCTTCGATCAGAGCTCTTGTCTGCATTTCGGTGATCTCGGGGCGTGTTATGCCGAGTCTGCATCCTCTGAGACCGAGCATCGGGTTGATCTCGTGAAGAGCTTTGATCTTGTCGTTGATTATTTCTTCTGTGCAGCCCATGATCTCAGCCATTTCCTTGATCTGCTGAGGTTCGCTCGGAAGGAACTCGTGAAGCGGCGGGTCAAGAAGTCTGACTGTTACAGGAAGTCCCTGCATTTCCTTCAAAATTGCATAGAAATCGTCTCTCTGGTGGCCGATGAGCTTAGCCAGAGCAGCCTTTCTTCCTTCAAGATCGTCTGCAAGGATCATCTCTCTTACAGCTTTGATCCTGTCGCCTTCGAAGAACATGTGTTCGGTTCTGCAGAGTCCGATACCCTGAGCACCGAATTTGCGTGCCTGAGCCGCGTCTCTCGGCGTGTCGGCGTTCGTTCTGATCTTGAGAGTGCGGCGGTTGTCTGCCCAGTTCATGAGTTTTTCGAATTCATCGTTGAACTGCGGGGTTTCTGTCGCAACTTTGCCGAGAAGAACTTCGCCCGTGCTGCCGTCTATTGAGATCCAGTCGCCCTCTTTGAGAACGAGATCGCCTGCTTTTATCGTTTTTCCTTCAACATCGATGTTGAGTCCACCGCATCCGCTGACACAGCATTTGCCCATGCCTCTTGCAACGACTGCTGCGTGAGAGGTCATTCCGCCGCGACCGGTGAGAATACCGTTTGCAGCTACCATGCCGGTGATGTCTTCCGGGCTTGTCTCAAGTCTGACGAGGATCGTGTCAAGACCCTGAGCTCTCCAGGCTGCCGCATCTTCAGCGTTGAAAACGATCTGGCCTGTTCCTGCACCAGGGCTTGCCGGAAGGCCTTTCGTAATGAGTTTTGCACTCTTTTTGCTCTCTTTGACGAACTGCGGGTGAAGAAGCTGGTCGATCTGGTCGGGAGTGACTCTAAGAAGCGCGTCATCTGTTTCGATAAGCCCTTCGTTTACCATATCAACTGCGATCTTTACAGCGGCAGCAGCAGTTCTTTTGCCGTTTCTTGTCTGGAGCATCCAGAGTTTTCTGTTTTCGATCGTGAACTCTATATCCTGCATATCGTGGTAGTGAAGCTCGAGTTTTTTGTAGATATTGCAGAGATTTTCGTAAACTTCCGGCATATATTCTTCAAGTGAAGGATACTTCGAAGCTCTCTCTTCTTCGCTTATATTGTGCTCAGCCGCCCATTTTTTGCTGCCTTCAAGAGTTACCTGCTGAGGAGTTCTGATGCCCGCAACGACGTCTTCGCCCTGAGCGTTGATGAGGTATTCACCGAAGAAAATGTGCTCGCCGGTAGCGGGGTTTCTCGTGAAAGCGACACCTGTCGCGCAGTCGTCGCCCATGTTTCCGAAAACCATCGCCTGAACGTTTACTGCGGTTCCCCAGTCGTCGGAAAATCCGTTCATCTTGCGGTAAACGATCGCGCGCTCGTTCATCCAGCTTCCGAAAACCGCGTCGATAGCGCCCCAGAGCTGTTCTTTCGGGTCAGTCGGGAAATCTTTGCCTGTCTGCTCTTTTACGATGACTTTGTAGCTTTCGACAAGTTCCTTCAGGTTTTCGACTGTCATTTCAAGGTCGTTTTTGATGCCGTATTTGTTTTTGAGATTCGTTATCGCCTGCTCGAAATGCTCGCCTTTGATCCCCATGACAACATTGCCATACATCTGCATGAAACGGCGGAGGCTGTCCCATGCGAAACGGGTGTCGGACTCTTTTTTGATAAGTCCGTTAAGCGTAGTTTCGTTGAGGCCGAGGTTGAGGATCGTATCCATCATTCCGGGCATAGATGCACGGGCACCGCTGCGGACCGAAAGAAGGAGCGGATTCTGCGGATCACCGAATTTTTTGCCCATTACGGCTTCTATTTTTTTAAGGTTTTCATCTACCTGCTCTGCGAGTTCAGGCGGATAGTTCCTTTCGTTTTTGTAGTAAACGGTGCACATGTCAGTCGCGATCGTGAAACCGGCTGGAACCGGAATTTCCATGTTGCACATTTCGGCGAGGTTGGCGCCCTTTCCGCCGAGGGTGTTCTTCATTGTTGCGTTTCCTTCAGAACCCTGGGGTCCGAAGAAATAGACAAATTTTTTTGCTGCCATTTTTTCCTCCAAAATTCAAATATTAACGGTTAAAAACATCATTTTTTTTCAAAAAACTTAAAACGCGTTCTTATACTCAAAGAGTCGGGAATTGCAAGTGAAAAGTGAATTTGGGGAGTAGGGAATTTATAGAATCTAAGGAATTTTGAGAATCTAAGGAATCAAGAGGATTAGTTCTTTCTCATTCTGAGGGCGAGGGCCGAAAGGAGAAGCGCAAGAGCTGCTGCAAGTGCAAAAACTGCAGTGCTGCCGGTGCTTTCCGCAGCGACTATCGAGCAGCCGCCGTCACCGCCGCAGTCTTCAAGATCAGGATTGCAGGAGTATTCGTAAGGTCTCGAATCGACCGGAAGACCGAGAACCGTAAGGTCGTTTACGGAGATGCTTGAGATCTGGATCTGTGCCGTTTCTCCGTCGCTGAGAGCGAGCTCGGCCTTTATCGTGAGATATTTGTCGGTGTTTTCGGGAACATCGAAGTTAAGGGTGAACTGATGTTTCTGAAGTCCTTCGAATTCCGTCGTCGAAGCAAGTTCGACATCGCCTGTGCCGTCGTTGTCGCTGTCTTCGTAAACGGCAAGTCTTACAATGCCTTTGCCGAAAGAAGCCATATTGTTCTTCGGAACTTTGATTGTCATCTTTTTGATCGTCTCGTCAGCGCCGTTAGCTTTGACTCTGATCTGAAGGATATCGCGGAATTTGTTCATTTCCGATTTCGCCGGAACTTCGGGATCATGCAGACCTTTCGTTACGATAAAACCTTCGTCAGGTTCGAACTGGAACTGGCTGAAATCAACAGGAAGTCCTTCGATTGCCGGTGTGCCGCCGTCGGAAATAAGGATGCCCTCTTTTTCGATCGAAGGCTTGAAGAACGCGCTGTTGGAAATCGAAGCGTCCTCTTTGTATTTTGCATTGAGCGTGAAGAGGATGTTGTTCTTTTTGTTGCTCCAGAGTTTGTTCGCCGCTGTTGCCGAGAAAAGTGCATAACCGGAAGCTAAGCTGTCTGCTGAAGCCATAAGAGTATCGCCTGCGTCAACGAGGCCGTTGCTGTTCGCATCGTTGTACATTTTCAGGTCGGAAATCTGAATGTTGGAATCGTTGACATTGACTTTAAGTTTGATCTGGTCAAGACCGAAGTAGCATTTTTCACCGTTTCCTGCGAGTTCGAGCTGGCCGATTACGAGGTCGGTCTGCGGGTTGCCGATGAAGATGACTGCGCTGTTGAGGCTGTTTTTACCAGGAGCAGCCGTAACGACAGTGTTCTGGCACTTGACTATCGACGGATCATCGACGCATGCTCCGCTTGCAGTGTCGCATACGAGTCCTTCGCCGCAGTCTTCATTTTTCGTGCATGCCGCCGCGCCGACGCCGCCGCAGTCCGAAAGATCGACTTCGTCCTGTGAATTTACGCAGCCGGTCGAAACCATTCTGAGTTTTACCGGAATACCGAGGTTCGTTTTGTAGTCATTTACGCCTGCGGTCTTGTATGTAGCCGTATTTTCGATGATCTGGTTCTTCGGAGTTTCACTTTTTACTTTTGCTCTGAAACGGACGATGATGAGGTCATCGCATGAGAGGTAGTCCTGCGTGTCAAAGTCGCAGAAATTGAGAGCGTCGCTTACTTTGAAGCCTTTTTCAAGCGGGAAACCGCCATTGTCGGGAATCGGCATCCAGCGGGTGGCGATTTTTTTGCCTTTTTCGACTTTGAAACTTGTTGCGTATTCAGTCGAGCCCGGAACATATTCCATGCCGGCCGGAACAGTGTCCATTACCGTGACTGCGCCGGTAGCGTCCGTGCCCCAGTTCTGGATCCTGAGAGCGAAAGTGTGTTCAATACCGTTCTGGCACCATTTGCCTTCGATAGCGTCGTTGTCGAAGTTGTTTGCCGGAGTGCATGCGACTTTCTCGGGCTGAGCGGGAATATCGAACTGCGGAGCCTTGGTGTCAACCGAAACGATCATGTAGTTCGTGATGACAGAATCCTGGTTTGCACCGATCCTGAGAGCGATTTTCTGTCCGCCTTTATGGAAGTGTGCCGCATACGAAGCGTCTGCGGAAGAATCCATGACGAAAGTATCGACATCCATGCCGTATTCGATCTCTTCGGTGTTGTAAACAGGCGGCTCTCCGCCGATGCAGGTAGGTACAGTGTCTGCATATCCATAGACAGATGAAATCGAGTTGAAAATTTCAGTGTAGTCTAAGTTGATGAATCCGTTTGACGCATATGCAGGCGGGTTACAGACGTTGTCGATGAGGAGCCAGTCGATGTTGTCGCCCTGAACCTGAATACCTTCCGGAACGAGAGCAAAACCTTCCGGTTCGAGATTCCAGAGGCCCGGGTCGCCTTCGTGCGATGCGAGCGTGATCCTGATTTCGGGGTCTATCGGGAACTCGAAACCTGTTACGTTGATTTCGCTGAGTTCGTGCCAGTAAACCTTGAAGCCGTCATAGATGTAGATTTTCTTCGGGCTGATTTCTACGGAAGAGTAGATGAGTACTATCGACCAGTCCGCAACCATTTCGGTCGAATCTTTGTAAATTTTGTCGTTGGCGCACTCAAGACCTGAAAAGGTGTAGTTGCCGAGAAGGGAGTATCCGTCGTAGAACGCAGAACCTTCGATGGCCTGAGCTCTTCCTTTTTCCTGTATCGATTTGAAGAAATCAAGGATCTTTACGCGGTAAGTATACCAGCTTTTGTTGATGTCGTCGGCATCTCTGAAACCGTCAAATTCAAAATCTACGGTTCCTGCTTCCGAAACTTTGTAGGCCTTTTTTCCTTTGATCGTCTGGCTTTCTGAAATCGATCCGTCTTCTGAAACGAACGTGAGCGATACTTCGCTATCGGTGGTGGAGTCTTTTTTTGCCACCGGCTGTGCTGCAGTCCATACGATGTAGGCATCTTCAATTATTGCGTCGGAAGGAACATGGGAAGCATTCAGAGTGTAAGTGGCGGAATCCTTACAGGTGTCGCCCTGCGGATTCTGCTGATTGGAATCGGGTTCCTTGTTTTCAAGGAGCGATTTGAACATGACGTGATAGCCGTAAGCTCCGTCTTCCCATTTGAGTTCTGTTCCTCTGTATTTCGAGACAGAGGGACCTATGGCTTTAGCTCCGGCCGCGAAGGGCAGCAGGAAGACCAAAAGAGCCAAAACAAAAAATCTTTTACTCATTAAATCACCTCAATAAGCAGAAATGTTAAAAAAGTACACTACAAAAAAAAACGCCGGTAATAATAATGCAAAAGTTTTTTTTTGTCAAAGGTTATTTTTAGAAACCGAAATCTCTTGAAATTGAAATCGCGGGCGGTAAACTCGCCGAGGTCGTTTTTTTGAGTTGGGAATGGCAGTTTTTCTGAACAACAGCTGGACGGTCTGCGAGGAACCGGAATTTTTCGGGCTTATGCAGGGAACGAAAGTTCATCTTTCACAGTGTATTGCATGTCCGCGCGGATTCTGTCCGGTAAAGCCTCAGCTTTTCACGGCGTTTTTCCCGGAGTGGATAGAACTTAGGGAAAGTCCGCTGAATATGAAAATCATCGAACTCAACAAAGGGCTCGCGAAACGCAGGAAGCTGGCGCAGCTCTACTGCCCGAAGAGAAAACAGGCTTCGTCGGAGTGCGGCGCGTTTTCGAATTTCTGCAAATACAATGTCATTTGCGGCGTTTACAGCGAAAGAAAGGGTAAGAATTTCATAAAATCTTTGAGATGGAGGAAAGAGATGGTTTATTTCGTGATGTATCTTGACGGCACTACTGAAGTTGTCGGCAAAAACGATTTGGGTGAAGTCGATATCGACAGAGTTGACCGCGTTTACCCGGGAAATTACGAGGTCAGGATTGTGTCGGAACTTGTTCCGCTCGGTGAAGAGAAGGAAAAACTGGAGGAGACGATCGCTGCGTTCAAGGAAAAGTACAGCGGAAGCGTCGTTTCGGGTGACGGGCTCGTCGATTTCGAGTCGTGGTTTGAAAATGCGTCGAACGGTGACAGCGCGATAATTCCCGAAAAAGTTCTCGTTCCGCAGAAAACCTATAAAGTCGTAAAAATCAAAGACGTTGTCGAACCTGCGGAAGTTAAAGCCGAAAAAAATTCCGTGCCGGAAATCGTTCCGGAAGTGAAACCGGAAGTCAGACCTGAACCGAAATCCGGGCCTAAAAAGGAAACTGCAAAATCTGCCGGAGCGGAAGAAGAGGCCCAAGGCTCTCTTTTTGACGACGGTAAAAACCTTCCTGCGGAAACAGCAGAGGAAGAACCTAAAAAAAGAGGCAGAAAAAAGAAAACGGCGGAATAGATGCTCCTCGATCATTCTTCACTCTCGAAATCGGGGGCTGAAATTTCGCGTATCGGTGACCCCGTTTTTCACGGAAACACGTCTTTATTTATAGAAGATATCATCAATAAAAAGGCGCAGCATAAAGTTTTTGCAGTTCTGCGCGAAGGAAAGGTCGCCGGATTTTTGATTCTTTCGACGGTTTTTGACGAAGCTGAAATCATTGAAGTCGCCGTTTCGGAAAATATGAGAAGAAAGGGGATCGCTTCCGAACTTATGGACGAAGTTTGCGAATGGTGTGCAAAAAACGGAATCGCGCAGATCTTTCTCGAAGTGAGGGAATCGAATTTTCCGGCGCGCGCATATTATAAAAAGTATAGTTTTGCCGAAAACGGAGTCAGGAAAAACTACTATCATGATCCAGTCGAAAATGCAGTTCTGATGTCAAAAAAGCTCCCCTGAAAGTTCCATCGATTTATGCGTTTTTATTAAATTTTTTGTAAAGGCAAAAATTGCCCGAAAAAGAGAAAAACGAAAAAAACAAAGAAACTTGCCGTTCGTAAAAGCTTAATATAATCAATATGTTAGGGCAAAAAATCGTCAAATCTTTGACAATGGTCCTTCCCTCCATACAATGCCTCCGGTTTTTTGGTAATGGTAATATTAGGAGTAGTTTAAAAATGCCGACCATTAATCAGTTAATAAGAAAAGGTCGTAAGGACCAGCAGAACAAAAGCAAGTGTCCGGCACTTGTTTCATGTCCCCAGAGAAAGGGTGTTTGTGTACGTGTTTACACCACAACCCCGAAAAAGCCCAATTCAGCTCTCAGAAAGGTTGCCAGAGTTCGTCTGACAAGCGGTTTTGAGGTCACCTGCTACATTCCCGGCGAAGGTCACAACCTTCAGGAACACAGCGTTGTTCTCGTCCGCGGCGGCAGGGTCAAAGACCTCCCCGGCGTTCGTTATCACATCGTCAGAGGCACGAACGATACGTCAGGTGTAAACAACAGAAAGCAGAGCCGTTCGAAATACGGCGCTAAGAGACCGAAGTAAAAAGGAGTTGAGTAATGCCAAGAAGAAAATGCGTTTCAAAAAGAGAAGTTCCGGCAGATCCGAAATACGGAGATGTCCTTCTTCAGAAATTCATCAACAAAATCATGC
>JAGCUA010000089.1 GCA_017963125.1 bacterium
ACAAATCGGGATTTGCGGAGAAAGAGAATGAAATTGCTTTATAAGGAATACGTATTGAACGAAGCCGCCATTGATACGGTTTCCGCCGACGTACAGGATTATTTGAACAATCAGCGCACGGAAAGGCGCAGCGTTCAGCGCATCAGGCTGACGGTGGAAGAGATCCTTCTCAATCTCTTGGCGCATTTCGGTGGCGGTATGAAGTTCAGCGTCGGACTCGGAAAACAATTCGGGCGCCATATCCTCCGACTGCGCTATGAAGCGGAACCTTTCGACCCTTCCAAAAGCGGTGATAATCCGCTGACCGACGACGTGCTTCGTTCGCTCGGACTGTCTCCCGCGTGGAGCTGCAGGGGAAAGTCAAACACGGTCTCGCTCGTTCTGGCTGACAGACCGAAACGCAGTACGCTGTTTTTTATCCTGCTCGCCGTGATCGCCGCCGCGATCCTCGGCGTTCTCGGGAACGTCATTCCGGAGAACGTGCGGCAGAACGTTAACGACGCCGTGCTTTCTCCTCTTTCAAACTGCTTTTTGGGACTGCTCAACACGTTTGCGGGTCTTATGATCTTTCTGACGATCTGCAGCGGCATATTGGGCATGGGCGATTCCGCGACTCTCGGAAGAACGGGAAAATCGGTCGTCGTCCGGTTTGTCAGTATCTTATTTGCGATCGGCGCCGTCTCCGCCGTCGTCGTTCTGCCCTTTGTGAGTCTGAATCTTTCGTCGATCGGTCAGGAGCAGACGTCCGCTTTCGGGCAGATAAGCCGGATGTTTTTCGATATTCTGCCGTCAAATATCATCGATCCGTTCCGGACCGGCAATACCTTCCACGTCATTGTGATCGCGGCGTTCACCGGCTGCGCGCTCCTTGCTCTCGGCGAAAGGGGAAGCCGCGTTCGCGCTCTGATCGGTGAAGGCGCGCTGCTTTTTCAGCAGATCGTTTCATCCGTATGCGCCCTGGTACCGCTGTTCGTTTTCAGTATGCTGCTTCAGCTGATCTGGTCCGGGCAGGCGCGTATTCTTATCTCCGTGCTGAAACCGATCGTTATGATCGCGGTCATGGTTCTTATTCTTGCCGCCGCCATGTGGATCATAACTTCCCTTCGGTTAAAATGCCCGCCGGTACTGTTGATGAAAAAAGTACTCCCGGCGTTCTTTGTCGCTTTTACTTCCGCTTCCAGCTTGTCCGCTTTTCAGATCGGAATGGAAACCTGCGAGAAAAAACTCGGGATCGAAAAGCATCTGACATCGTTTATCTACCCCTTGGGGTCTGTGATCTATATGCCGTCGAGCGTGATCTATTTTACCGTTCTCGTTTGTACCTTTGCCGAAACCTATCAGATCGCCGTCGGAATACCGTGGCTGATCCTGGCTGTGGTGATCTCTGCGCTGATCACGATCGCCATGCCGCCGATCCCCGGCGCGGATATTCTCTGCTATACCGTCCTGTTTTCCGCCCTCGGCATCCCGGCGGAAGCGATCATTCTGGCGACCGCTGTCGGAATCGTGCTCGATTATCTCGATACGGGCATGAACGTAATGCTTATGATCTTCCGGATCGCTTGTGATGCGAAACGGCTCGGCAAGCTGGATCAAAGAATTCTTCTGAACAGATAAATGCATTCCGTTTGAAATAAAAATTGAAACAAGTACGAAACGGAATGAACAAATTATAATGACAGAGGACTCGACAAATTCCGGTTTGTTTAAGCACATAGTGATCCCGGCAAATCGGGATTTGCCGCAGCGTTCTGGCTCTGAGAATAAATTCACAAATGTAAATAAATCCACCAAAAAGAAACGGAGTAATCAAATGAAAAGAATCATGACCGTCATTTTAACGCTTGTTATTTTGTTGCTTGCGTCTTGCTCGGATCAGAATAACACAAATACGCATCACCCCGACCCGCCTTCAGATTCGGCAACGATTTCCGGGGATGGTTCAATTCTTGAAGCGAGTATTGAAAGCATCAGTAAGTACGGAAATATTGTGCTGACTATCGGACCGAAGAGCATGGGAGAATATGGTTACGAACCTGCCGATATAATTTGCGTAAAAATCGGAGACAGAGAGATCGAGATGCCCGTCGGTACCGCTTACAGCGACGTTGACAGCGGAGAGCCGGTTTGTGTTTTCAAAACAGACCCGGAGAACGGAAGGGGATCTGTCATCCTTGCAATAAACGCGGGCAATCTCGCGTCAACGCTGAAAATCGCCGAGATCCGGAGCATTGACGAAGATCCGGGATATGAGGTCGTCTTTCTGGAAGGCTTTGACAGAACGACGACGGTATACTTGTCTATGACTGAGAAGCAGGGGTATGCAGAAGAATACCTGCTGCATCAGCTTACAGGAACACGGTCTAATAAACGTGAGGATTATAAAGATCTGAGTGACGCTGAATATGCCAATTTTAGAGCTGTGAGTACTGCGGGTATGGGAACTGACACACTGTTCCGTTCTTCCTCTCCTGTCAATCCGGAGTTGAATAGAAACAAGGAAGCGGATGCGATGATCATGGATTCACTGATCCGGACGATTGTTAATATGGCAGATACAGAAGAGACAATGAAGGCGTACCCGGACTATAATACGACAAATTATTCAAAATGCGATATCATTGCACTGAACATGGGAATGGATTTTCAATCGGACGATTTTAAGAATAAGCTTGTCTTGGGATATCAGTATATAGCGTCTCATGAAGGACCGTATTTGATACATTGCAAAGAAGGCAAGGACCGTACCGGGATTGCTGTTGGAATACTCGAATGCCTGATGGGAGCCGGCGCTGATGAAATAGTGGAAGATTATATGCAGACCTATGTAAATTATTACGGTATTACACCTGACTCCGAGAAATATGCACAGATTGCAGATAGTAACATCAAATCGACGCTTGCAAAAGCCTTTGGAATAAAATCGATCGACGAAGACGGTGTCGATCTTGCAAAATGCGCTTCGGATTATCTGAACAGACTCGGAATGTCCGAACAAGAGATATTAGCGCTCAAAGACAATCTTCGAAAAGATTACGGCGGTATCAGCTGACGGTCACTTATCAGGCAAATTCCGGTCTGTCGTGCGGAAGACAGAAAAACAATGATCCCGGGAAATTGGGATTTTGTATTTAATTTAACTTTTTTGGAGGAATTGAAATGAAGTGGTTTGAGAACATATTTACGAAATCAAAGCTGATGATCGTCAGCGGTATTTTGGGGATTCTGTGTTTTGTTTTTCTTGCCGTCAACGCGCTGTTTCCTTTCTTCGTGGGATTTGTCAACTACGTGATCGTGGCGGCACTCACGATCGCGCTGA
>JAGCUA010000090.1 GCA_017963125.1 bacterium
ATGTGGCTGATCATCCTCTCAGATCAGCTACCCGTCTTCGCCTTGGTAGGCCGTTACCCCACCAACAAGCTGATAGGCCGCAGACTCATCCTCAAGTGCGACTTGCACCGCTTTAACACATCAGAACCAACCAATGTGCGTTATCTGGTATTAACTCCAGTTTCCCGGAGGTATCTCATTCTCGAGGGTAGATCATCTACGCGTTACTCACCCGTGCGCCGCTCGCTACCGAAGTAGCTAGCTCGACTTGCATGTATTAAGCACGCCGCCAGCGTTCGTCCTGAGTCAGGATCAAACTCTCCAGTTAAATCCTTTTCTCATTCTCAAAGGTCTATTTAAAAGACCCAATTTTTCGCTGTGTGTCTCATTTCCTGCTGCTCAGTTTTCAATGACCTCTCAAAAAAGCGTTGGCAAGTGTAGTCAGAAAAAAAAATTCCGCAAGTTTTCTGAGCAACTTTTTTTATTTTTTTTAACAACTGACCGATTTTACTGAGAGATTTTTTTGCATTGCACCGCAAAAAAATCCCGGCGCCGCAAAAAAGTGCCGGAATCACAGGATCACGGAATCACGAAATCCCGGGCGGCGCAACCGGAATCACGAAATCCCGTGAACCCGACTAAAAAGCCGCGCTGCAATCAAATTGACAAAACCCGTTATTTGAGCATAGTTTTCAGGTTTTCGCGCTTTTAATAATTTTTTTTAGAGGTTTGTATGCTGAAAGGAAATCCTAAAATACTTATCCCCAACTTTTTTACCGGCACCAATATGCTTATCGGGCTGGTTTCTATTTTTTATTCAATAAGCGGAGATTACATAAACGCGGCGTGGCTCGTAATGCTTTCTACTGTACTGGACAAACTTGACGGAACGACAGCGCGGCTTTTCAACGCATCAAGCGAATTCGGAGTTGAATTCGACTCGTTTTCCGACTTCGTTTCGTTTTCGTTAGCTCCAGCCATCCTTGTTTTTTCTTACTTCAGCAAAGAGATCCCCGGCGGAAAAATACTGGAATACCCATACTTTGTCGCTGTAGTTCCTCTTTATGTCATTTTCTGTGCTGTACGTCTCGCCAGATACAACTCATTCCAAAGCGAAGATCACGACTATTTCAGCGGTCTCACTTCGACTCAGTCCGGCGGAATGCTCGCGGCATACATGGTTTTCGCAATAGAAAATCCGAGTTTCAAATTTCTCCTCTCTACCGATATTGTTGCCGGAATGATGCTGATTCAGGCCTGTCTCATGCTTCTTCCGTTCAAATACCCGAAAATAAAAATCCCGAAAAACAAGATCGCAAGGATCTTCTTCATTTTATATTTCATTTTCCTCTGCGGTCTGATTTTCATGCGCCGTCTTCCCTGGCTGCTTTGGATTTCGAGTGTTTTTTTCGTTCTGATCGGTTTTCTTACAACACGAAAAATCGCAGTTTCACTTAACAATCCGACCGATTTCAACCCCGAAGATAAAGAGGAGGAGCAGAATTGACTTCGCGCAAAAAACTGCTTCAAGGCATAGACACCTTCGATTTTTCCTCGCTGAAAGGCAAAAAAGTCGCCCTTATAGCAAATTATACCTCTATAAATAAAGACGGCGTTTCACTCGTTGAAAAGATGACAGGTTCAGGCATCAGCGTAACCGCAGTTTTCAGTCCAGAGCACGGATATTTTCCTGTCGCACAGGATATGGAATGTGTAGGAACAGAGAATAAAATCAACGGCATACCGGTTTTTTCGCTTTACGGGAACAATGCCGGGACTCTTTCTCCGGACACTTCCCTTTTCGACCTTTTCGACACAGTCGTCTACGACATTCAGGATATCGGATCGCGCTATTACACCTATCTTGCGACTCTCGCGATCTTCATGGATAAACTTCAGGAAATCCCGCGCGAACTGATCGTTCTTGACAGAATGAACCCGATAGGCGGCGCATTCGAAGGCTCGCTTCTCGACGACACGAATTACAAAAGTTTTGTCGGCTATGTTCCCCTTTTCCACCGCCACGGCATGACTTCAGGCGAGATCGCGTCATACTACTACAAACTAAAAAAATACGACTTCCCTTTCAAAACCGCCATGTTGCAAGGGTGGAGCCGGAATTCGTTCGCAGACGATTACGACTATCCGTGGCTTCCGACATCTCCCAATATGCCGACGGTCGACGCTGCTATACTCTACCCCGGCGGCTGCCTTCTCGAAGGGACGGAACTTTCGGAAGGACGCGGCACAACGATGCCTTTTCTCCTTGCCGGAACACACGGACTTGATCCGTTCAAGCTGAAAAAAGAGCTCGACAAAGAAAATATTCCGGGGATCACTTTCATTCCCATGGAATTCCGCCCGATGTTCCAGAAACTCTCAATGAAGCGCTGCGGCGGCGTATATATCGCACTGACCGACCGCGAAAAAGTGAAACCGTTCAGAGCTTACATCTCGATAATTCAGGTTTTCCGCAGAATGCTCGGGGACGACGGCTTCTTCCGTGCAAAACCTTACGAATTTATCGACAAAATCCCGGCAATGGATCTCCTTTTAGGCGACAGAACTCTGATAGATATGTTCTACAACTCAGCTTCCAGCCGCGAAACCGATTCGTATCTGAAGCAATGCGAAGAAAATTTTGAAAAACAGTTCAGCGAATTCAGGTTCTACGATTGATTTTTGACCAAAACCAAATCCTTAAAACTATTAAAGAAAATCCTTTAAACACAATAAAGTTGATGTTTCTTTCAAAAGGAGCGCTCACACAGAGCCGCATTTTCGTCTCCAACTGGGATCTTTTCGACTTTCTGGAGAAGCTGAAACCATCCAACGACTTCGACACTCTTATTATTGCCTCTAAAACTGCGCCGAAAATAGTCGAAACCCGCAGCTTCATGAACGGAAAACTGCTGAAATATTTAGGCATCATCACTTACGATGACGACAAAATCCCTGAAGACATTACGCTTTTTTATAAAAGTGCAGCAAAACTTCAAAAAATTTCATCTCCGTTTTTTCTTTTCAAAGAACCGAAAAAAAATGAGCTCTGCGACAATCCGACAGCAGCGTTTTTCTCGTCGGAAAGCACTTCCTCAAGCATTGCCGAAAATATAAAACTCGCTGAAGACGCAGGATTTTCCGTAACTGATTCGTTCATCGTTTCTGAGCAGTCCCTGAAAAACGGCATAAACCGGATAACAGAACTTCTGAAAAATGTACCGCAGGAGTGCGCAGTTATCGTTTTTTCCGATTCATCCGCATCACTGCTTGCCAAACTCGAGGAAAAGACAGACAGAACGATACTTTCGCGCGACGACCTCATCATTTCGATATTCAACGCCCGTGCCGAAGGAACAGGAGGCAAACTCAAACTCGCAAGCGCCGTAGTTGCAAAGGAAAAGGCCAATTTCCGCAAAAAGATAACGGGACTTAGCCGGATCAAAGGCGGTATCGGGCTCAAAGGACCGGGCGAAACTAAAGAGGAAGAACGCAAACGCATCCTCAAAAACAAAGAAAAGAACGTGCGCAAACAGCTTGAAAACGAGTTTTCACGCCTCGATTTCCAGCGCAAATTCAGAAAGAGAAGCCAGATCGCGACAGTAGCCATCGTCGGCTACACGAACGCAGGCAAATCAACTCTTTTCAATGCCCTTTTAAACGAGGAGGCGACAAAAGAAAGCAACAGGTTTTTCAGCTCGATCGACCCGAAAATAAGAAAGTTCAGCCTTTTCGGCAAACCGCTTTTCCTGCTTGATACGGTCGGATTCATCTCGAACATGTCGAACGACATAACCGATGCATTCAACGCAACTTTTTCAGAGATCGCCGCATCAGACCTGATCCTTCACATAATCGACTCGACTGAAAAAGGCTGGGAAGAAAGAAAAAAATTCGTCGAAACCCTGCTCATAGGAAACGGCTGCGACAAACACCACATCATTCCGCTCTTTTCCAAAAAAGGAAAAATCAAAATAAAGCAGCCGCTAAGAAACGGTTTTTTCTACGATGCGACCGACTCTGAAGACATAAGCAGAATCAAAAAATTCCTATACGAAAAACTGACCGAAAACGAAGACGATCAATAATCTGCAGTCAAGCAGCGGGTATTAACGGGACCTAAATTGCTCCCGTGTGTTTGAGAAGCTTGTAAGTATTGAGAATTACAACTAGAACTCCGACAAGTCCGAGCATCAGCTTGACCGGGATTTTTTTGCAGAGGTATGCGCCGAGCGGTGCCGCGATCATTCCGCCGATGATGAGACCGACGATAATCTGCGTGTAGTTTTTGAAGTCACCGATCATCGCGACAAAAGTGGTCGTTTCAGCGATCGTTACAAAAAACTCAGCCGTATTGACTGTGCCGATCGTTCTCGGAACATCGTGACCGGACGCAAGAAGCGTACTTGTTACGACAGGGCCCCAGCCGCCGCCGCCCATCGCATCCGTGAAACCGCCTGCAAAACCGAGCGGGATCGTGTAGTTGCCGTATTCACGCGGTTTTCCGAGCTTTCTGAATATTTTTAAAAAGATAAATCCGCCCATGATGAGAAGATAAATATCGATCGCGATATCGAGTTCCCTGCTTTCGAAGTTGACAAGGAGATACGCGCCGACGATCCCGCCTAAAATTCCGGTAAAAAGAAGGCGGAAAAAGAGCCCTTTGTGGACGTTTTTCATTTTGAGGTGCGAAAGTCCCGAAACGAGAGTCGTAAAAATCTCCGAAACGTGGACACATGCGCTTGAAATCGCGCTCGGAACTCCGGCAGTCCTCAAAAAAGTGTTGGAACTTACGCCGTAACCCATGCCGAGCGAACCGTCAATCATTTCCGCGGCGAAACCGAGAAGAATGTAAATGATGATTTGAGCCGTGAACATTTGAACTCCTCCTTAAAACTATGCCTTTTTAGCCGCACCGATCTTTTTGCAGCCTTCGACAATCATAAGCACTGCCAGTACGACAAGGACAACCGCGACCGAACCCAGGAAATAGTTCGGAGCCGTGACAAAGTATTTCCAGATCATCCAGCAGAGCGCGAAAATCGTCATGGCAAGCATGAAGATCGTTGTCCAGAGCGTGTAGCGGATCGGTTTGTTCTTCGAATAGAAGTAAGCGGTGAGGATTATGAAAACAAGTGCCGCAACAAGCTGGTTTGCCGCGCCGAAAAGAGGCCATACGCTTGCCCATGAATCGGTGATACCGAGCAGGAATGCCGGAATTATAGCGACTACCGTGTAGAAGTACTTGTTCTGAAGTTTCGCCGGAAGTTTGTCGCCGATCATCTCGTTCGTGAGGAATCTCGCAAGTCTGACACTTGTGTCGAGAGTCGTCATGATGAAGACGTTGACGATAGTAACGCCGATGACAGGACCGACTTCACTATTGAAAATAAAGGATGTAAGTCTGCCGAAACCTTTCCCGTAAACAGTGAGCGGACCGCCTGATTTAAAAATGTTCTGAAGTTCGCCTTCTCCTGTTCCCCACTTTAACGCAGCGCCTGCAATAATGACGCAGACGATGCCGATGATCGTTTCCATGAGCATTCCGCCGAAACCGACGAACATCGCGTCTTTCTCTTTGTCAAGCTGCTTTGAAGTCGTTCCCGAAGCAATGATGCTGTGGAAACCCGAAACAGCGCCGCATGCAATGATTATGAAAAGGAACGGAACAAGCGGACCCTGTGCGGAATCTTTGAACGTTTCTTCGATAACAAAAGGAGCGTTCATGTCGGGATGAACAATGAAAATTCCGACGAATGCAAGGGTTATACCGATTATGAGGACCCAGCTCGAAATATAGTCACGCGGCTGAAGCAGTATCCAGACCGGCGTTATCGAAGCGACAAAGCCGTAAACCATGAGAAGCGTGAACCAGATCTGGTAAGCTGTCTTTTCCGAACCGATCATAAGCGGGACCTGGAATCCGAGCCAGATTAGGAAAACAAGTCCGGCGATAGCTATAATCGTGTTTGCCCAGAGCGGGAGCCATCTGTTTTTGTTGATGACACCGAAAAGCATAGCAAGCGGGATAAGCGCAAATGTCGGTATCACAAGTTCAGGCTTTTTGATGAGCGAAACTGCAGCCATGTTGCCGAAAACAGCGATGACAAGGACGATCGTGAGCCATACAAAAACCAAAAAGAGGAATTTTGCCCTTTTTGAAACATATTTTTCGGCATTATCGGGAATGCTGACTCCCTGATGACGGACAGAGATCATAAGCGAAAGATAGTCGTGGACCGCGCCGATGAAAACACCTGCGACAAGAAGCCATATCGCGGCAGGCCCCCATCCGAAGAATACTACAGCCGTGATCGGACCTACGATCGGACCTGCGCCTGCGATGGATGAGAAGTGATGTCCGAAAAGGACTATCGAAGGAGCAGGATAAAAATCGACATTGTCCTTCAAAGCGTGCGAAGGAGTCGGATTTTCGTCGACTGGGTCGATAAGTTTCTTTTTGATAACATTGTTACCGTACCAGAAGTAAGCGACGACAACCCACAAAAGCGAAAAAACAAGAATGTAGATACTGTTCATTTTTCACCTCGAAAAATAAAAAAACCGCGTGATTTTACTCTGAATCAAATTGATTTCAAATTGTTTGGCCGCCGCAATCTTACCGGGATACCGTAATCCCGAGATAACGTGATCCCGACGGCGGCAAAAAATCAGGATTTTCTTTTTCCCGTTTTTTTCTCTGTTCTCCCGAGCCTGTCCAGCAGGAAAAGCCCGAAAGTGATATAGACGAGCCAGATGAACCAGTTTCCGAATGTCTGATAGACGGTATCGATTTTATAAATAGGAACTTTGCGGTTTATCGTCGTTCTTTCGAGGAATCTCGTTGCGTTTTCGATCGTTCCGTCTGGAAGAAGGACTTCACTGATCCCGACATTCGCGCTGCGGACGATCGTTCTGCCGGTTTCGACCGCGCGGAAAGGATAGAACATCCCGTGCTGGAAGGTTTCGCTCGAATCGCCGAACCATGCATCGTTGCTGATGTTGACTAAAATTTCAGCTCCGTTTTCAACAAAACCGGCGACGTTTTCGCTGAAAGTTCCGTCGTAGCAGATAAGGATCGAGGCCTTGAAATCGCCGTAATCGTAAACTGTGTATTCAGTTCCACGGACGAAATCTCCCGAAAATTCGGGAACGAGTATAGAAAGCCCGAGTGAGCGCAGGACATTGCTGTAAGGAAGGTATTCACCGAAGGGAGCAAGTTTGATTTTCTTGTAAATCTCACGGATTTTTCCGTCCTGAACAAAACCTGCCGCATTGTAGTAGCTCATATCGGTCCTGTCGACCATGTCCAAACCGACGATCTGCTTCGGAAAGTTGTATGCCCGCGCAAAATAGCGCTCCATGACGTAGTCAAAGTTGTCAAAACCTATCGGTATCCTGAGGGGCATCGCCGCTTCGTACCAGACAACAAGGTCGGTATCGCGGTCAAAACTGTTGAGCTGGTCGATAAAAACACTGAGCATCTCGAAAACTGTCTCTTCTTTCGCGTTGATGTCGTACTGGTTTATCGCAGGCTGCATCAGCGCGACTTTTATCTCTTTTTCAGGGACAGCCGACTTGAATGAAATCAGTTTGTAAGCCGAATACGAAAAAAGGATCGTCATCACGACCGTCAGAACGATGCCCTCTTTTTTATTGTTCTTTTTGAAGAAGATCGTGTAGGCGTAAAGCGAGATCCACACGATCATGAACGAAATTATGTAGACGGAACCGAGCGAAGCCCACTGCAGTATGATTTTATTGGAATACTGAGAATGTCCGAGCGCCGCCCAGAAGAAATCGACCGGAAAAAACGTGCGCAGGAATTCGACCGCAGTCCATAAAACCGCAATGAACCATGGCTTGAGCGGAAGCGGAGAGCCCTCTTCTGCTGTTATTGCAGCACCGAAAGTACCGGGTACAGCAGCCCTTTTGGCAAAGAACCGGCAGAGAACGAAAAACAGAAGCCAGTAGGTGCCGAGGATCAGGAACATCAGGATCAGCGCAAGGATGCCTTCGATCACACCCAAGCCGCCGTAAATATGAAGGGAATAGAATATCCAGTAAAAAACGAAGGCATTCGCCGGCATCGTTATGAGATATATCGCAAGAACCTTTTTCTTGAATGTCGTACAGCTGTTCAAAACATGAAAAAAGAGCGGAATCACCGGAAAAATGAGAGCCCATCCCATAAATTGATGCAGAAAAACCGGCTCGCTGCTCCCCGGAATAACGAAGGGAAAACTGAGTGCAAAACAGAAAATGAAGAAAAAAGCTGCGGCTGAGATCTTTATTTTCGACATTTACTCTTCGCCGCGCCCTTTCCACTGCGGAAAAATCTGCTTCATGACCACGATTTCAGCTTCACGCATCTTTGCGCGTTCCGCAGCCTTGTGATGATCGAAACCCAAAAGGTGGAGAATGCCGTGAACGACCATGAAGATCATCTCTTCTTCAAAAGTCGTTCCGTATTTTTCGGCATGACTTGCAACGACGTCCGTGCAGATGAAGATATCACCTAAAAGAAAAGGTGCGTACTCAGCCCCCTCGCCTTCCGCAAAAGCAAAGGAAATGACGTCTGTCGCTCTGTCTATATGCCTGTAATTGTTATTTATTTCCCGGATCCCTTCTTCATCGGTGAAAATCACTGAAACTTCGTACGGATCGGTCACCTTCAGATTTTTGTATTTCAGTGCAAGTTTTATCGCTTTACGCATACCGGCTTTCAGATCGCCCTGGGCATAGTCACATTCCGAAAAAAATGCTGTCTTCATTTTGTCTCCTGCTCTTTCTGATCGGCTGCAACAGGCTGCGCATTCTGTTCGGGCGCCGCAGGCTGATCCTTGGGCTCCTTTTGTTCCTTCTGGTCAGCCGCCGCAGGCTGATCCTTAGGCTCCTTCTGTTCCTTCTGGTCAGCCGTAGCAGGCTGATCTTTAGCCTTGTCCTGCGGATATTTGACCCTGCCGTGATATATTCCGGAGAACGTGTTGACCAGCGAATCCTCTATCGTCTGTAGATCTTTTGTCGTCAGGTTGCAGTGAACAAACTGGTTTTCTTTGATTTTGCCGGCCATTATCTCCTGGACCCTTGTTTTGATACCGTTTTCGGTCTTCTTGTCCAGAGAACGGATCGCGGCCTCGCAGCTGTCGGCGATCATCAGAAGCGCCGTTTCCTTCGATTGAGGCGCAGGTCCCGCATACTTGAATTCGGCTTCGGAGACATTCGGGTCGGCCTCTTTCGCTTTTTTGTAGAAATATCCGACAAGTGTCGTGCCGTGATGCTCGACTATCGCCGATTCTATCTCTTCTCCGAGATGGTATTTCTTGGCAAGCTCGAGACCGTATTTCACGTGGTTGGTGATGATCCTCGCAGACATCGTCGGCCTGTAACTGTCGTGCGCATTCTTTTTGTCCCGCTGGTTTTCCGTGAAATATTCAGGACGCTCAAGCTTTCCGATATCGTGGAAATAAGCCATGACCTTGCATTTGAGCGGATTCAGCCCGAGTTCACGGGCCGCAACTTCGACAAGCGACGCAACAGTGAGCGAGTGCTGGTAGGTTCCGTTGGCATAGACCGACATCTGCTTGATAAGTTCGTTGCTCATCGTCGAATAGCCGACATATTTGATGTTCGTTACGTAGTCCAAAGTCGATTCGAAAAGCGGGATCATTATCGTGAGCAGACCGCCGGAAAGTATCGCCGCGACAAATGCGCATAAGATGGATTTGAAGACGTCTATACCGCTGTGGTTCAGGGAGAGGTCAAGCATACAAACCACAAGAGCGAGTCCCATGGCAAAGATCGAAAACTTGAAAGCCTGCCACATGATCTGGCTCGAAGATTCGACATGGAAGATGATATACATGAAAGTAAGCGAACTGAAGATATAGAAAACCGGAATGAAGTAGTTTTCAGGGAACAGCATCGTTAGCGCGGCAGAAAGAACAAAAAGGAAAAAGCACGCCGTTTCGGTATTGACAAGGACCCTAACCGCAGCAACAAAGAACGGCAGCGGAAAGAAGAAGTATACCGCCTTGTTGTCGATGGTGACTTCCTGGATCCATGGCATAGCGTAGCGCAGCAGAAAAAGCGCGACCGACATCAGCAAAGTCATCAGCAGAAGATCTTTGTTGCGGTATTTGAATTTGCCGATCGAGCGCGTAAAAACGAGGAAAACTATCGAAATGAAAGCAGCGATGTAGAAGAAATTGCCGAAAAAGAAATGTTCGCCGGAAATGTTGTCGGACTGTTCCTGCATGACTTTGAAAACTTCGATATCCTCTTTCGTGATCACAGCTTTGGACGAAATGACACGCTCGCCTCTCACGATCTTGCGTTCAGATTTCTGAGCGTTGTTTTTCGCTTCGATTTTGTTGTATTCCGTGATTTCGGCGTTGTAGAAAATAGAATCCTTCATCGTCCATGAACCGACTTCAGCGACGATTTCAAAACCGTGATCCGTAAAATCGGACATATTGAGCTTGTCCTTAGTGTGAAGGATCTCCGCTTTGAGAGCCACAGAATTGATTATTTTGCCTGTCTGGACAAAAAGCGAATTGATTTTGATCGCATCGGGAGAGACCTCCTGCGAATACGAATCCTTTTTCTTGACTACGATATGCTTTGGAACGTAGTCGGCCGGGATCCCTTCACGCAGGATATAGTAGTCGTTCTGGTTGAAGTAGTCCGAAATTTCGGCTATAGCCTCCGGGATCCGTGCAGGAAAAATATTGTCGGAGAGATCTCTGAAAACGTGGTTGGAGAGCGGTGTACCGATTATCCGCTCGAAATCGCCGCGTTTTTTCATGAAAACAGCCGGAAGCCCGGTTTTGAACTCCCTGAGATCGCTGTTGTTGCCGGAATTTATTACATAATCTGCAAGAATGTCGTGAAATTCAGGCGGGAACGGAAGATTTTTTGCAACGATCGTCTCCTTTATGTTCTCTTTTGCCGCCTCGCGCATCATTTTGAAAGCTTCGCTGAGAGCGTCCAGATTCTTCCTCTGATCGACGAAATCGTAGGTGTTCGGCACGTCTTTCTGCGCCCGTTCCTGATTTTTCGCTGTCTCTTCCTCGTTTATTATGGTGTAGTCCTTGTCGGCAACTATGGAATGGTCGATAATGTGACCGATATTTTTTTCTTCCACAGGATAACTTTCCTTTCCGGAATCGGGAATCAGGAGCCACGCAATAAAAACAGTAAAAACAAAGAATATTATAAAGCGGGACTTAGTATCCTTCTGACGCAGCCAGCCGACATATTTTTCAGAAAAATCGTCGAACCTTTCGAGCAGTGTGACGTAGTAAAATATCACGGAAAAGACGAACCAGACAAATATCTGAGGTGAAGATTCACGCTTTTTCTGCCATGAATCATAGATTTTATAAGGCTTTTCAAACTTGCCGAACCGCCAGCGGAAAATATCCTCATCTTCATTTTCAGATGATTTTTCCATAATGAATTTCAGCTTTTTGAACTCTTTGATCAGCCTGACATTAAGTTCGTCGTTTGTCTCTCGTAAACTTCCCATTTCTCTCCGTAGACAAAAAACGGGGCATTATGAACCAAAATGCCTTTCAAGTCAAAATTGTCGTTATCGTCATAACGTTATTATCGTTATTACCGGTTCGCCGCCCCGTGTCGGTATTCCGTTATCCCGTTATAACGTTATAACGACAAAATCTGGCGGCGTCGAACTTTATCGATAAGAACGATTCTTTTCTTCCCCGGTCTCAAGCAGCTGCCCTTGGAAAATTCCTGAATTTTTGATGAAAAACACTGCTTTCAGAGGTTCTGCAAAAATTTTGAGTTTCTCCGCATAGCCCTCTTCCTCACCTTTTTCCGGCGTATTCAGGCCGAGAAAAACAACATCTGCCGAACTGCTGACGCGGCTTAAGACATGCTCGAAAAGTTCATCCTTTTCCTTAATGATTATCATCGGCTCTGCTGCGATCCTCGAATCGGCCGAAAGTTTCCTGAGTTCTGCTTCAGCGCTTTCCTTCGCAGATTCATCGGGAATCATTCTGAGAAGTTTTATTACCGCGTTATCCCAGGCCGGAGACTTGGTAAGAAGATAAGCCAGAAGCAGCATCAGATCGCCGTTTCTCTGCAAACCGCCCCACCAGACATGGATAGTTTTCTGAGTGTTTTTCACATTGAAATCAGATGAAACTTTGCCGATGACCGTCGATTTTTTCAGAGCGGCCATCCGGCGCATTACCGCAAGATAGCGCGGAAGATAGAAATCGACATTGTCTGGCCAGCACATCATTATCGTATTGGAGCGGAGCCCTGCCATTCCGTTTGACTGAACAGCCGAAAGGACACCGTCTTCGAAATTTTCCATAACAGTGACTTCCGGAAAAACCGAAAGGGAGTTCTTTTTGTAAAATTCCTCCATAAAATCGACTTCTTTATCGATTTCGATGTTTTCTTCGCCAAGCCTGCCGAATATGATTTTCGTGACCGTGACTATTCCGCTGCTTAGACCGAAATCAGATGCAAAACCGACAAGTTTGAGTTGTTTTTCGTTGTCGTTTATGAAAACCTGAATGTAGGGACGCCAGTTTCTCGGAGTCATTTTGAGATCTTTGAGCTGGATAAGCGAATTTTTGACAAGATTTTCGTAAACACCGCGCCTCGCATCTCCTGTTGCCGAATTTTGCGCCGCGACACGTCTCAGAATAAAGTAAAGTATGACTTCGATAATTATCGCGACGATGCTGAGCAGCGGATCAATCAGGAACATTACGATTATGCAGGCGACTCCGCCGACAAGACTGATTATCGCAGGGATTTTGAACTGCGGACGCCATGAAGGCTCATTGCTCAAAGTCTCAAGCGCAGCAGTTATGTTGACGATTCCGTAAACTGTAAGGAAAAATATGGTAAGGATCGAAGCAACGGTGTTGAGGTCGCCGAGAAAAACGGCGCCGCAGGCAATGATAAGCGAAAGAGAGAAGGAGGCGTACTCCCCTTTTTTCGATTTCAGAAAGCCGAGCGCCTTTTTGTTTCCGACCTGATCACACGCCATCGCGATGAAAGTTCTCGGAGCACCGAGCATCGAACCTACGGCACTTGAAAAAATCGCACCGAAAAGCCCCGGAAGAATTACGATATTGCCGTTTACAGGCGAAATCCTTGACCATATCATCTGGTCCTGAAGCATCTCTTCGGGAGTAGCACCCATCGAAAGAAAAAGAGGAAGCGTAACATAAAACGCAAAACCGGTGAGAGTCGCTGCGATCGCACCTACCGGGATCGATTTCTGCGGATTTTCAAGGTCTCCCGAAAGTCCCAGACCCGCCATAATGCCGCTCACGGCAGGAAAAAATATCGCCATCGCAGTGAAAAACGAAAGGTCGCCGCGTTTTTGGAAAATTTCTCCGGCACTTGTCGGGAAAGTCGAAAAACAACCGATGAAACTCCCTTTCATAAATGCGCCGATTATCAGGAAAAGTATTGAAACTGCTACGAAAATCATAACAGGGATCTGCGTTTTCATCGCAAAGCCGGCTCCGACGAATGAAACTGCCGCAACTATCGCGATTATCCCGAAAGTTACAGCATAAAGCGAAAATGAAGTGTCAAAAAGCATCTTTATGACTTCGGCGAGACCGAACGAATAGAGTGTTATCGAAAGTGCCTGCGAAAGGAAAAGCGGAAGTCCGACCGCGCCGCCGATCTCAAATCCGAGACTTCTCGAAACGATGTAATATGCGCCGCCGACACCCACTTTTTTGTTGGTTGCGATAGACGAAAACGACAGTGTGGTTATCAATGTTATCGAATTGGAGATAAGAACGATGAAAACCATCGGCCAGAGCCCCATCTTTCCGACGAGTTCTCCGGCACGCATATACATGATGACGCCGAAAATCGTGAGAATCGTCGGAGTATAAACTCCCAAAAAGGTCCCCAGCTTTTTTGTCTCGTCCTTTGCCATCAAATAACCCCTTGAATTTATTTAACAATATAAAATTCTTATCCAAAAAGCGAGAAATAAATCGCAGGCATTATAGCCGGATTTTTCAAAATTACGATTTTTATCCATTTCTTGACTAAGAGACGCCGCTCAATAAAATTTTGCGTTTTTGCTGTTTTATTTGGAGAAAAACGATGACGAAAAAAGCGCTTATCACGGGGATCACTGGACAGGACGGCTCCTATTTAGCTGAATTTCTGCTTGAAAAAGGTTATGAAGTCCACGGCATAAAAAGGAGAAGTTCATCCTTCAACACCGACAGGATCGACCACATCTATAAAGATATCCACGATAAAAACAGGAAGTTCACACTGCACTACGGCGATCTCACCGACGCTACGAACCTCATCAGAATAATGCAGGAAGTCAAACCTGATGAAATTTACAATCTTGCGGCACAGTCGCACGTCAAAGTTTCGTTCGAGACTGCCGAATACACTGCAAATTCAGACGCCCTGGGAACTTTGAGGCTCCTCGAAGGGATCAGGATCCTCGGAATGGAGAAAACGACGAGATTCTATCAGGCTTCGACCTCCGAGCTTTTCGGCAAAGTCGCAGAGATCCCGCAGAGCGAAAAAACGCCCTTCTATCCGAGAAGCCCTTACGCAGCAGCAAAGATCTACGCATACTGGATAACAGTCAACTACCGTGAATCATACGGGATTTTCGCCAGCAACGGCATACTTTTCAACCATGAATCACCGCGCCGAGGAGAGACTTTCGTCACAAGAAAGATCACCCGTGCCGCAGCAAGGATCATCCTCGGTCTTCAGGACATGCTTTATCTCGGCAACCTTGATGCGAAACGTGACTGGGGACACGCGAAAGACTACGTCAAGGCGATGTGGCTCATTCTTCAGCACGAAAAACCTGATGATTTCGTCATAGCAACCGGCAGGACTTCTTCTATCCGCGATTTCGTAAGACTGGTTTTCGATTGTGTCGGAATAAAGGTCGCGTTTGAAGGAAAAGGAATTGACGAAAAAGGTGTCATTGAAGATATCGATACAGCAAAACTATCCGGATTTACTAAAGAAATCAAAATCAAAAAAGGTCAGGAAATAATCAGTGTCGATACGCGCTATTTCCGTCCGACCGAAGTAGATATCCTTCTCGGGAATCCGGAAAAAGCTGAAAAAACGCTCGGCTGGAAAGCCGAAACATCTGTCGAGGAACTTGCCCGTGAAATGATGTTCGCAGATATCGACGAAGCGAAAAAAGAGGCTCTGCTAATCGGAAACAACTACTTTGTCCGCGAAAATTACGGGGATTAGCTTTTTTCAAAAATTCGTCCAAAAAATTCATAAAGTAAAATTTTTCCTGAACAAGCGTTGTAAAGTTGCTATTTTATTTAGCAATTTCAGCAACTTTCTTTTATTTGACTTTTACATTGCCGAAATTAAGATAGCCGCTGTTGAATTGGTTGAATGTGTTTAAACATAACTTTGGAGGCAAAAATGGGCGAAGCTCAAAACACGAAACTCAATGTTACCGACAGCAAAATTAAGGACATCACCGATTTCCTTAAATCTTCCGTTCTTGAACCTGCCGAGCAGGAAAAGGCCACCATCCTTTCCGATGCAAAAAAAGAATCCGCAAAAATTATTGCAGACGCCAAAAAAGAGGCGGAGTCGATAATCGAAAACGCGAAAAAAGAAGCGGAGACGATGAAACACAACACCGAATCGGCTCTTAAGATCGCGGCAAAACAGTCTGTCGACAAGCTCAAACTCGTTCTCGAGAAAGAAGTTCTCACGGCGGCTGTAGCAACTCCTGTAAAAGAGGCTATGAAGAGCGAAGCGCTCATCAAAGAGTTCGTTTCGGAATTCCTTAAAATATATGCAGACAAAGGTTCTTTCTCGGTAGAACTTCCGGCTGCGCTCAAAGACAAACTTTCCGCTTATGTTAAAAGCCAGATCGATTCGCTCGGCGCGAAAGAAATCAAGCTCAGCGACGAGACGCTTCCTTCGGGATTCGCTGTGATCGCTGCAAACGGCGCTCTCCGCTACGATTTCACCGATGAATCGGTCGTTGAACTGCTTACAGAATACATCAGACCCGAACTTAGAAAAGCTCTGTTCTCGAAATAGCGGGGTGATTAAGCATGAAGTTTAATCACTACACGATAGCGGCTCTGCCCCAGCTCACCTGGGACGGCGACCTTCCGTGCACCCTGGCCGAGCTTCTCGAGGAATTCGACATGCAGCTCGAGCCTCTGCGCGACGGGATCCGCTCTATCCTTCTTCTCGATGACATCAGAAATATCGAGCTCATCATAAAATCAAGGCTTGCCGCTGAAGAGGGCAAAGTTATAGACTTTTTCCGCGCCGGCATGACAAAACCCGAAGAGCTTGAACTTTTCGTCGATGACCCGAGACACAATGCTCCCGACGGATATCCCGAATTTATCGAGGATTTCTTTGAGTCGGCGAAAACAAACGAAGAGAGAAACGCAAAGATCGAAGAGCTTTACACCGGCTACTATACCTGGTTGTCCGCGAACAAAAACCCGTTCCTTGCACGCTACGGCGCTAACATGATGACGGTTTACACGATTGTTTCGGCTCTCAGAATGCTGAAAAACGGCACCGACCTCGACAAGCACTTAAAAGGCGATACGGACGCGGTCAAACTCATACTTGAAAACAGGAACAACGCAGACCTCGGGCTTAAAGGCTATTTCCCGGAAGTTACCGAAATTGCGGCACTTTTCGACAAGGAGAAAACTCCGGACGAAGTCGAGAGAGAACTCGACAGGATCCGATTCAACCTTCTTGAAGAAACCGGTCAGGAAAAGCCTTTCGCCGACCACATCATCTACGGCTACATCATCGGTTTCCAGATGAAAGACCGCTGGATGACGCAGAGCGACGAAGCCGGAATGAAGATTTTGGAAAACATAATCAATGGAAATTACTGATAGGAGACTTGCAAATGGATGAAAAAACCAAAGGGATAATCATTGCGGCGCAGGGCAACCTTGTCACCGTAAGATTCGACGGAACGATCCGTCAGAACGAAGTTGTTTTCGTCAAAACCGGCGGACAGTCGCTTAAAGGCGAGGTCATCGAGATCAACGGAAACGAAGCGAAAGTCCAGATCTTCGAGCCGACCGACGGCATCAGATACGGCGACGAGGTCGTTTTCGAGAAAGATCTTCTCTCCGTCGAACTTGGACCGGGACTTTTGAAGAGAGTCTTCGACGGTCTTCAGAATCCTCTCGAGGATATCGCGGAAGCGGCAGGTTACTTCCTTAAAAGAGGTATCTACCTTCCTCCCCTTCCCCGCAACATCAAATGGCAGTGGAATCCGACGGCTAAAGTCGGCGACGTCGTTTACAGAGCATACTTCCTCGGCTGGGTTCCAGAAGAGAACATCAAGCACCAGATCATGGTTCCCTTCAACTTCATCGGAAAAGGCGTCGTAAAATCGATAGCAGCTCCCGGCGAATACACAGTAGAACAGGAGATCGCGACGATCGAAGACGAGAAAGGAAACATCCGCTCGGTCAACATGATCAATATGTGGCCTGCTAAGTTCGCGCTCCGTTTCGGAGAAAGGCTTCTTCCGACCGAACAGCTTGTAACTTCTCAGCGCATCATCGACGGACCTTTCCCGGTCGCTAAAGGCGGAACGTTCTGCACTCCCGGACCATTCGGCGCAGGCAAAACAGTCCTTCAGCACCAGATCTCAAAATACGCTACGACTCAGATAGTAATCATCGTCGCATGCGGTGAGCGTGCCGGCGAGGTCGTTGAAATTCTTCGTGAATTCCCGCACCTTGACGACCCGCAGACCGGAAAGAAGCTTATGGACAGAACATGCATCATCTGCAACACTTCTTCAATGCCTGTTGCTGCACGTGAAAGCTCGATCTACATGGGCGTTGCGATCGCTGAATACTACAGACAGATGGGTATCGACTGCCTTCTTCTCGCTGACTCGACTTCGAGATGGGCTCAGGCTCTCCGTGAAATGTCGGGAAGACTTGAGGAGATCCCGGGCGAAGAGGCGTTCCCGGCTTACCTCGCTTCCAGAATTTCGGAACTTTACGAGAGAGCCGGCGTGATCAAGCTTTACAACGGCGATCAGGGTTCGCTTACGATCGGCGGATCGGTAAGCCCTGCAGGCGGTAACTTCGAAGAGCCGGTAACTCTTTCGACACTTGCAGTCGTCGGATGCTTCCTCGGCCTCAGCAGACAGAGATCGGATGCCAGAAGATTCCCGGCGATTGATCCTCTCATCAGCTGGTCGAAATACGGCGAAAGATTCGCGGCACACGGCGATGAAACGATGAAAACAAGACTCAAAATCATCGAAAAAGCTCAGAAAATGATCATCGAAAGCGATGAGATCGGTAAAAAGATGTCGGTCGTCGGCGAGGAAGGTATCAGCATCGACGATATCGTAACCTACCTCAAAGGCGAGTTCTACGATGCGGTTTACCTCCAGCAGAACGCTTACGACAAGGTCGATACGGCAACAAGCATGGACAGGCAGAACGAGCAGCTCGGCATCATCTCGAAAGTCCTCGACAAGAACTTCAAGTTCGACGACAGGGAAAAGGCGAGAAACTACTTCCTCGACCTCACAGACAAGATAATCCAGCTCAACTACCTGCCGCGCGAAGCTTCGATCTACGGCGAAAAGAAACAGGAAATACTCAACATGATTGAGGGGGAATAAGATGGTAAAGACATACAACCGAATTGAAAGAATCAAAGGAAGTATCGCTCAGGTCAAGGCCGAAGGCGTTATGCTCGGCGAACTTGCCCAGATCAAAATGAGCGACGGCAGATCGACTCTGGGACAGGTCATAGGTTTCAACGGCGACAGAGTCAGCCTTCAGATCTTCGCCGGAACAAAAGGTGTCGGCACGGGCGACCAGATCCGCTTCCTCAGCAAGCCGATGCAGGTAAACTGCGGCGAAAGCATGCTCGGAAGAGTCTTCAACGGCAGCGGCGAACCGATTGACAACGGCCCCGAGATCATGGCTGAGAAGATCGACATCGGCGGACCTTCGTTCAACCCGTCGAAAAGGATCGTCCCGAAGAGATTCGTAAGAACGAACATCCCGATGATCGACATGTTCAATGCGCTCGTCATCAGCCAGAAGATTCCTATTTTCTCGATCTCAGGCGAGCCCTACAACGAACTTCTCGCTCGAATCGCGAGTCAGACAGACGCCGACATCATCATCCTCGGCGGCATGGGACTTAAATTCGACGACTACCAGTTCTTCAAGGATTACTTCACCAGAACGGGAGCTATGGAAAAGACTTCGATGTTCATCCACCTCGCTTCCGACCCGGTCGTTGAGTGCGTCCTCGTTCCCGATATGGCACTTGCGGCTGCGGAACAGTTTGCGATCAAGGACAAAAACGTCCTCGTTCTTCTTACCGATATGACCTCTTTCAGCGACTCGCTCAAAGAGATTTCGATTTCCATGGATATGGTTCCCTCGAACCGTGGTTATCCGGGTTCGCTCTACTCCGACCTCGCTTCGAGATACGAAAAGGCGGTCGACATCGAAGGTTCCGGCTCGATCACGATCATTGCCGTAACCACGATGCCCGGTAACGACGTCACCCACCCGGTTCCGGACAACACGGGCTACATCACGGAAGGCCAGTTCTATCTCCACGGCGGCAGGATCGACCCGTTCGGCTCGCTCAGCCGTCTTAAACAGCAGGTCATGGGAAAAGTCACGAGAGAAGACCACGGCGACCTTGCAAACGCGATGATCAGGCTTTACGCCGATGCAAAAAAGGCGCGTGACAGAGAGTCGATGGGCTTCAGACTTTCAGGCTGGGACAAGAAACTTCTCGCTTACGCCGAAACTTTCGAGAAGAAGATGATGGACCTCCAGGTCAACCTCGACATCGAGGAGCAGCTCGACCTCGGCTGGACGATCCTCGCTCAGTGCTTCGACCGCAACGAGACAGGTCTCAAGAACACATGGATTGAGAAATACGGTAAATGGGATAAGTAAATGGCAGTAATAAAACTGAACAAAACAGAGCTGAAAACTCAGAAGAACCTTCTGGCGCAGCTCAGCAAATATCTTCCCACGCTCCAGCTCAAAAAACAGCAGTTACAGGCGGAAGTCGAGAACTCCCGCAACATGGCGGCGGCAGTCGAGGCTGAGATCGCAAGAAGGAAGAATTTCGTCGCGAAATGGGCGGCGATGCTGAGCCAGAAGCTGACGCTGAACATCTATCAGCTCGTTGCAGTCGACGAAGTCGTCACCGACACCGAAAATATCGCCGGAGTCGATGTCAGAGTCTTCAAGGATGTCCGGTTCAAGCCGTTCGAATACTCATTTTTCGCTAATCCGATCTGGCTTGACAGAGCCTTCGAGGAACTCCGCGCCCTTGCAGCGGAAAGGGAAAAACTGAAGATCGTCAGAGAGCGTTTCGACCTTCTTTCGGAAGAGCTGCGTCAGACGAGCATCAAGGTAAACCTCTTCGAAAAGAGGAAGATCCCAGAGTGCAAGGAAAACATCAAGAAAATCTCCATTTTCCTCGGCGACCAGGAGATCGCGGCGATCTGCAACGCTAAAATCGCGAAAGACAAGCTTAAACGCAAAGACGAACAATTTGCGGAGGCAGTGTAAATGATCAGTAAAATGCAGAAACTTCTGCTGGTCGGACCGCAGAAAAAGAAAGATGAGATAATAAAAACGCTGCAGAAGGCGGGCGTTGTCGAAGTCATGCCCTACAAAGGCAAAGAGTTCAGGACAGACGGCCGCTTCGTTACAACCGCTGACGCTGACACCGCCCTTTCGGCACTCAAACTTGCCGATAAATACGGCGCGATGGAAAACGCGAAAGGTTCCCGCAGCGAGATAAATCTCCACGGCTCCGAACTGGCAAATAAAATCATCGAACTTGACGCTTCGTGCAAAAAGATCAAGGACGAACTCACGCTTCTTGGCAACAAGCTTTCAACTATCGAAAAACTCGGCGATTTTTCGCTTGACGACATCCGCCTCATCGAAAATAAGGGCAATGTCCGGATCCAGATCTGGGAATGCCCGAAAAAGAGCGCGGAAGAGATCAATTTCGAAAAAGTTCTCGCCGTTTTCAAGATCTATTCCGATAGTTCGAGCGTATTTTTCCTCACTTGCGCGAAGGAGCCGGTTCAGCTTAGAAAATGCTCCGAAATCGTCGTTGAAGAAGACATGACAGGCCTCAAAAAGGCGATAACAGAGCTCAAAGAGAAGCAGAACGGCACAGAATCGGCGATCTTCGACCTCGCTGCAAAACGCGGCGAACTTTACGACAACTATCTCGCCGAACTCGACAAGATCAGCTTCAACCGCGCAGCAAAAGGAACTGTCAGCGAATTTGACGACAAAGTTTTCCTTCTTCAGGCATGGTGCCCGAAAGGTGAACTCGCAAACCTGAAAAAGACTTTTGAAAACGAATGTGCGGCAATAATCGAGATCGAGCCGGAAAAAGACGAGACGATCCCGACACTTATCGACTCGAAAAAGACAGTCGACGAAATGGGCCGCGACCTTGTCAACATCTACGACACCCCGGCATACAACGACTGGGATCCGAGTTCGTGGGTATTCTTCTCGTTCACCCTTTTCTTCGCGATGATCGTGGGCGACGGCGGCTACGGACTTCTCCTTTTCGTTTTCATGCTTTTCCTCAAGATCAAGCTGAAAAATCCGGGTGCGGCTATGAAACGCTTCATCAACCTTTCGCTCGTTCTCACTGGAGCTACGGCGGTTTACGGCATACTTACGGGCGCATTCTTCGGCTGGTTTCCGAAAGCGTTCGAGGCACCGCTCATCACTTTCTGCAAGAACATGGATTTCATCAAAATCGATAAGACAAATCCCGACACGACGAAATTCATGATGCAGCTTTCGGTCCTCATCGGTATGGTCCATATCTGCCTTTCCCTCATTTTGAGAGGGCTCCGCGCGGCCAAGGACGAGAAAGATTTCATCACTCCGCTTATCAACATCGCGTGGATAGGCGGTATATGGTCTTTCTTCTTCTGGTATGCGTTTGACAAAGGCGGAAGCACCGTTTTCAATGCGGCTGACCCTGCTGCGATAAGCGCGAACGGCCTTCTAATGCTTGAAATTTTTGCCGGAATACTTGTTGTTCTCTATGCGATCCAGGCAAAGACTTTCAACCCGTTCAAAATGGTTTACGCATCGTTCTTCGGGCTTTACAACGGCGTGCAGTTCTTCAGCGACATCCTGAGCTACATCAGACTTTTCGCTCTCGGTTTGTCAGGCGCGCTGCTCGCCCAGACCTTCAACAATCTGGCAGGACAAGTCCTTGATCTCGGCGTAGTCGGATACATTTTCGCCCCGCTGATCGCGATTTTCGGGCATCTGCTCAACATCGCGCTCTGTCTCATGGGCGGCGTGATCCACGGGCTCAGGCTCAATTTCCTCGAATGGTACAGATGGTGTTTTGACGGCAGCGGCAGAAAGTTCGTGCCGTTCAAGAATTTGACAGCAAATGCTAAAGGCAACGATTAATAACTTTTTTCAGGGAGAAAAAAATGATTTTTGAAAATTTCCAGAATTTCGGACCCGCTCTTTGCCTCGGCCTCGCGGCAATCGGAAGCTCGATCGGCTGCGGTCTTGCAGGTATGACATCGCACGGCGCAATGGCGAAAGTTGAAGAAGGCCATGCAAAATTCGTAGCGCTTTCCGCAATGCCTGCATCTCAGTCGATTTACGGATTTGCACTCATGATCATCCTTCAGGGCGCACTTAAAGCAGAAAACGATTTCGCGATCTTCGGAATCGGACTCGCTTGCGGCCTTGCATTCATGGTCAGCGCTATTTTCCAGGGCAAAGCATGCTCCAGCGCAATTCTTGCAGTTTCCAAGAAACCGTCAGTTTTCGGTATGAGCTTCGCGGCTCCCGGTATTGTTGAGTCGTTCGCACTTTTCGCTCTCGTCGGAGGAATCATGATGGCTTCGTAAGCCGGAACAACGGATTCAATTTTTAGAAGGGGGTCTTCGGGCCCTCTTTTTTTTGTCTTGTCGGAGTGCTGACGTCTTGTCTGTAATTCTTGGCTCACACTTCTTGCCTCTCACTCTGGGAGAGGTGGCACAAAGTGCCGGAGAGGGCTGCTTCGCTTGCTTAGCGGTTGAATTTGTAGAAGCTATTAAAGTGTCACGCCTTCTTCGTGTAATGCTTGAATGATGCTATGCAATACTGTTATCAAGTCATTATTTAGTTGTTGGAAATCTGAAGGAACTGGGGCAGAGCTTCAGCATATCAACGAAAAAATGTATCGCAATCACACTTTTTCCAACGAAAAAATGTATTTCAGTTACAGAATTTCGGTGAAAGATTTCAGATCTTAGATATTGAAGTAAAGTTCGTATTCCTGAGGTGTCGGAGCGTTGTAGACGTAGCGTGCTTCAGCCCTTTTCTCTTTGATCCAGAGGTCGATCAAAGCCTTCGGGAATGCAGGCATCAAGTATTCGTTGTCGGCAGCGAGACCGTCAAGTACAGCGTTGAGGTTGAGCGGGAACATTTTGCCGTTTTCCTTGTCGTGGTAGTTGCTTTCAAGCGGATCGCGGCCTTTTTTGATGCCGTCGACACCGGCAAGGATCATTGCACTGAGGAAATAGTAGATGTTCGCGGTCGCATCACCGGTCCTGTACTCGATCCTCTCTTCGCCTTTAGCCAAATATCCCGGGATCCTGATCGAAGCTTCACGCGAACCTTTTGCAAATGTCGCGCTGACAGGAGCTTCAAAGCCCGGAACAAGGCGTTTGTAGGAGTTCGTGCTCGGATTCGAGAAAGCGAGAAGCGAGCCCGTAAGGCTGTGGTCGAGAATTCCTGCCGTGTAGGAAAGAGCTTTTTTCGAAAGGCCGTGCATGCCGTTTCCGAAGAAGATCGAAGCCCCTTTCTTGACGAGGAACTGGTGAACGTGCATTCCGTTTCCTGCGATGTTGTAAACAGGTTTCGGCATGAAAGTTACGAAAATTCCGTGTTCACGTGCAACACTGACGATTATCCATTTAGCCAGAGCAACTTTGTCGCCCGCTTCGGCAAGGCTTATGAAGTTGAGCTCGATCTCAAGCTGGGACGCGCTTACTTCGTGGTGATGGTATTTAACAGGAATACCGACTGCGCCCATTGCAGCGACGATGTCGTTTCTCATTTCAAAGTATTTATCTGCCGGAGCAAGCCTGTGGTAACCGTTCTGGATGCCGAAACGCGGTGCATCGCTGTAGTCCGGGCCGATCCCTTCCTGGCTCTGGACTTCGTAGAAACTGTGGGAATATTCGCTTGAATAGCGGACGCTGTCGAAAGCGTGGAACTCAAGTTCGATGAGGACTTTCGCGTCGTCTGCGATCTTCTGTTCCTTGAGATATGCCGCAGTTTTCTTCGCGATGTTGCGCGGATACTGGTCAAAAGGCTCGCCTGTCGTGAGATAAACATCACAGAAAACGTGGACTATCGTATGTCCTTCCTTCTCTTCGACGAAAGCTGTCGTCATATCGGGTTTTGCGACCATGTCGGACTTGTCGACTTTTGCATACCCGAAGTTCGATGCATCAAAACCGATACCTTTTTCAAAAATTTTGTCTGAAATATAACCTTTCGGAAGCGTAACGTGTCTGATTGAGCCGTTTATGTCGATCATAAGCAGGCTCAGGAAATCAATGTTGTCAAAATTACCGTCAAATTTTCTGAAGTTCATTTTCTCCTCCAATTAAAGAATTAACAAAAGCATCGGAGCACGGTAGCAGATAAAAACTTTATTTCAAGAATATCAGGACAGATTTTAGCTTTAAACGGCGTTTATTCCGATTCACCGAAAAATTCTTTGAGATCTATTGAAGAAAGGAACTTCTTTACGACAGCGGAAGAAATCTTTCGGCTCTCTTCCTTCACTTTTTCGGATCTGTTCTGCGCCGTGACGAAAAACGGTTTGTGTTCGTAGTGCGCGACTTTGAATTTTTCACCGTTTTTGAATGTGTCGATATCGACTGAAACTATCACTCTTTCATAGCCGTCGACTTGGACAGATGCGGTTTTGACGACAATTGTAACATGATGCGGAAGCTCCTCTTTCTGAGTCGGAACAATGCCAAAGTCAAGCAGCGCCTTTTCAATGTCACCGGTCATTATGACAGGACTTTCGACACTAAGAAATATCTCTTTTTTACCCGAAAGCTCAGGAACAAGGGGGATTTCGACGAATTTTTTGTCCCCTTTAGAAAGATTCACCGAGCCGCTGACATTTTTATATCCGTTTAATTTTACTGAAAATTTATAGTTTGCCGGTTTAAGGAATATCTTTTTGTTGAGTTCGTATGACTTCCCGGCGATCTCAACTTCTCCCTTAACATCCGAAGTAGCCTGAAAATAGACAGAGCCGTGTGAAGCCAGCTTTTCGACCTCGGCTTTCAGAGTGCCGAGCGCCGTGATATACTTTGATCTTTCAGGAATCTGACGATCCGTTACGGCGTAAAGCAGCGAATATGAAAGATAGATCATCGTGAGAACATCGTCATACTTTTCAGGAGAAAGCGTCTCAATGTCTTCCGGCATGGTCTTAAGAAGATAAGTTATCGTATTTACTATCGAATTCTGCGTCATAAACGCAGTAACTTCAACAAATCCCTCTTTTTTCACAGGTTTTGTGAAAAGAACTCCCTTCAAGAAGACATTCGATCGGATAAGTATGTCGTTTTTCAATGATTCGGTATATTTTCCGTCCCGCTCCTCCTGGCTTATCACCGTTTTGGAAACTATGTCGGCAACTATCGAATTTGCGAGCTGAGAAAGAGCGTCGTTTTTAGCTGACTTTTCGTCTTCGCCCGTTCCAGTTCCTTTGAGGACTGCCGCAAAAAGAGGTTCTTCGCCGCTTCCGACCTCGTCAAAAGCTGCTTCTCCTCTGTCTTTTACCGAATCCATTGAGCTTTTTTCATCTTTCGATGCAGCAGCCTCTTTTCCTTCGAGTTCGGCAAAAGCATCGAACGCATTCTGTCTTACACTTCCATAACTCTCGGACTTTGCCGCAGTCGCGCACGAAACAGCAAAAACAACCAATAAAAATAACAAGTTACAAGAGACAAATCTTTTCATATTTTCCCTACTCTACCGTAAGTTCGATTTCACCGTTTCCGGCTGCCTTGATGACGAGGAATGAGCCTGCATCGCTCACTTTCTCAAGCTGTCCCGGGCCGCTGTAAGCCTTCTTGAGCGCAAGGAAAAACTCGTAAGCGTTCGGAATGTCCTTGAGATAAACGATGTAGGAGAATGTCGATTTACCGCCTGCCTGACGCTTGATCTGCCTTGTTGAAAGCCCTTTGAGCGCGCCGTAGACAGCTTCATCGACTGCCGCGCCGTCGGTGCTGTTCGAAAGGACCGCAAGTTTGAACGGTTTTCCTTTTTTCACCATCTCCATCCACTCTTTTCTGATCTGACTGACAACTTTAGCGCCGGCATCGTTCACTGCTTCCTGAACAAGTGCGTTTGCGTCGCTGACACGCCTTTCAGCAGAATATCCCGTCGTCGTTCCGAGCATTTTGCCGGTCGCCGTTTCGAAAACTTCGACTGCTACCGATGCCTTGGAACCTGAACCGCCGTTGACGCCGGAATAGTTGACTTTCGCATAGACGTCGGTACCGAGAGAAAGCGCCATGTCGTGCATCGGATCTGTCTCTGCACCTTCGAGAGCAGCCATTTTGGCAACGATTTTGTTGACGGTATCACCCTGTGCAGCCTTGTAGACTTCAAAAGAGTTGTCCTGAAAGTATTCCTGAAGCGCGCTGACAGCAGTTTTTGCGAAATCACCGCCTTTGTCGGCAAAAACGGAAACTGTCGGAAGTCCCATGCTTTCGCCCAGATCCTCAGTCGAAGTGATTATTTCGGCTGCCGCGAGCTCCTGCTGGATCATCGCGACATCAATTTTGAAGAGGTATGTGACTTTTGTTTTTCCGCCCTCTTTTTTCTTCGATTTTATGTCGGAGATCCAGCGGATATATTTGACCGGATTCGCATACATCTGCATTTCAAGGCCGTAAGCTCTCGTTTTTTCAGCCTGCGTTTTGAGGATAGGCTTGTCACCGCCTTCAAGAACGAACCAGACAGCAGTCTTTTTGGCTTCTTCAAGCGCCTCTTCTACCGAGCATCCGATGCCTGTCGCCTTGATCATCATTTCGCCAGTGCCGCTGCTTTCGACGAAAGTCGCTTCGTAAAGAGCCGGAGTCTGCTGTTTTTTGAAATCGCATTTGTTGGAGCAGCTGACCATAGAGAGTGCCAAAACAAGCGTTAACACCAAAAATTTTCTCATTTTTTCCTCCATAAAATATTTCATTTATCACCTGCACACATTTGAAGAAGGCGTATACATTCTCGCCATCGCGCTCACTATCGGAAGATGGAAGTTGAAGTCAAGCGACATATACGGACCATGGACAAAACCTGAGTAGCTGCCTGAAACATCTACCTTTTCACCACTGTATTCATCAGATTCAGCCTTTGTGAGAAAACCGACATTCCAGCCCGCCTTGATTATAAAATCAAAACTTGGAGTTACACTAAAACCCAAATGAATCTGCGGTGTTATATCAAAATGCTGAAAATCCCTGCCGTCATTCAAAGTGCCGTGATAAGAAGCGTCAATTGCCGGCGCAAAGAAAAATCCTGCCGATCCGGCATAAAACCTTTTCGCAATGCCAAGACCTCCTCCGAACCAATAAAGCAGCGTACCTATACTCTTTTGGTTTTCACCCTTATATTCCGATTGAAGACCAACATTAAAATCTAAAAAAACATTGAGATAAAACTCGCTGAGGGCAGAACTGTTCTTCACATAACCAAGATCAACATTTGTGCCGAGATGCAGTCCGGGAGCTACAAGCATCATTCCGATATCACCCGAATAGCGGTTGCCTTTTGCATACACCATATCATCTTCCAGCCCGAGGTTGAAATAAAGGCCGGTCCAAGGATATTCGCGGAGCTGGTCGCCTTCCTCTGCATCACCGTTCGTCACTTTGATTATTGTCGGCGCTGCGCTGTCGTTGCAGTTGATAGAAACTTCACGAGCCCTTGCAAAACCTTTGCGCTGAGTTTTGCCGTCAACAGTTTCAAGGATCTCGAAAGGATGGTCTATCCTGATATCTTCCATAACTCCGAAACTGCTTTCGATTTTTTTGCCGTCGCTGCTTTTTACCGGCATGAAAATAGCGAAATTGTCATCCTGCTTAAGCTGATAGTTTGCGTTCAGCGAAGCCGCCTTTATAGCGGTGCGGAAAGTGTCGTTGAAAACAGACATGACCTGCTTCGGGGTCGGAATTATCTGAAGCGCGGTGTCTGTCGAGCCTGTAATTCCGCCCGAATGTCCCACGATATCGCCATAATGCTCGAAGCGTTTCGTCTCGTAGTTGTAGCGGTAAATCATGAAAACCACATCGACCGAAAGCTCGATCTCGATATCGAATGAACTGTAATAAAGCCCGGTTGTAACCGATTTATGCCGAGTGCGGACAACTCGCCCCGCGCTGCCGATAGGAGCGACATGAGCCGCGAAAACATAAGATGAATTGAGAAGATTTTTGACAAAAGCGGCCGAAAGACCGAGTTCCTTCGCCTTCGTCACCATGAAAGTCTCCTGCTCTTTTTCGGAAAGCTCGGAATAGCGCTGCTCTGCGCTTGCATCAAGCAGCTTCCCAAAAACTTTTCTGACATCGGAATTGAGATAGTGCTCCAGATGTCTCCTGAAAGTGGCGCGGTCGCTCGTTCCGGCACGGAAAGAGGGGATCTTTCCACCAAGATCGATCTTCACCTCACCGCCTTTTGTCCGCATGAAAGCAACGTTGTCGCCAAGAATTATCTTGTCAAAGCGGTTTGTGATCGTCCACTGGTAGAAAATCTTCGCAGCTTTAAGTTTTTCGCTTTCGTTAAGCGGATAATTCACCGAAAAAGTCCACGGAATGCACCTTCCCTCACCTTTTTCGTTGTATTCGCAGTAGCGCATAGGCACTTTCACGGCATCCTGCATGAAACCGATGTCGCCGAAACCCATGACCGCCCTTCTTTCGTAGGTTTTCTGAGTTTCGTCCGATTTCAGAAGAGATGCGTCCTCAACGGCGGCAAGAGTTTGTAAAAACAAGAAAAAAAACAAAAACTGTAATATTTTTTTCATATCCGAACCTCAAAAAAATCGAAATATTATGCAAAAAACTGACCAAGAAACAATTTTTTACCTGCACAGATCCAAAAACAGCGGAAAAAAATTGTGCTTTATCTTTCAAACGCTAAAATACGCGGAAATTTTCGAGGTTTTGAAAGATGGTAAAAGTCAGCGATAAGAAAAGAGAAATTTTTGATTTTTTCAAGGATAATGCGGACAAATTGTTTGACGACCACGAGCTGATCAAGCTGACAAAAGAACTTGTCGGGCTTTTCAACAAGGTCATCCGCGGTTACAGGCTCTATCCGCGAACGAATCCGGCATTTTCAAGGTTCGCGAATTACTTCAAAAGCAAATTAGACGAGATCCTTGCCGATATTCCTTCTATTTCGCTCAGGATATCGACAAACGGCTTTATGATCGGAAATCATCTTCTCGATACCGGAGAGAGAGACCGCGAAGTCGTTTTCTTCCTTTACAACGACGGTCTGCGCGAGATTTTTTTCCAGAAAGGAACCACGATAGATGAAGTCAACCAGCTTTTCGACATTCTTGCACAGTGCACCCTTTTCGCAAACGAAGACTACGACCTTTCCACACTGCTCTGGGATCACAACTTCACGAACATCGGCTATATCACGGAAGACGAGCTCATAAAGCAGAATATTTCGATAGCGAACGATTCAGAAAACACCTTTTCCCCCTTTCTCGTTGAAGAACTTTCCTACGGTCCGGGATTTGACGGCATCGGCGAAGTTGACCGCGAAGACGGTAAGGCAGGAAGCGGAAATTCGACGTATGATATGGCGAAAGCGCCCAATTTCGAGACGACCGATTTCGAGAAATATTCCGACCTTATCCTGAAGGAAGACATCAAAATAGATTTCAACGAAAGAAAAGAACTGCTGAACCAGAGGCTTTCGAACTACATCGTCGGCAAAATGGAGATGTTCAAATTCGACGAAGCTCTCAAAAGAAACAGCGACTCTTTCGTTGTCAACCGCTTTCTCAAAGAGCTTTCTGCGAGACTTACGAGCAGTCAGGGGACAAAGGCGGGAAAGGAACTTCTCGACACGGCCGTTTCACTCTGGGAGAAACTGCTTCTCTTCGGTTCGGTCAGCGGTGCCATCCTCTTCATCCAGACACTGAAAAACATCGCCGAACAGCTGAAGACCTCTCAGCCGGAATATTCAAAAAAAATAAAAGAGACTTTTTCCGACCTTGAAAACGAAGAGTTTTTAAGCGATTTCTTCTTTACTGTCGAGGATATTCCCCAGGATGAGATCGCTGTGATCGGAAAACTTTTCGCGATGATCCCCTCAAGAAAGATCGAGTTCCTCCTTTCGAAGATCAACAGCATCGAATCAAAAGAGACCAGAATCGCGATCATAAAAAGCTGCACCGAATATCTGCCGATCTCCGACGATCTTCTCGCACTCACAAGACATTCTGACTGGAAAATCGTCCGCAATGCCCTTGCGATGATGAAAGAGAAAAAGGATGCAAGGATCCTTCCGGCAATCAGGGGAACACTGTCGCATCCGCAGAAACAGGCGCGTATCGAAGCACTTGCACTACTCATGGAATTTTCTATCGAAGAGGCTCTTCCGGCACTTGAAAGAGCAGTATTTTCATCTGCCCGCGACGTAAGGACCGCCGCAATAGAAAAGATCCTCGAACTCAGGGACAATGTTGCGGTAAGACCTATAATCAACCGTCTGCTCCAGCCGCACAACCTCAAAAAACTTGAGCCGGACGAAACGGAAAACCTGTTCCAGATGATAATATCGATGCGCCGCTACGATCTTTTCGACCTTATAGGACAGCAGCTCCTGACTGAAGAACATGACTTAAGACTTAAAGCGATCCAGGCGATACAGAAAGCTACGACGATGACGCACTTTTCCAAATTCATCGTCCGTGCAGCCGATATAAACACTCTGTCAAAAATGAAGACCGACGAACTTCATGAATTCTGCCGTCTTCTCAAACCGGAAATATTCGGAGAACTCTTCCCTGCCGCAACAGGCATGCTCACCGCTTCGGGAAGTCTTTTCAATAAATCGGTGACCAATGCGAAAGAGGAGTTCTATAGTGCGGTTTTTTATTACAGGAACGATCCCGAAGTGAAGAAATTCATTGAAAAATCCCTCGCTTCAGGCAACAAGGAAACAGTAAAAATAGTCAGCAGAATCAAGGATAAATACTTATGAGCGAAGAACTTCACAACAATGTCATCTCCGCGGAATTTTTTGAAAATTCCGACCGTATCGAAAGAGAAAAGATGTATGATTTCACAGTTGCGGCAAACGCTCTTCTGAAATCGCTGAGGCTTTACGGTGCAGGAAACGACACTGTCGAGAAAAACACCGAAAAACTGAACGAGACCCTCAAATTCTTCTTTGCGACAGAGGCTCTGTTCGATTTCACTTTCAACGGCAACGATTTCCTGCTCAACGACGTAAGGGTCAGAAGAAAAAGAGGAATGAACATCTCTTTTGACGAAATGGAGAATTTTTTCATTGAACTTCAGATCGCAACGATAATATTCCAGAAGGCAAGCGGTATCAGCGAAGTCGTCGAATTCATGCTTATCGGACAGGAAATCATAAAGGCGAACTTCAAATTGGACACAAGATTCGCACAATTCGAGCAAAGACTGAAAAACAAAGGGATAAAGATCCAGATAACGCAGCGCGACAGCTCAAGCGGCGACGATCTTTTCAATATTCTGAACAAAAGCCAGCTCGCACGTCTTACCTACCGTAACATGGTTTTGGATCACTCGATGTTCAAGACAAAAATCAGCGATAACCGTCCGATGCCGCTCAAAAAGGCGATGAGAAACATCCAGAACACGATAGACATGATCTGCGACGGTTCGACCGATTCGCAGGAATCGCATATCATGGTATTAGCTTCGATCAACAGCCTTCGCGGCAAAATGATAGCGACCCACCTGACAAACACGGCGATACTCAGCATAGCCGCGGGAGTCCAGCTCGGTATCGACCGCTCAATGCTGACGAGAATAGGAATGGCTGCCTACTTCCACGATATCGACATTCCCGAGGATTCACGCGGAGAAGTCGTCGAACACTGCCAGAACGGTTTTGCGGTCCTCAGCCGACTCAATTCACTCAACTTCGCCATGATGGAAGCAGCTATCACCGCAGGTCTTCATCACACGACATACACTTTCGACTGCAAGCCTATCCCGCCGGAAAAGCCGATAATGTCGACACCTCTCGGCGAACTCATAAAAGTATGCGACTACTACGATCTGGCGACGCGCTGGTGGCCCGCAAGACAAACAATGCCGATGAAACGCCCCGAAGCGATAGAACAGCTTTTCAGAATGGCAGACATGCGCTGTCTGGCAAAAGTAACGGTCAAAGCACTTTTCAGCGCACTCGGGATATTCCCGCCCGGCACAGTTCTAAGAGTAATCGGCAAAAAACAGCTGGCATGCTCGCTTGACGTTTTCAGAACGACAGGAAGAAAGGGAAAAGCGGCTATTCTCGACAAAAACATGAATTTTGTCGGGATCGAAACCTTTTATCCGCACGAACTTCTTGAAATCCCGAAAGGACTCCACTTCAGACTTCCGCCCGAAACCGTAAAAACAATGCTTGACACCTTCAACGAAGAGGCTTCGGAATAAATTTTAACGGGATTATCGATATTATAGTTATAACGATTCGCGCCGTCGACAAGAACGCCTCAAACCGTCACGCCGAAACGACGTCACGACGTAACGTTTTATTCGAAGAATCCGTATTTTAAAATGATATAAACAGCTCTCAGGCCGTCTTTGGCTCCGATTTTTTTGCCTTCATCCGATTTGCGCGGGTTGTAGCTGATCGGAAATTCCTTGATTATAAGATTTTTTGCGGCACAGATTTTTGCCGTTTTAGCCGTTATTTCAGGTTCGAGGCCGAAGCGGTCTTCTTCGATGTTTATTTCTTTCAAAACTTCGCCTTTGAACATTTTGTAGCAGGTTTCCATGTCCGTAAGAGACAAACCTGTGAAAAGATTGGATAAAGTCGTGAGTCCGGCATTCACGAAATAGTGAAATTTTCCGAGCGGGCTCGTCTTTTTTCCCAGAAAACGGCTTCCGTAAAGGACATCGACATTGTTTTTGACGGCATAGTCGAGCATTTCCAGAAGATCCTGCGGGTCGTATTCGAGATCTGCGTCCTGAAAGACTACATAATCACCCGTCGCATTCGATACAGCAGTTCTGATTGCCGCCCCCTTTCCCTGATTTTTTTCGTGACGGAAGAGCCTTATTTTGCCGTCAGCTTCGTATTTTTTCAATAAATTAAAAGAGTTATCCTTTGAACAGTCATCGACTGCAATGACTTCGAGTTCATCTATCAAAGGCGACTCTCCGATCGCAAAAACTTTATCGAAAATCATATCGAGCGTTCTTTCCTCGTTATATACCGGAATCAGAAGAGAGAGCTTCATGAATCACCCCGACAATTAAAACAAAGACCTGTTGTCGCCGGTATTCGCTCCGACCACAATAAAGATATGGTTCAGCTTACCCTTTTTGAAAAGCGGGATAGCCTCGCCTTTCATGAAAAGGATGTTGCTTTCGTCTTCTTTCAGGTTGCCGATTATCGCGATCGGAATATATGGGATCGTATAGTTTTCGCTGAGATTCGCGCTGAGCATCTTTTTTCCGTCGGCTTCGGGAGAATTGCAGAGCTTGTCTAAGAAAAGAACGGAAAGCGACTGTCCGTTTCCACGCAGGATCGCGGTGCATTCCTCTCTGTTTTCAAGAACTGCCGGGATCGTGAACGCTTTTGAAGTTATGAGCTCGACTTCAGCCCTTGCACCGTGGAAAGAGGTGACGAGTCCGACCAGCCCCATACTCGAAACGACCGTCGATTTTTCCGCCATGAGCTTTGCATACTGTTCTTCGTAACTTATCGATATCCTGTTAGGGTTAAGTTCAGAATAGTTCAATATTTTCGCAGGAATAATCGTATATTTTCCGTAACTGTCCTTAAGTTTCAGCAGTTTTGAAAGTTCTTCGTTCTCCTTTCTGATAGCGTCATTCATAAGCAGTCTGACTTTCAGTTCAGAAACTTCCTGCTCTAAAATTTTATTCTGATGCCCGACGTTTTTAAGATCGACAATTATTCTGAAAGTTTCGCGGAGATTCTCCACCTGGCCGCGAAGCAGCATCTGGATGTCGTCTATGAAATAAAAGCGTGAATTATACTCTAAAAAGAACTGCGGAACAAGCAGAACAAGAAAGAAAGAGGTAATAAAAATATAACGGACGATCTTTTTTTTATTCAATATCAGTACAAGGATACAGTTTTCAAAAGTGAAATATCTTCAAGTATCTTACCGGTTCCCAGAACTACTGATTTCAGCGGATCTTCAGCAATTATAACGGGAAGGTTGGTATCTTCGCGGATAAGAATGTCCAGATTCTTCAGAAGCGCGCCGCCGCCGGCAAGAACGATGCCTTTGTCAACGATATCGGCTGCAAGTTCCGGCGGTGTATTGTCGAGAACGGTTTTGACCGCTGCGACGATAGCTTTTACTACTTCTGACAGGCTTTCCCTGATCTCGTCGCTGTGGATCTCTATCGTTTTCGGAAGTCCGGCAACAAGGTCGAGTCCTTTGACTTCCATAAATTCACGGGATTCGTCAGGATAAGCGTTTCCGATAGTGCACTTTATCTGCTCGGCCATCCTTTCGCCTATCGCGAGATTATATTTTTTCTTGATGTATTCGATGATGCTTTCATCCATCTTGTCACCGGCTGACTTCACCGATTTGGAATAAACGATACCGGCAAGTGAAATAACGGCGACTTCGGTCGTTCCGCCGCCGATATCAACGATCATGTTGCCTGTCGGCTCGGTAACCGGCATATTCGCACCGACTGCAGCAGCCATGGGCTGTTCGACAAGGAAGACCTCTCTCGCTCCCGCACCGAGCGCAGCCTCGCGGACAGTCCTTTTTTCAACTTCGGTTATGCCGTATGGAACACCTATAGCGATCCTCGGTTTAATAAAACTGCCGTGTTTGTATGCATGCTTTATGAAGTAGCGGAGCATCTGGCTCGCGACCTCGAAATCTGCGATGACGCCGTCTTTCAAAGGCCTGATAACACTGATGTTTACCGGAGCCTTGCCTATCATTTCCTTAGCTTCCCGACCAACCGCGCGGACAGATTTCGCACCTCTTGAATCCTTCTCCTGAACGGCTACGACGCTCGGTTCGTTCCTGACTATCCCCTCGCCCTTGACATAGATCAAAGTGTTCGCCGTTCCCAAATCTATTGCAATATCGCTCGTAAAAATCGATAAAAGATTATCTAATTGAAACATTGTTCCTTCCCTTAAAATAACAAAAACAAAAAACGCAAAAGTATAGTCGCAGAAATTTCAAAGTAAAGAAGTTTTGAGTTTCCGCCGCTTATTTTCACTTAACTTTCAGATAAAGCTGATCGTATCCCAGCACCGATTTGTACTGCGCAAGTTTCGACAAATCTATATTGCCGTATTTTTCAAGAAGGATACTGTCTCCTGCATCGCCGAAATTTATTTTTATATTCAGTTTTATTTTGAAAGCAGGAAGTTTATCTGAGAAAATTTTATTCAGAAGATCTTTATTTTTCATAAATTCATCTTCGGTACACTCATAGAACAATACCGGATCGAAACCCGGGTCGTTATTCTGGCAGTACAGCATGAACTGATCGACAGTTTTTACATCTTCCTTGAGATCGCTGATCGAAAAGACCACTTTTTCAAGAGTTTTCTCCTCGTCTTCACCGGTCATGACCGCTTTGCCGCGTACTCTGAAAATCAGCGGAACTTTTGAAGAAAGTTTTGCGACATCCGGATTTCCCAAAGCATTTTCGATTTTGTTTATCGAAAACTCGACTGCACTGTCTTCACTTTCAAGTATCCCTTTGAGATAGTATTCCCTGCCGTCCTTGCTCTTTGCCGGCTTGATTTCGGTAGTGATTATACCAGGGACCCAAGTGTCGCTGCGCGGCCCGTAGAAGCGCTTTCCGGATTCGACATCTTCAATGACGCCGGCTATTGAGCTCAGTCCCAGGTCACGGAAATCCTTGCGGAAAAATCTCGCCGGATGATTTGAAAGGTAAATACCCAGAACTTCGCGTTCAAGAGCGAGCGAATCAAAAACATCAAGCGCCTCGTTTTTGTCCACACGCCTAAGAAGCTCTTCATCAGTCATACCGGAAGCACCGCTGTCCGAAGCATCGTCTGAAAACGCGGCAAAAAGGCTGAGCTGTCCTCTGTCCTTGTCTTCAGCCGCAAGGCTGCCCTCTTTCAGCGCATTCGGAAGCATTGCAAGGAGAAGTCCTCTGTTGATCCCAGTAAAATCAAAAGCACCCGCTTTTATCAGGAACTCTATAGCTCTCGAATTGACTTTGGACTGGCTCATCCTGCTCGTGAAGTCGATAAGCGATTTGAAGTCGCCGTTCTTCTCGCGCTCCTTTATTATCTCTTCTACCGCCGCTTCGCCGACGTTTTTAACAGCTCCGAAACCGTACCGGATAGTGTTTTCCTCTATCGTAAAGCTATTGAAACTTTTGTTTATGTCGGGAAGACATACTTTGATCCCGTGGTCTCTCGCATCGCTGATATACATGAAGACCTTGTTTGCATTTCCGGCTTCGGAAGTGATCAATGCAGTAAGGAATTCCGTCGGATAGTGCGTCTTGAGATAAGCCGTCTGGTATGAAATGTATCCGTAACACGCGGCATGCGACTTGTTGAAGCCGTAGCTTGCAAACTTTTCCATGTGCTCGAAGACCAGCTGTGCAGTCTCTTCGGAGATCCCGTTATTCTTGGCTCCGTCGATGAATTTGACCTTTGCTTCGGCCATTTTCGCCGCGATTTTTTTACCCATAGCCTTACGCAGACCGTCTGCCTGCCCCATCGAGAAACCAGCAAGACGGCGGGAGATCTGCATGACCTGCTCCTGATAGACCATAAGCCCGTAAGTTTCGCTCAGGATCTCGCTCAGCCACGGATGATCGTATTCTATCGGTTCTTTTCCGTGCTTTCTGCGGATATAGTTCGGGATGATATCCATAGGTCCCGGCCGGTAAAGGGCGACTGCAGCGATCAGATCCTCGATGCGGTCAGGTTTCATCTGGTGGATCATCTTCTCGAAACCTCCGCTTTCCATCTGGAATATCCCTTTCGTGCTGTTCTCGCAGATGTATTTGTAAGTCGCGGCATCGTCAAGCGGGATCTTGGATATGTCGAAATCAGGTTTTTTCTTTTTAACGAGCGACACGGCATGGTTTATCATCGTAAGCGTCTTGAGCCCGAGGAAGTCGAATTTGACCAGACCTACAAGTTCGACTGTCGTTTTTTCATACTGCGTTACGTGATAGTTGTCTTTATCGACAAATATCGGTGAATACTCGTAAATCGGCTTCTGACCGATGACAAGTCCGCATGCGTGCTTTCCAGGCTGGCGCAGCAGACCTTCGATCTGCACGGCGATCTTGATGATCTTCGAAAAATCGGGATTGTCGCGGATGACCTGCCTTTCGTTCGCAAAAGCCTCGATCGCCGATCTGAGAGACTTGATCTCTTCAGTGTCTTCAGAAGCGATTTTCAGACTTCCTATCGCTTTGTTAAGTTTGTCCGGATCGGCGGCTGTATCAGCCGGAACATTATATTTTTCTATAAGTTTTTTCGTAATGTCTTTAGTTTTTTTGAGGTATTGCGGCGAATACATATCTGCAAAGGCCTCAGGAACGATCTTCGCCAGTTTGTCGGCTGTGCTTATCGGGATATCGAGCGCTCTCGCGACATCGCGGATCGCAGATTTAGCCTTGAGCTGACCGAAAGTGGCGATCTGAGCAACATTTTCAAAGCCGTATTTACTCTCGACATACTCGATAACGCGTTCACGGTTGTCCTGACAGAAATCGACGTCGAAATCGGGCATCGAAATTCGCTCCGGATTGAGGAATCTCTCGAAAAGAAGCTCATATCTGAGAGGATCGAGATCGGTGATCCTCGTGCAGTATGCAACAAGCGAACCTGCACCGCTGCCACGTCCCGGACCTACCGGAATGCCGTGGTTTTTCGCCCAGCGTATGAAGTCGGAGACTATCAGGAAATAGCCGGGAAAATCCATTCTGATGATAACGCCGAGCTCGTATTCAAGCCTGTCGCGGTAAGCCTGTTTTTTGTCTTCGGGCGTTCCCAGCTCCAAAAATCTCTCTTCAAGTCCCTGCTCCGCCATATCGCGAAGGAACTGCGCCGGACTTTTATCGCCTGTATCGAAAATCGGCAGATAGTTGTGCCCGAGATCAAGCTGGACACTGCACCTTTCGGCAATTTTTACGGTATTTTCTATCGCTTCGGTCCCGGCCTCGCCGTAAACACTGAAAAGTTCGCGCATCTCCTCTTCGCTTTTGAGATAGAAGGCCGCCGTCTCGTGGTGCATTCTGTCGGTATCGGTAACTTTTTTCTTCTCGTTTATGCAGAAAAGAATATCCTGAGCTTCGGCGTGTTCAGGACTTAAATAGTGGACATCATTCGTCGCAACGAGCCCCACTCCGAGTTCCCGTGCAAGTTTTATGAGCTGAGGATTGGCTTCCTCCTGCTCTTTCATTCCGTTTACCTGAAGTTCGATGAAGAAGTTGTTTTTGCCGAAAAGTTCGATGTATTCAAGCGCTATCCGCTTTGCGTCGTCGTATCTTCCCTTGGCAATGGCTTGAGGAATCTCTCCGCCCAGACACGCGCTCGTAGCGATGATCCCTTCTGCGTGGTCCTTTATCAAAGCGCGGTCGATACGCGGTTTGTAGTAAAATCCGTCAACAAATGCGGTCGACGCCATATAGCACAGATTTTTGTACCCTTTCTCGTTTTCGGCAAGCAGAAGAAGGTGAAATGCGTCTTTAGCCACCTTTTCCCTTCTGTCGTTAGCCGAAATATAGGCTTCCATGCCGATTATCGGCTTGATCACGGCATTTTCGATCTTGTTGAAGTTTCCTTTTTCATCCTTTCCGATCATCGTCGTATAGAAATCGACGACACCGTGCATATTTCCGTGGTCCGTGATCGCAACTGCGTTCATCCCCAGCTTTGTCAGCTTTTTCGCAAGCTCGGCCGGCTTCACAAGACCGTCGAGAAACGAATAAATAGTGTGTAAGTGCAAGTGGACAAATGCCATTTCCGCCTCGACTAAATAATAAAATTACATTTTTTTAAGAAAGCTCATCTATTTCAGGATTTCCCTTGCAGATTTAAAGAATTCCTTTGCAAAAACCACAAAAAATCCTGACAAAATAGTAGCAATCAAAGTTATAGCAGCAAAAATTACAGACTTGGGGAAAGAACGCAGGACCTGCGGATCCGGGAAATCCACAACTCTTACGGGAAGGATTCCGATATTCGGAGAGATCGAAGATTCATACAATTTTGCGGAAAGAGTCACGTAAACCCTTTCTGCAAGCTCGACATCACGCTTCAGATTTGCAAAAACAAGAAGGTTTTCGGGAAGTTTTTCCTGGCCGTCCGACATCATATTAAGAAGTTCGCCGAGCAGCTTCTCCCCTTTATCATACTGGGTTATACTTGTTTTGATAACATTTTTCAGAGCACTCTCGCTCTCCTTTATCTCCTCATCGGCCGCAACTTTGAGCGGGTGTTCTTCAGTTACGCGCTGGGAGAGCTCGTTGCGCTTGAAAATAAGAGCGTTGTGATATTTCAGCGCCTCCTGCACCGAAGACTCTTCTATCGGAAGCGTTATCGGTTTACCGGAATCCTTTTCGATGTTTTTCAATGTATTTTCAAGGATTTTTCTTTTGAACTTGAATTCTTCCTGCTGAACCTTCATAGCCTCCTGCTTTTTAAGCAGTTCCGGAAATTCGAGTTCAGGCATTATCGTATGCTCCTTCTGCTGGAACAATATCATTTTTTCAGCTTTTTCCTGTATCCCGAGAGAAAGTTCTTCAAGCCTGCCGTTTATATAAAGCTGCTTAGACTCGGCATCATCTTTTTCCCACTCGCTTTTTTTTACGATATAGGCATCAATGAGATCATTCAGCACTCTCACCGACATGAGGGGACTTTCATGTGTAAAGACAAGGAGGATAAGTTCCTCATCACCGCCTTTTTTCAGATTAAGCGCTCCAGAGGCAGCCGCATTGTCGACAAGCAGAGACTGGGCAAAACGCTTCCTCGCAAATATTATTGATTCATATTCGAACTTATATTTTACAGGGAAATTAAAACTTCCGATTTTTTCGACAGAAACAGTATCTTTGCCTAAAAGGCAGTCCTCATTCCAGCGGCATTCTGCCTGCGTCCCGCCGAATTCTATAACATAACCGTCTTCCGATGCCGTTATCTCTCCGCTTCCGACTTTCAAAGGTTCGGGGATCTTCTTAAAAATCACAAAAGCATCCTCTGCTTTTTCGCCGAAAAATTTACTCCAGTAATGAACGAACATCGAGTTGTTTTTCTTCCTGACATTCATCTGAAGATTATCCTTTTGGATGACGGAATCCATAAGCGTCCTGCTCTTGAGAAGTTCAAAATCTATACTTCTGCTGTTCGACATGACGCCGCCTATGAACTGAGACATCATGTCAAACGGGGAAATTGAAGTCGAACCCTGCGTGCTTCTTATTTCTATCGAAGAATTGACGCTGTAAACCGGAGTTATGACAAAAAGGAAAACGAAAACAATAACAGTGAATGTGATAAGTGACGAAATACAGTAAAGTTTTTTATTGTCACGCAATATTTTTATAAAATCTTCTATCGTGATCTGTATGCGCTTATTTTCCACTTTGGTGACCGGATTTTCCGTTTCAGCATTGCTTTTAGGCGTATTATCCATAAAAATCCTCTTCCTGAACAAAATCAAAAGCCGGATATTATACTAAAAAACCTTATAAATGCAAATATAGCGTTCAATCAGGGAAAAACGAATCAAAAAAAACGCAACTTCTTGTAAAATCTCAACTTTTCATATATAAACGCGCGGTTTTTATTAACTTTTACCAAGGTTAGTATGAAAAACATCAATAATATCAGGAATTTTTCGATCGTAGCACATATAGACCACGGAAAATCGACTCTTTCCGACAGACTTCTCGAAATGACGGGCGGCTTAAGCGAGCGCGAGATGACAGAGCAGTTCCTCGACGATATGGAGCTCGAAAAAGAGCGCGGGATCACGATCAAGGCGCGCGCTGTCACGGTTTTTCATGAATACAAAGGCGAAAAATACGAGTTCAACTTCATCGACACTCCGGGACATGTCGATTTTTCCTACGAAGTGAGCCGTGCACTTACGAGCTGCGAAGGAGCTCTGCTCGTCGTTGACGCGACGCAGGGAGTCGAGGCGCAGACTCTGGCAAACGTATATATGGCTATCGACAACGACCTCGCGATCGTTCCTGTCATCAACAAGATCGACCTTCCAAGCGCCGATGTCGAAAAAACGAAAACGGAAATCGCTGATATAATCGGGATCGACACCGATGACGCTTCTCTCGTTTCGGCAAAAACCGGTGTAGGAGTACGTGAACTTTTAGACAAAATCGTCACAGAGATCCCCGCTCCGAAGACCGATCCTTCAATGAAAACGAGGGCTCTTGTGTTCGACAGCTGGTTTGACGCATACGTCGGAGTCAGAATGATGGTGAGGATGTTCGACGGTGAGATCAAAACGGGCGATATCATCCATCTCATGCACTCGGACGCCGATTATGAAGTCATCGAGATCGCGAAATATATGCCTTTCCTCAAGAAAGTGGATTCGCTTTCGGCAGGTGAAGTCGGCGTTATAGCCGCCGGAATCAAGACTATCCACGATGTCAGGATCGGGGAAACGATAACTTTAGCAAGTGATCCGACGACTACTCCCCTTCCCGGCTTCAAACCGATGAAACAGATGGTTTTCTGCGGAGTTTTCCCCGTTGAAACTTCAAAATACGAGGAAGTGAAACGCGCAGTCGAGAAACTCGCTCTCAACGATTCGAGTTTTTCCTACGAGCCTGAAAATTCGACAGCTTTGGGTTACGGCTTCCGCTGCGGATTTTTAGGAATGCTCCACCTTGAGATCGTAAAAGAGAGGCTTGAGCGCGAATTCGGCCTTGAACTCATTACGACAGCTCCCAGCGTTGCATACAAAGTCGTCCTCACGAACGGAGAGGAAGTCATCGTCGAAAACCCAGACAAACTCCCGAAACCGCAGATAATCGCCCACATCGAAGAGCCTATCGTCAAAGCGTCGGTATTTACTCCGGCGGAATTTATCGGCGGGCTCGTAAAACTCTGCTTAGACAAGCGCGGCAAGCAGAAAAACATGATCTATCAGGCGGCAGACAGAGTCATTCTCGAATACGAAATGCCGCTCAGCGAGATAGTTTACGACTTTTACGACAAACTGAAATCGATCTCGCGCGGATTTGCATCTCTCGACTACGAATTCGACCGCTACGAAAAGTCGAATCTCGTCAAAATGGACATTCTCATCAACGGAGAGCCGGTCGACGCGCTCTCAGTCATCGTCCACAAAGACAACTCATACCAGATGGGACGCTCTCTCGTAATGAAAATGCGCCGCGTCATACCGAGACAGATGTACGATGTAGCGATACAGGCAGCAATAGGCTCGACCGTAATTTCACGCGAAACAGTCAAGGCTTACAGAAAGGATGTCACATCGAAATGCTACGGCGGCGACGTATCCAGAAAGAGAAAACTTCTCGAAAAGCAGAAGGAAGGAAAGAAGCGGATGAAACAGCTAGGAAACGTCGAGATCCCGCAGGAAGCTTTCCTTGCAGTACTTGAAGCAGGCGAAGAAGAGTAATCTTAAAGCAGTTCTGATATCATCAAATCTATAATAAAATCGACAGATGCTTTTCTGACACTCTCTCTGTCTCCGTCAAAATGAGCCGTTTTTGAAATGGTTTTTCCTTTGAAAAAGAGACCGAAGCAGACAGTTCCTACAGGTTTTTCCTTTGTTCCCCCTGTCGGACCGGCAATTCCAGTGACCGAAAACGCGATGTCGGCTCCGCTTCTTGCCGCGGCACCTTCCGCCATTTCTCTTGCGCACTCTTCGCTTACGGCTCCGAATTTTTCAAGAGTTTCGGACGAAACTCCAAGATTACGGTGTTTGGCATCGTTTGAATAGGTGACGAAACTTTCATTGAATACCGCAGAAATACCGTCGACCGATGTGATCTCAGCAGCGACCATGCCCCCTGTGCAGGACTCCGCTCCGCTGATACTGATGTTTTTTTCTTTAAGAAGTGCTCCTAATTTTTTTATTTCCGACATTATTCCTCCTTAAAACGGAACAAGTTTGAAGCCTTCGAGTTTCTTTCCGGCATCTTTCTGCGTCTCTTCAAGAAGTTTCGCAGGATCAAGCTTCCACATTTCGGAAATGACCGGATAGCGCTTGATGACCGCTCCGTCGCTTACCGCAAAGTATCTTCCGCCGCGCTCGAACGCGACACTGTAGGCAGAATACTGAAGGTCGAACTGCATGATCTTCTGTGAATTTGCAGTATTTCTGATGACAACCGCACGGCCTGCAGAAATGAACATTTTTCCGTCTTCGGAAAACGCTACAGCATTGACTGTTCCCGAATTTTCCTTAAAAGTTTCAACTATCTTCTTTGATTTCACATCCCACTTGTTTATAACACCGTCTTCATCGGCCGAAATGGCGACCGTATTGTCAGGAGAAATTGCAAGCGAAAGGACCGATTTTCCGTTTCCCCCTTTGGTCCCGAAGAGAAGTTTCCCTTCCTGAAGGCTCCAGAAGTTTATCTCACCGTTCCTTCCGGCACTTGCGGCAAGCGTTCCGTCAGCCGATACTGCAACAGTGTTGACCGGATTTTCGTGGTCGAAAACCTTTGAGACGCGCCTTTCTGAAAGGTTGAAGATCTTCACCTTCTTGTCTTTTCCCGAAGAAATTATGCTTTTTCCTTTGTTGAAGAAACTTATCGCAGAAATCTGGTCCGTATGGAGCGGATACGAAAAAATGATCTTTCCCGTGAGCGGGTTCCAGAAACGCAGCACTCCGTCAGAATCACCGGAAGCAAGGAACTGTCCGTCCGGAGAAAAAGCCAGACTGTAAGGAACCGTTCCTTCCACGCCGAAAGAAGAAATCGCAGATTCGGTGGCTATATTCCACAGCTTTATCGTGTAATCCCAGCTTGAAGAAGCAAGAAGTCTGTCATCCGGAGAATATGCGAGCGACGGAATATAGGTCGTATGTCCGCGCAGACGCTGCATCTCCTTAGTCAAATCGGTGCGCCACAGCTTGATGAAACGGTCCTCGCCTACCGAAACGAGCGAATTTCCCATCGGCAGAAACATTACCGAATATACCGATCCGACATGGTCCCGAAGGTCGTCGACCTGTCTTGTCGCAAGATTTATCAGCTTTATCGTTCCGTCGCGCGTCGCCGCAGCAGCAAACGTTCCGTCATTCGAGATATCAAGCGAAAAAAAGGCGTCCCAGTGCTCAAGAACATTCAGCGGTTTATCGAAACTGACACTCCAGAGAGCGAATCTTTTGTCGTAGCTTACAGAGACGAAGCGGCTTCCGTCGTTAAGGAAATGGACTGCCACAGTCGGTTCGGAGTGAAATTCAAAAACTTTTTCGATTCCGCTCCGAGTGATCAGGTATATCTTTCCCGAGCTGTCTGAAACAAGTATCTTTTTTCCGTCAGGCGCCCAGTCTATGCTGCGGACAGTGTTTTCAAGCTCGAATCTGCCGGCAGAAGAAAGGGTCAGATCGTCAGTTTTTACGACCCAGAGCGTTTTTTCAGTTCCGCCGAATGCGATGAACTTGTTTCTCGGAGAAAACGAAAGCGCATAGATCTCTCCGGCGAGAGTCGGAAGCGATTTTATCTGCGCGCCGTCAGAAGCGTTCCAAAGAATAAGGTTGTTGTCCCAGCTGCCTGTCGCGATGAACTTGCCGTCGGAAGAAAACGCTACCGCACTCACCTCGTCCTTGTGACCGTTCAACTTGAATTTTTCAGTTCCGTCTGCCGAATAGACCCTCACTTCCTTTCTTTTGCCTGAAACCGCAAAAAGAGACGCGTCCGGCGAAACAGCAACGTTCCTTGCATCGAAATCGACACTTGCAAGATTTCCTTTGAAAGCGTTGTTGCCGTAGACTCTCGAAAGGTAGAGCAGAGACTGTATCTCAAGCATATGTTCCTGGCTTTCGCCAATATTTTCAGCAAGATACGAATCAGGATAGCTCCACGGGCTCATAGGATTGAAAGGGGAATTGTAGAGCGACGCCGCAGCGAAAATTTCTGAATCGGAATACATTCCCTCCTTCAGAAGTTTTTCGGCGTATTCAAGGTAGCCGAGAGAAAGGTTGAGGTGAGCCGCCCTTTCATTTTCGACAGAATCGCGGTAAGCCTTGAAAACGGCTACCGAAGCAGAAATCATAACGGCAAAAAGCACCAGCACAAGAACGGAAAGCGATTTGTTTTTTACGACAAAGCGCTTGACGAGCTCCAGCGAACTGTATTCATAGGCTGCGATCTTGCCGCCTGACATGAAATTTTCGACCTCTTTCGCGACCTCTAATGCCGACTGATAACGCGAAGCAGGATCTTTGGTAAGCGTTTTTTCAACTACGGCGCAGAGATCCGGCGGCGAAGCGGGTTCGTAAACGGTTATATCGACCGGGACACCCGATTTGACGTTTTCAAGGATCTCCTGGACGTCCTTTCCGGTAAAAGGAGGAAGACCGGTGAGAATTTCGTAAAGGACTGCACCGAGAGAATAAATGTCGCTGCGCTCGTCTATCGCGGCAATATCGCCCCTCGCCTGTTCGGGAGACATATAGGCAGGAGTTCCTATCGCCTTTCCCTTGATAGTCATCCCGATATTTTTGACTTTGAGAAGGTTGAGCTCTTCACGAAGTTCGCTGTCTGCCGCGTCACCCTCGCCTTTCACCTTCGCAAGCCCCCAGTCAAGAACGACCGTTTCACCGAATTCCCCGATCATAATGTTTTCAGGTTTTATATCACGGTGGATCACACCTCTGCTGTGCGAATATGCTATGGCGTTGCAGATGTCGCGGAAATGAGGCAGCAGCCTCAACCTTTTTTCAAGCGTTCCTGCATCTTTTATAGCCTGAGAAAGCGTCACTCCGCGGACAAGACGCATAGTGTAGTAACGGTTTTCATCCGGTTTACGCCCGATTTCATAAACGGGAACTATGCCGGGATGTTCGAGCTGTCCCGTGACACATGCCTCTCTCAAAAAGCGGGCTTCATCGCTTTTCATTTTGTCCAAAGAGGGTATCCGGCCGTCCTCTCCGCTGCTGATAAGCTCTTTCAAAGCTATTTCACGGCCTATCGTGTGATCGAAAGCGACCATGACTTTGCCGATTCCGCCGCGACCGAGCTCCTCCTTGACGTCGTATTTCCAACCGGACTGGGACTCATTCTGTTCATAGATAAAATCGGGGGACATTGCGTCGAGCGAAACCGTTTTCGTGATGTTGTTTTTTAGTGAAACATGCTTCATGACAACCTCTCAAAAAAGCACCTTTTTTTAAACCATAAGTAAGATCAACTCAACTTTTATAGTAAAAATTCTTTCGATTTTTTTCTCTATGACCTATAAAGCAGCGGATTGTTTTGCAGGAGTTGGCTATGGACGCAAGAACGGCGCAGTATTTAAGAGATTTCATAAAACACGACTCAGCTTTTCTCGACGAACTCGAGAAATCGAACAGGAGCAGAAACGACATCCAGCCGATGATCGAGATCGAAGTGGGGAAATTTCTCGTTTTTCTGATTCAGGCAAAGAAGATAAAATCGGTTCTCGAACTCGGCACAAGCAACGGATATTCGGCGATCTGGATGGCTTCGGCACTTAGAAAAACAGGCGGAAAGATCATCACCGTCGAAGGTCACGACAGGATCTTCGCAGAAGCGGAAAAAAATATCGCGGCATCAGGCTACGGCGACATAATCGAACTTTATCACGGCAAAGCGGAAACAAAAGTCGCCGAACTTCTAGAAATTGGGGAAAAATTCGATCTCATTTTTCAGGACTGCGGCAAATATTTGTATCCGATGCTTCTTGAATCGACCGTAAAACTCTGCAAGAAAGGGGGAATAATCGCAGCCGACGACTCACTTTTCAGAGTCACAGAAACTGTCCGCAGCGGGCTTGGCGACTACACCCACGACTACAACCGCGCCGTTTTCGCCCACAAAAAACTTTTAAGCACGATTTTGCCGATAGGCCACGGCCTGACAATCAGTTTGAAGATTTAAATTCTGACGTGACGGCGTTACGACGAAACGACGTTACGATTTAATCCCAATTTTTCTTGATTTTATCAATCAGAAAAGAAAAAGCTTCATCCTGATCGTCGAATTTTCTGACGATTTCCCCTTTTTCGAAATAGAGGGCGCACTCTTTTCCCAAAGCGATGCCGAGATCGGCTTCACGGGCTTCTCCCGGGCCATTCACTTCGCAGCCCATGACGGCGACTTTGAGAGCAGGCTTCATCCACCACTTTTCTTCGTCGAACCACGCTTCGAGACGGTTGTAGTATTCGATCACTTTGCCGTGAGTCCTGCCGCATGTGGGACAGCTTACGATCTCGCCTCCGGTTTTTAAGATCCCGAGCGATTTCAGGATCATATTTGCAGTCCTGAGTTCCTCTTCGATCGGCGCCGTGAGGCTTACTCTGAAAGTGTCGACCAGACCTTCGTTCAAAAGGATCGAGATTCCGGCAGTCCCTTTGATTATTCCGTGCTTTCCACCGCCGGCTTCTGTGATCCCGACATGAAGCGGAGCGTCTGAATTTTCGCGGATCCTGCGGCACGCAGCGACTGTTTCCATGACATTTGAAGCCTTTGCCGAAATTTTGAAATTGAAGAAATCGTGCTCTTTTTCAAGGTAGTTTGCCCAGAAAAGCGAGCTTTCTACAAGCCCCTCCCAAGTTACTCCGCCGTATTTTTTGAGGATGTTTTTGTCGAGCGAGCCGCCGTTGACACCGATCCTTACGGCAAGTTCAAGGCGTTTTTTCGCCGCTTCGATTATTGCATCAACTTTATCTGCGCCTCCGACATTGCCCGGATTGAAGCGCACTCCGCTTACTCCGGCTTCTATTGCGGCAAGGGCAAGTTTGTAATCGAAATGGATGTCTGCGATTATTTCGCCTTTGAAATTTGCGACTAAATACTTAAGTCCATCAAGTTCGTCGATGTGTTTGAAAGCTGTTCTGACAACGCGGCAGCCAAGGTCAAGCGCGCGGTTAGCTTCGGCAAGAGCCGCATCCTTACGAGTCAGAGGAGTCGTTATCATTGTCTGTATAACGGGAGGATTTCCGCCGCCGATTTTCACTTTTCCTAAAGTTATGACTCTCGATTTTTTCATTTTTACCTCATCCGAAAATTTCAGTCGGGTCAAATTCATAGTTTCCGCAGTTTTTCGCGCAGTAACCGGCAATAAATTCGCTCAAAGTGAGCCTCTGCCCTTCAAAAATCGGCCGTAACGACTGCTGCAGAGCGAATTTCACGCCGTGAGGCATTCCGTCGGAACCAAAAAACATATCTTTCCCCGGAACAAAACCCGCTTTGTCGATAAGCATTCTGAAAGGGTTGTTCCTTTCGGCAAAACCGTCGGGAAGCCTGTCTGCGTAGATAAGCGAGTCTTCAGTGAAATTGGGCTGCATCGAAAGGACGATCCCAAGATTTTTAGCCCTTTTTGCAGTTTCAAGATCGATAAACTGAGCGTGTTCCAGCCTTATGAACTGGGAACTTCCGTGCTTTCTCACGATTTCTGCAGCATCCACCACCTGTTTTGCAGCGATGTCACCCAAAGCGTGGATCGCAACGCCGTTTGCAGTGGAGGCGGCTTCTTCAAGCAGTTCAACAAGTTCCGGCAGAGAGTGAGTCAGAACTCCTTTATTTCCGTTTTTGTAAGGTCTGCTCAAAGCGGCTGTGCCGGAGCCGTTCGCGCCGTCCGTAAAAAGTTTGATCCCCTTGATCCTTTTTTTTGTCGGATCGGGCAGCGTGCGGAAAGTATTGATGTCAGCCCAGAAGGAAACGCGGTTTTTGAGTGCGGAACCGTCGATAGTTTCAAATATTTCCTGCGTCGGAAGCAGCATATCCTCGATTTCATAAACTCCGCATTCCTTGAGCAGAAAACCGGCAAATTCCTGCATTATTTCAATGGTTGACGGCAGGATCTGCACAAAGAAAAGGAGAAGTTCCGTGACATGTTCCTCGCACCAGTCTGGATCTTCATAGTTGTCGATTATCTCGGTAAAATCAGGGCGGAGCAGCTTTTCAGCCCCTTCGTTCATCACGAAACCGTGAAGCGACAGATTCGAGATTATGAGCGGCGGAAACTTGTTGAGCTCGGCCTTTTCAAACGAATAGAAACCGCTGTTCCAGCCGTAAGCCGAATTAAGTTTTCCGTCCTCGAATTTTTTGAAAAGATCAAGGGCTTCTTCTTTGGTCCTTACCTCTTTCAGGCATACAGATTTGAACATTCCTGCATAGAGCGTGAAGTGGCTGTGGGAATCATGCAGATAAGGAAGTGACATTTTTGAAAGCATTTTCAGACCTCTGATTTGAAAGAATTAAGACTGTTGATTTTATTTGGGAGAGACGCCCGGTTTTTTAGGAGTCGGCAGCCATGTGAAACCGTCAAGAACGACTGTTGAATCCCATGAATGGTCAGGACCGTAGCCGACAGTTCCCTGCTCCCAGAGAGCGAGTCTCAAAGTGATCTCCTCGTTCGGCTCGACGTTTCCGACTACTCGGAGCCAGCCTGTGCCGCCGTGACCGTCGTTGCACCCTACCATACCTGATTTTCCTTCCGTACCGAAACCGGTTCCGTTGAGAAGTTCGTCACCGGTGCAGAATCCCCATTTGTTGATGCTGTTCGTCATGCCGCCGATAAGACCTCCGCCGCCGCAGTTCGGGTTGCAGGCCTTAAAAAGACCTGCCGGAGCAAGATCTACGCCGACAGGATTGCCGAAATCGTCTTTAGCAAGATTTTTATCGTAAGGATTCTGGTATTCAGCACCCGGGTTTTTCTCGTTGTATGTCGAATCAAGCAGCGCGATGAAGAAATCGTTGTAGTTGTTGTCGCTGCAGACCGTGCTCGGGTATTCGATCGACATGAAGAAAAGACTGAACTCGAACGCTCTTGCATTTGCCGGGACTTTCATCTTCAAAGTGAGCATGATCGGATCCTGAACAGATGGGATCTCCTTGCCTGCACACTGGTTGGTAAGACCGTTCTGTGCAGCCTGACCGCCGCACGAAGGAGCTTTCGGGATCTCGCAGCCGGGCATCACGTTGATCCAGTCTTCAGGAATCTTGCTTGCCGTCTGCATGTCACCGGCACCGATAGTAGCGATACTTGCATTCATCGTCGGATTGTTCCACGGACCGGTAGAGAGAACTGCAAGCATATTGCTTCCGTCTTCAGGAAACATCTGTGAGCCGAATACGCTCGTAACTGCAAACGTCTGAGCATCGCTTTCGTAGTACGGCATATCTCTGCTCATTCTTTCTGTCGGATTGTATGAGCAGCCGCCGTCATTGCTGCATGCATTCGGGTTCGTGTCTATCATCTCGCTTACAGGCGTTCCTGCAAGTGAAAGTTCAGCCGAAATAAGACCTGCGCATGCACCCATCGCCTTTGCGAGTTTTTCAGCATTGCCTGCATAATCGCCGATAGTGAGCGAAAGTCCTGCATCGCAGTGCTCGACCTCGTCGATCTGACCGTTGCAGTTATCGTCAACATAATTGTCCCTCATTTCAAATGCACCGGAGTTGACTCTTTCAGGAGAATCGGTCCCGTTGCATCCTGCTTCCCATCCTGTTTCACAGCAGTCGCCGTTGCAGTATGTGTAACCGTCGCCGTCGTAATCGACAGCATTTTCCTCGGTCATATCCTCACCGTCACAGTTTTCGTCTATGCCGTTGCCGCAGATTTCGGGTCCCGGAAGTACCTGACCGACGCATTCGCTCCAGTCGGTTCCATCCTCGACGCATGTCGCTATTCCCGCTTTGCATGTACCGACACCGTCAGTACCGCTCGGACCTTCATAACACGGACGCGTCTCACCCGGTGTGCAGGTGACATAGATTCCGCCTTCATGGATCTCTTCAAAATCGGCATCAGGATTTTCAGAATCACTTTCTTCTCCGTTTCCGCCGCCGTCTCCACCGCCGTTTCCGTCGTTGTCGGAATCGTCGTTTACAACAGTTTCACCCTCTTCATCATCGCTTGCACCGCATGCAGTAAAGAAAAATGCGGCAAGCATGACCATTAAAACAACCGAAAATTTTTTCATTTTTTTACCTCTCAATAAAAGCAAAACACCAACCGGATGGATATTTTACGGAAAGTCGGAAATAAAACAAGAGCTTGGGTTAGAAATTATTCTGTCGGGCAGTTGAGATCGGCTCTCTCAATGTAAGTCCATATTCCGCCGAATTCTTCGTCTTCGACACATTCGCACCAGTCGACTTCGGTTACTCCGTCGGCGCACAGCCATTTTCTTTTCTCGCCGATTATATTCGGACAAGTAAGTTCACAGAGCGGAGGCTCGCCCGATGTCTGCCAGCCGTTATATGTGCAGTAGACATAATCGCATTCCAAGGCAATTTTGTCGTTATGCTGATATATTCTTCCTTCACTGTCCTCGCATTTTTCAATTCGGGGAGGGCACTGAAGATCGATTCTGTCGATACAGCTCCATTTGCCCCATTCTTCGCCCCATTTATCGCTGGTTTCATCATCTTCTACGCAGTTGCACCATTCAAGTACGGTAGTATAATCATGGCATGTCCAATACTTTGTTTCAGACTCTTCCTTATTGCAGATTTGGCATTCAGGTCTATTATTGTAATAAACCTCCCATCCTTTTTCTTCACAGACCATAATTCCGCATTTTTCAGGAATCAAATCACCTTCGTAGTATTGTCTTCCTTCTGAGTCTTTGCATTTGTCAGGTCTCGTGTCAACGATTTCCATAGCAATATTGACACCTTTTTTAAGTTCCACACCTTCCGTCCCTTTTTCAAACCAAGCAAAAAAGGCTGATATCTTCGAATTGTAATCAATCGTAGAATAAAATCCCACTGCCCCATCAATGCTTTTGGAGTTTATGTTAAAAATGGATTCTTCAACAGACACTTTAGGAAAATATTCATCATTTGTGGTAAAATAAAGATTATAACATGGAGCGTAACAGGCAGAGTAAGGGTCCACAGTGTAAATCTCGCAGCCAACAAGTTCTGAGAGTTTCCAAAACTCAGGAATAAAATCAGGACATTCAACAATTTCCGAACTATAAAGATCTGTGCAGTATTCCTTATTGAAAACGATTTTTTTATACTGCCAGTCATCCAGAATGTTTTCAATCAGTTCTGAAACAGAATTCATGCTTTTGTAGCAACTTCTCTCTGTAATTTTTTCGTAACATATTCCCGCAACTTCTTTTTTTGTCAGAGAATTTACACCATACGATTCTGTCGTCGTGCATCCGTCTGGAGGAAGCATGTCTGTATCCGTATCAGCATCGTTGTCTTCATCTGGAACCGTTTCTGAATCACTTGTATCGGTCTTGTCTTCGTCAGGCACAATTTCCGAGTCTCCAGTATCAGCAGAATCCGCGTCTGCAACTGTTTCAGTATCGCCTGTGTCAGTTTTTCCCGGCTCTTTTTTGTCATTTCCGCAACTGACAAATACCAAAACAAGAGCAACCGCGAAAACAATGGTTAAAAACGATTTTTTAATCATGGCTTTTCTCCAATGAAATTGTTAAATATGTTTCTTTTGCATCATCTTTTGCGACAGCAGATAAGACGAATTCGCCATCCTCGTTTAAAACATAAGCTATGATTTTCTCTTCTTCTTTTCCAAGTGCTGAATATATTTCAGTTTCGACATCATCTTCAGATTTTATCATACCCTTTTTCGTTTCTGATAATGAGTAAGGAACATTAGAGCGTAACTGATAAAATCCCTCTGCATCGTATTCAACTTCTATGCTTTCTGCAAAGATTGGAATGCCATCTGTAACCGGTCTAAAGACAAAAGCAACTGAATTTATCATCTTGCCGAGAGATTCTCCGTTCCCGTTGACTTCAAAAGCCTCGTTATAATCCCTTGATATTCCAGCATATTCAAGCTTTATCACAGTAAGAGTTTCCGCCATATTTTTTGCTTCATTGAATTTATCATCAATCATATCTTCAGACTCTTTTTCATTTTCAAACGAAGTCATTTTTCTATTCATGACTGCTTGGATGTTTTTATCTTTTCTATTTAAAATCACATAATCATCTTTGTAATTATATCTGTCATTTCCGCGAAACTTGGCTGTGTTGTCATCTATTTTCACACCGAAAAGCTGTTCTACGATATAATTCGGTAAAGAATCATAGGAATAGGCGGCGAATTCTTCAGGATAATCGAGTGAAGACTTGCTTGAATTTAGTTGAACACCATCAAAATTATCATCTCTATCCCTAAAACAATAATAATTATAATTTGTCAGGTCTGTTTTTTGAGCCAGAGGACCAGTTGAAACATTGTAGAAAAAATCACTTTGCATATATGTGAAACAGTTTATTTGACTACAGTTACATAATTCAAGTGTCAGGAAACGGGCATTACGCCCCGAAACAGGAGTATCATTGCTGCTCCATGAATCTACCCATGCTTTTGAAACAGTTTTATTATTATGTGTTAAATCCTCCCAATGGTTCTCATAATTAGTTCCCAAAAACTCAAGGATCCAAAGTGAATCATTTCTATATCCTCCGACGCCATTAAGCCTTGTTAGGATATTGTAATAAACATCCCCTACTTCTTTCCAATTTACTCCATCGACCCCCATTGACTGACAGGCTGAAGTTTCCAACCAACGCGTATAAAGTTTTCCTAAATTTTGAGAATACGGATCTGTTCCAATGCTTTGAACAATAATTTGTCTGGTTTCCAGATCATCATTGCTTTTCGTTATACTTATAGAAAAAGTGGGAATAGTCATTGCCAGCTCTGGAATATATGAACCGTGTCCTGTAAGCATCAAAAGAGAATAGTTATCCGTATATCTTTCGAATTCCTGATTACTACCGCTATAATTTTTGCTAAAAAATTCATCCGGATTATCACTAACATCATCATCAAAAGGCAAATTTTGAGAAAGATATTTCATACATTCTATTCTTGTTGAATTGAGATCCAAGGTTTCTGAAACTCCATTCCGGCACAATGAAAACAGCGTGCCTGACGCTGGAAAATCACTTGCCAGATACCATCCCACGCTACCTACAACTTCCGTTTTTCCATGCAACACAGCGGAATAGACATTATGATAGTAGTTTCTGAAATCCAGCTCGGTATAAGAAGGCATATCCGTTGAAAAATCATAATGAGAAGTCATCAGCTCCTTGCTTCCGTAGGTGCTGTTGCCAACCACCAGATAAACATCACCGTATAATTCAGCTGAGGTGACATAATTTGTCCTGATTATAGAATTTGGCAAACCAGTTGAAAAATCATATCTGTCATAACTGTTAAGAAACAATCGCCTGTATCCG
>JAGCUA010000091.1 GCA_017963125.1 bacterium
CGCCGATATTGTGTTGCCAGTGGACAGAGGATCGCGGCGATGGTGCTGACCGATTTGTATTTCATGTTAAGTCCTCCGTGTGTTTCTGAGGAGTTAGTCCGCTTGACAACTCTACTTTAACACCTTTTCCGGGAAAAGTCAAGTCGCTTTCTTACCATGTTTGGAACTTTATTTAAGTTTTTTTACCGCCACACCAGGACACCGCCTGGCATCTCTGTCCGGCAGGCTCCGGGCAGGAAGTCGGCGGATGAGCTGGAAGGACGCGCTGAGGGTTAGTCGGCTGCCGGTGGTGAGGTGGGTGTCTTTTGAGCGTTGTATAGTTCATCAAGAAACTCTTTGGAGTAAATAGACGATGGATCTTTTCCTGCTTTCTTCAGCTCTTCTATCCTTTCCATTATACGCAATTTTAATTTGTGATCCGTATCCAGCTTGTACAACATTTCAAGAGCTTCGTCTCCCTCGCCGAAATGCTCCAGAGCATATTTGCACCTGAGGTAACTCCAGTAATATTCCCTGGCTTCCTCATAATGCTTCAGCTCTTTTTCCAGCTGATTTTTGCGGGCGGGGAGTTCGGCGTATTCCTGTCCGCAACAGTCGAGCAAAAGCCTATCCAATGCATAAAAGATTTCAAGCTTGTCATCCTGAAAAGCCCATTCGTATGCCTTATCAAGAAGTTTTTTCCTGCGAATCTCGTCTTTTTCGTTTTTTATTTGTTGTGATAAATCAATATACACATTGTCAAGTCTCATTGTGATTGTGTTGATTTTGTGTATTATTTCGATTATCGGTTTGTCATCAAAAATCCAATCCGGGTATGCCTTTATATAGGAATTGATGATGTTTTCAGTATATATTGGATCAACCTTAAAAGTCTTTTGAATCAATTCCATGAACTCTTTCTGAGGAACCGGATAACATCCGAGATAAGTGAAAGCATAAAAAGCACGCCCCTGGAGTTTTTTGTTTTCCGATCCCTTTTCCATATCTGAAATGTAATCTTGAATTGTTTTCGTGAAAATATTGGTCATATCGCTTTTTTCAAGCACGTATGCTTTGCGAAACTTCTCAAGACGGTCCTCGGTCTCGGGGCATTTCTCTCCTTCTTCAATGTCGATATCATCTAATGTCATCCAAAAATCCATTGCCTCAAAGAGTGATTCCGCGATTTCTTCAGGCGTTGTTTTCTTCATGACGATGCGGAGGTCGCGCAGGATCAGATCGCCGTCGTCGCGGTTAAGCAGAAGCCCCTGCGGTGCGTAACCTTTCCTGGCAAACGTGACGTCAATACGGTCGCCTTTCCCCTCGAAACGGAAAGAGGAATTGATGGTCTCATCGAAAGATTGTAACTCGGAGTACCGATTTTCCGCTCTTCGGTGCGAAAATGTCACGTAGGCGGAAACCCCATTCATGGCGTTTCCCTGATCGTCCGCGATCGTCCCCTCGATGTGGATTGTTGTCCGTTGTTCCTGCGAGCACGCCGTTATGGATGCGACTAACGCAAGGAGGCCGCCGCAGAGGATCGCGGCGATGGTGCTGACCGTTTTGTGTTTCATGTTAAGTCCTCCGTGGGATAACTCTACTTTAACATCTATTCCGGGAAAAGTCAAGTCGCTTTCTTACCATGTTTGGAACTTTGTTTAAGCTTTTTCCACGCCAAACCAGGACGCCTCAGCCCCCCCCTGTCCGGCAGGCTCCGGGCAGGAAGTTGGCGGGAAAGATGGTGTTTTCCCTTGCATTTC
>JAGCUA010000092.1 GCA_017963125.1 bacterium
AACGTAACGAAAATCGAGGATTACACCGGTTTTCCCGAAATGATGGACGGGAGAGTCAAGACGCTTCATCCGAAGATTCACGGCGGAATCCTTGCCCGCAGAGACGATGCAAACCACATGAAAGCGGCGTCTGATCACGGCATAACGATGTTCGACATGGTAGTTGTTAACCTCTATCCATTCAAAAAGACGGTCGAAAGCGGCAAACCGTTTGCCGACATCATTGAAAACATCGATATCGGCGGTCCTTCGATGGTCTGCAGCGCATCGAAAAATTTCAGAGATGTTGCGATCGTCACTTCTCCGGATGACTACAAAGCTATACTCGACGAAATGAAGGCGAATGACGGCGAGATTTCGCTCGAAACGAGATTCAGACTTGCATCCAAGGCTTTCAGACTCACGGCGGCTTACGACAGCTACATCAGTTCGTTCCTTTCGACAGGTGACTGCAACGGCGAAAAAATCAGCGAAGATCCGGAGTTCATCAACATGCAGTTCGTCAAAAAAGAGACCCTTCGTTACGGCGAAAACCCGCATCAGAAGGCTTCGATCTATATCGACAGCGAGGCTGAAAAAGGAACTCTGGCGCTTGCCGAACAGCTTCACGGAAAGCAGCTTTCATTCAATAACTACATGGATCTCGAAGCTGCGAAAAACATCGTCAGCGGCTACATTGAACCGGCAGTCGCGATAGTAAAACACACAAATCCGTGCGGTGCCGCTATAGGCGCAACTCTTGCAGAAGCCTACAATAAAGCTCTTGCATGTGACCCGGTCAGTGCGTTCGGATCTATAATTGCTGTCAACAAAACGCTTGACGGCGAAACCGCCGAGATAATGAAGGCTCTCTTTGTCGAAGCTATCGTCGCTCCGGCATTTTCCGACGAGGCCAAGGCGGTTCTCAGCAAGAAGAAAAACATCAGACTTGTCGAAGTAGGCGAGTTTGCGCAGAATTTCGCAATGGATGTCGAACTCAAGAAGATCTCCGGCGGCGTTCTCATCGAAACTGCTGACAGACGCGTAATAACAGAGGCTGACCTTCAGTTTGTGACTGAGAAAAAACCGACTCCAGAGCAGATCAAAGAGCTTCTTTTCGCGCAGAACATGGTGCGTTTCATCAAAAGCAACGCGATACTTATTGCGAGAAACGGCGCAACGGTCGGTGTCGGAGCAGGGCAGATGTCACGAATCGACTCTCTCGATATCGCGATCAAAAAGGCTCAGTCTCCGGTCGAAGGCTGCGTAATGGCAAGCGATGCCTTCTTCCCGTTCAGAGACTGCGTCGACAGAGCTGCATCAGTCGGAATCACGGCTATAATCCAGCCCGGCGGATCTGTTCGTGACCAGGAATCGATCGATGCCTGCAACGAACACGGTATCCAGATGGTATTCACAGGAATCAGAAGTTTCAAGCACCTGTAATTCCGAGATTTAATGACAAAACTTTTTTTCATAAACCCTTTCGTCGAAGATTTCACCGCCTACAATCTCTGGGCGGCTCCGCTCGGCCTTTTCAGGATCATGGAACACCACGAAAATATCGGTGACGAGGTGACTTATCTCGATTTTTTAGACGGAAATTTTGTCGGGGATGATGCCGCGACTCCGCCGGTCTACCGTTCGTGGGAAAGACATTCATACTGGAAGCGCGAGATCGAAAAACCAGAGTGTTTAAAGATGATTCCGCGTAAATACTACCGCTTCGGAGCTAACGACGACACTGTGCGGAAAACCCTTTCAGCAGTTGAAAAACCTGACAAAGTCTATATTTCCACGGGAATGACCTACTGGTACCGTTCGGTTCTGAAAACGATTGATTTTGTTAGAGAAATTTTCGGGGAAGTAGAAATTGACGTCGGCGGAATCTCGGCGATCCTGATGCCTGAAATTTTTGAGTGCAAAAATGTCACGGTAAACACCGGAAAAGCACAGATCCCAGAAAATATTACGGGAACCGGAATGAAGTATCTCAAAAACCTTCACTTTTTTCCTGCCAATCTGATTGAAGGCTGCCCCAACAGATGTCCCTACTGTTCAAGCGTGATCTTCAATCCGAAAGTTTCATACAAAGACACATCTACCCTTGCCCGAAATCTTGAAAAATGGCACGCGGAAACCGGTCACTGCGATGT
>JAGCUA010000093.1 GCA_017963125.1 bacterium
AAACAAACAAACAAACAAACCTCTTCTAGTTTAATACTATCTGGAAACTCATATTTTTCAAGAAAATTCTTAATAAAATTCAATAATTATATCAATTTTTACAAAAATATCCCGTCGAATTTTTAAGGAGGAAAAAATGAAGAAAAATTTCGTGCTTTTTGCGCTTTTTGCAGCGTTGTTTTTTGCCGTTTCATGCGGCGGCGGCAAAAGCGGAGAAAGCTCAAAAAATGATACTGACAATGTAAATGACGAAGATCCCGGCCGTAAACAGGGGGAGCTATACGGCGAGTGCTATCCGAACGGAACCTGCAACAAAGGCCTTGTCTGCGACGAGGAGAACAATATATGCATCAAAGATCCGGGAAATACCGAAGAACCCGAGGATGATACTGACAAAGATGACGGCAAAGATGATGATGACACAGACACAAGTGCCGTAGTAGTTGACGATGACACTGACACCGATTCACCAGACACAACTCCCGATCATGACACAGATACCGATCAGACAGACCCGGCTCCGGATGAAGACAACGATTCTGACACCGATACCGAAACTCCGGAAGTTACCGAAAACCACAAAATCTCAGGTTCCTACCAGATTGGCAGAGATGTCTCGGGAATCGAAGCCGCCCTTTATGAATGCGGTCAAAACAGCAAAATAGCCTCAGCAAACACAAATACAAGCGGAAAATATTCGTTCAACGCCGACATTTCGGCAGAAAAGACCTACTGTGTCAAGGCGAACGGCTTCGCGAGCTGTTTCAAAGGAATGAGCGACCATACCGCAAATATTTCCGAGATCACGGACGCCGCTTATCTTCTTGACACAAACTGCACAGATATGCGCAAAAGCGAGACTGTTCTCCGTGCCTACGCAAAACTCGGAACGGGAGAATGGCTGGGTGAACTTGACTACTCCAAGCTTTCGGGGATCAAGGAAGGACTCAAACTTCTCTCCTCATTCCTCAGCACGACCGATTCAAAAACTTTGTCGCAGAAGATCGCCGAAGACGCGAAGAAAACTGAGAAAAGTTTTGTGAAATTCTTCAACGGTTTTAAGGTGTTATCCGATAAAAACGAAGTTGTTATAAACACAGCGGATGCTTCAAGCAACGAAATAAAATTCAACATCGAAGGCAGTAGCAATGCTGTTGCGGAAGGTTTCAGGATCGTGTGGACCGCTTTGAATTCAACGAATATTTCTGCGACCCACAAGATCGCGACTGTAAATCCGGGAGAATATATAGTCCGCGCAAAACTGGTCTATGCCGGCGGAGATCCGATCATGATTTCAGAAGACTCTCTGAGCGTTTTTTATCTCCTCGAAAAGCTCTCCGGAACGATTGATGTCAGTGACATGAGCAAAGATATTTCGCACTACATCACAAACGGAATTTATGCGGTCATCCCGAAAAACACTGTCATCAGGAAAGGAAATTCAAAAGTAAATACGCTGACTTACAAGATTCTGACAACAGGAGACGGTTCTCAGGTTTCAAAAATCAGTTTCGAGCCTGAAGGGACGACTTTCTCTGGTGATTCGATGTATTTTATCTATGAACTCGGCACTGTTTTCGGCGGTGATCCGATCATGCTTTCATCCACGAGGACCAATTCCGACGGCTCCAGCAATGTGCTTGAATCCACTGGCGGCGACCCAATAATGCTTGAAGCCGGAGGTGATCCCATCATGTTCTCGGCTGGCGGCGATCCTATCATGCAGATCGCAAGAAGCGCAGGCGGAGATCCGATCATGATGTCAGCCGGCGGAGATCCGATAATGATGGATGACGGCGGAGACCCCATCATGAGTGCTGCCGCAGGAGATCCAATCATGATAACTGCCGGCGGAGACCCCATCATGGCGGGCGATCCCATTATGATGGGAACGAGTTCGAGCGTAATGGTTGCCAAAACCGGCCACTTCTCCGGATTCATGCTTCATTCGAACACTCTTCAGATGGCTGTCGACAAACTCATCGAAAAGTGGTGCAGCGGTTCATACTACCACGGTTACTCGCCCCTTGAGTTCATCAGGCAGGGCATTCAGAAATACAAACCAGCAGGAGAAGCGAAAGAGAGACTTCTCTCCTACTTCAGCTGCTCGCGCTTCGGTGAACTTGAAAGTGACCTTTACGAGCTCATCAACAGACCTCTCGGACACCACATCAACTTGAACCTGTTCGAGAACATTTTCTATATTTCTGAATTCTACAACAGACTCAGTCTGAAGAAGGCTAACGGCGAAAAGGCAGCGGTCAAAAACGGTCTTGACCTCAAAGCGGCGATCGCGGCACTTTACACGGCGACAACGGCCTACAACAGAAGTTCGACCACAGCCGATTCGTTTGATTCAGCAATGATACCGATGACCTGTTCCGGCTCGTCTCCGGCAGATTATTCAAGTGATGCCCAGAAAGCGATAACAGGCCTTTCTGAAATCAACAACAAATATGTTGCAAGCAAGAAAGAACTGATGATCTTCGCGAACTACATCACGACTTCTTCCAAAGGGCCTGATTTCAGCGAAGTTTCCTCACAACTCACGACCGATCAGCTCATCTGCGCATGGATGAACCCCGACACTAATCCTGCTTCCTGCAACAAAGTCTACACGCTCAATGCGGCAGGGCACGTCGCGATCGGAAACACCGAAGTCAGTGTTGATGAAGCGAACAATATCTTCAAGAAGTTCTTCATGCCGTTCAACAGCAGGCTTTCAAATGCTGAAAAACTCAATATTTTTAGAACTTTCTATCTCACGATCCGTTACGCCGGAACTCTTTTCCACAGCGATGCGACTGTTGAAACGATGAACGACGACCTTCTTGAAACGGCATACCTTGTCTTCGACGGGATCGACGGCAACGTCAACGCAGTTTCGATAGTTGATACTTTTAACGCATCAGCTCACACAGTTCAGGTCCTTGAAAACGGCGACATGGAGACGAAACCCTATCTCAGCAAACTGAGCACACTCACAGACAAGATCTCGCTCAATGTCACAGATCCTGCAAATGTCGAAAAAGTTTTGATAAAGATCGAAGGCAGTGAGTTCGACAAGATCACTGAAAACACGCGTACTTACTACAAACCTAAGGGCAGTGTGAAAGAAAAATCGATCATCCTCAATCCCGGAAACATGGCAGCAGGGTTAAAGCCGCTCAAAGATCTCATCGGCACGGACAATGTTGACGAGCTCGGCAATATCACGGGAAAAATGACAGTTGTTGTAAATTCGACTATCTCGGGAAAATCTTACACAACGCAGAAAACTTACGAATTTTTGGTAAACGACACGACCGACGGCGTGGAATCGAAGCCCCTGCCTTCGAATCTCACGGTCTTCCTCTTTGATTCGGCAGGCCACGCGATCGCAGAAAACAAAAACCCGGGAATAATCCTCAATCCCGGCAGCACTGTTTTCTATCCGAACGAAGACGGCATTATAAACATCACAGATCTTAACCCCGCATCCTACACGATAGACGCTTTTGCTGACGGATATTACGCGAAGAATGTCGGTGTGAATGTTCCTGAAAACGCTACACTCAGCGTAGAGATCAGGCTTGACGAAGAGATCACGAATTCGGCAGAAGCACTTCTCACAGTAAAAGTAAAGATTAATACGGTAAAACACCCGGACAAAGTTTATCTCCAGATCTATGATGAAGAGATGAACCTTGTGGCAAACGAATCCGCAAAATTTGATGAAAATACAAGCACTTATGAAGATGTTGACATCGACATCAATTTCGGCAGATACACGCTCCTTGCCGTCGGCGAAGAGATGTACAACTACATCGAAACAATTACTGTCAACGACGAAAATGCGATAAAGGAGATCACGGTAGTCGCCAAGAACGCATGCGGAAACGGCATCGTCGATTCTGGTGAAGAGTGCGAGATCTCAAGCTCCGAAGTGCGCTGCGGCGACATCTATCCTGCATCGATGAACCCAGAAAACAAAACGGTCTGCGACCCGGCGACCTGCGTCTACGACAAGGCTCAGTGCGGCAAAGCGGCATACTGCGGCGACGGAATCATCGACCTTGGTGAAGGGTGCGACGGCGGCTCTAAGGCATGTTCGGAGATCGCCGGTTTCGCAAGCGCGAAAGGCACCGCTCCCTGCGCTGCGAACTGCTCCGACTGGATCGTCACAGACAACTGCTCGAAGACAACTGAAAGCTGCGGAGAGCTTCCGCAAAACGCACTTTGGAATGACGGAATCGGGCACTTTACTCAAGTCTGGAACGGTGAAAACTGGGCTCCGGCTGCAAAGGGCGGCGTTTACGGAACGACGAGAGAAGAGTGCGTTTTCTCGTGCGAAAAAGGCTATAAGTGGAACGGTTCTGAATGTGTCGAAGAATCGCTTTCGCTTGGAAATATCTGTACAGGTCAGACTTCATGCTTCGACAGCACCTCTGCGACAACCGAATGTCCGGTCTACGGATCTTCCTTCTTCGGACAGGACTGGCAGTATGCGGCTGCCGGCTACTGCACGCAGAAAGATTTCACGCAGGAAGGATCCGGCGCAGAAGCAGTCATTATTGACAGTTTCACCCACTTCAAGTGGCAGAAAACCGCCTCGGCAGCTGCGATGAACTGGGCTGACGCAGATGAATACTGCATGCAGTCGACTTACGGCGGCACGATGGACTGGAGGCTTCCGACTCCGACTGAACTTCTCACTATCGTTGACAATGCGGCTCTTGCATCTGTTTTCCAGACGAGTGGCAGCACTTTCTGGGCGACTGAAGACGCGAAAAACGATGCAAACGCATGGAAACTGAGCAACGGTGAACTCACAAGTGTCGCGAAATCGACTCAAAACTATGTCATCTGCATCCGTCAGTATGACAAAGACCCGTCAGACGGAAGATTTGTGCAGAATGAAAACGAGACTGTCACTGACAGCGAGAGCAATTTGATCTGGCAGCGCAGCTATACATCTTCAAAAACATGGCAGGAAGCTCTTTCATACTGCGAAAACCTCACCGCATCAGACCATTACGACTGGAGACTTCCCAACAGGAACGAACTTGCGTCACTTATAGATTTTGAAAAAACAAGCGGGGCGGCAAGCACTTTCCCCGGCATCGCGGCAGAAAAATTCTGGACTTCTACTTCGACAGACTCGGCGCCAGAAGCTTTTGCAGTCGATTTTGCAGGCGTCGCGATAACGGCTGAAACAAAGTCAAACACGAACTATGTCCTCTGCGTCAGAAGTGAAAATCTCTGCCTCGGCGATGAATCGGAATGCGTCAACGCATGCGCTTTCGAGCCGTGCAGGAACATGGAACATTCAAGCGGTCTCTGCACAGCAACAGGCGGGACCTTCTACTGCAGCTGCAAATCGGGCTTTACCTGGAACATGATTAACGCGACATGCAGTGTTGAAGAAACCAGATACACCGCATGCGAGGGACTTCCCGAGAATGCAAAATGGAACACAGTTCCCGGCATCAGCCAGATGCTTGCGGGAGACGAATGGTATCCGTCAAGCATCGGAAAATACAACGAAAACCCGAGCACGAAAGAATGCCGTTTCATCTGCGACGGCTACTTTGAATGGGATGAAGACCTGCAGCAGTGCGTTCAGGCCACCAAACTCGTAAACTGCATCGGGATACTTCCGCAGAATGCTGAATGGAACACAGTCAGCCAGATCACCCAGACATGGAACGGCATGGAATGGCTCCCGAGTGCAAACTTCAGCTACAACGAAGAACCTTCAGATGAAGAATGCCGCTTCAAATGCAAATTCCACTACAGCTGGACCGGATCTGAATGTGTGGAAGATACCTGTCCCGCTGATCACTTCTGGAACGGAACAGAGTGCGTCAATCCGTGCGATGCGAATCCGTGCGCTCCCGGAACATCCTGCATCCCGCAAAGCGATACCGCTTATTACTGCGGCTGCGAAAACGGCTACAGATGGAACGGATATGAGTGTGAAAGAACGGCACTCGGAAATATCTGCACCGGTCAGATGCTGTGTTACAACGATACGAGAGACATAGAATGTCCTCTTCCTACAGCCAAGAATTATTTCGGACAGGATGCTCAGTATGCAAAAACCGGAGTATGCACGGCAAACGATTTCACAGATCCTGAAGATATGCTGATCATTACCGACAAGAGCACCAATCTGATGTGGCAGAAAGGATATGCAGCATCAAAAACTTGGGCAGAAGCAAATACTTACTGTTCCGGACTTACTCTTGAAGGGAAAACCGGATGGAGAGTTCCGACCCCGATGGAACTTGTTTCGATTCTGGACAAATCAATGTCCGACCCGGCAATAGACAGCGATTACTTCGACTACAACTCTGAAGTGGTCAATTTCTGGACATCGCAAGCACTTAGTTCAGATAACGCCCAAGCATGGAAAATGCAGATCGCACAGGGAACGCTCTCGTATTCTGCAAAAACGGAGAGATATGCAGTCCGCTGTGTAAAAGGCTCGCAATACACATACACAACCAAGTTTATGAAATCAAAATCCGGCGGAGAACTCGTAATAGTTGACGAAAACACGCATCTTATCTGGAAACAGAATCTGGACGCAAAAAGCGGGTCTTGGAAAGCTGCGATGAAAAGCTGTGAAGCTCTGAATTACGCAGGGTATGACGACTGGAGACTTCCGAACATCAACGAACTCCTTTCGATCGCCAACTACGCTACGACTTCACCTGCTACGAACTTCCCAGAACTCAGGAAGGAAAAGAAATACTGGAGCTCGACTTCAAGCGACAGCACTTCAAAAGCAATGGTTATGAACTTTGAAAAAGGAGAAGTTTCAGAATCAGCAAAAGGAGAGAATGCTTTCATGATCTGCGTCCGCTCAAGCCTTTGCAACAGTCACGATTGCGTAAGCGCATGTGCAAACAATCCGTGCAGCACGATTGCTCATTCAGACAACATCTGCACTCCTGACAGCGAAACCAGATATTCCTGCGGATGTGAGGAAACTTATTATTGGAACGGTAGCAAATGCAAAAACCCGTGCGATCCGAATCCGTGTGAAAATATTGAAAATTCAACAGGGAACTGCTCTTTGGAGACTTTTGACACCTATTACTGCGACTGCGTTGACGGATACGGCTGGAACGGTTTTGAATGCTCTCAAGATTCCGGTGACACTGGAGATACAGGTGATACCGGAGATACAGGTGACACAGGTGACACAGGTGACACAGGACTTTCGACGACTTGTGACGACAACCCGTGCGATGATGTCGAAAATTCAACGGGGATCTGCTTCGCAAGAAACAACAACACTTCTTATTCTTGTGAGTGTGAGCAGGACTACTTCTGGAATTACTCTCAATCTCAATGTATTAGTCCTTGTGATCCGAATCCCTGCACAAATTTTGACAATACTGACGGAACTTGTAATGTTAGATCATTGAGCAGATACCTTTGTGGTTGTGTTGACGGTTATTATTGGTGGGGAACATATAAAGGCTGCTCGACACAAAAGCCGACTTTTGCAAATATCTGCACCACAATAACGACATGTTACAACAACGACAACTATATAACCTGTACTGCACAAGGAGAAGAATTTTATGGCCAGGATCCGCAATACGCAGAACTTGGTTTCTGTGCTCCGCAAAATTTCTCGATTGACAGTACTGTACCTTATGAAAAAATTGTCATTGACAACAATTTGGGAGTTGAATGGCAGCAGACACCCCCAGAAAGCACTTTCACTTGGGAAGAAGCTTACACCTACTGCGAGGATCTTAATTATGGCGGACATAATGATTGGCGCTTACCATATCCGAATGAATTACTTTCAAAAATAGGAGCTGATGGAGATTACTTTCCATCAACCAAAGCTGATGTATTTTGGTCAATTTATAATTCTGAAAGTAATAATATATATTATGATGGACGTCTGTATTGGAGTGGAATCCTCCAAGGTTACGCTACAATTAATGAGAGTCAAACGCTGGGATCCAGCAGCTTGTACAGTCCATCTGTCCGCTGTATCAGAGGCAATACTATTCCTGTTGCTTTATTTATAAAAAACGAAAATGAGATCATTTTCGACAAAAACAGTAATTTGATCTGGCAGAAAACTTATGTTGAAGAAAAAACATGGAAAGAGGCTCTTTCATACTGCGAAAACCTTGAATATGCCGGATTCAACGATTGGAGACTGCCCAACAAGAACGAATTGGCATCTCTTGCAAACCATGATAGATTTCCTGCTTCAGAGTTCTTTGACGATGAGACACAAGCTCAATCCTTCTGGTCTTCATCAGGAGCAGGAGATAGAGAGGAGGCAGAAAATTGCAACGGCAGTTATAGTTATTATACAATAGCATACATATTTCATTATAAATCAGGAACTATAAAGGCGAGAAGAACCTCTGACAGCAACAATGTTGTTTGTGTTAGGACAAATGAGTGTGATAAAGGTTATTTCAATAACGGCTCAACATGTGAAAAAATAGAGACAAAAACCGCCGAATGCACAGGACTTCCCGAAAATGCAAGCTGGAACAATGTTTCAAGCATAACTCAGACATGGAACGGGACTGAATGGTATCCATCTGCGACAGGAAATTATAATAAAACAGCAAGTTCTATGGACTGCCGCTTTAAATGCAATGATGGTCTTTTGTGGAACGGCTCGGAATGTTTGAATCCGTGCGATCCGAATCCGTGTGGAAATGACGTCAATTCAGACGGAGTCTGCACAATAATAAATCCAATTTATTATAATCCAGTTTATTACTGCAGCTGTAATGACGGATATAGCTGGAATGCAGGAGAATGCACTGAATACTCGACCGGTTTAGCTCTCGGTAACATCTGTACCGGTCAGGCAAAATGTTACTCAGAAGGGACAGAAATAACATGTCCGGCAACCGGCGAAGATCTCTTTGGTCAGGATGCAAATTATGCAAACTCTGGGAGTTGCACCAAACAAAGTTTTTCGATTGACAGTTCAGTCGAAGGAGAAAATATCGTTATAGACAACAACACACATCTCAAGTGGCAACAGAATGTTACAACACAAACCTACAATTGGAAAGGGGCTTGGGCTTATTGCGATACTTTGACATACGGTGGACTTGACAACTGGCGACTGCCTACACCCCAGGAATCTCTGACAATCGCTGATGCTGACAAAGCTTCACCACCAGGATTTGATACCGCATACTTTCCTTATAATTTTGGTTTTTGGACTTCAAAAATTAATGATGATTCACAAAAATTTCTCCGAGTTGTCTGTGTCAGCGGCAGAGAGCTGCCCAAAGGTGTTTTTGTAACTTCGACAATAAGCGATGAGATAATTGTAACAGATACGGCAACGGGGCTTATCTGGCAAAAAACTTATGCAAGCAGTAAAAAATCATGGGCTGGAGCGATTGACTACTGTGACAATCTGACTTATGCCGGATATACTGACTGGAGACTTCCAAACAAAAACGAGCTTGCTTCACTTTTGAACTACGATAAAACCTCTGCCCCCTATTCCGATTTTCCGAATATGCCAACAAACGACTTCTTTTACTCATCAACCACCTATAATGATTATGGCACACAAGCTTGGTCCGTAAATTTCGGTAGCGGCGATGTTGGTTCAACCAGCAACGGTAAAGATCGTAAAGAGTATGTCCGCTGTGTTCGTTCTAATATTTGCAACGACGGTGATTTTTGGAACGGTTCGGAATGTATCCACAATTCCTGTCAGCCGGACAGTTGCAATATGGCACACGCAACAGGCAACTGCCAGCCTTTAACAAATTCAACTTTCGAATGCTTATGCGAAAGCAATTATTTCTGGAACGGAATGGAGTGTGTAAATCCATGTGAATCACATTCATGCGGAGAACACTCGGATGGGAAGTGCACACCCTTAAATTCAACAGTTTATTACTGCGGGTGCAATGAAGGTTACACTTGGAATGCCGGATCTTGCAAAGAATATTCAACAGGTTTGACTCTCGGTAATATATGTACAGGGCAAAACAAATGTTATAACACTTCAGCCGAAATAACATGTCCGTCAGCCAGCGAAGATTTCTTTGGGCAAGATGCTCAATATGCCGCTTTAGGAATTTGTACATCTCAAAGTTTTTCAATTGATAACTCAGTTGAAGGTGAAAATATTGTTTTGGATAATAATACAGGGCTTAAGTGGCAGCAGAATATTTCGACAAACAAATATTATTGGCAAGATGCATATATTTACTGCGACACATTGACTTACGGCGGATACTCAGACTGGCGTTTGCCAAATCCGCAGGAACTTCTGACCATTGTTGACCATAACAACCCTAAAACTTATGAATCTGCGACGAACCCAAATTTCTCAGGACTGCCGACGTCGTACGACGAATATTATTTATGGACATCTAAAGAAAAAGACAGCAGTTCTTCTTATGTTTTTAATCCATTTTCAGGGAATGTTGAGTATAAATCAAAAACTTACACATCCAAAATTCTCTGCGTCTCAGGCAAAGAGTTGCCAAAAAGTGTTTTAGTAGCTTCGACAATAAATGATGAAGTAATTGTAACAGATTCTATAACAGGACTTATATGGCAAAAAAATTATGAAGCAAACAAAATATGGAAAGAAGCACTAAAATATTGTGAGGATTTAACTTATGCAGGATACACGGATTGGAGGCTTCCTAATACAAACGAACTTGCCTCACTTTTAAACTACGACAAGTCTAAAACCCCTTATTCCGATTTTCCGAATACGCCGAACAACGTTTCTTTTCACTCTTCTACTAAAGGTGGGGATTCTTACTCATTCATCGTGGATTTCTCTACAGGAAGAGTGTGGGCTGTCGGCTCAAATGAATATACACGCTGTGTCCGCTCAGAGTGAGAGACTAAACTCTTTAGATTCTTATGGATAAATTTATCAGTTCCGCTCATCCGTTGCTTATCACGAAATTTCCTGTTTTTTGCAGGTATATTGCCGAAAATCGGAAAGACATCTGCAAAAAATATTATCCTCAGATCCTGCTTTCAGGAATTTCCTCGCTCCTTCTGACACCTTTTGTCTGTGCGGAGAATCTGATATGCAGAAAGGCGGTAAAAAACAGTGGAGTAAAATCGCCTCTTTTTGTTCTCGGACACTGGAGATGCGGCACAACTCTCCTTTTTTTCTTATTGGCGCAGGATAAACAGTTCGGTTTTATCGATCCGCTGATGACTTTCACGATGAATTTCTATCATCTTTTAGGCTGGGCATTCAGACCGACAATTGCAGAACATCTTCACGAAGGAAGACCTATGGACAACATCAAATATTCGATGTCGCTTCCGATCGAAGAATATATCTCGTTCAGCACAATGGAATCCGACAGTGTCTATCCCCTTAATTTTTTTCCGCAGTCGTTTGTCCGTTACAATAAAAACGCCTTTATTGATCAGTTTTCTGAGAAAAAGCGGGATCATTGGAAAAGAAGTTATGATTATTTGTTGAAAAAAATCACTTATCTGAACGACGGGAAACGCCTTCTGCTGAAAAGCCCGGATAACACAGCCCGCGTCAGACTGTTGAAAGAGATGTATCCCGATGCGAAATTCGTGAACATCTACCGCGATCCTTATACTGTTATCCGCTCGACGATGCACCTTTACGACAAGATGATGTCGCACTGGTCACTTGAAGAAATCCCTTCGGAAGAGACAATGGAAGACTGGATCATCGAGACATTCAAAATGATGTATGAAGCCTATTTCAAGGAAATTCAGAGCCTTCCGCCTCATTCTCTCTTTGAGATAAAGTTCGAGACGTTCGAAAAAGATCCTCTGCCGATCCTCAGAAGCATGTATGACGAACTCGAATTGAGCGGCTTTGACGAGGCTCTTCCTTCGATAAAGGCATATTGGGAGAGCCTTAACGGGTATCAGAAAAATAATTTTGAATATTCTGAGAGACTTATTAAAAAGGTGGATGACAAACTCGGTTTCTATTTTGATCATTACGGATATGAAAGAAGATAAAAGAATAAAACGGATATTTGGTCTGCTGCACAAATCGATAATATTTGTCTCAATCATTATTCTGCTTGGATTTTTTGTCCTATATTCACACATGTACAGTTATGATGCGGCAATTTTTTCATATATTCTCTCCCTTTCCCTGTTTATATTTTTCCTGTCATACAACTGCCTTTTGACACATTTCCACAAAAAAGGGGCTTTCACATCGGAACAGGCAAGTGAATTTTATATAATGTGCAACGATGCAGGGATCTTTTTTCCAGACGATACGAACAAGGAAAAAGCCGAAGATATTTATTTCGTAATCTTTGGAACAGATAAATATACCGGAGATGGAACACTTCTTGAACACATGGTGGATATTTACAATTCCGGCAAAGAAACAACTGAAAAACAACAGGGGTGAATATGTTTCCGACTGCTCGATTTTTAAGTGTATCTCTTTACATGTGGGGTCATATTTTGGCATTCATACTCATAATCTTATTCTGTTTTTGGTATATAAAAAAATTTCGAATAAATCGCGAAAAAGCCTTTTTATTTGTAGTTTTGATAGTTCCTTTTACAGTTTCAGCGATTGTAATTGCCGGAAAATTCGGAAATATTGGAGTTTTCAACTGGGTAAAAGCCGTTGTTTTTATTCCTATAGTTGTATATCTGCTTTGTCTGGCAATAGATCTGCCTTTTGCCAAAACCTTTGATTTTATCACACCGTGCGCGGCACTTCACCATGGGATGGCCCATATTTTCTGTATTTTTTCAGGTTGCTGCTACGGATATCCGTCAACATTCGGAATCTGGAATGAAATGCAGCAGAATTATCTCTTTCCGGTTCAGCTGTTTGAGTCAGCGACTTCACTTCTGGTTTTCGGTTATCTCATTTGGTATGCAAAAAGGAATAATTATAAACTCCATGGGATTTCTTATGCACAGTACCTTTTCCTTTTCGGTCTGACACGGACATTCTGGGAATTTTTCAGAGATAACACTCCAGAGCGCTGGCAGATATCGACTTTTCAATATTATTCGTTCGCCGCGTTTTTGTTTGGAACAATCTGGCTGGGCGCAGCATTTTATCTCAAAAAACATCCCGAATTTGTCAAAAAGCATGAGCTCCTCTTTCGTGAGGATGCCGGCGAACTCACCAGAATAAAGATGTTTTTCAGAAACATACTGAAGTGAAAAACGAGAAAAAACACTCTATTACGTTGTGTCCGTTCGGAGTGAGGAACTGTATCAGTCACCAATCACAAAATCAGTGTAATTATCAGGAGTTACAACGTTGAAAGGAATATCAGGATAGTTGTTTGAAAAAGTCAAAGGGCATCTTGCATTGGCTTTTTTCGGGTTGTATTTGAATTCCCATGATGAAATTTTTCCTTCTATTTCCTCAAGAAAATCAACTTCCTGCTTCTGTGTTGTCCGCCAGAAATAATATTTTGCCTTTATGTTATGGAAAATATTGTTTTTTATTCTTTCGCTTATAAGAAAGTTTTCCCAGAGGACCCCGTTGTCATTCCGTAGTGCGCAAGGTGAAAAATTGGAAATAACGGCGTTTCTGATTCCGTTGTCGTAAAAATAGATTTTAATGCTTTTCTTAAGCTCGTTCCGCACATTTCCGCTGTATGAATGCAGATGAAAAACGATGTAAGCTTTTTCAAGAAGATCAACATACCTTTGCACTGTTACGGTGTCTATTCCGAGAAGATTCCCGAGTTCATTGAACGAAACTTCGCTGCCAACCTGCAGAGCGAGAGCCTGAACCAGTTTTTCAATTACTGCCGGCTTGCGTATATCCTGAAACTCAAAAACATCTTTGTAAAGATAACTGCCGGCAATATTAGATAAAATTTCCTTTTCATCGCCTGGATTGTTCACGACATCGGGATAAAGACCGTAAATCAGGCGCGTTTCAAGAGAGCGTTTTTCTTCCAGCAAAGTTGAGTGTTTTGCAAGTTCGTTGGAAGAAAACGGAAAAAGATTATATTCGAATTTGCGTCCCGTCAGAGGTTCGTTGATGAAATTGGAGAGGTCAAGTGAGGAAGATCCCGTCACAGCAAGCTGCACATCCGGAAAATTGTCGTGAATCAGCTTTATTGTAACACCGATATTTTTAACCCTCTGGGCTTCGTCAATGACAATAAATTCTGATTTTCCGATGATTGATCTCAGTCGTGTAGATGAGGCATCGACAAGAAGAGTGCGGATATCAGGCTCGTCACAATTCCAGAACTGCACATGTTTTTCTTCCGGAAAAGATTCGACCATATTTTTTAAAAGCGTGGTTTTTCCGACTTGGCGCGGCCCTGTAATGACAATAACCTTTCCTTTCCCGATTTTTGATTCAATGACTTTATTTAAATCTCTCTCGACACATCTCATGATTTCAATTTTATAATAATTTATGATTACAATCAACAGAAATTATAACATTTGTTGATTTGAGCCCAAATATTTATCAAACAACCAAAATAAAACAATCGCATAATAAATATTGAAAAAAAATATGTCAACAAAAATTAATAATTTAATAAAACGTCCGCTGTGTCCGCTCGGAGTGAGGAACCGTGTCAGGTTAAGGCTTGGTAGCCGCAATCATAAAAAACCCGTGGATTTTTTCAAAAAATCGAGTATAATACAATGCTTTTTGGAGGTAACACCGTGGACAAAAGAACTCTTGAATTTGTTACTTACTGCATTGCAAAACTTGCCTTACTACTGAACCTGCCACAGCAGGAAGTCTATATGAGACTGAAAAATTCAGGAATATTATATGATTACATTGTTCCGTCTTATGATGTGCTCCACACGTTCAGCTCTCGCTATCTGATGGAAGATCTGACTGAATACATGAAAGAAAAAGGAGTTCTTAAGGAATGAGGCTCTATCACTCATCAAATATGATCGTAGAACATCCTGACACGCATCACTCACGCAAATATCTCGATTTCGGACGAGGCTTTTATCTGACAACAATACATGAACAGGCTGTGAGATATGCACAGCGTTTCAAACGAAGAGGACTTTCCGCCTGCCTTAATATTTATGAATTATCAGACAATCTTGAGCCGTGGAATATCAAAAAGTTTGAATCTTATGACAAAGAATGGCTTGATTTTGTTTCTAAATGCCGCAATGGCGAGGATATCGGGAACTATGACATGGTTATCGGCGGAATCGCAAACGACAGAGTCATACTTACACTTGACAGATACTTTGCAGGTGAACTTTCCCAAGAAGAAACTCTCGGACTGCTGAAATTCGAGAGACCGAACATCCAATACTGCATCCGTTCAGAAAAAATGCTGAATGCCTGTCTTACTTACATAAAAAGCGAGCAACTATGAGCAAAGAAACTTTACAAATCATGAAAAGCGGACAATGCGCCAGAATCATAATCAACTTAAGTGAAATGTTCGGCGTTTCGCTCCAAGAAGCAACAGATATCTACTACAATTCTGAAACCGCTAATTTGATTGAAGAAGGTGTGGCGGACCTTCATTGCAGAAGCGACAAGTATCTTGCGGAAGAAGTTTGGAAAGAGTATCAAGAAAAGCTTGGCATTTATAAGGATTTTACGACTGATGACATTCACAAAACCCGTGAATACAATTGCGAAGAAACAAAAAATCTTACTGTTGCAGAACAAGCAACTTACTACAAAACCAAAGCTGAAGCATTCTCGAAAGATGCAGAAATTACCCAGAAACATAAAGAATCTGATTCTTAAAACTTATAAATAGTGCAGATACAACATCCGTTGTCTCCGCCCGGAGTAGGATTTAAGTTTAGAACTAGTCGAGTTTGAATTCTTCTTTCCAGTTGTCGGCTTTGTCCCAGTTGGGCTGCTCTTTTTTGTCAAAAAGATAGTTTCCCATGACGAGATAATCCATTTCGGTGCGCATGAAGCAGCGGTATGCATCGTCAGGCGAGCAGACTATCGGCTCTCCGCGGACGTTGAAAGAAGTGTTGACAACGATCCCGTAGCCCGTTTTCTGCTTGAAAGTGTTGATGAGCTGCCAGTATTTCGGATTGGTTTCGCGGCTTACACTCTGGATTCGCGCCGAAAAATCGATGTGCGTGATCGAAGGAACGTCGCTGCGGAGGAAGTAAAGCCTTTCATAAAGCGGCAGTTCCTCGTATTTTTCGGGAAGTTTCGTCCGTCTTGATTCAAGGACAGGAGCGACCATGAGCATATAAGGCGATATCGTGTCTATGTCGAAGAATGTCGAGATGTCTTCTTCTAAAACCGAGGGCGCGAAAGGTCTGAAACCCTCTCTGTATTTGATTTTGAGGTTGAGTTTTTTCTGCATTTCGGGGCATCTCGGGTCGCCTAAAATTGAGCGGTTGCCTAAAGCGCGCGGACCGAATTCCATTCTTCCCTGGAACCAGCCGATGACGGTGTCGTTGTTTAAAAGATCGGCCGTCTTTTCGCATAACTCGCTGAAATCATCGAACTTTTTATATTTGGCGTCGTACCTTCGTGCAACATTTTCAATATCGCGGTCGCTGAATTCCGGGCCAAGATAAGCGCCTTTCATCGAATCGCGTTTCTCGATATTTGTTCTTTCGTGACCGAATGAAATGTAGTGCACTGCAAGCGCAGCACCGAGTGAACCGCCGGCGTCTCCGGATGCCGGCTGGACCCAGATACCTTTGAACATTTTTGTGCGGAGGAGTTTTCCGTTTGCAACGCAGTTGAGAGCGACACCGCCTGCAAGGACGATATTTTCAGATTTTGTGAGTTCTTTTGCCGTTTCAGCGAGCTTGAGAACCATTTCTTCTGTGATTTCCTGGATGGCATACGCCATGTTCATGTACTGCTGCGTGAGCTCGCTTTCGGACTTTCTGCGCGGGAAACCGAAAAGTTTCTCCCATTTCGCGTCGTTTGTCATGCTGAGGCCCGTAGCATAGTCGAAGTAGTCCATATTGAGCAGGAACGAGCCGTCTTCGCGCAGATCGATCATGTTTTCAAGGATCTTGCGCTTGATCTCTTTGGTCTCTTCGGCGTTTTTGTTGCCGTAAGGAGCCAGACCCATCAGTTTGTATTCGCCGCTGTTGACCTTAAAACCGCAGTAATAGGTGAAAGCGGTGTAGAAAAGACCGATCGAATGAGGAAAGTCGAGTTCTTTCAACACTTTGATTTTATTGCCGTTTCCGTGGCAGATCGTTAGCGTTCCCCATTCTCCGACCCCGTCGAGAGTCAGTATCGCTGCATCTTTGAAAGGTGAGGGATAAAAAGCGCTCGCCGCATGCGACAGATGGTGCTCGGGAAAGTAGAGTTTCGGGATCCTGCCGCCGAGTTTCGCGAGTTCTTCGCGCAGCATATCCTTCATGAAAAGTTTCTCTTTTATCCACACAGGAATCGCCGAATTGAAGCTTTTGAGCCCTTTCGGAGCGAAAGCGTGATAAGTTTCAAGCAGTCTTTCAAACTTGATGTAAGGCTTGTCGTAAAACGCGACAGCCGTGACGTCGTCAAGCGTGATCCCCGCCTGATCCAGAACGAATCTGCATGCGTTTATCGGAAACGACGGATCCTGTTTTTTGCGGGTAAAACGTTCTTCGTGAGCTGCGGCAAAAATATCGCCGTCAATGAGGAGCGCCGCCGCACTGTCATGGTAATATGCCGAAATTCCTAAGATTATCTCTTTTTTCATGTTGCTACCAAACTAAAAAATCGTGTAAATAAACGGTGCGATCGCACTCGAACTCGAGAGAACGACAAGGAGTCCGATGAGCAGAAGGACAATTATCAGCGGGAGAAGCCAGAATTTTTTACGGACTTTCAAATATCCCCACAAATCTTTCAGAAGTTCCATTTTTATCTCCTTTAGTAAGGTTTATCGAGGTCGGCAGCGGTGTATTCGTGGTTCCTTTCTGCAAAAACAGAAGTTTTTTCACGCCTGAACTGGTGAAGGCGAAGCGTATCTTTGCCGAGGATCCTGCGTAAGAGCCCCATCGGAAAAACGATGAGAAAGAAAACCAGAGCGAGCATTATTTTCGACATGAATGTTCCGAAAACGCGCGAAAATCCAAACCAGACAAAGGCAAAAGGTTTGAAAATCATCGGGCAGATCATGTCGATAACAAGAATGACAAAAGCCGCCCAGAGAAAAGCGTTGTTCTTGAGAACTGCAAGGCAGATGAGAGCGATGAGAACAAGCGCCATGCCGCTGTCGGACGCCTGCTTTTTTGTTATTTGAACTTTTTCTGCTGTTTTGTTTTGTTTGAATGTATCCATTTTCACACCTTAAAAAAAACCGCATAATTTTAATCAACAATTATTTTTCGTCCATTTTTTTGAAGTGAGCGCGGAAAGTAGGTGTCTTCTGCATGGCGCATGATCTCTGCGGATGATGGCGATAATTGTTTTAAGCAGAAAAGAGTGTATAGTGTCATGTTTTTTTGATTGCTGACAGAGAGAGACTATGAAGAAGATTTTATTTTTTCTTGTTTTAACGGCGCTTTCATTTGCCGTTTCGGCTGAAGAGACGCAGAAAAACGAGGTTTTCTATTTTTTCTATTCTGCGACCTGCCCGCACTGCCATGAGGCGATGCCTTTTATTGAAGAGCTTGAAAAAGAGCGTCCGGACATAATTTTCAAAAAACTGGAGGTCTCCGGAAACGAGGTGAATCTTGCCATTTTCCGGAAAAAAACGGCAAAACTGGGCATCAAAGGCGGCGGAGTTCCGACATTCATTTTCAAGGACAAATATATCGTCGGATTTAAAAAAGGGCTCTATGAAGGAAGAATCCGTGCGATGATCGGAAAACCTGCGGACAAGACCAGCAAAAAGGGCGTCAAAACCGGAAAACAGAAAACTCAAGAGCTTGTAAAGTAATCTCAAGACCCGTTTCAAAGCTGTTTCGGAATAAAATTCAATGTTTTTTTGTTAAAAAAATGATTTTGGCTATGATTGCCGGATTTTTTGTTCGACGGAGGTTTTTATGAAAAAATTTTTCCTGCTCCTTCTGGTGCTTTTTTCGTTTGCTGTCAATGCTGAAGAAGTGCAGAAAGACAATGTTTTTTATTTCTTTTATTCCTATAAGTGTCCGCACTGCCACGAGGCTCAGCCGTTTATAGCGCAGATCGAAAAGGAGTACAGCGATATAACTTTCAAAAAGCTCGAAGTTCTTCAAGTGCCGGAAAACATGAAACTTTTCAGGGAAATGACTAAAAAACTCGGTATTCAGGGCGGCGGAGTTCCGACATTCATATTCAACGGAAAGTTCATTGTCGGTTTCCAGTCAGGGCATCACGACGCACTTATCCGTGAAATGATAGAAATGAACAAAACTGACGGCGAATCGTGCGGCGAGCAGTGCCAGGAATGCAAGGAAAACGTGATCGACGTTCCGGTCCTGGGAAAAATCGACGCACAGCTTGTCAAACTTCCGAGTTTCACGTTCATAATCGGTCTTCTTGACGGCGTTAATCCGTGTGCGATGTGGGTTCTGATGTTCCTTCTCACGCTGCTTGTTTCTGCAAAAAGCAGAAAAAAAGTCATAATGATAGGTTCGGTTTTCGTTCTTTCGTCGGGCGTCGTCTATTTCCTTTTCATGACGGCGTGGCTCAACATCTTCACGTTCATGGGAATGACGACTTATGTCACGATCGCACTCGGCGTAGTTGCTCTCGTCATGGGACTTATCAACATGAAGGAGTTCTTCTTCTTCAAAAAAGGGGTCAGTCTGATGATTCCGGACAAAGTGAAACCAAAACTTTTCGAGAAGATGAGGAAAGTCATAAACAACAAAAACATGTTCTTCTCGATCCTCGGAACGATCGCGCTTGCGTTTTTCGTAAATCTGATCGAACTCGGCTGCACGATAGGACTTCCGGCGATCTACACGAGAGTCCTTTCTATCCAGAATGTCTCGACCTTGAAAAAATATCTCTACATGGCGCTTTACAATCTCTATTACGTTGTTCCGCTTGCAATAATCGTGCTTATTTTCGTCGTAACGATGGGCAAGCACAGATTCGAAGAAAAACACGCGAAAAAACTCAAACTCGTGAGCGGACTTCTCATGCTCACTCTTGGACTCATTTTGATAATCAAACCCGATCTTCTGGTTTTCTCTTAAATCGTTATTATCGTTATTATCGAGAAGAACGATTCGCCGCCTTGTGTCGGTATAACGTTATAACGGTATCACGGTATAACGAAAAGATTGGCGGCGGCTTGAAACCGCCGCGTGAAATTTCGGGATTTAAAGTGTGGTGATCGCGCAGCCGCTTGATTTTTTCTTCTTGGGCTGGTCGTCGTCAAGGTTCATGTCGTCGGAATCGTCAGCAGGTTCTTCATCTGCTGTATCGGCAGCATCGCCGTCATCCGGTTCGGTATCTGCTGCGGTGTCGGTTTCATCCGGATCATTTACTGATACGCATCTTGAATCAACGCATTTTGCTGCATCATCAGGATCTACGCAGTCTGCGTCTTCTTCACACGGCATACCGCAGATATCTGTTTTTCCGTTGTAGAGTTTGTGGCATTTCATGCTGTAGCCGTAGCCGAAACTTCTGCACTGGCTGTCGTCTTCGCAGCCTGGCAGGCAGAGATTCATCTTGTATCCCTGGAAATTGACTTCCGCGCACTTGTTCGGACCGTTTTCCTCGTCGTTGCATGCGTTGTCGTCGTCTCTGCACATTACAAGGCAGATTCCGTCTGGGATCTGGTCGAGGCACATCATTGCATTGTATTTGCAGTCCTCGGTCGTTTCACACGGTCCCATCGGTTCTGACGGGTTGTTCCTGCAGAGTTTGGTTTTTGTGTCGCAGTAAGCGTTTTCCGAGCAGTCTTTGTCGTCAGAACATTCAGGGAAGCACAATCCGAGTTTTTTGTCGGTGCATGCAAAGCCTTTAGGGCAGGGATTGCTGTCGTTGCACTCAAGAAGGCAGTCCGTGCCGTAGTCATCTGTCGGTGCTGTTCCGTCTGGGCAGGTGAAGTTGTTGTTCTTGATCGTGCAGTAACCGTCTTTAAATTTGTATTTTCCGAAGTCTCCGGTAAGACATTTGACATCGGAACCTTTGAAATCAGCGCTTTCGCAGTCGCCGTCCTCTTTGCATTTTGAGGTAACTTTTGAGATGTCCTTGTTCAAACCTTCGTCAACTTTGCCGTCGCAGTTGTTGTCAAGGTTGTCAGCTGTTTCATCAGCACTGCCTTCGCACATGTCGAGACCCATAGCGAGTCTGACTGCCTTGAGCAGGTTGAGTCTGCCGTAGCCGTATTTGATACTGTGGCCTTTTTCATCGTAGAAACCTGTTTCAGGATTTACTTTGTCTGCACTTTTGTGAAGTATGTCGATAGCTTCTTCAAGCGAAAGTTCCGGATTTACCGAAAAGATGACGCCGAATGCGCCGGTGATTACCGGAGTTGACGAAGAAGTTCCGCTGAACTGGTTCGTGTAGTCCTTATCCTTCATATCACCGTAGCCGGTAAGATAGCTCGTTGCGATACCGAGTGTCGGTCTCATCGAAAGTGACGGAGCGACGATGTCAAGCATATCACCGTAGTTGGAGTAGGTGACTCGCGTATCCCATCCGGAGCTTGCACCGACTGTTACAACGTTGCTTTTAACGGTTTCGTCGCCGCGTTTAAGCTCGAATTCATAGGTGAGGATCCCTGTGTAGCTTGCATCAACGCCGTCGTTACCGCTTGCATAGACTATGACGCCGCCTTTTCTGTTTCTACCTTCTTCCATGAATTTTTTGTGGCTGTTGATCTCGCCCTGTGAAGCGGGGATTTCGCCGAAACCGGCCATAGGACCGAACGAGCAGTTGATCGCTACGATCTCGGGATCGGCAGCATATTTTTCATATACTTCCATGAGTTTTTTGTCGCTGGAGCTTGCCTGAGTCCCCATGCCGCCTTCCATGTAGGTTACGGGGTAAATTCCGCACCACGGGCATATTCCGACCGTTCCGATCTCGTTGCCTTCAGCGGCAGCGACACCTGCGCAGTTCGTTCCGTGTGAGTATCCGCTTGAACCGTACATCGCATTTTGGGGATCATTAGGGTCGTAGGTTCCGGGATTTCCGGTCTGACCTGCATGTACCATGTTGAAACCGTCTTCAAGTTTGTTCTTGAGGTCCGGATGCTCGAAATCGACGCCGCTGTCCATGATAGCGACTTTGGTTTTTTCGTCGAAACCTTCAAGATCTCCGCCTTCGATCCCGTTGTAAATGAATTCTATTGCCTCTTCGAACTTGACATCGGCATGTTTCAGCGTGCTGACTTTGTCACCGTAGACGCCGATTGCTTCGCCGGTGTTTTTGAGAGACCACTGGTAGTTTTCAGTGTAGTATTTGTCCTTGACCGGAAATTTCACCGGATTTACAGCTTTGAGTTCGTATCTTCTGTAAAGGTTCGGGAACGCGAATCCGTCGCCGTTTTCAACGATCTGCTGAGCCGTTTTAACGCTGTCAGCCGCACCGGAGAACTCTATAAGGTTGTATCCGTTCAAGATCTCCGTGGCTTTTACGTTGTATTTTTTCTCAATAAATTCAGCTGGTTTTGTTCCCTGATAAAAGAAAACGGAATCGGCAACGACAATGTTCATTTCGACCAGATAAACCGGCAGGTTTCCCTGAACGTGTTTGTCGATAACGATAAATTCATCGCCGGAAACCCATTTCATTTTGTAGTTTTCGGGAGCCTTGAGAGAAGCAGCGTCGATTTTCGAAGCGAAAACATCTCCGTTTCTCTTCATTTCAAAAAATGTTCCGTCGCTTCTGTAGACCTTTTCCGCAAACAAAGTCATGCAGAAAAGCACTGCAAAAGTGAAAAGAAAAAACTTTTTCATAATTCCTCCTAAAAAAAGCAGTCAAAAAAACCATATTTGCAAGCAAAAAACAGACTCATATTATTTGCTCACTAAATTCAATGAATTACAAATCTTTGCCGCAGCATTTTTTGTATTTTTTGCCGCTTCCGCACGGACACGGATCGTTGCGTCCGATTTTCGGAGTTTCGCGGCGGACCTGTTCAGGCATGATTTGTGTGCCGTCCTCAAAAAACCATTTCCCGTCGATCTTCTTGAACATTGCGTGCTCGTGGTGGCACTGCATAACGCCGTCAAGCATAGAAAACGCCTTAAAATCTACGCTTCCTGTTTCGTCATTTATGCCGCCTGCTTCGGTTCCTGTGATTTCCAGTTTTTTCCAGTCGGTCTTCTTTGACCATCTTTCGACAGCGTCACGCGTCATGTTTCCTGTCTGGTCAGGAACGACTGTGTCCATGATGAAATCTATTTCGTGAGCCGCAAAAGCCGAGTATCTCGCACGCATCAGCTCTTCAGCCGTATTGGCGTTTTTTCTCCCTTTGATTATCGGTTCGCAGCACTCTTCGTAATTTTTTCCGCTTCCGCAGTAACATTCAGCCATTTTTTCCTCCTACTTCAACAGCCATTTTTTGTCTTCTTTTGAAAACTCGAACTCAGCCTTTTCAACTGTAGTTTCGGGTTTGATGTATTGTTTGTCGGCGAGAGGCTTGAAAATTTCGTAAAGCTCGCCCTCGCAGACGGTTTTTACCTGATATTCGGCACTCGCGAACTTTCCTTGGTTCACGATCCCTGTGAAACGGTCGAAAACCGTGGTGCACACTTCGACCGTGCAACGGTTCTTGTCGCATTTAAAAATCTTTTTTCCCTCTTCGGTCGCTTCGAACATCGGCATTTTTTTGCCGGCAGCCTCGACATAGACCTCCGGCTGGAACGTGAGGTATTTGCCGGTCGCGATCGCTTTGTAAACCGGAACATAACTCGGATCGGTCATCGCTCCGAGATAAAATGAGACGCTGCGGCCCGGCATCTTCGCCAGACGCTCTTTGATAAGCGCTTCGGCAGCTTCGGGTTTGAGCGAGTTGTCTTCGCACGAAACGAGCAGAAATAAAATGATAGAAGCAAGCATCAAAACCTTTTTCATAGTAAACCTCAAAAAAAAGAGAACTGAAATTCTGCGAATGGTAGTTTTTTTTCGGAAAATGTAAAGAAACAACGTGACGGCGTAACGATGTAACGACATGACGACTTTAATTCCTGCTTGACTTAAAAAGTTTTGTGTGTAAGCTACGCCCGTTTATTGGCTTTTGGCTTTTTTAGTTTTTTTTATTTTGGAGGTTTTTTATGAAAAAGTTTTGGATGATTTCAATGCTTCTTATCGCGGCTCTTTTCGTAATCAGCTGCGGTGACGGCGAAGAAGAAGGCGGCGAAGGCGGTGCATGCACGACTCAGGGCGCTTTCAGATGCAGCGGTGACATGCTTCAGAAATGTGATCAGGAAGCATGGAAACCTTTTGAAAATTGTGCAGATTCCGGCAAAACCTGCAATGCAGAAACAGGAAAATGCGAAGCAAAAGGCGGAAACGACAATGCTGACTCCGGCAACGAAGGCGGCAATGATGACAACGGTGACAGCGGCAACAATGAGCCGACCACTCCGACCGATCCGACAAACCCGACCGATCCGGCAAACGCTCTTACCTGCAGCGAAATCTATCAGTGCATGGTAGACTGCGGCCAGGACGGCACATGCCAGCAGGGATGCTTTGACAAAGGCGACGCTACAAGCCAGGCTCAGCTCAACGCCCTTCTCCAGTGCCTCAACACCTGCAACGAATCTTCTTCAACAGACGAAGAATTCCAGAACTGCGCTAATGCACAGTGCGCTACGGAAATTTCGAACTGCGGTCTCGGCGGTGATCCGGCTGATACTTCCTACAATTCACCGTACGGAAGTGCAACGCTCAACTTCTCGACCCAGTACATTTATGTAAACCAGAATGACCAGTCTCAGGACGGTTTCGTTATGTCTCCTTTCGCAAACGGCTCGATCGGTAACACCGGTTCTTTCAGCCTTGCACCGGCTGATGCTTATGCAACAATTTCCTACGCTATGGCTATGCAGGGAATGGTAGCTGTTGTCCAGATGCCTTACTACGCTCAGGGCCAGCAGGCAGTTCCGGGAACTCTTGCAGTTCAGCTTGTATTCGACGCTAACACCATCGCAGTCGGTTCCGGCACGATCGGTCTCACTCAGGACGACCTTGGTCAGATGTATGTCCTTGATGAGGAAAACGGTCAGGAATGTATGCACGCTATCGCAATGGGTGATGTAAGCATCAACGCTTTGGAAAATATCACCACAGGCGGTGCTGGCAGCGCACTGGCTCTTACCGGCAACGTAACGTTCTACAGCCCGAAGAATGTTCCGGGATACGGCGATATCACCAACGCATTCTCGACTCCGGTTGTAGCTTGCTCAGTAAGATAAGCTGATCGGTTTTGATTTTTCAGCCCCTCTCCGGAGGGGCTTTTTTTTGCCCTGCAGCTTTTGTTTCTCCGGAATTTATGCTGAATGCAGGATCGTTTCCGATCGGTTCGAAGAGGCTGATCCTGAGTCTGTTTGAACAGATATGAGATTAAACCGTCTGATTATGAGTCTTTGTTGATTTGAATGAATGATTATTGATGTCAGATGAGATCAAGCGAGCAGCCGCCGTTTGATTTTGATTTGGTTTCTTCTTCCATGCAGTATTTCGAACAGCCGTCGCCGCTCATTCTGTTGCCGTCGTCGCACTGTTCGCCTTCGTCGATTATGCCGTTGCCGCAGTTGTCTTTGTTGTCGTCGGTGTCCGTAGTGTCTGAATCGTCCGTTTCGTCGTAGCAGCCTGATATGTTCCAGCTCATGCAGTCTGAAGCGCATACCGCGGTTCCGTTTTGAGGAGCATCTGCAAGATTGCTGCACGGGATCGTACTGCCGTCACAGATTTCGTTTGCTTCAATGACGCCGTTTCCGCAGACGGGACCAGTTGGCTCGGTAGGTTCAGTCGGTTCAGTGGGCTCCGTCGGCTCAGTTGGCTCGGTAGGTTCAGTCGGCTCGGTAGGCTCAGTCGGATCGGTTGGGTCATCAATCGTATCAGGATCGCCGCTGCATACGACCTGACTTACATCCTCTCCAGCTCTTTTGAGAGCCCTTTTGACAGCTTTGCATGCGTTGATCCTGCCGTAGCCGTATTTTTCGTTGAATCCGTCTGTGTTGTAAGTTGCTCCGCCGACTTTATCGGAAGTTCTGACATAGATATCGTAAACTTCGTTTCTCGAGAGATTCGGGTTTGCCGCAAGAACAAGTCCTGTGATTCCGGCAGCAAGCGGGCATGCCGAGGAAGTTCCGCTGAAATCGTTGGTGTAGTTGCCGTTTTTGTCACCGAGCGATGTTTTGCCGGAGTTGTAGCCGTCACTGCCCATGTTGTCGATCGTCCAGATTCCGTCATATTGTTTGGTATAACTTGAATTGTAGTCGGAACTCGGAACCATAAAGTCCAATGACGGACCGTAGTCGGAATAAGAACATCTCTGTCCGTCGGCTTTTGTAGCACCGATTGCGAAAACATTCGGATTACCTGCAAATCCGTCTTTCGTACGGGAGTTGTCGATGCTTTCATCGCCGTTGCCGGCTGCGAAAAGAATGATTATTCCTTTGCCGTTTCTCCCTGTTGACGTAAGATTTGCAACGAGATCCTTCAAAGTCTGGGTCATATCTTCGGCTCCGTATCCGTCAGCCGGTCCCCAGCTGTTCGACATGATGTCGGCTCCGGCATCTGCCGCCCATTCAAATGCATCGAGGCCTATACTGCTGAGCGATATGTTGCTGCTGGTCAGATCGATTCTGATCGGAATGATTTTGCAGTTAGGGCATGCTCCTACGACACCTTTGCCGTTATCCGCCTTTGCAGCTGCAACTCCGGCACAGCAGGTCCCGTGCATGTCGGAGTAATCGGGGTGCCGATTGTCGTTTTCGTAAGACGGGTCATTGTCTTTGCCTCTGAAATCGTATCCTGCAAGAAACTGGCCCTCCATATCTTCGTGGTCGAGATCGAATCCGTCGTCAATGATCGCAAGTTTGATACCTTCTCCACCGATATTGCCTTTGAAAGTCTGCAATACTTCCCATGCTTCGGCGACATGCGCATGATCGCTGCCGGTAAGCTGTGAGTTCGTGCCGTCGTTGTGAAGATGCCACTGGTTGGAAAAAAGCGGGTCATTCGGGATGTAGGCCCGTTTTTGAAGATTGATGAAAAAATCGGGCTCTGCCTGTTTTACGATTTTGGAATCGACAAGCGCCGCCGCTTTTTTTATCGGGTTTTCCTCAACGGAAACCAGATACCATTCCGGAACGTATTTGTACTGTTTGATCAGCTTCATTCCGTGTTTTTCGCACCATTTTTCTGCATTTTCGGTATTCGGTTTCCCTGGAATTTTAACAAAAATCTGGTTGCTGACATAAACTGTGCCGCCCTCTTTTTTTCTGTATGCCGGGAATAAATTTCCTGATTTCTGCAATGTTTTCAGAGTGCTGTCTCCGGGAGCTTCGATGATGGAGATGTTTCCGTGTTTTTTGATCAGTTTAACATCAGCCGGAAGTGTGAAATCGGCTCTTGTCTTTGAAGTTCTGATGAAGGAATAGCTTGAAAAATCCTCGGTAAGTTCGATTTTTCGGCCGTCGGAATAGTAGTAGAGTGTTTCTGCCGGAAGAACTGCCGCAAAAAGCAGCACGGTCAGAAAGAAGATCAGTTTTTTCATGATTCGACTCCAAAAAATTTATAATTCCTGTCTCGGGAAACCTTTGAACATACGCAGGTGTTCCGTGAGAATGAACGATTTCGACTTGAAGCGCTCGATCCTTGCGTAGGCGTTGTGCGAGTGGATGCTTTCAAGGTGAAGCGTTTCGACCATGAACCATTTTACCCTTTTGTCCTGCATCATCTTTTCAGAGATATTGCGGACGACGTCTTCGGCGAAAACCGGATTCGAAAACGCTTTCTCTGTGACGAATTTTTCATCGGGACGTTTGAGAAGCGGGTAGATCTCGCAGCTTGCACTTTCTTCTATGACCGAAATCAGCTCTTCGATCCAGATGAATTTTTTAAATTGGACGTAAAGAGTGACGAAACTGCGCTGGTTATGCGCTCCGAAGGCACTGATTTCCTTTGAGCACGGACAAAGTGTCGTGACGGGAACACGGAGCCCCAGAATGAAGCTGTTTCCCTCTTTTTCGTCGCTGAAACCGCTGAAAAGGATGTTTGCTGCAAACATGGAGGAGATCCCTGAAACCGGTGCCTTTTTTTCGATGAAGTAGGGAAAGCGAAGTGCGGCCAAAGCCTGCGGCGAGCCAAGATGCTCTCGAGTTTTTATCAATAATTCCGGTATGTTGTCCATGGTTATCTGCCCGTGGAACTGGTTCAGGACCTCAATTATGCGGCTCATGTGCGTTCCCTTGAATTCGGGAAGCAGCATTACTGTGAGATCGACCTTGGCAACCGTGTGCTGAAACTCGTTTTTTCTGTCTTTTACGACGATCGGATATTCGATATCCCAGATTCCGACCTGATCGACAGTGATGTTTCTGTTGTCTATATAATTCTGGACGTCATTCATTTGTTACGAGCCTCTTGGAATGCGGAACTAATGGCTGGGACGAGTGCAGTCGTAGACTTGTGCAGGGGTTATTTCAGTGATTTTTATGCTTTTTTTCGTGCCGTCGCCGTCACCGACTTCGATCGTGAAGACATCCCAGCAAGTGTCGGTTTTGCTCATAAGAAGCGTTGCCGATTTTTCCTCGGCTCCGTGTGCGTAGCCTTTGACGACTACGGTTGACGGGCCTTTCGAGGTGTCGTAAGCGTGAACAGTGACTTTGTAAGTACCGTTTTCAGGCTTGTTGATCGTTACAGTTTCCGGTCCGATGCCGTCGGTGTTGTCGATGTCCAGGAAAGGATCGTCCTTCGTTTCGCCTTCGACGCCCCAGTCTGGTCTTTCGCCGGAATACTGCGGAGAGCAGTTCCAGAAGTAGCAGTCGCTGTCTTTGTTGCCGAATTCACCGTCAGGTCTGATAAGGTGAAGGTCCATATCCGAATCCTTGTTGTTCCAGAGCATTTTGACTGCAAGATCGTCGTCTGAAACCGCTTCGACCGAACATTCTGCCGGAACGCTGCTTATTCCTTTTTCGTTGATGACTACGAGACGGACTGTGTAAGCACCTTTGATTTTCGCCTGGAAAGCAGCACGGTTGATCTTGTTGGACGGATCGCCGTTCAAAGGTGAACCTGCACGGTTGGAATCGTCAACTATGTCGAGTGAAATTCCGCCCGGAGTCGTAGCGAAGCTCCAGAGGTACTTGAGATTTTCCTTCGATTCGCCGTCGCTGTCGGTGCTTCCGCTGCCGTCAAGAGTCGCCCACTGGAAAACCGAAACTTTTTCAGGCTCGCATTTGAGCTTTGCTGTCGGATATTTTTCAACGTTCGGTCCGCATTTGAGCGTTATGCGCTTGTTTGCGTTGACGCCGTATTCCGTCGGATCGGTGTTGATTATGAGCAGCTCGCCGGTAAGTGGCGAAGGATATTCCTTGTCGTTGCGGCAGCCGATATTCAGTGTCAGGCTTTCTCCTGGTGCGATCGATACGCCCGGTTCCGGTCCTTCTTTGATGAAAAATCCCATTTCGCTGGGGTTTTTCGAAGGTCCTTCCGAAATAAGCACAGACGAAAGTTTGAGCGTTGCAGATCCCTGGTTGTAGACAACTGCTTCCTTGACAAGTTCGTCGAGAACGTCGGAGAAAACAAGGATGTCGTCGTCTTCATCATCGTCCATCGTCTTGACTTCGATCCTGCCGCTCGGTTTTGTCTGCGCGGTGAGCGGAATGTCGAAATTCGATTTGCACTTGTCATTGCTTTTTATTCTGAGGTAGCGGACCTGATCTTCCCAGGTCGATGCAACAACGGATACTCCTATTTCGATTTCTTCGTCGTTTTTGAGGTTCACGGAGCCGTTTTCAAGCGGATTCGACTCGATTTGGAAGGTGCCTTCGTCTTCAAGACCGTTTTCATCGACTATCGAAATACCGGAAATGACTAACGGTTCAGCCGCGTCGCACGAATAGCAGCGGTTCATGACGTAGATATACTTCGTGAGTGATCTTTCACCGAAAATTATACCTGAGAAAAGGAGCTCTTCGTTCTTCGGTTTGAGCCTGTTGTCTGCGCTGGAGTAGTTGCAGTCTCTCGAAGGCTGGTCGTTGTCGGGCGTGACAGGTGTATCTCCTGTGTCTGCTATGTCGCTGTCATCGATGACGTTCGTGTCGGTATCCGTTTCCGAATACGGATCTTTTTTATCGCCTCCGCACGAAACGGCAACAAAAAGGAAAGAAAGAAAAAAGAGTGAAGAAATTATGATTTTTTTCATTTTATCCTCCTTTACTTCGATACAGGCTGAACGCATCTGAAACCGAGGTTGTAGTAGCGGTAGTTCGGGAAAGCCTTGTCTCTTGAATAGGTCGTAATTTCGTCTTCAAGCGATACCCAGCTGCCGCCGCGGATGACCTTCTCCTGAGTCGGTGAATCGGAAGGACCTATCGGGTCTTCGATTACGACGCCGTCCGTTCTTTTCTGATAGTAGGAATCGATATTGTACCATGTATCGGTCCATTCTGCGACGTTGCCGGCCATGTTGTAGACGCCGTAAGGTGAAACACCGTCATCGCCCCACATTACCGAAGTTACATCGCCGAAAAGAGCTGTGTGGTTTGCCTGAGTCGCTTCGATGTTGTCGGCCGGCTCTTTGTCGCCCCACGGATAAGTACGCATCGTTTTGCCGCGTGCCGCTTTTTCCCACTGTGCTTCGGTAGGAAGTTTCTTTCCCGCCCACTGGCAGAATGTCGCAGCCTGGTTGTATGAAACCCAGATAACCGGGAATCCGGCGTAAGTCGCGTTGTAGTAGTAATTCTGATACATGATCGAAGTTACGTCGTAAGGCTCTGTGCAGACGCCTGCATCCTGGCAGAGTCTGTACTGGCTGTTGGAAACTTCATATTTGTCGATGTAGTAGGCTGAAAGTTTGACAGTGTTCGTTCCTTCAGACTGCTTCAATCCTTCATCTTCTTCGGTGAGTCCAGTCGGAGTTCCTTCGGGAGCACCGAATTCGAATTCGCCGCCGGGAATGAGGACCATTTCCGCGATGCCTGCCTGGTCAGCGTCTTCCTGTTTTACCAGATCCTTCGGAAATCCGATGTGGAAGTTGCCGAGGAATCTCGTACTGATTTTGAAAAGGTTGTTCTCAACGTCGAGTTCGTAGGAATCTTCGTCAAAAACTTCGAAATTCTGTCTGTCCATCGAGAAATAGGGCTTGAGGTCGAGTTCGTCGAGCAGATTCGGGAAATCGGTCTCCTTGTAAGGGATTACGACAGTCAGATTTTTTGCAAACTCGAACGCAGCCGGCGAGATCGAATAGATGTTCGTGACCGGTTTCGAGACGTTTGTGAAAGCCGGCGTGTCGAGAGCGTATGCGGTTATCGTTACGACATCGGTCCCTTCAGGCAGAGAACCTGCTTCGATGTGGACTGTAACGCCGTTCACACCTTTATAGACTCCGCCGTTGTTGTCGAAATCCTGTCCGATTTTCTTATAGAGGTAGTCCTCTTCGCCGCAAGCAGAGAGGAGAAGTGCCAGAACAAGCAGAGTGAAGATCTTTCTGAGATAATTCATTATTCACCTCCTATCACGGAAATCGAGCATCCGCTGCCCAATGTCCCGACTTCCCAGCGGGGTTCGTCGCCTTCGATGACCTGTGTCCACTGAGTATCGTTTTCACTGCTGTATCCGAAGAGCGAAACCTTGGTCACCGGTTCGACCGGATCGTTGGTGTAGATCGTCACTACGCCTTTCTTCGAGCCTACATCGTAAGGTTTGAAGAATACGGTAACTGCCGCCTTTTCGCCTGGTGCGATGTTGAGCGTGTCGGGAATGACGATGAAGTTGGAATCGTTCGAGGTGACTTTTGCCTCCATTGCTCTTGTGCCGATGTTCTCCACGTCGAATTCCCAGTAATCCTCGTCGCCGGGAACTGTGTCGGCGAATTTGTGTGATCTCGATTCGATAAATACCGCAGGGAAGTCGAAAGAGACGGTCTCTGAATTGTAAGCCCAGAACTTTTCTCCTTTTGCAAGCGGGATCTGGATAGGAATCGGGAATTTAAGCTCGAGGATCTTGATCGTAATAGTTACAGTGAAGATGACATCGATATTGTAATATGTCTTTGACTCGTAGAAGACCGGAATATCCATGGTCGTTCCGACAAGAGGCGGCTCTATGACAAGATACTGACTGTCAGTGAATATGCTGCGCTCCTGTTTTTCGTCAAGTCCTATTCTGCTGCCGAAGATTTCGACGAACATTTTTCCGTCAAGTTCGAAGTTGAAGTGGATGAGGCTGCACAAATCGCCGATCACCGGAATCGAAAGACCGCAGCTGCCGCCGACCATCTCCGCGAGAGTTCCCTCGTAAAGCTGGAAGTGGTCTACGCTGTCTTCCATCGAAACGGGGTTGTCAACATTTCCGTCAAGGAGGAAAGGCTGATAGGTCTTTTCATCCTGAAAGCTGAGGTCGAAGTTGAGCCACTTGCTGAGTTCGTTTTCTTCACCGGAGTAGCAGTTTTTCCACTTTGCCTCCATGTTGATGCCGTAGAACATATCTGCGGAACCGCCGTCGTCAGTCCCTTCAAAGAAGACCTTGACCGATTCGGGCCACTGCGCCTTTGCCCTTCCTTTCATTTTTGCGCCCATTTCGGCACCGTATTCAACGTTGAAAAGGACGCTCAGAGGAATGATACTACCGCTGCATCCGGGAAGCCAGTCGCCTGTGCCCCATTTGTTGTGCTCGATAAGGACATCGCGGTATTCGAATTCGATCTCGTCCGAATACTGCTCGTCGTAAACGCGCCATTCGTCACCGTCACGGACGATGTCGGCACTTACCGGCATGACGCCGAGAAGCAGGACCGAAAAAAGCAGTGAGTAAAAAATCTTTTTCATCACTTCACCTATATTAGTCTGTTATATCTCTTGCACATCTGAAACCTATCGAATTCGAGTTGTACTGCGGATTTACGCCGCGTCTGTAAGTCGAACGGATAAGTTTTCTCGAAGTTTTCCAGCTTCCGCCGCGGACCGTTCTCTGGTCTCCGATCGGAAGCGGAACACCGCCCTGGAAGAGGTCGGAATAGTAGAAGAATCTCGTCGAAACCCACTCTTCGGCATTTCCGGCCATATCGTAGGTGCCGCTCGGGCTCTTAGCCTCTTTCGTGCTGAATTTGTCGTATTTCGAGCCATTGTAGTAACCGACAGGCGATACGTGGGGTTCCGGGTATGCTATGAGCAGGTCTTCCGCCGAAACGAGTTCTTCAAGTTCCTTGCTCGGTTCGTAAGGATCCGTACTTCCGCGGTAGTTCGCCTTGTAGGGGATATTCGTTCCTTCAAGGAAGCTGATGCCGCTTATCCAGCCTTCGACAGTGCTGTCTTCCCAAGGCATGTCTGGACATTCTTTCGTGCATTCCTCTTCTTCGGCGGAGCACAGGCAGTCGCTTCTGACTCTTGCCGCATATTCCCATTCCTCTTCAGTCGGAAGACGTTTGCCGACCCACTTGCAGTAAGCGTTTGCTGCATACCAGCAGATGCTTGTTACGGGCATTTTGTCCTTTGATCCGCTTTTGTACTTGTCGCCGCTGTACTTTCCGAACCACTCTTCGAGGTATTTGTCGTTGCCGTAGCACTTTTCGAGACCAAGCTCGTCGTCGGTCTTCATCGCGTTCTCAGGCCTCCAGAGCTTGTTTTTCGAGTCATTCAGGAATTTTTTATACTGAGCCACGGTTACTTCGTATTTGTCGATGAGGAAATTCGAGCGCATTACGGTTTTGTGTTTCGGTTGTTCCATAATGAACGCTTCTTTTGCCTCGCTTCCCATGATGAACGCGTTGCCTGCCGCGCTGACTTCGATCATGCAGCCGGGGATGTCGTCGTCGTTGCAGCGGCACGTATCGTTTATGCAGACATTTTCTTCTGTCGGGTAGGGGACTTCCGTTTCATCCGGAGTCGTTTCGCCCGATTCACCGCTGGTTTCGTCAAAGTAGTAAATATCTTCGCCTGTGTTGCCGATGTTGAATATCTCGTCCGTGAAATCGATCACCGGCTGGTCGATACCTCTGAAAAGTTTGATCGTGTCGGCCGGCGAGAGTTTCTTGAAGACAAGATCTGTAACTTTCTGAAGCTGTGTCATGTACGATTCGCTTCCGGTCGCAGTGCTTACATCCTGAAGGAACGATCTGCTGCTCTTCGTATCGCCCGAGAACGAATTTACGATGACTTCCATGACCTTGACATAAAGATCGTCTTTGTAGAGATTGGTCGAAAACGAATTTTTTCTCGTTTTCATGAAATCGTTTACGCGCTGACCGATACCGCGTTCGCGGATCCCTCTCGCAACGACGTTTACCGGATGGCTTGCAATGCCCTTGTTGACGGTCTTGTCATAATTTATCAGCATATTCAGGAAGTTGTCGTTTACATCGGCTGAGATCATTACTATCGGGAGCATGATCTGCGAGAAGTATGTCGCCCAGATCGGATCCATCGCTCTGTTGAGCAGACTGCCGCTGTTCTGTGCCGGAACGTAGCTTGCAAGAAGCCCTTCCTTTATCTCGTTGTTCTTGTAACGCAGCTGCGTTTTTTCTGTTTCGGTCGTCTCTTCGAAGTATGTCGCGATTTCCGACGCCATTCTGTTCGGCTGACCTTCGACGATGAGTTTCTTCGTGAGATACTCTTCATTCTGCGTGATGTAGGTCTGAATGAGGTATCTGAGAGTGGGGGATGCATAGTGAGCCGGCGGTACCATGAGGACAGGCATAGCGTTTTCATCGATGCCGTCGTCTGCTATTTCGTTCGGAAGGATCGGCGTCTTCGGCATCGCGTCGACATAGAAATATGCCCAGCGCGGTTTCGAGTTGTAAGTTTTTACGGCCGAGCCGTTCTCGTTGAAGTATTTTACGAAGATCTGGTCGATTTCTTCGTCGCTTTCTTCTTTCGGAAGGTCTCTTAAAACGGAGTGATGGAAGGTCTCGGTCTTGTCGTCCGCCGTAACGGTAAGATCTCTCTTGTGACTGCGCGTCCGAACTGCCGCCGTCTCCTTGTTTTCATCAGTTCCCTGATCTTCGATGTATGAAGCCGTTTCAGTGTAAAGCTCGTCAACTGCCGCCGCGATCGCATTCTGGACGTCAAGGTCGCCCGCAACTATGACGCTAGGCGTGATCGTGACCATTTTGTCCTTGAGGATGCGGATAAGCGTTTTCGTAGCCCTGAGACTGCGGATCCTTTCAAGAAGAGCCGCATTGTAGAGCGGGTTGACGGTCGTAGCGATACCGGGCTGAAGGAAAATCAAAGCCGCCGCGGTCTCTCTGACGCTGAACTCGATGTGTTTTCTCTTGAAGTAGTTCTCTCCGTTCGACGGGAAGACGGTGAGCATGATCGGAATGTTCTTCGTTTCGTCTTCGTAATTCGTCTTCAGCACGAAAAGCGTGGTCCCCACTACGTTCGAGCGGACCCAGAAAGTTCCGTTGACCGGATCCACATTCTGGACGATGTTGTTTCTGCCGTACTGAACCTGAAGATTCGCGTAAGGAATGATGAATCCGTCGGGAAGGCTGACTCTGCCCTGATAGAATATCTTGTTGGAAACGTATTCTATCCCGCCGAACTCCTCTTTCTCGTCGAGCGCGTTCTTAGGTTCCATAAGGTTGTTGACGCATTGTGCATCGAAACATTTTTCACCGAGATCGCAGTCTTCGAACGAGCTGCACTCGATATCAAAATGGCTCATTTCCGGTGAACATGCCGAAAAAATAAGGAAAATTAAAGGTAAAGCGGTAAAAACTGATTTTTTCATATCGTTACCTCATCACATTGAACATAATTGAAAGGTGTCCGCCGCCCTGGAAAAGCTGTTCGCTACGGTCGAAACCCCTGAATGATCCGTACATTTTGAGATATGTGAAATCTCCTCCGACTCCGAGTGCGATGTATTCCCACACTCTGAAGAAGTAATCGAGACTTGCCGAAGCATAAGGACCTCCGAAGAAACTCAGGATCCCGTTCGGTCTCGTGCGGTCTGCGATTTTTTCGATACCGCCGATAAATCCTGCCGAAGCTGTGATCGCGCTTCTCGTCTTTCTGGTCCTGAGCCCGTGGATGTAGTATCTGAGTGCGATTCCGCCGCCGTAGTAAAGGTTGTCCCTGTCAAGGGAGAGAAGTCTTCCTTCAACTCCGACAACTAAATCCTGAAGTGCTCCGACATTGAGTTTCAGAGTGTAGTTCCCGATAATATCGAAGTTCTTGAAGTCTCCGCCGCCGCCGCCGACACCGCCTGCAAGCTCGATCGAAAGCCTGTAGGTGTACCATTTTTCAAGACGGACGTCGTCTTTCGGGACCCATCCTTCCTTGCCGAGGAATTCGACTCTGTAAAAATCGTTGGCCTCTTCGAGAACGACGAGATCGTCTTTTTCGTAAAGCTCGAACAGCTTTTTGGAGCGGACGCTCGCTTCGGTGTAAAGATAGGTCGAAGCAACGACTTTTGCCAGATCGGGTTCTTTGTGATGGTGAACAACGCCTTTTTCACGTTTTTCGACAACGAAATCATCCTCTTCCGGATCAGGGTAGAGATTTTTTGATCCGCCCTGCACGAAATCGTCTTCAGATTTTGCCGGTTTTGAAGTCGAAAACGGGTCTTCCTCAGCTTTTTTTGGTTCTGAGAAAGGATCTTCCTCGGTTTTTTCCTCAAAATCGGAGTTGTCCTCTTCAGACTTACTACTGCTTTCTTCTTCGGATTCCGATTCTTCCGCATCTTCGGATTCTTCGCCGGACGAAGACTCTTCCTCATCCTCATCGTCATCGTCTGAAACGACTGCCGTGCTGAAGGCGGAAAAGTCCGGAGTCAGCGCAAAAAGTGCGGAACAAGCAGTGAGCACACAAAAAACAATCAAAAATTTTTTCTTCACTTTGTCCTCAATATTTCAAGTTACAATAACAACCTGCAAAAACAGACCTATTATAATAATATAAAACAATTTTTTTGCAAGGAATAACCGAAAGAAGGATTCGCCGCCGTGTCATCGTTACGCCGTTACGCCGTCACGTCGTTACGGCAAAGTTGGCGGCGGCGAAAAGAATTATTTCTGGATTTCGAGATATTTTTCAAGACCGAGTTTGAGGACGTTCATCGCTCTCTTTGTCTTCTCTTCGTTGAGTACGAATGCGATTCTTGCTTCGTTTCTGCCGAGTCCCGGAGTCGAGTAGAAGCCTTCCGCCGGAGCGAGCATAACCGTTTCGCCGTTGACGTCGAAATCGGTGAGTAGCCAGATGATGAAGTCTTCCGCGTTCTTGACCGGAAGTTTGATTACGATGTAGAAAGCACCGTTCGGAACTCTGTATTCAACGCCTTTCATCTCTTTGAGCGTTGCGAGGACGGCGTCTCTTCTTCTCTTGTATTCGCCGACAACAGTCTCGTAGTATTTGTCGTCGAGATCAGCCGATTTGACAGCCATCATCTGGTCGATCGTGGGCGGGCAGAGACGAGCCTGACCGTATGCCAGAGCAGCTTTCATTATCTCCTTGTTGTAGCTTACGAAAGCGCCGATCCTAGCGCCGCAGGAAGAGAATCTCTTCGAAATACTGTCCATAACGACGACTCTGTCCTTAGCCTCTTCGAAGCTGAGAAGGCTGACATGTTTTTCGCCGTTGAAAATGAATTCACGGTAAACTTCGTCCGCGAAAATGAAAAGGTCTTTTTTGATCGCGAGCTGAACGATCTTCGAAAGTTCTTCTCTCGAGTAAACCTTTCCTGTCGGGTTGTTCGGGTTGCAGATCATGACTGCTTTCGTGTTCGGAGTCACGAGCTTTTCGATCTCTTCAACTGCCGGGATCTCCCAGTCGTTGTCGATTTTTGTCGTGATCGGAACTATTTTTACGCCTGTCGCGGTCGCAAAACCGTTGTAGTTAGTGTAGAAAGGCTCCGGAATGAGCACTTCGTCACCTGCGTCGAGGCAGACTGTGTAAGCCATGATGATCGCTTCGCTTCCGCCGGTCGTTACCATGATGTTCTCTCTGGTAAGCGGAATGTCGTATCTTGCATAGTATTTTACAAGCGCGTCCTGATATTCGGGAATACCCTGGCTCGGACCGTAAGCGATGACTTTTGTCTTGATTTCATTAAGAACTTTCAGCATCTCTTCGGGAGTTTCGACATCGGGCTGGCCGATATTGAAGTGATAGACCGTTTTGCCTTTTGCCTTCGCGTCGTTAGCGTAAGGAGCAAGTTTTCTGATCGGTGAAAGGGGCATCGACTGTCCTCTGACGGAAATGTGTCTCATTTTATCCTCCAAAAAAAGTTAAAAAACAGAATCTGCGCCCTTGTAACACCAAAAACGGCAAAAGCAAGAAAAACGGAACGTGACGCATTGCGCTATTTAGTGGATTTTTATTTTTTTATGTCTAAAATTCCCCGATTTTTCAGTTTTTTTAGGAGAAATCGGCATGATCACAAAAGAAAAGCTAAATAAGTTCCTGTTTGACAAAAAAGGGTGGATTCCGCTTCTTTTTGTTTCCCTTCTGATCTTATCGTTCATTTTGGTGCCGAGGATGGCGGCGATTCTCTTGGCGTCTTTTGTTGCGGCCGACGCGATCGAGCCGATAGTCGATTTTTTCTCGAGAAAGCTCAAGATCCCGCGTACTTTTACTACGATACTGTCAATAATCCTGATAGTTCTGGTCATCGGAATCCTGCTCCTTGCGATCATCCCTGAGATCATCAGCCAGCTTGGGAACGCTGCTGACAAAATGGGCCCGGCAATGGTTTCTCTCTGGGATATGGCGAACACCTATGCCGGAAAAATGAACATAAATCTTCGTGAACTTGTGAGCCGCGACGAATTCGTTTCGGGGTTGGGAAGCCATGCGGAATCCCTTTCTAAAATTATTTCAGGAACTACGGGCGTTGTTCTCAAACAGACTTTTTCGGTCGTTTCCTTCCTGCTCGACATGCTGATTTTCATCGTCATTACGTTCTTTGCGAGTTCGCGCTTCAAAAAGATAAAAGAGTCGATCTTTTCGCTTGTTCCGCCGCATATGCAGCAGACGACCGGAGAATGGCTCCTGAAATTCGACAAGATTTTTTCAGGATTCATCCGCGGTCAGCTCACCGTCTGCATCGTTCTTGGTTCGCTTTACGCCGTTCTTTTCACGATTGCCGGCATTCAGGGCGGAGGAAATCTCGGAATAATGATCGGCGCGCTCTGCTTCGTTCCGTATGTCGGGCTTTTTACCGGCATTTCGATCGCTCTGATTCTCGCTCTCATCAGCGGCGGTTTCTGGGGGCTTTTTAAAGTTCTCATCATTTTCGTGATAATTCAGATCTGCGATACGATTTTCATAACGCCGAATATTGTAGGTAAAAAGGTGAACGTGAGCCCTGTTTTCGTCATCATCGCCCTTTTTGCAGGTGCGGAGATCGGCGGTTTTCTCGGAGTCCTGACTGCCGTTCCTGTTTTTGCAATGCTTAAAGTCGTGATAGATGAAGTCGTGGCGCGTTACAAAGATTCCGATTTCTACAATGACCGGACTCTCGGAGTTGTGGTGGAAAAGCCTTCCAAAACAGACGGCAAAGAGTGATGAACGCCTTTCTCGAGCCTTATTATTCAGGCAGCCACAAATATTTCGCAGACGGATTCGTTAAAGAGTTTCCTGAACAGATACAGCTGTTTACGCTTCAGGGCAGGCACTGGAAATGGCGGATGCACGGCTCAGCCGTAACTTTTGCCGGAATGCTTGAAGAAAACGGAGAAAATTTTGACACGATCATTTCGACTTCGCTTACAGATACTGCGCTTTTGAAGTCGCTTCTGCTTCCGAAGATGCCTGGAACGCGCTTCGTTACTTATTTCCACGAAAACCAGCTCGCCTATCCGTGGTCGGAAAACGACAAAGAACCTTCAAAAACCGATATGCACTACGCTTTCATCAACTTCACGTCGGCTCTTGTTTCCGATCTTGCGCTTTTCAATTCGGAGTTCAACAGAGAGAGTTTTTTTTCTGCGCTTGAAGGATTTCTCCGTTCGTTTCCCGACAACAGGCTGACCAGTAAAATCGATGCAGTTTACCAAAAATCGGAACTGCTCTATCCTGGAATAAACACGATTCCGAAATCAAACGGCAAAAGAGATAACTTGTTGAAAATATTGTGGAATCACCGCTGGGAGTACGACAAGGACCCAGACACTTTTTTCGAGACTCTTTTTCGTTTGAAAGAAGCGGGTATTCCTTTTCAGCTTGTTGTTTTAGGCGAAGAAAAATCGACAAGTCCTGAAATTTTCAAAATTGCGCGCGAAAAACTGAAAGATGAGATAGTTTCATTCGGTTACGCCGAAAATTATGATGAATACAAAAAACTTGTCGCGATCTGCGATATCCTTCCAGTTACATCAAAACACGAATTTTTCGGAATAAGCGTCCTCGAGGCTGCTTCTGCTGGAGTCATTCCGATTTTGCCTGATAGACTTAGTTATCCCGAAATATTTCCGAAAGAAAAGTTCGGAAAAATATTTTATGAAGAGGGAAAACTCTTTGAATTTATCAAGCATTTTTCTGAGGCTCCCGATTTTTCGCTAAGAAATGAGATTTTCGGAAGAGCAGCGTGTTTCGATTGGTCTCACTTCAGACTGAAAGCGGAGAAAGTGCTGTTTTCGTAAAAGTCAGAATTCCAAAAGTTCAAGTCTCTGATCTTCGAGGCGGTTTCTTGTTTTTACAAAAAATATCAGAGGTTTTCCGCCTGGTGTTTCGGAAAACAGAAATTCCCCGTCTTTCTTTTCCAGCGGTTCTTCGGGAATTTCGTATCCGTTTTCTAACTTTATGATTCTCAGTGTCTCCGTTTTTTCTTCTCTGGAACTGAGGGTCCGCGCTGCGACGGCATTCTGCTTTTTGTAGTAATGCTTGGAATAGATGTCGTCGTAGGCGATGAACGCAAGATCAGTTATTACGGCCTCATTTTTCTGCGAGCCAGGATCGATCCTGCCGAGGATCCAGTTCGGCACGGGCCTGTAAAACAGTGAAAATTCGTCCAGATAACGTTTCTCGGAAAAAAGGTAGATCTCTTTTCCTGTGCATTGAATATTTTTCGGTTCTTCCCATAGAAAACCGCCTGAGTGTTTGTTCTCATTCTCGTCGCTTTCAGGCTGTTCCTCCGGAGTAAACATATATTTTTTCAGTTTTTTCTCATCACCTTTTTCGTAAACATTCAGCAAAACCGTCTCTTCCGTATCGCTTTCGCTGTAGCTCAGGTTCGATTTTGCATAGTTGACGAGAAGGACTATCGTGCCGTCATCCTGAACGCAGCCGCTTAAAAGGTTGGGGATCGAGATAAAATATTCTCTGTCCTCGGTCAGTTTTTCAGGTTTCAGAGAAATTTTTGAAGAGAGTTCTTTTCCGTTTCCTGCATTGACTGTGAAAATATCGGTCGAAGAGTCGGTCTCTTCTTTTATGAGCGCGGTTCCTGTCTCCGGATTGTAAAACACCGGTTCACCTTCTTCGATCCCGGTTTTTTTGAGCCCTTTTTCAGTCAGGATGTAGTGTTGCCTGCTGCTGCCTTTCGTTACGGCGATAAGTCCGTTCGCGTGATGCTGATAGTCGCAGTCGTGCTCGGCCGCTCTGCATATGACAAAACGGTCTTCTGAATTGCATGAAAGCAGGAAAAAAACAGAAATAAGGATTGAAAATACGGAAAAAAGTTTAGTATTCAAGCTGCTGGAGATCTTGCTCAGCTTTTTTATAATGTTCGTTTTCTGCTGTTACGAGCTTGAGGATCGCGCGGAGAAGTTCTTTAGCCTTTGTAGGGTTGAAGTTCTTCATTACGCTTGCTTTGTCGTATATAGCCTTTACGAGTTTGTCTTTCGAATTGAGCCAGTCGCTGCACTCGGTTTTTTCGGGGTCGATTTCGGCACATTTTTCGAAAGCTTCGTTTGCTTCGACGTAGTTGTTCGCCTTTTCCATTTCTTTTCCGCGAGCAAGCCAGCCGGTAGCAGCGTATTTGTCAACTTTCTGCGAAAATTCGGTTCCGCCGGGAACGATCGATTCGTCGAGAGCTTTTGCAGCTTCGATGTTGTCAAGAATGAGCGATGAGTTCTTTGCTTCAACGCCTTTGAGGATCTGCTCACGGACTTTGTTGAAGTTGAGAAGCTGTGTTTTGAGTGCGAGGACTTTCGCGTCTTCTTCACATTCGCATTTTATTTCGCTGACCTTTACGATCGCTTTGATTGCTGCGTTGTATTTTCCCTGAGAACACATTTCAAGAACGAGTTCGTGTGCTCTTTCGAGTTTTTCAGCGTTGTCTTTGAGAGATTTCTTTTTGCTAGCCTGCTCTTTTTTCTTCTCGGCTTCTTTTTTTGCTCTCTCTTTTTCGAGACGCGCTATCTCTGCTTCTTCCTCTCTTCTCTGTCTCTCTTCTTCCATGCGCTCTCTTTTCTTGCGCTCTTTTTCGAGACGTTCCTCTTCTTCGCGCTGTCTTTCAAGTTCGCGCTCTCTTTTCTTGCGCTCTTCCTCGAGTTTTTTTGTGCGTTTGTCGACTTCGTCTTTCTTCGATTTTTTGCCGCCCTTTATTTCGCTGAAAGCCGACATTTTTCTGATCTGTGAGAAAATAGCTTTTTCATTTGCATCGTCGGCATAGTCGTAGGTTTTTGATTCATCATCTACGACTTCCTCGTCTTCAATGTTGATGAGAACGAGTCTGACGGTGACTTCTTCGTCTTCGTTCATGCTGATGAGCGAGAGAAGGACATACTGGAAATCTTCGTCGCCTGCGTTCTCCGACCAGCATTCCGGTTTCATTCCGCATTTGCCGAATTTTTTGAGTTTAGCCTTGGAAACATCTTTGTAGCTTACAGAATTGAGCTTAGAACTGACGGTCGATTCAAGATTTTTTATGATCTTGTTAGCGTCAGATTTTTCGATTTCTTTCGTGACAGGTTTCATGAAAAAAACTGTGTCGGCATAAGCCGGAAGTATAAAAGAAATCATCAAAGCAAGAATAAAAATTTTCTTTTTCAATCTTTCCTCCAACAATCACTCTGAAAAAAAACTGCGGGTATTTAACTGACTTTTGTTTTTTTTTCAAGTTTTATTCAGCACAACATTTATTTTTTATCCTACAATTTAAAATTGACCGCGGAACGAGAGCGGATATAATCCTCGCCTGAAAATTTTTCGTCGTTTGTGAAAAGTTCTTTTTTGAGGTAAAAAATGAGTGAAGAAATCAATGAAATCAAGAATCAGGAAGAAAAAAGCTCAGTAAACTTCATCCGCGCCATCATCGATGCCGATCTGGCGAGCGGCAAACACAAGGAAATACAGACCCGTTTCCCGCCTGAACCGAACGGGTATCTGCATATCGGACACGCTAAATCGATCTGCCTCAACTTCGGTCTGGCTAAGATCTACGGCGGCAAATGCAACCTCCGTTTCGACGACACGAATCCTGAAAAAGAGGATGTCGAATATGTCGATTCGATCCAGGACGATATCAAGTGGCTCGGTTTCAAACCCGATAAAGTGCTTTACGCTTCAAGTTACTTCGACCAGCTTTACGAATGGGCGGTTGAACTCATAAAAAAAGGAAAGGCTTTTGTCTGCCAGCAGACTCTTGAAGAGATGCGCCGCGACCGCGGAACAGCTACCGGAGCCGGTAAGGAAAGTCCGTGGAGAAACCGCTCCGTCGAAGAAAACCTCGAACTTTTCGAAAGGATGAAAAACGGCGAATTCAACGAAGGCGAATACATGCTCCGCGCGAAAATCGACATGGCTCATCCGAACGTTCTGCTGCGCGATCCGGTTATGTACAGGATCAGAAAGGTCAATCACCACAGGACCGGCAACAAGTGGTGCATCTATCCGACTTACGACTTCACTCACGGTCAGAGCGACGCGATCGAAGGGATCACCCACTCGATATGCACTCTTGAATTCGAGGCACACAGGCCGCTTTACGAGTGGTTCTTAGAGGCGATCGGTATCGAAAAGAAGCCTCAGCAGGTCGAATTTGCTCGCCTCAACCTCACAAACACTGTCATGAGCAAGAGATTCCTCAAAAAACTCGTTGACGAGAAGTATGTTTCGGGCTGGGATGATCCGAGAATGCCGACGATCGCAGGCATCAGGCGCCGCGGATATACGCCGGAAGCGGTCCGTGATTTCGCAGAAAGAGTAGGTGTTGCGAAAAGGAACAGCACCGTTTCTCTTGCACTGCTCGAGCACTGCGTAAGAGAAGACCTCAACAAAAAAGCAGAAAGATTCATGGGCGTCCTTGACCCGTTAAAAGTCGTTATAACGAACTATCCCGAAGGTCAGACCGAGCAGTTCGAAGCAGTCAACAATCCCGAAGACGAAAACTCCGCGACAAGACTTGTTCCTTTTTCGAGAGAGCTTTACATCGAACGCAAGGACTTCATGGAAGAGCCTCCGGCAAAATTCCACAGGCTCGCTCCCGGAAAGGAAGTCAGACTCCGCTCGGCTTACTACATCACCTGCACCGAAGTCATCAAAAACGAAGACGGTTCGATAAAGGAACTTCACTGCACCTACGATCCTGCGACGAAAGGCGGCTGGTCGAGCGACGGCAGAAAAGTCAAAGGAACGATCCACTGGGTCGACGCGAACAACTGCCTTAAGATCGAGGCGAGGATATACGAAAACCTTTTCGAGATGGAAGATCCGTTCGAAGTCGAGGAAGGTCACGATTTCATCGAAAATATGAATAAAAATTCGCTTCAGATCGTTGACGCTTACGCCGAGATCAACCTCAAAAACCTTGAAGTCGGCAAGCAGTTCCAGTTCGAAAGAGTCGGATATTTCTGCATCGACAAGGACACGACGCCTGAAAAAATCGTTGTCAACAGGATCGTTACGCTGAAAGACAGTTTCGAAAAAACTCTTAAATAATTCGGAGGATTTCATGAAAAAATCTTTGTTCTTTCTTTCTTTGGTTTTTGTTCTGATCTTTTCCGCATGTAACAAAAAAGAAGAAGCAGTCGATCAGAAGGCAAAAGCTCAGGAAGATGATTCCAAAAAAGAGGAAATCTACAATGTCGATTTAGGTTCAGCGGTTTTCCGCGGTCCGCAGGACGCTCCCGTCACGGTCGTCAATTTTTCCGATTTCCAGTGCCCTTTCTCGAAGCGCAGCGTTGACTTGATGGAAGGCCTGCTCAAAAAATACAACGGCAAGGTAAGATACGTTTTCAAGCACTTCCCGCTCAGTTTCCACAAGTGGGCGAAACCCGCTTCCTATGCGGCTGTCGCGGCACAGAACCAGGGAAAATTCTGGGAATACTACGCAAAACTCTACGCAGATGTGAAAAATATAAACGAGGAGACTATCGTCAACTACGCAAAAGAGCTCAAGCTCGATATGGACAAGTTCAATGCCGACAGGGTCGCTCCGGAAACAGCGAAGAAAGTTCAGGACGACATAACGCAGGGCTCGCTTTTCGGAGTCCGCGGAACTCCCACGCTTTTCATCAACGGTATCAGGATCGTCGGTGCGAACAGTGCAAAGATCGAGGAAACCATAACAAAGCAGCTTGTCATAGGCGAGCAGCTCAAGGCGAAAGGGGTGAAAGATCCTTACGCCGAACTCGTCAAAAACGGAAAAACGAAGTTCATCCCGCCGAAAAGAGAGGCTCCGGCAGTTTCTCAGGATGTCTATAAAGTCGAGATCCCGGCACATGCTCCGATCTGGGGCGCTGAAGATGCGCTTGTCACGATGGTTCTTTTCGATGACTTCGAATGTCCTTTCTGCTCACGTCTTTACGGCACTTACGAACAGCTCAAAAAAGATTACGAAGGCAAAATCAGGATCGCTTTCGTAAACCTTCCGCTCGGCTTCCACAAAAAGGCGAAAGATGCGGCTTACTTAGCTATGGCGGCGCACAAGCAGGGAAAATTCTGGGAAGTTTACAGCTTCCTTTTCATGAAGCAGAAAGAGTGGAACCGCGTTCCCGACTTCAAGGAGTGGCTTGAAACCAACAAAGCCGATATCCCGGCAGACTGGGATGCTCTCAAGAAAGATATGGAAAGCAAAGAAATCGAAAAAATCGTCGAAGAAGACATCAAAACTGCAACTTCTCTCGGTCTGCGCGGAACTCCGGCGTCATTCGTGAACGGCAGGTTCATAAGCGGTGCGCTTCCGATAGATTCTTTCAAAAAAGTCATCGATGAAGAATTCAAAAAGGCGGAAGGCAAAGGCTTGAAAGGCGATGCGCTTTACAAGGAGATCATCAAAGACGGCAAACCGGCAGTCGCAAAAAACAACGGCAACAAAACTGATAAGGAAAAAGAGGATCCGAATAAGATTTACCAGGTCAAACTGAGCGGAAAAGAGGCTGTTAAAGGTGCAAAAAATCCGAAAGTCACGATAATCGAGTTCTCCGATTTCCAGTGTCCTTTCTGCAGCAAAGCGTTCGCGACGGTCGAAGGTGTTGCGGAAAAATATAAAAACGATGTCAAAATCGTCTACAAGAACTTCCCGCTCGGCTTCCACAAAGAGGCGAAACCGGCCGCTCTTTTCGCTTATGCAGTGAAAAGACTCTACGGAGATGAAAAATTCTTCCAGCTGGCTTCGATCCTTTATGCAAAGCAGAAAGAGTGGAACAGCAATCCCGAAGAAAAATTCGCAGCTTATGCAAAAGAAATAGGCGCTGACTGGACGAAAGTCAAAGCCGAAATTGCAAAACCCGAAACCGAAGCTGCTGTCTCGGAAGACATACGTGAGGCAGGAAATCACAATCTCCGCTCCGTTCCTTCGTTCTTTGTGAACGGCAGAAAGGTCAGCGGTGCAAAACCGGCCGAATTTTTTGAGTCAATGATCGAATCGATAATCAAAGAAAAGAAGTAGTGTTTTTGTTCTGAATCTTTAGTTCCAGGAAATTTTTGTCTGTATTTTCAGATTTTTAGGCTTGATTAAATCAGGGATTTGAGATCTTCGGTCCTGTCGGTCTTTTCCCAGCTGAAGCAGTCTCTTCCGAAGTGGCCGTAAGCCGCCGTCTGTTTGTAGATAGGACGAAGCAGGTCAAGCTGCTCGATGATTGCCGCCGGGCGCATGTCGAAGCACTTTTTGACTGCTCTTTCGATATCGCTTTCTTTTACCGCTGCACTGCCGAAAGTGTTGACGTAAACTGAAACCGAGACCGGTTCTGCGACACCGATCGCATAAGCGAGCTGTACTTCGCATCTTTTTGCAAGTCCCGCAGCAACAACGTTTTTAGCGATGTAACGTGCCATGTAGCATGCCGATCTGTCGACTTTGGACGGATCTTTGCCTGAGAAAGCGCCGCCGCCGTGACGACCCATTCCGCCGTAGGTGTCGACGATAATTTTTCTGCCGGTGAGACCTGTGTCCGCAACGGGGCCGCCGATAACGAATTTGCCGGTCGGATTTATGAAAATCTCGGTTTTGTCGTGCATGAGATGTGACGGGATGACCGGTTTTATGACTTTGTCGATGACAGTCTGTCTGATTGTGTCGTAGTCTGCTTCTTCTTTGTGCTGTGTGCTGACGACGATTTTATCTACTGCAACGGGCATATCGTCTTCGTAACGGACCGTTACCTGAGTTTTCCCGTCGGGAAGAATAAAAGGAGCCGCGCCCGTTTTTCTGATTTCGGCAAGTTTGAACGCAAGCTGGTGCGCAAGGTTTATCGGAGTCGGCATGAAATCTTCGTTTTCGTCGGTTGCATAGCCGAACATCATTCCCTGGTCACCCGCGCCCTGCTCTTTGAAGAGACCTTCGCCCGCATTCACGCCCTGAGCGATATCGGGAGACTGTTTGTCGATAGTTGAGAGAACGCCGCAGGTGTGGCCGTCGAATCCGCATGTTTTTGTATCTTTATAGCCGATCTCCATGATCGTGTTTCTGACGATTTCGGGAATATCGACGTAAGTGTTTGTCGTGATTTCGCCGCCGACAACGACAAGGCCGGTCGTGACGAACGTTTCGCATGCGACTCTTGCAAATCTGTCGCGCTCTAAAATGGCGTCGAGTATGGAATCAGAAACCTGATCTGCGACTTTGTCCGGATGTCCTTCAGTAACTGATTCGGATGTGAAAAGATAAGGTCTTGACATAATAGCCTCCATAAACACAAAAACCCCCTCTTTTGAGGAGGGGGGTAAAAATCAGAGAAAATAAATATATATAAAAATTATCTCTTCGAGAACTGGTATCTTGCTCTTGCAGAACGAAGACCGTATTTCTTTCTCTCTTTCATTCTTGCGTCTCTCCTCAGGAAACCTTCCTTTTTGAGAGCCGGTCTCATTTCCGGATCGTATTCAACGAGAGCTTTGGAAATGCCGTGTCTGACTGCTTCTGCCTGTGCGCAGATCCCGCCGCCGCAAACCGTAACAAGGATGTCAAATTTGCCCTGTGTTTTCGTGATTGCGAGAGGAGCATCGATTTTAATAATGTTGCTGTCGGTGTAAAAATACTCTTTTGTGGTTTTACCGTTGACAACGATTTCACCTTTTCCCGGTCTCAAAAAAACTCTTGCGACTGCTGTTTTTCTTTTGCCGGTAGCGTACCACTGTTCCATTCTTTATCTCCAAATAGTTAAATTTTTTCCACTTTTCCGGTTACGTCAACTCTGAGCTTGGTCGGCTGCTGAGCTGTGTGAGCGTGTTCGTTTCCTGCGAAGATCTTGAGCTTGGTCATGATCTGGTTCGCAAGTTTGTTCTTCGGCATCATTCCTTTTACAGCGTGAAGAATGAGGTAATCAGGATGTTTCTGGATCATTTCAGCTGCCGTAAGCGATTTCATACCGCTCTGATAACCTGAATAATGGTAATAATTCTTTTCAGTCAGTTTGCTGCCGGTAAGATCGATCTTCTCGGCATTCGTGATAACTACATAGTCACCGCAGTCAACGCTCGGCGTGTAGTCAACTTTTGTTTTTCCGCGAAGGATGTTTGCAACAGCCGTTGCAAGTCTTCCGAGTCTGACGCCTGTTGCGTCGATCTCGAACCATTCTCTTTTAACGTCTTCTTTTCTTTTGTATTTTGTCAATTCCATGACACTCTTCCTCATGTCAGTTACCAAAAAAGCGGGAAGATGTTACGCAATTAAACCTTGAAGTCAAGAAAATTTTGCGATTTTTAAAAAATTTTCAGTGATTCCTGCGGCTTGCTGAGACGGTAAGCACGCCTGAAAGAAATTTCGTGCTGAAAAATCAAAATTTTTTTGTACTCAAAACATTTATGACTATATTTCCGATTTCGTAAAAGTCTGTGTCTTTCGCAGACGGGTTTATTGGTTTTTTATTTGGAGAAGAAAATGAAAAGAATTCTTGTTGTGGGTGCCAGCGGTCAGATCGGAAGCGAACTTGTTCCCGAACTCAGAAGGATTTACGGTGAAAACAATGTAGTTGCGGCAGATCTTAAGGATCCGTCTCAGCTTGCTCCGACGCTTGTTGACGGTATTTACGAACAGGCCGACATTCTCGATACGGCGAGAGTTTCGGAAATTATTAAAAAATATAATGTCGATGCGGTTTACAACCTCGTTGCTCTTCTTTCGAGCGTAGGCGAGCAGAAGCCGCAGCTTTCGTGGAAAATCAATCTCGGCGGACTTATGAACCTTCTCGAGATCGCGAGAGAACTTCATTTCCAGCTTTTCACTCCGAGTTCGATCGGCTCTTTCGGTCCGGCAACTCCGAAGGACAACACTCCGCAGGACACGATCCAGCGTCCGACTTCGATGTACGGTGTTACCAAAGTCGCCGGCGAACTTCTCTGCGACTACTACTATAAGAAATACGGCGTTGACACGAGAGGCGTAAGATTCCCGGGCATCATTTCGAACGTAACCCTTCCCGGCGGCGGCACGACAGACTATGCTGTCGACATTTACTATGAAGCGATCAAAAAACATCACTACACCTGTTACATCAAAGCGGGAACATACATGGACATGATGTATATGCCCGACTGCCTGAAAGCGGCTATCGGCGTAATGGAAGCCGATTCTTCGAGATTCATCCACAGAAACTGCTTCAACGTCGCTTCGATGAGTTTCGAGCCCGAGCAGATCGCAGCTGCGATCAAAAAAGTCATCCCCGATTTCACGATGGATTACGACATCGATCCGGTCCGCCAGGGCATTGCTGAAAGCTGGCCGAACAAAATGGACGACTCCTGCGCAAGAGCTGAGTGGGATTGGGCGCCTTCTTACGATTTGGACACTATGACTGAGGATATGATCAAAGTTCTCAGCAAAAGATTGTTGAACAAATAACCAAGGGAGAAAAAAATGAAAAATCTGCTTAAGGAATTCAAAGATTTCGCAATGAAGGGAAACGTTATGGACATGGCTGTCGGTATCATCATCGGCGGTGCGTTCGGCAAAATCGTAACCTCCGTTGTCAATGATGTCATCATGCCGCTCATCGGTCTTATCGTCGGCGGTGTCAACTTTACCGACCTCGCCATCACTCTGAAAGAGGCTGTTCCCGCTGCTGAAGGCGTTGCGGCAAAACCTGCTGTCCTTCTGAAATACGGAAATTTCCTTCAGACCACGTTCGACTTCATCGTAGTCGCATTTTCGATCTTCATTTTCATAAAACTTATCAATACCGCTAAAGAAAAACTTGAAAAGGCAACCAAGGCGGCAGAAGAAGCGGCAGCAGCTGCTGCTCCGGCACCGGCTCCGGATCCTCAGATCGTTCTTCTTACCGAGATCAGGGACCTTCTCAAAAAGTAAGCATATTTGTTCTTTCCATCTCCGTTTGACGGATTCTTTAATTAAAAGGTAAAAAATGTCACAGACGCTCAAAATCCTTAAAATTTTGTATTCAGCTTTCGGTTTCCGCTTCAAATACATCGGGATCCTCATTTTCAGGACTTTCATCGGCGCGCTGATGAAAGTTACGCTGTTTCTGGATAAAATTTTCTTTCCCGGCGCGGCTAAGCAGAAGATCGAAAAACCTGTGTTTCTGATCGGACACTTGCGCAGCGGAACGACTTTCCTGCACCGTTTTCTGACTGAAAACTGCGGCGAACTGCGCGGTTTCGCGATGTGGGAAATGGTTTTTCCGGCACTTTCGATGAGAAAGATCATCAGGCCGTTCCTTCCGCTCGTGAAAAATCTCTCTTTCGACGGAGTCTGGGACCCGAAGATCCACAAGACCGACCTCTTTTCGATGGAAACGGACGATATTGCCCTTTCGATGAGATACTTCGACGGTATTCTTTCGTGGATCTACTTCTACTGCTGGCAGGAGTTTGACGAAAGTGACATGTTTGAAAAAGAGCTCGTCGAAGTCGCCGGGCAGGAGAAATTTGCAGAGTATCTTCAGGATATCCACAGGAAAAACATCTGGAAAACGGACAGAAGGATGTTCTCGAAGTCGTTCGCGCAGCTTTTTGCAGTCGATAAAATCGAGGAAATATACGAAAATCCGCGCATCATGCTGATAATCAGAAACCCGCTCGAGGCCGTTCCTTCGATGATGTCGCTCGAAAAACGGGTCCAGGAGTCGCTCAACAACTACAGTTCGCAGCCCGTTGAACTTCAGCAGCGTTTCCTGAAAAACATGTACCGCACCTCGCTTTTCTACTATAAAATGTTCGATGAGATCGCTGAAAAGAAGAAAAACTCACCGAATTTCCTGCTTCTTACCCACAAGCAGCTTATGACCGATTTTGACAACACTTTCGAGCGGATCATCTCTTTCTGTGATCTGAAAAAGGACGAAAAGTTTGCCGCGGCTCTCAAAACGCAGTCCGAAAAGCAGAAGACTTTCAAGACCGAGCATGTCTATTCGCTCGAACAGTTCGGCCTTACCGAAGAACAGGTGAGAAAGGATTTTGCGTTCGTTTTTGAAAAATATGATCTGGATTAGAACCTAACGGTTTTCAGATTCGACATATTCTGAAATAAGATCTTGAAGTCTTTCGGCGAGTTCCTGCCTCGTTTCGTTTTCCGCGATCTGGGTCGGCGGGAATATTTTGACTCTGACATCGCCTGACTGAATGTCGAAATCGCCGGCTTTCAGGATCCTGTCTGCGCCGATCATGGCGACTGGAAGTATTTTGCAGCCGTGTTCGGAGAGGATCAGTGCGCCCGATTTGAATTTTCCGACGTGACCGTCACGGCTTCTCGTTCCTTCCGGAAATACTAAATAGGAGCAGTATTTCATCTTTTTTTCGGCCCGTTCGAGGCTTTTTACCGCGCTGCGCCTGTTTTTGCGGTCGATCGCCACGAAGTCGTAAAGCCACATCGCCTGTCCGAAAACAGGGATCGTGAAAAGTTCTTTTTTTGCGAGGACGCGCAGATTTATCGGCAGATTCGCTCCGATTATCGGAATGTCGGCTATGCTCTGGTGGTTCGCGACGACGAGATATGTTTCTCCGGGCGTGATGTTTTCAAGCCCTTCGGTTTTGCAGCGGACCCTGCACGATTTGAGCAGAACAGACGAGCAGTGTCTGAAAACTCTGCCGCCCAGTTTTCTTTTCGAGAGAATGTGGACCGGAAAAATGAAGAACGAAAGAAGGACGTAAAAACCTACGATAAAGATTATCATTAAGAAACGGAACATTGCACCTCGCATAAAAAACGGGCTATTGTAATGAAATTTTTCAAATATAAAAGAAGAAAATGGCAAAAAAGAGGGGAGGCTTCCGGTTTTTTTCCGTAATTTTGTCTGTTTTTGCCTGAAAATCCTTTTATTTTCCGGAAATCGCGCTTTTCCGACTTGATTTTTATTAAATAATGTTTAAGACTACTCAGATTTTTGTTTTTTTACTTGTTGTTTTATGGAGGTTTTAATGCGTAAATTCTTTTTTGCGATCGCGATTGTCGCAGCGTTTTTCGCGTTGTCGGCACAAGACAACACCAATGATCTGTATCAGCAGTATTTGAACCAGTATAACAACAACCAGCCTGCTCAGGCAGAACCGGCAAAACCGGCAGAACCTGCTCCGGCTCAGGCACAGCCGGCAGCGGAACCTGAGAAGAAGGAAGAGGCTGCACAGCCCGCTCAGCCTGCTGAAGAAAAGAAGGAAGAAGCTGCTCAGCCTGCAGAAGAAAAGAAGGAAGAAGAAGCTCAGCCCGCTGAAGAAAAGAAGGAAGAAGCTGCTGAACAGCCGGCAGAAGCTGCTGCAGCTGCGGAAGGTGATGACAAAATCGAACCTTTCGAGACGAAACCCTTCTTCTCGGCAAACGCTTTCATGGCTCTTTCAAACTCGATCTACACCTTCGGCGGTGACGTTATGCCGCACAGCAGCTACAGATTCAGCATCGATAACGCTGTAATCGACCTCAAAGGCGGCAACCATATGTTCAACGGCAGGATCCTTTTCGATCTTGCGAAAGGTCTGACGACTTCCAAAAGTGTAGAGTTCAACTACGAACACGACAGCGAACTTCCGACTGACAATACAAATCCGCTTGAATTCGTAGAAACAAGTGAATCACCGGATGCTCTTGATATTCTCAAGGACGTTTCTTTCAGCATGGTCCATCCGTCATACCGCAATGCAGCTGGTACTTTCGGTCTCAATGTCGAACTTCAGGCAGGTCTTTTCGGACTTCCGTTCGGTATCGAAAGCGGATACGATCACGAGATCACGTTTGCAAATTCGGCGATCAAAGAGGATTTCCTCGGCGGCGCATTCAGAGATGTCGCTGTTTCTCTCGGTTTCGACTTCCTGATCGGCAGCAAGATGGATCTCGACCTCACTCTCTTTGTTTTCAACGGCAAGAACGAAACGATGCTTGACGGCGAGGACAGATTCAAAGATCCGGCATTCGGTTTCGACCTCAGATACAACTACAACAGCAGATTCTATGCAACGGCAGCTTTCTCGTTTATCATGGGCAGCGCATACATTGGCTATGACGAAGAGACCGAAGGCGGTATTTTCCAGACGACCAACGGAACCTACCTTGACGAGAAAAACAAAATCGAAGAAAACCTCATTCTCAAGGACGACGAGGGAAGAAACGACTACGCAGTCAACAAAAAGAATATAATCTTTGCAGTCGGTGCAGACCTCGGATACAACGTAAACGATGATGTTGCAGTCGGTTTCAAAGGCGAATTCGCTTATTCGAGCAGATCGATGTTCAACCCGTATGCAAACATTTACATCGGCAAGGATTACTACGAAAACGCACGTTTCATCCGTGACGGAAACGAAGGGATGATCTGGGGCAAGAGCTCCTACAATCCGTGGGGATTCTTCGTTATGCCTTACGCTCACGTCTACTGGTTCGACATTATGGCGAGATTCTCCTACTTCAAGCAGCCCTACCTTTACACCTTCATCGAGGACAGCAAGAACACGAACATGGGATTCGACTTTGCGTTCATCTACAATTTCTGCGACTACGCAGGTGTCGAGTTCGACTACAATTTCGTAAGAGAAACGAGACATATGTATGACGAAGCATACAGCAAGAACGAATACTACACCAATACTTACAACACCCACATTTTCACGATCGCTCTTACCGGCTGGTTCGATTTCCTCTGGGAAGGAAAAGAAGAAGCTGAAGAAGCAGCTGCTGCTGAATAATTCCAAATTTTAATCCCCGAAAAATCATAATTACTCATCCCTAAGTTCCCAAAACTCCTTAAGTTCCATAGTCTTAATCCGCGCTCCGGCAGTCCGCATGGATTTTTCCGAAAAACTGAATATAATGCACCGTTTTATGTATCGGGGGAACAATGACCTGGGTCCAGATGCTCACTTTTGCGGCGGTCGTGCTGATTGTCGCGGTTCTGATGACGAAATATTTGATTTTTTCTCTTGTCTGCGCGTTTCCGGGGCTGAAACAGTTCAGAAAACTGCTGAATTTACTGTATGTTCTCAATCTTGCCGGGTTCGCGCTTTTTAAAGAGAGGACTTTTCTCAACACGAAGGCGGCGGAGATCGTTTCTCTTGTGATTTATTTCTACTTCACTTTTCTTTTTGTCTTTGTCGCATACGGGATTTTTTGCGAAATTCTGGTTTTTGTGCGCCGTTTTTTTAAAAATTTGTACGAAAAACACCTCTCTCCGGGCAAAAGAAAAATTATTTTAGCCGCGCTTCTGCTGATCGCTCTTGATACGGTCGCCGCAGGATGGCTGCTCGCGCAGAATGTCGTTATCAAGAATTTTGAGGTCAAAAATCAGAAGATCGGGCAGTACACACGCGTCGTTCAGATTTCCGATATCCACTTCAGCCGCGTCATCGATGAGCGTTTCGCAGAAAAAATCGTCCCGATGATAAATGATCTGAAACCCGATCTCGTCCTTTTTACAGGCGACTACATGGACAAAGGGATCGAAAATCCGGAAAAAATCGCAGAAATCATGAACAAAATCGAGGCTCCGATGGGAAAATTCGCGATAAGCGGAAACCACGAGTTCATAACCGGATACTTAGACTGCATTGATTTTATTGAGAAAAACGGTTTTGAGTTTATGGACGGGAGAGTCGAAAATATCGGGCGCAACATCGTTATCGGCGGTGTCATGGACCGAAGCGCGGAAAGCAGCAACGTCTACTATCACGAAGATTCCAAGGTCCTGAACCAGTTCCAAAGCGGAAATTTCAATATCTATCTCAAGCACAGACCCGAACTTGATGAGGGCGATTCTGCGCACTTCGATCTCATGCTTTCCGGGCATACCCACGGCGGACAGATTTTTCCGTTCACGATCCTCGTGAAAATTTTCAACAGATATTTAGCCGGCCTGTACGAGCTTGAAGGCGGCGCGAAACTTTACGTCAGCCGCGGGACCGGCGCGTGGGGACCGCCCGTGAGATTCGGCGCGACGCCTGAAATAACCCTTATCGAGCTTAAACCGTGAGGAAAAATGGATAACTTTTTTAGTGATTCAATAAGGAAAAACCTTGCGCTGTTTTCAGCTGAGTCGGAAAAATATTCGGAATTTCTTGATAAAATCGGAAAAATCTGCGGAGAAAAAATTGCCGCAAGGGCAGCAGCAGTCGATAAAAAAGGGGTGAAACTCGAAAGAAATTCGGTCGTTTTGTCGCCTGAAATGCTTGAAAATATTGAAGATTTGAAAAATTGCGGCTACGCGGGGGCATCTCTTCCCGAAATTTACGGCGGAAAGTCGCTGCCCAAACTTTTTGATGCCGCTGCAGTAGAGATGATTTCGCGCGCCGACGCCTCGCTGATGACGCTCGTTTCGCTTTCCGAAGCCGGAAACCTTATATATTTATATGGGACAGAGGAACAGAAAAAACGGATCCTGCCGGGGATCGCATCGGGAAAACTTTCGTGCGCGATGGCTTTGAGCGAAGTTCATGCCGGAAGCGACCTTCAGGCAGTCGAAACGGCTGCAGTCGAAGAAAACGGAGAGTGGTATCTAAACGGCGCAAAACATTTCGTGACGAACGGAGGCGCCGATATCATGCTCGTCCTGGCAAGAAGCGAGGAAGGTGTTTCGGGCGGACGCGGACTTTCGCTTTTCATCCGCGAAAAAGGCGCTGACGACAACTGCAGGATAGAGAGTGTTGCGGAAAAACACGGTATCTGCGGCTCTCCGACATGCAATATCCGCTTTGAAAAGGCAAAGTGCGAACTTTTGGGAAGACGCCGCTTCGGTCTCGTCAGGTATGTGCAGGAAATTCTTCTTTCGGCAAGGCTTTCTGTTGCGGCCCAGGCGCTGGGAATCGCTGCCGCGGCTTTGTCTGATGCGGAAAAATATGCGGCTAACAGAACCCAGTTCGGAAAAAAGATATCGGAACTTCCGCAGGTAGCGGTGATGCTTAATGAAATGCGGGAAAGTGTTGCGGCGCTGCGGCTTATGATTTATTTTACCGCTTCGAAGTTCGATGAAATGACGGCTATACAGTCTGAATCTCAGACTCCGGAAAATGCAGAAAAACAGCGTGAAGTGCGCTCCGAAGCCGAATTTCTGGTGGCGCTCGTCAAATTCTTCGCAGCCGAAACGGCGGAAAAAGTCACACGCGATTCGCTCCAGATCCACGGCGGAAACGGCTATCTCCGCGGAGTCGCGGCCGAAAGACTTGCCAGAGACGCGCGGGTAACCTCTATTTATGAAGGAACGAGCCAGATCCAGATCGCTGCCATAGTCAGAAAAACAACTGACGGCACACTCGAAAAGATCGTGAAAAAACTTTTAGACGGCAGAGAAGATCCGGAACTTTCGGAAAAAATTGTGCGCAGAGCTGAAAAAGTGACATCGGTTTCCGCGGAACTTGCCGAAAACGGAAAAATCAGTTTTTGCGAAGAAAAAGTTGCTTTTGCCGCAGTTTTTGTTTTTGCCGCCGCACTTTCAGTTTTTTACGGAACGGAAAATTTTTCCCGCGGAAATTTTTCCGCCGCTGTTTTTTTCGAAGCCGGTTTTTTTCTTTCCGTAATCGAAGCCTTGTAAACCTCTTTGAGCCGAAAAAGCTCCACAAAAAATTCCTCTAAAGAGTAAAGTAGCGAAAAAGTTCAATGTTATCAGTTAGATAAAAAGTTGTCTGTCTGTCTAAAAATTCTTGACATTATTTTTCAAATCCACTAAGTTCCTTTCCGACTTTTTGGTGGTTTAACAATTCTATTTAGGTAAGGAGTCATGAAACACAGTAAATTAGTCGCTTTAACACTTGCTTTTTTCGCATTTGTTTCTTTCCAGGTTTTTGCAGATGATCTTTTCGATTTGGACGGCGGAGCTGCTGGTCCTGAAGATCCTGCTGCTGCCGAAGCACCGGCTGAAGACGGAGAGGCACCTGCTGCCGAAGCTGCTCAGAATGCCGACGCTCCTAAGACCGCACAGCTTGATGTAAACGCATCGGCTGCTGATTCTGAGGCTGAAAAAGAACTCAGAGACCTTAATGTTGAAAAGAAGAAACAGATTAAAGTCGTTCAGAAGAAAGATTTCACGAAGGACAAACGCTTCGAGCTCGGAATCGACATCGGTTTCGCATGCGGCGACTGGGAAGATCTTCTTGCAGTCGGCATCAGAGCGGCTTATCACTTCAACGAATACATCGCTCTGCAGGCTCGTTTCCTCTATGGCGCTGTTTCATGGGAAAACGAAACCCTTAAACAGGCGAAAGAAGCTGATGCTTACGTTGCGAAGAGCAACCTCATGCTTATGGGTGGCGCAAGTGCCGTTTTCACTCCTTTCTACGGCAAACTCAGCGTTTTCGGCGACATAATCCCGAAGTATGACCTTAACGCTTCTGTCGGTGTTTATTACTACAGAACAGTTGCTGAAGGCGAAGGCGTCAAAAAGATGAACAACAACAACGTAGCGTTCCAGGTCGGTTTTGCTCCGAGAATCTTCCTCGGCAAAAATGCAAGCCTCAGCTTGAATTTCGACTGGTTCATCATGAAGGATAAACGCCCGAAACAGGAAGGCGGAAGCTCGGCTTATATCAAGTCAGACTTTTTGTTCACGATCAATGCAAGCATGTTCCTTCCCTTTGCTAAGTAGTGGGGTGGTACTATGAAAAAAATACTGACTCTTGTTCTTATCTCCTTCGCGGTGATGCTGGTCACGTCCTGCGCGACACAGCTTACCGTCCGCGAAAAGGAAATGAAAAAATACGAGAAGATCGATGCATCTCTCGTTGAAGGTATGCCTGAAGCGATCACGAAAGTCGTAAACGCATACAACAGCGAAGATTACTTCACCTCCGCTGTAGGTTTTTATGCGATTATGAAAAACAAAGAGTGGGACAGACTGCATGATACTGCAAGGTACTACTATGCAGAGTCTCTTTTCAGAATGGGACTTTATCAGGCTTCCGAATACCAGCTTGCCGAAATCCTTTTCGAAGGTTCTGAATCTCACTACTTTGTATCGAGCCTTCTGAAACTTCTTGCCGTTACCTACAAAACGGAAGATGAAAAGGTTCTTTTCGCAGTCCTTTCGAATGTTGACTACGAAGCACTTCCGAAGAAGTTCGCCAACGAGTTGACTTACTACCTCGGCAAAATCAACTTCTACAACGGCCAGGACGAGCAGGCACTCAAAATGTTCGGTCAGGTAAAGGACTACAGCTCCTTCTACCCGAAAGCAAAATACTTCCTCGGTGTCATTCAGGTCCGTCAGCAGATGTTTGCAGACGCAATGAAGAGCTTCACCGAGATCAAAGAGATGCCGGATGACAAATATATCGGCACCGACATCAAAAAACTGAAAGGTATGGCAGAACTTGCACTCGGCGAACTTTACTACGCTGCTGCATGGCAGTCGCAGAACAAACTCGCGATGTTCAACGTTGCACTCAACTACTTCTCGAACGTCGGAAGAGACAACGCTCAGTGGTTCGAATCACTCTTCGCAAGAACATGGGCTTCACTCATGATCGGAAGATTCGATTCGACACTCGGTACGGTCGTAACGCTCCGTTCACCTTTCTTCACCGATATTTATTTCCCGGAAGTAAACATCGTCGAAGCGGTTACTTACTACAACCTCTGTCAGTATGACGAAGTAAACAACGTAATAGATTACTTCTTCAGCGTTTACCCGGATTATCAGAAGAAAATGGCTTCGTGGCTTGAAAATGTTTCGACGAAAACCGGTCTTGACATTTATAAGGAACTCCTTGAAATGTATAAAAAGGCTCAGGCAGGCGAAAACACCGAGCTTCCGGAAGCTGTTTTGAGAACCATTCTTACCGAATCGCTGTTCGTAAGAAAATACAACCACATCAAAGAGATCGAAAGAGAGCTTACCATCATCGAAAAAGCTCCTGAATCTTTCAAAAACAGCGTTATTGCTCAGGACGTTTCCAAGAAAATGATGTATCAGCTGACCACTCTCAGAAATGAATCGGGCGTATGGCTCGTTCAGAGAGTTCAGAATCTCAACAACGAACTCGGTCAGCTCATCGCAGATATGAGAGCGATACGCTTCGAGATGACAGATAGTATGAAATCTTCTCTCGAAAAAGAAGAGCTTTACGGCAAAGAGGTAAAGGAAGAAGAAGAGACGGTTCAGAAGAAGGCTGAAATGAATCCTTCGGTTCCGCAGAATTCCTACTACTACCCGTTTGACGGCGAATATTGGGAAGACGAGCTTGGTTACTACTTCTTCAATGTCGACAATTTGTGCAAAGAGTAATTTGTTTGTCAATTAGTTAGAGGTTTCTGAAGATGTTAAATAACAAAACATTGAGAGTTTTTTTAGCGGTTTTGTTAGTTCTTTCTTTCACTCTGACACTTTCCGCTCAGAGAAAGAAAAGAGATGACGAGACGGCTGCATCCAACGGTCCGGCAAAGGCTAGAATCGAAACCAACGATGTCAAGACCGACAGCAGATCGATGGAAAAAAGAGACGAAGCTATCAAACAGCTTAACGAACTCATAAAGGATTATCCCGAAGGTCCGAGAAAGGCGGAAGTTTACAGACGTCTTGCCGAGCTTTACTGGGAAAAAGCAAGAGGCATCAAAGCCGTCATCATGGACGAGTACAACAAAAAAATCGATAAGTACTACGAAATGAATGACCCGAACGCTCCGATGCCCGAGCTTAACCTCGAGCCGTCGCTTGAATGGAACAAAAAGGCGATCGAAGTCTGTGACTACATTATTAAGAAGTATCCGACCTTCCAGAATCTGGACGAGGTTTACTTCTTCATGGCTTCCAACTTGATGGAAACCGGTCAGGCTCTTGCAGCTGTTCGTTACTACACACTCGTTGTCGAGAAATTCCAGAACTCGAAGTTCGCTTCCGACGCTTACTTCGAAATGGGTGAATATTTCTTCAACAACAACAACGTTTTCAAGGCTATCCCGAACTACAAAGCCATCATCGACAAGTATCCGGACAACAAATTCTTCGGATTCGCTCTTTATAAGTATGCTTGGTGTATGTATAACGTCGGCGAATACGAGCAGTCGGTAAAACTTTTCCAGCAGGTTGTCGAAGTCGCTGAGAAAATCAACGACCAGTCACTGAAGGAAGATGCTCTTAACGACATGGTCGCTCCGTATGCGGAAGCAGGTTCTGTTGACGAAGCTGAAAAATACTTCAAGACGATCGTCAAAGAACAGAAATACTTCATCGCCGTTCTTAAAAGACTTGCTCAGATCTACTTCGATCAGGACAGATCTGAAGAAGCTATAAAAATTTACAGAAAACTGCAGCAGGAAGCTCCGGAAAGACCGGAAGGTCCGACCTGGCAGAAACAGATTGTCGAGTGCTACAAAAAACTCAACAACAAAGATGCTGTAAGAAAAGAGATCATCGTTCTCGTTGCTAACTACGCTGATGCTAACTCACGCTGGGTAAAGGCGAACGAAAAGGACGAAGCTACTCTTGAAAGTGCTCAGCAGACCGCTGAGGCAGCACTCAGAATCCTCACAGTTGATTACCACAACGAAGCAAGAAAGACCAAATCGGCAGAAACATGGAAGATCGTCGGCGAACTTTACCCGACATACCTCAAATATTTCCCGAAATCGGAAGCTTCGTATGATATGCGTTTCAACTACGCTGAGTATCTTTACGACCACAAAAAATATACTGAAGCCGGTGACGAGTATCAGAAAGTTGCCGACATGAATCCGAAAGGTCACCACTTCGAAGATGCTTCTTTCGGTGCAGTAAGCTGCTTCGGTGCTCTTCTTGAAGAAGAACAGGAAAAGGCGAAAAAAGAGGCTCAGAACAGAATCGCGAAGGCAAAACAGGAAAAATCGGGCGAAATCAGTGCTGATCTCGTAAAGGCGGCAGACGACAAGGATGCTGACAAGAAAGACAAAGTCGCTGATGAAAACAAGGCGAAACCGATTCCTGAGCTTCATCAGAAGTTCATAACTGCTTGCGATACCTATATTAAGAATATCCCGAGATCGAAATATCTTGTCGATATTATCTACAAACAGGCTATTACTTATTACGTTTTCAACCATTTCGACAAAGCGGTTCCCGTTTTCGAGATGATCGTTCAGAAGTATCCGAGACACGAACTTGCAGAGTTCTCGGCTGACCTTATCATGGACTCTCTCAACATGGCGAGAGACTGGGAGGCAATTAACAATAAGTCGAGAGAATTCTTGAAGAATTCAGCTCTTCTTTCCGGAAGGAACAGACTTAAAACCGACCTTGAGAAATTCAAGGAAATGGCTACATTCTATTCCGCTGATATTCCTCACAAAAACGGAAAGAGCCTTGAATCGGCTGACAGATACATGGCTTTCGTAAACGAATTCCAGAAATCGAAATTCAACGATGTCGCTATGTACAACGCGATCGTTTACTACCAGAAAGGCGGTGACCTTTACAAGTCGATCCGTGTTCAGGAGCAGTTCCTCAGAGAATCCGACGATGTTTACAAGAAGTCTCCGCACAGAGATAAAATCATGTTCGGACTTGCAAAGAACTACGAAGCGATCGCTTACTATGACAAAGCTGCTCAGCTTTACATCGATTTCGTTGAAAAGTCTCCGCAGAGCAAAGACGCAGGCGATGCAGTATATAACGCGGCTGTTCTTTACGAGAGCTTGGGCGAAACCGAAAAAGCTATCGATAATTACAGACTTTTCGTTGATAAATACGCGAAAGACGACAAGGAAAAAGCTGAAATCGCTCTTCAGTACGGCTACATCTGGATGAGAAAGGGCAAAACTTTCTACGACAGAGCGGAAAAAGGTTTCGACAGATTCGTTGCAGACCATACCGATATTAAAGGCCTTAAAGATTACTACTATATTGATGATGCCGGCAAGAAAAAACCTGTTGAAGCAGTCAATAAAGTAAGCGTTGAAAAGGGCGAACCCAATACTCTTCTTGCTCTTTACGGCGCAAAAATGAAGATGTACAAAGAGCAGAACAACACGAAAGAATACTACAAGAGTGTTGACAAGATACTCCAGATCTCGAGAGGCGCTGAATTTAAGGAAAAAGCTGAACTCAACGAGATTTCGAGAGACATCATCGCAGAGGCGCTCCTTGAAGAACTTCTTCCGGAATTCAACGAATATATGTCTATCAAATTCGACAATATTCCGTTTGCGAAGAAGCACAAAGGTTACGAACTCCTTCAGCTCGGTTTCGACGTTGAAGACGGCAAAATCATCCATCACGGCGATGCAAATCCCGATGAGCTTTATCCGGATGAAAAGGCTAATCTGAAGGCAGCTGCAAAGGTAAAGGATGAGTTCAACAAAATTTCTCAGGAAAGAATGACCAAGAAGATCGAACTTACGGTTTCTCTTTCGCAGAAATACGAGCAGATCATCTCGATCACGACTTCTCCGAGATTCACTCCGGCGGTTCTTTACTACATCGGTAAGATCTACAAAGACCTGACCGACCAGATGTTCAATGCTCCTATCGCTCCGTGGCTCAGCGAAGCTCAGATTTCCGAGTACAAGAACTACCTCGATGAAAAGGCGTTCGGTGCTCAGAAAAACGCTGTTACCTACTTTGAAACGGCTATGAAGAAAGGTTATGAAAGTTCGGTTTACAACGAATGGGTTGCAAAGGCTAAATACGAACTTCGTTTCTTCCAGGAAGTTACCGGCGGGAAATATTACGATGAAAACGAGATCGTTCCTCAGTCAGACATGATCGAAACATCATCTTTGATCGGAAAGATCGACACCGATTACAAATTCCCGAAGATTTCCGATGAAGAAAGAGCTAAACTTAAAAAGAGCGCAGGTCAGCCGAAAGCTGCACCGGTAGCGGAAGAAGCTCCGGCGGAAGCGGCTCCGAAAGCGGAAGAGGCTGAACAGCCGGCTGCTGAAAATGTTGAAAACAACGAGGAACAGGGAGAATAATCATGAAAAAAATAGCATTATCTTTCTTGTTGGTATTTTCCTTGATTTTGGCTTCCTGCGGAACGGCTCCGGAGAAAGCTCAGGAAGATAAACCTGCACAGGCTAAGAAGTCGGAAGCGCCTGTTGCCAAGACAAAACCGAAAGAACCTGAAGATTGGGCAAAATATTACACCGAAGAAGGCATAAAAGCTCTCGAAGTTAAAGACGGTAAGGTTAATTTCGATGCGGCAATCAAAAATTTCGAGCTCGCAATCGAAGCTTTCCCGACCGCTCCGATACTTTACTACAACCTTGGTCTTGCTTATCAGCGCAAGGGTGATGACCAGAATGCTGTAAAAAATTACAACAAAGCTCTTGAGCTTGATCCGAAATATTCTCTGCCGGTCATCAACAAGGCGGCTATTTATGCCAACAAACTTGAGTACAACCGCGCAATAGAAGTTTGCGAGAAGTTCCTCGAGAAAGAGAACGACAAGGATAAAGGCGTTCTTTCGGCAGTCGCAGGTTTCTACCTTTTGAAGGGTGACTACATCAATGCGATCCAGTCGGTTAGAAAGATTCTCATTCAGGATCAGGCTGATGTCGATGCGCTCAAAAACCTTGGTATGATCTACTTCAAAAAGAACGATTCCGGGCTTGCTTCGATGGTAACGACGAACTCCTACAACCTGAAGTCGGACGATGCAGGTATTGCTAATAACCGCGGTGTTCTTTATTCGGCACAGAATGATGACTCGCTCGCTATGCTTTATTTCACCCGTGCTATCGCAAATGATCCGAAGAACAAAAGTGCAAATTTCAATGTCGGTTCTATCGCTATGAAATACGGTGACGCAGAGACGGCTTACGAGAGATTTTCGGTCGTTCTTTCGCAGGATCCCGACAATTTGAATGCAAGAATCGGTCTTGCAATGGCTTTGAGAGGTCTTGGAAGATTTGAAGATGCTGAAAAAGAGTATCTCGCAGTTCTTCAGAAAGATCCGAACAACGCTGTTGCGACATTCAACCTTGCAGTTCTTTACAATGATCATATGAACAAACAGGTTGAAGCGAAGAGAAACTTCAGAAAGTATATTTCTCTTACCGGCGGCAGTCTGCCGGCTGACCACATTGTCAATCAGTATCTGAGCGACAAAGTAAACATCAGACCGGTTGAAAAAACAGAGTAGGAGAAAATTTGATATTTCGAGCGTAATGGCTACACTAAGGCGTTGATTTTAATACGGAGGTCGTTGCTATGAAAAAGTTGGTCGCTGTTTTGTTTTTGTTGCTTTCTTTCTCATTCCTGGCAGCACAGGAAACAGATGAAGAAGGCAGACTTATCAAATACCGTGAAAAAACAGTCATCGATTTTGAAGATGTAATGTTGGAAGGTCAGATCAAGAAACCTTCGGGTTCGTTCCTTATGGATAGATCCAAAACAAAATTCAACTCTTTGATCAATCTCAAACAGGATTTCAACAAGGAGTTGGTAAGATCTGTTGACTTGCTTAATTAGAAGTGTTGTTATGTTGATGTTAACCATTATATGAGGCCGAGACTATGCCTGAGAAATCAAAAATGAGAAAAAGATTGCTTTACGATTTGTCTCCCATTCCGGGTGTACCGGTAAATGACGGAGCCAAAGGAAAATTGGAGCCGGAAATCAGAGTCGTTTACGACAACAAAGTCCTGCTCGATTTGCACAAAGTTGACAAAAACTTCACCCTCGGAACGGAAATCGGTTCAGATTGTATCGTGGATGAGACCTATTTGTCTGAAAACAAGTTCGATTTCGCTTCCGTTTCAGGTAAGAATTTTTCTGTAAATCTCAAGAGCGGATTCAAAGGTGCCCTCTACAAAGGAACCGAGAAGACTGATTTGGAACAGTATATCGCTTCAGGAAAAACGAGTGTCGAGATTGATGACACAACGCTTCTTGTCGTTGAGTTCGGTCCGATTTCCGTATGCGCTTTGAAATCTCCTGCGGAAAAGTACAAAGGCGGTGCGTTGCAGTTTGATTTCGCATTTGCGATAATCCTGCTTGCCATCTTTGTTATCGGTGGATTTGTTTTCAATATGATTGTTGAAACTCCGCCTATCGAAGTCGATATTTTCGAGCTCGACAACAGATTCGCAAAGCTGATCGTTGAGACGAAGGAAGAAGAGATAAAGGTCGAAGAGATCGAGGAAGAAAAGAAAGTCAAACTCGAAAAGCCGAAAGAAGGTCTTGTCGAAGCTACTTCGCAGAGAAAATCTCTCGGTGAAGAAGGTAGAGTCGGTGATAAGAAAAGCCGTGTTGCGAACGCTCAGGGTTCCGCAAGAAGAGGCCTTGATGCTAAGGTTGCTCAGAGTTCCGGTATTATGGGTGCTCTTTCATCCGGTGCTGCAAGCTTTGACCGAGTATTCGGCGGCGGCGGTCTTGGTGCCGGCATGGAAAAGACGCTCGGTTCGGTAACCGGTCTCGCAGGTGTTGACCAGTTCGGTTCAGGCGGTCTTGGAACAAGAGGTTTCGGTACAGGCGGCGGTGGTAACGCTCTCGGAATCGGCGGTCTCGGAACAAGGGGACGTGGCGGCGGCGGTGCCGGCGGAAAATACGGTATGGCAGCTGGTCAGATCGGCAGAAAAGGTCGTTCGGATATTTCCGCGGGCGGCGGTCAGGCAGTTATCATGGGTGCTCTTGACAGATCTGTCATCGATGCATACATCAGAAGAAACCTTGCAAAGATCAGATGGTGCTATGAGAAGGAACTTAACAAGGATCCGAAACTTTTCGGAAGAATCGTTATCAACTTCATCATTTCTGCAACAGGTGCTGTAAGCAGTTCCAAAGTGCAGAGGACCACGATGGGCAACGCAACGGTTGAAAGCTGTGTAGCTGATCAGATTAAAAAGATTCGTTTCCCTGCTCCTAAGGGCGGCGGTATCGTTATCGTAAACTACCCGTTCGTATTTAAGAACTCGGAAAGCTAGGGAGATAAAACATGAAAAAGTTGTTTTTGTTGCTTATGGCACTTTTGGTCAGTTTTTCGCTTTTGGCTGAGTCCGAAGAAGCTACGGGTGATGTTTCCGGCAACGATCTGGATCCGATCCTCAGAGGTCTGCATCTCCAGTTCTCCGGCGGTCTCGTAGGTTATGTCGGCAAGGCTGGCGGAAAAAATGCCGGAAGTCCGATCGGTTCGGCTTTGAGGCTCAATTTCGGTTACGATATTCCTGTCCAGGATAAAGTAAACATCGGAATCGCGCTTTCTGTCGGTATGCTTCAGTATAATGCAAAAGAAAATGATGCTGACCTTGATCAGGATCACAAGGATTCTCCGTGGGTTGAAGATTACAACCCGCTTACGGTCGGTCTCGATTTCGATGTTACATGGATGATCGATCCGAGATGGGAATTCGGTGTTCTCGTAAACTTTGACTACTATGCACTCGCGAAGACCTATAAATCGGGTAAGGATGCGTTGGATCACAATGCTACCAACAACGGTAATATCGCTGTCGGCGGCGGCTTGATTTTCGAGCGTTACACTTTCGCCCGTCATTTCTCGGTAGGCGCTTCAGTTGAATTCAACTACGTTGTTGATTTCGACGGTATGAACATCATTTTCACTCCCTTCATGAAGTATACATTCTTCTAATAGTGCGGTGTTTTCTCTTAACAAAAATCCTATAGGTATCTTTGACAGCGGCGTCGGCGGTCTCACTGTTTTCGCTGAGGTCAAAAAATCTCTGCCTGATGAAAGTGTTTTTTATCTCGGTGACACTGCGAGGGTTCCCTACGGCAGCAAATCGGTCGATGTAGTTCGTCACTATTCGTTAGCCAATGTCAATCTGCTTATGGCTCTCGGCGTCAAGGCGGTCGTTATAGCCTGCAATACTGCATCTGCAGCGGCGCTTTCATTCGTGCAGGAGCGTTTCCCGAATCTGACGATCATCGGTGTTATTGAGCCTGTTGTCGAATATCTTCTGACTCGGCCGGAATTGAAGCGGATCGGGATCATCGGAACGAATACGACGATTTTGTCGGGGGCTTACCAGAAAGCTCTTATCCGCGGCAATAAGGATCTCGATATTTCGGCTAAGGCGTGTCCGCTTTTCGTTCATTTGGTCGAAGAGGGGCTTTTCAAAGGTGAGATCACAGAAATGGCGATCGACATGTATCTTTCTGCGATGAAAAAAAATCCGCCGGACGCACTTGTTCTCGGCTGCACTCATTATCCGATGCTGAGAAATGTTATTTCCGATTATTTCGGCGGAAAAGTCGAGATCCTTGACACTGCTTTCTACACGGCGAAAAAATTGGCAGGAATTTTGTCGGAAAACGGCATGAAGAATTGCGGAAGTGTCGAAAATGACAGATTTTTTGTTACAGATGACCCTGATTCGTTCAAGTCGACTGCAGAGCTTTTTCTCGGGTATAAAGTTGATAATGTGTTCCACATTTGATTTATTTTTTTTATAAAGTTTGCCTTTTTTTAATTATTGCCTATTATAGGCGGCTGGATTTTTTTGCGGAGTTTGAAATGAAAGTTTTTTTGACGATTGCATTTTTTATGTTTTTCTCTTTTTTAGGGGCTGAGGAGCCGCAGACTCCCGCTCAGGATCAGAACAATAATGCTGAGGCGGCTGCCGAAGCGTCTGCTGAAAAGGCGCCTGAAGCTGCTCCCGCTGAAACTGCACAGGTAGAAAGCGCACCTGCTGAAGCCGCTCCGGTCGAAGCAGAGGCAAAACCTGCTGAAGAGCCCAAGGCTGAAGAGGCAAAGCAGCCTGAGGCAGTTTCTTCTGAAAATGCTGACGAGCAGGGATATAACCTTAAACTCAGGGCTCTCGAGGAAAAAATCGATTCTTTGAAAGACAAAATCTTTAAATCAAAACAGAGACTTGCGATTCTGCAGGAAACCGTTCTCGGCGGAACTGTCGGCGGCTCGACCGTTACGATAATCCACAAGAATGATACAGGTTCGCTTTTCAGACTTGTTTCTGCGGTTTACTATTTTGATGACAAACCGATTTTCAAAAAAGTCGATCTTCCGGAAGAACTCGAGGAAAAAGAACTGCAGGTTTATGACGCAGCTGTCGTTCCTGGTCCTCACCGCGTTTCCGTTTACTACGTTTTCACGGGCAGAGGCTACGGTTTCTTCTCTTACATGAAGGATTATTCTGTAAAAATCACTGCTGACCACTCCTTCACGCTCGAAGAAGGCGATATGGTCGAAGTTGAAGTCGCTGCTGTAGACAAAGGTTCGATGTATAACTTCGACAACAGAATCGGTGTTTCGTTCTCAGTCAACAAAAACACGTTTGAAAACAGGGATTCAGCTCAAGAGGAGTAGTTATGATCAAAGAGCTTAAAGTTCTTTTTCTGTTGTTTCTCTGTTTCCCGGCTGTTGTCTCGGCGGTTCCGCAGGGTAGAGCCGGAGAAAACGGTGCCGATCGCGCAGGGTCCTCTCTGAAAGAGATCGAAGCCGAATATGAAAACAACTTAAAAAGGTATCTTTCGCTTAATATTTCCGAAGCTGACTACAAGCTGCCGCCTTCCGAAAAGATGAAAAAAGGTGATTTTTTCTTTGAAAAAGGCGATTTTGCAACTTCTGCCGGTATTTTTTATTCGGTCACGGAGTCGGTTTCAGACAATGACGCAGTAAAGTCCGAAGCTCTCTACAAGCTCGGCGAATCGCTGTTCATGCAGAAGAATTATGTTTCGGCTACCCGTTACTATGAGACTGTCGCGACTTCAGGCAGCGCAGACCTCAAGGTCAAGGCTCTGAAAAGACTTATATTCATCAGTTATTCTTTAGGCGAATACGCGGCGGCTGAAAAGTACTACAATCAGTTCTCGGGCGCCGGCAGCGATATTTCCGCAGATCCCGAACTTCTTTATTACCTTGCGAAATCGCTTTTCTTCGGCGGCAGGCAGGAAGAAGCGGCGAAACATTTTTCTGCGATTGAAAAGGATGCTGCGTTTTATCCGCAGGCACGTTATTTCCTCGGTGTCATGGCTCTTCGTGACAAAAAACTGGAAGAGGCAAAGGCTTACTACGAAGAGATCCTCGCTCTTCCGGACGGTGAATATCACAGCTTCGGCAACATCCGCGAGCTGGCAGATCTTGCTGTTGCAAGGATAGCTTTCGAGTTTGATGATACCGAAACGGCTTCGGCGCACTACACGCCGGTCTCATTCGATTCACGCTCTTTCCCGCAGGCTTACTACGAGTTGAGCTGGACTTTCATCAAGCGTGACCAGTTCGACGATGCTGTTGAAACGCTGCGTCTTGTGCAGAATGCGGCGCCTCATTCTCAGGTCGCAAGTCAGGCAGAAGTCCTCGAAGGAACTCTTCTTGTCAAAATGGGAAGGTTCGGCGAGGCTCTGGTCCTTTTCGATTCGATAGTTACTAAATACACTAAATATCAGGACGAGCTTTTCTCGATCGACGGAAAGTCTTTTCTTGCAAGCGGAAAGGCCGGAAAGGTTTCCGATTTCCTTCTTCCTTATTCCCCTGCGGTCAGATCAGTACTTCAGGACAGCAGAAAATTTTCCGAAACAGTCGTTCTGAACGACACGATAATCGCTTTGGAAGAAGAACTTAAACGTATCGACGAGCTTGAGAAAAAGGTTCTGGCTATATCCGGCAACAAAAACGCCGCGGCTCTTTTCCCGCCTCTCAAAGCGGCTGTAAAAAGCGTTATGTCGCTCAGAAACAGGGTCGCTGTTATAAAGAATTCGCTTGTTATGACGAAAAATGTTTCTGAGAGTCAGCGCGGCGAATTCGACAGACTCGATTCGGAAAAACGCGGACTGCTCGATATAACCGATACTTCCCTGATCGCACCTGAACGGATCAGGGAGCGCGCCGAAGAATACGGCGAAAAAGTCGTCAAACTTGATGAAAAGATGCACGGTGTTTCGATGGAACTCGAAAATCTTTCCGTAAGACTTGACGCTCTCATCGCTTCTTATTCGGAAGAGAGGAAGGTCGCGAAGGAAAACGAAAAAGAGGTCCTCGACAGGATCGGTCAGGAGCGTGAAAAGTTCAACGGTCTCACTGCTGAAAGCGAAACATGCCAGGCCGAGATCGACGACGAGAAGAACGCTCTTGTTTTCGGCGGAACTATTATCGAAGCGGAAAATGAGATAAGGGATTCGTTCAACGGCATAGTCGCACGCCAGTACTCGATAGTCGGCGGCTCAGACATCGCGTCTCTTATCAGCGAGGCCGACAGGATCGATGCGAAACTTGCCGATTTCTACGACAGACTGAACGCTGCGATGAACGGGATCCTTTCAGAGATCCGCGCTTCATACGAACAGGAAAGACGCAATATCGACGGTTACAGGAGCGAACTTCTCAGAGCAAAACGCGAAGTCGAGGAAATGGCGGTCCTTGCGCTTTATTCGAATATGAACGCTGCCCGCAATATTTTTGCAGACCTTGTGCTTCAGGGTGATTTGGGAATCATTGACGTCGCATGGGAAAAGAAGGAAGAGTCTTCTTCTGAGATCAAGCGTCTCAAAACTCAGAAAGCTACTGAAATACAGCAACTCCAATTTAATTTAGACGGTGAACAATGAGATATTTTCTGATTTTTCTATTTGCGTTGTTTGCGGCTCTTCCTGTTTTTGCGGATGAAAAGCCGGCTGAAACGCAGAATGCCGAAGCGGAAAAGTCTGCTTCTTCTCCGGATGACGTGATCGTTGACAGCGATCTTTTCAACAGCGAGGCTTTCGCGAGAGAGGTCATCCGTTTCGAAGGGCGCGTCAAGGAATACCAGAATGAATTCAAACAGCTTGTCCTCAGGGAAGTAGCCGAAAAGAGAAAATTCGTCGAATCGAAATATTCCGAAGCAATCTCCGAGCAGGAACTTATGGAGGCTAAGGCCAGAAAGGACGCGATAATCCTTTTTGAGGAATTCGTCAGAAAGTATCCCGATAATCCGAAATACACGCCGAATGCGATGTACCGTCTCGCCGAGCTTTACTACGAGCGTTCGATGATCGTCTACAACGAGAAAACGGCGGGATACGAAGCTGAGATCGAAAAATTCGACAACGGTGAAATCACTGTCGAGCCGGAACTTCCGGAGATCGATTTCTCCGATTCGATAAAACTTTACACTGAGATGATACGCCGTTTCCCCGATTTCGAATACATCGGTTCGGTTTACTATCTTCTCGGTTACTGCTATTCCGAGTCCGGTCAGGGCGACAAGGCTGTTCAGGTCTGGCTCACTCTGCTTGAAAAGGGACTCGCAGGTGAAAATTACGTTGAACTCAGGCTCCGTCTGGGTGACTACTATTTTGCCGAAAACGATCTCAAGAAAGCTGAAGCGCAGTATCTGGAAGGAAAGAAATTCCCTGACAGCAACTTCTACGACCAGATCCTCTACAAACTGGCGTGGACATACTACAGACAGTTCCGTCTCGAAGATGCCGTCAAGACATTTACGCAGCTTCTTTTCTATTCAGATGATATGAAAGCGCGCGGCATCGACAAAGGACAGAACCTCAGAAAGGAGGCTATCCAGTATATCGCGATCAGTTTCGCCGACGACGAGTGGGGCAGTGCCGACAAGGCGATCGCATACTTTTCGACGATCAAGGCAGAATCGTTCGAAATCGATGTTTTCGAGCAGTTGGGCGGCTACTTCGATGAAAACAACAAATACGCGGAAGCCGAAAAGGTTTACCGCTACATAATCGGGCGTTATCCTTACTATGAAAACACGCCGATGCTTCACAATTCCCTCATTCAGCTCTGCAACAAGGCGCGTGAATTCGACAAGGCTGCGGCAGAGACCGAAATCTTTGCGGCGAAATACAACTCATCAAGCGAATGGGCGAGGGTCAACCGCGGAAATCCTGCGGCTGTACGTGCTGCAGCGGAACTTGCGAAGATCGCTCTTCTTGATACTGCAGTCTTCCACCACAAACAGGCTCAGGCACTCAAGGAAAACGGCGATGCTGACGGAGCCGTCGCGGAATACCGCAAAGCTGCGGACTTCTATGCGGCTTATCTCAAGGATTTCCCCTATACTTCGGAAACATACGACATAACCTACAGCCTGGCCGACACGCTGTTCTATGCGGGCGACATCAAGGCTGCAGTCGTTGTCTACGAGCGCGTCAGGGACGACAAAAATCAGGATAAATACAGAGACGACGCGGCGTTCCAGGTCTTCTACTGCTACAACAGCATCTGGGAAGGTTCCGATGAAAAGAACATCCCTGCGGCAGAAAAGGCAGGCAAGCCGCTCAGCGAACTCGAGCAGAAACTTGTCTTCTCGAGCGATATGTACCTGAAACTCGCGAAAGAGGTCGAGGACAAGCCGGTCGTCGCATACAACGTCGCGAGAATTTATTATGACCACGATCTCTACAGTGATGCAGAGCCGCGCTATCTCCGCATAATCAGCGAATTTCCGGAGACACAGCCTGCGGTTCTGGCGTCGAAAGACATAATTGCTTACTACACCGCTAAAAAAGACTGGGTAAGCGTTGCGAAATGGTCGAAAGTCTTCGCGGAAAGGTTCGCAACAAAGGCAAAAACCGACAAAAAAGCGAAGGAAGAGTTCTCGACATACCGTGCAAGCGCTCTTTTCAAACACGCTCAGCAGCTTGAAGAAGAAGGCAAGCACGTCGAAGCAGCCGAGGAATATCTGAGGATGGTCGAGGAGAATCCTTACAACAAAGATGCCGACAAGGCTATCTACAACGCAGCTGTCAACTATTCGAGAGCGACAATGTTCGAATCGGCTCTGCGTCTGCACGAGAGGATCTATACCGAGTATCCGAATTCGGAACTTGCACCGCAGTCGCTTTATCTGGTTGCTTACAACGCCGAGATGAGCTACGACCACGAAAAGGCGGTCAACGCTTACAGACAGCTTTATGACAAATATCCGAATTACAAGGAAAAATCGAACGCGGTCTTCAACGCGGCATTCCTTCTGGAAAAACTCCAGAAATACAAAGACGCGGCGAGATACTACAGGCTTTACTACACCGAGGAGAAGTCCAAACCTGAGGGCAAGGAAGCTCTTTACGATGTCGGCAGAATGTATCAGAAGGCAGAGGACTGGAAAGAGGCTATCAAAAATTACGAAAGCTTCATTTCGACTTTTGAAAACGATCTTTCTGTAACCCACCTTGTCGCAAGGGCGCGCTACCAGATCGCGAAGATCTACGAGGAAAAACTCAACAACCAGAAGATGGCGAAGGCTTCCTACGAAAAGATCCTTTCCTACATCGCAGCGAAAAAGGTCACGACCGATGAGTCGATGCTTTATGCTGCTGAGGCGAAGTTCAAACTTCTCGAAGACGAGTTCAACGCTTATCTGAAACTCAAGATCCTCGGCAAAAACGACAAGCAGCTTGAGGAAAACCTCAAAAAGAAACTCGCCGCGATGAAGGCTCTTGAAGGAAAATACAACGAAGTCCTTAAATTCCAGGTCTACGAGTGGATGATGGCCGGAATGTACAGGATCGGCTTCCTTTATCAGAGTTTCTCCGACGCTCTGTTCGATGCTGAGCCGCCGGCAGGACTTACCGAGGAAGAAGAGGAGATCTACGCCGATATGCTCAAACAGCAGGCTGAACCTATTGAAGAAGCGGCTGTCACATACTATTCAAAGGCTTTGGAAAAGGCCCGTGAGCTCAAAGTTTTCAACAAGTGGACGCAGCTCATAACCGAAAAACTGGCTGTTATGCGCCCGGCTGAATACAAAGTCGGCAAAACTCCGATATTCGCTGAAGAAAACGCGGTCGATTCGGGTTTCGCGCCGGTCGTTTCGCTTGATAAGGCGGAAAAGAAGGCTTACAAGAAGGCGGGGCTCGGCGGCGCCGCTGCGGAAGGATCTTCCGAGCAGAAGAATGAAACGCCTAAAGAGGTGAAAGATGAAAAAGCTGAATAAAATTTTTATATTATTGGCACTTCTCTCTTTTGTTTCGTGCGGAACGGCATCTTCGGCTTCTTCTTCTGATTCCGGCAAACCCGAAGGAAGCAGGACCGAAGGGACAGCATCTGAGAGCGCTGAGGCTCCGGCAAAACAGCAGAATGCCGCATCGGAAGGCGCTGCTGAAAGTCCGGCAGCTGCGAAAACAGAAGGTGCAAAAGAGGAAAAGGATCCTAATTACGACGGCGGAAAATATGTCGGACCTGCTGCTGCTGACTTCGAGGAAGGGCTTCACGCTTACTCGGACGGCGGCTGCGAAAAGGCTGTCAAATTCTGGCAGGCTGCTTTCAACAAAGATCAGAAAAATGCACAGATCGCCTTCAATACGGCTGTATGCTACGAACGGATGAAAAACCGTGAAGAAGCTGCGGCGTGGTACGAAAAGGCTTATCTTGCCGATAACTCGTTCACGAAACCGCTCTACAACTTAGCTCTGCTTTATATGCCGGCTCAGATCAAAGAGAAAGAGGGATATCTCACGCAGCTTGCAGAGAAGAACGCTGATGTTGTTGAAAAATACAACTTCATAGCATGGCTCAATCTCCAGCTGGGACGCGCTGACGAGGCAGAAAAATATGCGAAGATGGTTCTGAAGGAGGACGAGCAGAATGCCGAAGCGGTCATTTCGCTTGCGACTTCGTATTTCAACAAAAAAATGTACGAACTTGCCGAATCTGCTCTCGAAACGGCGGAAAAGTGGGATCCTGAAAACTTCAGACTTCAGAGGCTTTACGGCTTCCTGCTTTACAGAACGGGCGATACGAAAGGTGCGACGACTCACCTGATGAAATCGATCAAGACAAATCCCGACCAGCCTGAAGTTCGGAATATTCTTGCGATCCTTGCAATGAAAATCGAAGATTATTCTACGGCCAAGGAGCAGCTTGAAGCAGCTTTGAAGATCAAAGACGACTTCTGGTCTGCAAAACTGAACCTCGCGCTTGCCTGCAAAGGTCTTGAGGATTACAAGAATGCTGCGGTTCTGATCGACGAGCTCGAAGCAAGAAACGATCTTCCGGAATCGCTCCGCAACAGCGTGATCTTCAACAAGGCTCTGCTTTACCTTGATGCCGATGTAGCAGGTGACAAGAATCCGGCGCGTTTCGACACGGCTGTCAAATATTTCAACGACTATCTGAAACTGATTGCAAAGAGCAAGAACTTCAAGGAGCAGAAAGCGCTAGTTGACGGCTACATAAAAGAAGCTAACACCGAGAAGAAGAAACTTGAATTCGCGCTTGCTGCAAAGGCAAAGGCTGAAAAGAGAAAACAGGCTCAGGAAGCTGAGGCAAAACAGTTCCAGTTGAACAAGGAAGCCGCTTTCAAAAAGGCTGAGGAAGCGGGAACGGCCGAGGCATGGAGTAAATATCTGGAGGAATATCCTGTCGTTGACGAAAACGACAAACTCAGTCTTTCGGCAAAGGCGAAACTCGAGGCACTGAAACCTCAGCCGGCTCCGGCACAGGCGGAAGCTGCTCAGGAACAGAAAACTGACAATGCTCCTGCAGCTGAGCAGAAACCGGAAGGGCAGGACAACGGTGCAAAAGAAAATACAGAGGTGAAACAATAAAAAACAATGGCCGGAATATTTAATGTAATAGATAAGTTACAAGTTTTTTGCGGTGCTTTTGCCAAAAAATTTGCTTTAAAAAATTTGTTCGTATATATTCCCGCCAACTTTGTTCTTGTAAAAGGTAAATTTGTGATGCTTTTTGTTTGTGCGCTTATCGCTTCATTGCTTTTTTCGTTTAATGTTGAAGCGAAAACCATTGTTATAGAAGAAATCCAGATTGAAGGAACGATACAAAAGCCTGAGGTTATGACCTTCTTGTCAAGGGCTAAGTTCTCATACCGTTCTTTGGAACTGGATGTTAGTTTTTTGGAAGAGGTTGAGAAAGCCGTCTGTGTAGACGATGCTTTCTAGTATATTATTTTCATTTTTTTAGGAGGATCTACTATGATTACTTGGTTTGCTGAGTTTTATCGTTCAGGCGGAACGTTCATGCACTTCATCGCTGTTTGCGGTCTTTACGTTCTCGGTGTTGCAATTTACAAATGCATTTTCCTGCTTGTAAAATTCAACACAAACGGCGCAAATTTGATGAAACAGATTCAGAAACTTGTTATGGCAAACAATGTTGACAAAGCTATCAAACTTTGCGACGCAGCAGGCGATGCAGCACTTGCAAAAGTTATGAAAGCTGGTCTTTCCAGAGCTAACAGAGGCGAGCTTGAAATCCAGAACGCAATGGAAGAAGCTACTCTTGAAGTAACACCGAAAATTTCGAAACTTCTTCCCAGCATGTTCGCTATTTCGAGTACAGCTACCATGTTCGGACTTCTTGGAACGATTTTCGGACTTATCGATGCATTCGAAGCAGTTGCTCACGCTGCTCCTGAGCAGAAATCGGCAATGCTTGCAAACGGTATCGCTATCGCTATGAACACCACCGGTTGGGGTCTTATGATCGCTATTCCTGGAACGATTATCCACCTTGTTCTTAACGGTCTTGCAGGAAAAATACTCAATGACCTTGATCTTTACTCTGTAAAACTTTCCAACCTGCTTGTTAACAGAGAAAAAGGAACGGCTGAGTAAGTAAACAGACACTATTTGGAGGAATAAAAAATGGGTAAGAGACGTTCAGAAGGATCCACTCAGGATCTCGATATGACGGCTGCAATGAACCTCATTCTTATTCTTATACCGTTGTTGTTGACCTCAATGGAGTCTGTAAAAATAGCCGTTGTCAACGTTGCTACACCGCAGATCGGTCCTTCTTCCGAGGCAAATCCGCCGGCAGACAGACCGGATGATAAACCTCTTAAACTGACAGTTGCCCTCACTGACAGAGGTATCACTGTTTTTGTAAGAGATCAGGTTATTGAAAACAAAGACGATCCGTTGGGTCCGACAATCCTTAAAATTGACGGACAAGAAGAAGATGCGGCAGGCAATATGGTCGATGCAAAAGTTTACGATATCGATAAACTTGTTGAGATCATTTCGGATTTGAAAGATGCAAATCCGGCCGAAGAAAATATTATTATTACGGCTGAGCCGAACACTAAGTACAAATACATTATGAAAATAATGGACGCTACCCGTGAGAAAAAGGACGGCGAAAAGAAGAAAACTCTTTTCCCGAACGTTGTACTTAGCGCAGGTATAGCATAAGGAGGGTATTATGGCAGAAGAAAACAAAACTTACGAATACCTCCCGGAAAATTACGAAGAAGAAATCCTGATGAGCAGGAGAAAATCTAAAACAGGAAGAGAAAGCGCAGGCGGTCAGAAATTAAACATCAACTCGTTGATGGATATTCTTACGATCATGCTCGTTTTCCTGCTTAAGAGTTATGCAACAGATCCTATCAACATTACTCCCGGACCGGACTTGGATATTCCGAAGTCAACTTCATTGTTGCAGCCTGCGGCGACTGTTACAATTACGGTTGCCAAGTCTTCAATCGTTGTTGACAACGAGCCTGTTTCGGTTGTAAAAGACGGTAAAGTTGAAGCTTCACAGAAACGCGGCGGCGAAGACGCTTATTTCATCATTCCGTTGAATAAGGCGCTTGTCGAGGCTGTTGAAAAGAAAAGAAGACTTGAAGCGATCAACCCGACCGTTAAGTTTGATGGCGTCGCTACAATCGTTATGGATAAGGAAACTCCGTATCGTTTGTTGACAGAAGTTATGTATACAGCTGGTCAGGCAGAATTCTCGAACTTTAAGTTCGCTACGATTTCTGCTGCCGGTTAGTATGTTTAAGGTGGCCGGCATTAAGTTGCCGGTCACTGTTTTTTGAGAGATTATTATTGCATTTTACGAGGTTGTTATGCCCCAGGGGATATCAGATAAGGTCTTAAGAGTCGGCGTTATTCAGAACGGTCGTATTCTTGACGAGCAGGTATTCAGAAAAGCAGAGACTGTTTTTATAGGTGATTCGGAAAAAGCTCATTTTGTTGTGCCTTCATCCTTTTTATCAGGCAAATTTCCGATGTTTTCTTTCAGATCCGGGCATTATGAGCTTGTTCTTACCGGCAAGATGACCGGTAAGATTTTTCTGAAGGGCGAGCCGAGGGAAGTCGAAGATTTAATCAAAAGCGGTACTTTGAAAAGACGTGGCGACGATTATGTCCTTCCTATTTCCGAAGATTACCGCGGAAAAATTCTCATAGGGAATGCAATAGTACTCTTTCAATTTGTGGTTCCTTCGCCGAAACCTCCGAAACTGAGACTGCCGAAATCGATCAGAGGGTCGTGGACGCAGCATTTCGACTGGCCTTTTGTTGGAATCGAGTTGATTATTATGGTTTTCGGCTACTTCTTTTTCGCGATTTATCTCATGAATGTTCCGAAGCCGGAACCTACTGAACTCGTTGATGTTCCGAACCGTTTCGCAAAACTTATCGCTCCGGAACTTGAAGATGCGAAAGATGAAGTCATAGAGGAAAAAGAAATCGAGGATAAGACCCCGAAAGAAGAAAAGGAAGTTGATCCTAATGCGACAGCAACTTCGACGAAAGCTAAAAAAGTTGCAGAGCAGCCGCAGGAGGCAGCTCCGAAGAAAAACGAGAAGCCGAGAGATGCTTCCACTATCCAGCATGAAGAATCTGTCCGTGTAGCTGAAATGCAGAAGAAAGTTGCCGGCAAAGGTCTCTTGAAGATGATCGGTTCTGTCGGAGAAGGCGGGACCGGCGGTTTCATCACAGATGTACTCGGTGACGGCGGTAAAGACAGAGATATAGATTCGGCTCTTTCAGGCGTAAAACAGATTGGTGTTGCTACAAGTTCTTCACAGCGCAGCAGAAAAGGCGATGCAGGTGCTGTCGAAACGGCTAAGATTGATGATCTGAAGGTTGAAAAATCTGAAGGTGCGGTTGCAGTTAAAGGTAGAGCAGAAAAGGCTGTTGTCGGCAAGGCTTCGGTCGGCAAAACTGAAGTCGACGGCGCTGTCGATTCCGCAAGCGTAGCCAAAACTATCAGAGGCAGCAGCGCGGCAGTTAAACGCTGTTATGACAAGGCGCTTCTTGCCAATCCGACTTTAAAAGGTAAAGTTTCGGTTACTATTTTGATAAATGAAAAAGGACGTGTTGAAAGTATCGATATATCGGAAGATACTCTTAAAGATGCAGAAACTGTAAAGTGCATCAAAGGAGTTATCAGCAGATTGCGTTTCCCGAAACCGGAAGGCGGTCCTGCAAGCGTTACTTTCCCGTTCATGTTCAGCAATTAAGTTATGAGATAGAAAGAGGTGTAAAATGTCTTTTTCAAAATTTGTTTTATTATTTGTTTCTTTGATTTTCGCATCTGTTCTTTACGCAGATGACGGATCTTCTCTTAAAGATGAAGCTCAGGCAAAAGCAGATAAGATTTCCGATGTCGAAGCAGAATTGAACAAGGCGAGTGCGGAGGCTTCCGCGGCAAAGGACCAGAAGTGGAAATCATGTGTCAACGGTCATCTCGGCACTGTTAAAGGCTTGGCTGCAAGTGCTGCAAGCATAGCTGCGAAAATTCCTGGTTTGGTCGCTGCAGGTAAAACCGCCGAAGCGCAAAGTCAGCTTGTTATTTTGAGCGGAATGGCTGATTCAGCTGATAAATCACTAGCCGAGGCTCAGAACTGCGAACGTTCGGCAGCTCCGCAGCAGCAGGCTAAAACCGAACAGGATTCTGCTTCCAAAGGCGGTGTTACAAGTGCTATGAATCTTGATTTGGGAAACGATATGCCGGCTGAAATCAACCGCGGATCCGTAGAAGGATCAGATTCGGCGGATGCTGCAAATGTTGACTCCAGCGATGTTCCGCAGACGGCTAACGACGGTTCTGCTGATACGACAGTTGTTGTATCTGAAACTCCGGAAGATGCTTCCCAGATTGAACAGGTTCCTGATCAGGAAGATCAGAGCCCGACGATGTAATTAACGGTAAATATTTAGGTAATGAAAGATGACAACTAACAGAATATTTTCTTTTTCGGCATGTCTGCTCTTTTTTACTCTTGTTTTTCCGGTAACTGCATTCGCGGAAGATGCCCCGGAAAAAGGATTCAAAATTACAAAGGATACTGTTTTGAATGTTGGTATCGCTATCAATCCGGAATTCGAGTCCAATATAACGAAAGCTTCGGAAGATACAGAAACCTCAGAAACCAGAACAACGACAGATGAAAACGGAAAGGTTGCGACTACAACCACAACGAAAAACACTGAAATTGTTTCGGATATGATTCTTCACTACAGTCCGTCTCTCCGCATCAAACTTGATGACGACAAAAAAACTTTCGGTTTTTCGCTCCTTTTCGACTACAACCACTATCTTGGTCTTGAGGATAAGAAAACTTCGAAAAAACTTTCCGAACTTGATATAAGATCTGATCTTTTGGGTGAGTTCAACAAAGACGGTCTCATTATTTTCGATTTCAAAAACACACTTTCGAGATCTTCGACTCCCGACGGACAGGAACTTTCCGGTAAAAACAGAAACCTTCTCGATTCATTTGCTGTAGGCGTTGCGTTCAAAAGTGTCGAGGATGTTCTTTATGGAAAGATAAAACTCGGTTTCGACATCAACTATCTTGAACAGTCGAAAAACAATGCTGCTTACAAAGATTACAACTATATCTCCCCGTTCCTTGATCTTTTCGGAAGATGGAAATTCCTCCCGAAAACTATGGCTTTCGCGTCTGTCGCAGTAAGATATCAGGATTACTACGAATCGAGCATCCGTGATACTTCGAGAGCTGTTCCGATGAATATTTTCCTCGGTGTTATGGGTCAGATTACTCCTTATCTCTCGTCAAAACTGGCTGCAGGTTACTCTGTAAATATCGGCGACAGTGTCCAGCATGACTATAATATGAATGCCGAACTGGTTTTCAAATATCAGGATACCGGTCTTGTAGTCGGTTATCTTAAAACGCTGCGTCCTTCTGCTTATTTCCAGTATAATTCGACGCATAAAGCTTATTTGAATTTCAAACAGAAATTCGCTAAGTATTTCCTTGCTTCTTTGAATTTCAACTACTCCTACATCATGTACGGCAAGAATATAGAGTTCAAAGACAGAGAGGAGTACACTCAGGCAGAAGACGGTTCCTATCAGAAAACCAGCGATGAAAATGAAAACAGTGATGTTGTTGTTACTTATTCGGTCCTTATGCCGAAAGGAAAACGCAGAGATCACCTTATCAACTTCTCGCCGGCACTTTCCTACGCTATTTTCCCGTGGTTTGGTCTTAAGCTGAGTTATAATCTGGAATACAAAGATACAGATTACGTAAGAACTTCTACCACCAGTTACAATTACGCTACCGCTACCGACAAAAATTACACAAAAACGACGACTACTCACTATGATTATATAGATCACAGAGTAATGCTTTCGATCGTTCTCGATTACTAATTTTTATGAATAAAATTCTCCCTTTTTTCCTATTTTTTTTTAGTTTGTCGCTTTTTGTCTCATGCACAATAAGAGTAGGTGAAAGCAACGCCGACAGACAGGCTTCTTCCCAGACTTTGGCTGAAGCCGGCAGCGGCGAGGAAGAGGAGGATCATCTTTCGTTCATCGGTGCAGGTGACAAGATAAACATTCAGGTCTACAACGAAAAGGAACTTTCGGGCGTTTATCAGGTAAGTCCAGAAGGTTATATTAATTTTCCGTTCATCGGAGAAATCAAGGTCGACGGTCTGAATATTTTTACTCTTGCCACGAAAATCTCATCAAAGCTGAAAGAAGGCTACCTGAAGGAGCCGAATGTCACGGTTCTTGTCGAAGAGTTCGTAAGCAAGAGGATTTTTGTGCTCGGACAGGTTAAAAAGGCCGGCAGTTTTCCGATAAGGAGGCGCATGAGTGTCATCGAGGCTATAAGTCTTGCCGGCGGATTTACGAATCTGGCTGATCTTTCGAACGTCGTTGTGACGAGAAAAGGGACCGACGGGCGTGAAAAAAGGTTTGTTGTGGATATAAAATCGATAGTAAACGGCGCGAAGGAGAATTTTTATCTTGACGCCGGCGACATAGTTTTTGTAGGAGAAAGATTCTTCTGATGAACGAGCAGGAACGCGAAATAGATTTAATGGAAATTCTTGCCTTGCTTAAGAGGCATATTTACCTTTTCATCGCGATAATCCTGATCGTGATGACTTTTACGGCGGCGCAGATCTACCGCATGGTCAAAATATATTCTTCGACTGCGACTATCGAGATCGAGCCCAAAGCGGCGAACGTTCTCGGCGGGAACATGGAAGTCGTCCAGAGCGGAAGCCAGGGAAGTTACTACACGAACAAAGACTATTATGCGACACAGTATGAGATCATCCGGAGCCGTGCAGTGGCTCAGAAAGTACTTGAAATGGTGCCCGGCGAAAACGTTCTTGAATATCTGGGTTTCAATCTTGAGAAAATCGAACCTGACAAAATCAAAGATATCGATCCTGTTGCTGTCCTGCTGGCAAAAATCACGGTAACTCCGCAGAAAAACAGCAACATCGTGCGTATTTCGGTAGAGGATAAAGATCCCGAAAAGGCTGCTTTCCTGGCGAATGCGGTGGCTTCATCCTATATCGAATTCAACCTTGAAAAAAAGTATTTTGAGACGAAGGACGCGGCGAGATGGCTCATGGATCAGAGTGTGAGCCTCAAGCAGAATCTCGAAAATTCGGAGATGATGCTTTTCGAGTTCAAGCAGAGCAACAATGTTCTTGCAACGACTTTTGAGGCAAAGCAGGAGCTTCTTTCGAACCGCATAATCAAGCTGACGAACACTTTGACCGATCAGGAGATCAAGCGCAACGCTCTTACGGCTAAGATAGAGGAGTACGCGCATCTCAATATCGATAATCCTGAAGACGGTTTTTTTAAGGAAATCAGCAAGGAAAACCCGATTATAGGCGATTTGAAGCTTAAGTATCTTGACGTAGTTTCGAAAATAAACGAGTCTGAGCAGGTCTACGGCGAGAAACATCCGAAAGTCGTCACTCTGCTCGCCGACAAGGAAAATATTGAAAAAACCTTCAAAAGCGAGATCGAAGGCGTGATAAGCAGCTACAATCTCGAGCTTAAAATGCTTGACAACGAGATGAAAAAAAACCGCAAAATGCTTTCCGACTCGCAGACCGAGGCGATCAACCTCAACAAGCTGGATATAAATTACAGCAAGCTGCGCCGTGAAGTCGAGACGAATAAAAAACTTTACGACATCGTTCTCGAGAGGTCGAAAGAGGCCGATCTCAGCGCACTTTTGAAAAATAACAACATCAGAATGATCGACCGTGCGCTGGTTTCGAAGATCCCTGTGAAGCCGAGAAAGCAGATAATCCTGCTTGCAGGTTTTGCTATCGCGCTTGTTTTAGCGTCCCTCGCTGTTTTCCTCGTCGAATTCTTCGATACTAAATTCAAGAGCTTCAAAGAACTCGAAACTCTTTCCGGAAAATCGCTTCTCGGCATTATTCCGAAGTTCCAGCAGATTGAAACTTCGCAGTTCAAGGAGATCGCTTTCGAGGATAAAAGCGGCAAGAATCTCGCAGTAGAAGCTTTCAGGTCTCTGAGAACCAATATCAAGCTGAGCAACCCCGATTCAAGGCTCAAAGTAATGCTCGTAACGAGTTCCGTTCCTCACGAGGGCAAAACGATCGTTTCTTCGAACCTCGCTGCGAGTTATTCCGTTGCCGGCAAGAAGGTGCTTCTTATCGATGCCGATATGAGAAAACCGAGAGTCCACAAAGTTTTCGGACTTAAGAACGAAAAAGGTCTTTCGACTCTGATCGTCGGCGAACATTCGATGGAAGAGGTCACCAACAAAAATGTTTACGAAGGACTCGATGTCGTTACAGCCGGAATTATTCCGCCCAATCCTGCAGAGCTTCTTGAAAGCACGCGTTTCGCCGATATTCTGAAGGATTTTTCGGAGATCTACGATGTCGTCATCATTGATACTCCGCCGCTCAGTCCGGTAAGCGACGCCGCAACGATAGCGCCTATGACCGACGGTATCATCCTTGCCGTCAATATCAGCGAGACTCCGCGCGATGTATTCAAGTCAGTAATCGCGAATATCTCGAAGCCCGGAATCACGCGTCTCGGAGTCGTTGTCAACAACATCGATTTCAAGCAGGAGAAGAAGTTCAAATCCTATTACGGCTATTCGTACTACCATTCGTCTTACTATAAATCGAACTATTACTATTATACTTCCAGTGAAGATGGAAAAGTTAAAAAGAAAAAACACTCATAGTCTGTTTTTGGTGCTGCTTGCGGCGTTTGTCTGTCTTGTCGCGGCAGGCTGCGAATCCCCGAGGGTGGTAAAGCATCCCGTTTCGCGAGGCGACACATATTACTACTATGTCACATTCTACGGCGATGAATACAACGGCAGAAACATGGCTAACGGCGAGCCTTTTTCAAACGATGCTATGACCTGCGCGGCAAAAGGTTTCCCGTTCGGAACGGTGCTTGAAGTACAGTCGCTCGATACGAAGAAAAAAGTCGAAGTCGTAGTTACCGACAGGCCTGGAAAAGAGCTCATAGATCTTACAAAAAAGGCTTTTGACGAGATCGACAATGCGGCAAAAGGAAAGATCCGGGCCAAAATAAAAGTCGTCGGTCTTGCGGAAAACGCGCCGAAAGCGGCTCCTGCACAGGCTTCCGAATCTGAAAAGAGCGCGGAAGAAGAGAATAAGACAGAGCCTGAAGAGGAGAAAAAGGAAGAACAAGAACCCGAAAAAGAGGCTCCGAAAGAGACGAAAAAAGAGGTCTTTTACGCGATCGTGCTTGCGGCTTTCGGCAATATCGACGCGGCAAAGAACTATCAGAGCGGAATAAAAGAGGATACGTATATTTTCACCAGTGACGGAAAATATGAAGTCAGATACGGCAGATACACTTCGAAAGAGGATGCAAAAGCCGATATAAATAATTTCTCGTGGAAAGATGCCGAAATAGTTACAATTGAAGAATAGGAGGAAATTATGACGAAATTCAGAATTTTTGCAGCATTGTTCATTTTGCTCATGATCACGCCGGTTTATGCACAGAAAATCGCGTTCGTTGATGTAAAAAAGGTTTGGTCTGAATCCAAAGAAGTAGAGAAAGAGAGAAAAAAAGTCGAAGCGTTGCTGAAAAAGAGCCAGGACGAACTCAAAGCCAAAGAAGCCGAACTTATAAAACTTCAGGAAAAGATAAAAAAGGAAGGCAGAATGGCAACTGAAGAAGCTCAGGCCGTTATGCTTGAAGATTATCAGAAAAAAGCTCTCGAACTTCAGAAACTTGCTTCCCAGAAAGAGAAGGAACTGGCAGAGAAAGATGCTGCGGCTCAGGAAGAGTTCCTTGGTAAAGTTCGCAAGATCGTTATGAAAATAGCTATTACAAAAGGCTATGACATGGTGATCCCAGCTGAGCAGACGCTTTACTACAACGACAAGTTCGACATCACGAAAGACGTTATCGCCGAAATCAACAAGTAATCGGCTTTTCTTCTCGCAATTTCAAAAAAAATCAGTATAATATCCCGATTTTGCCGTTATTTTCGTTCTTTTCGACGCGCCGGAATCAGGTCCGTTATACCGTGATATCGTGATGACGTTATAACGACGGCGCGAATCGTTCTTATCGATAATAACGTTATAACGATTGACGGCAAAAAGGAGGTTTCAGCATGCTTGAGAGATTCGACAACTATCAGTTGCTTTCAAAGATCGCTACGGGCGGAATGGCGGAGATTTTTCTTGCCAAGCATGTGAATTCGCCTGTCAACTCGATGCCTATTGCGATCAAAAAGGTGCTGAAACAGTACAGCAGCAATCCGACACTTGTTAAGATGTTCCTTGCCGAGGCGCGTATAATCTGCAATATAAGCCACGAAAACATAGTTAAGATCTACGATTTCGGAAAGTTTGAAGATCAGTATTTCATTGCGATGGAATACGTTTTCGGACAGAATCTGGGAGCGATCCTTTCAAAAGTAGCCGAAAGGGATCAGATCATGCCGCTTAATCTCACGATCGAGATAATTTCGGCTGTTTTGTGCGGTCTTGATCACGCCCACAACGCTCAGGACAGAAACGGGAATTTCCTCAATATCGTTCACCTCGACATGAACCCGAACAACATTCTGATTTCCTATGAAGGAAAGATAAAAGTCGTCGATTTCGGCATTGCAAACGCCAACTATACCAAAAAACTTAAAGGTGATGCGGGTATTCAGGGAACTTACGCTTATCTTTCGCCGGAACAGTGCGGCGGGCATGCGGTCGACAGGCGCAGCGACATATTTTCGGTCGGAATAATCCTTTACGAGATGCTTACGGGTAAGCCGCTCTACAAGAATCTCGACAACGACATGGCGATCATGAATTCGATACTTTACGACGAGATCGAGCCTATAAACGAGCTTATGCCCGATATCGATCCGAATCTTGCCAAGATCGTTATGAAGGCGCTCGAAAAGAACCCGAACAGGCGTTACGCTTCGGCCATGGATATGCGCGAAGACTTGCAGCTGGTCTATAATTCGCTTGAATTCGACCCGAACAGCGAGATGCTCCCTGCTTTCGTGAAAAAGCTTTTCCCCGCCCATTTCATCAAGATGACGAAGATAATCGAGCAGGCTCAGACTGAATATCTTATGGATGAACTGTTCAACAATATCGGCGAACTGGAAGATCTCGACCTTGAAGAGAAAAAGAAAACCGAAGAGGCAGCGCGGCTAAAGGAAGAAGCTGAAAGAAAGCGCGAGAAAAAGAAGGCGTTTTATTCGAGATTCGGGCTTGTTTCCGGGATCGTTGCAGGGCTTGCGGTCATTGCGCTCATTCTTAAGTTCCTTTTTGTCGATCCGGATGTCGAAGTTGATATGGTCACAGTTTTTTCGTCTCCGGGAGGAGCGCAGATTTTTGTTGACGGCGAGGATACAGGCAAGGTGACACCAACATCGCTTCAGCTTGAACATGGCAAAAAATACATAATCGATTTTATCAAGGACAACATGATAGGTACTCTTGAATTTACGCCGAGTTCCGAAAACCGTCAGATAAATATGCAGCTTAAACCAAGGTAAAATGTCATTCGCAACATTGAAAATTGTCTCAAAAAACGGCGAAACGGCGCGAACTGAACTCAATGCCGTCGATTTTATGGGGCTTTACCTCGATTTTTACGTCCAGAGTCCGGTCGAAGCTGTGCCGCAGGAGTGTTTTCCTAATCTGAAAAAACTGATTTCGTTCGCTGTTTCTTACCTTCCTTTCATGCCGCAGGGGTGGAGTTTCGCGTGGAATGTCTCGATGCCTCTGCAGAAGCGCAGGCTTTTCTGCTGCGTCGATTCCGAAGACGGCACTTTTGTAGCGAAAACCCATTCGTGGGAACCTTCGCCTTACGAGAAAAATCCGCGAATGACAGTGCAGATGGTTTCCGATATTTCGGGAATGGAAAGCGTCACGATGGTCGACTGCGCCGAAAATATTACTTCCGACAGGATTTTGGACGAACTTTTTAAGAGATTTTTTGCCGATCAGTCGCAGGAACACCTTGAATTTTACGTGGATGACGAAATTGCAGGTATAAAAAACAATTCCGAATCTCTTGCTTTTATCGAAGATGCTTCGGAAGAAAACGTGAGCCTTACTTTCAGATGCGGCTGCACTAAAGAAAAAATCGCCGGGATTTTCAAACGGATGCCGAAGAAGGATATCGATTTCTTATTCGAGAACGAGCCTGTTCTCAATGTCGAATGTCCCCGCTGCGGCTTTAAATACGGGATAAAAAAGCATGACATCAAATAAAATTTCAAAAGTTTTCCTTTTTTTCAGAAACGACGGCCGGAAAATCGCCGAACAGCAGGAAACACGCGCTTTCATCACCGGAAAGAGCAGGGAACTCGGTGTGGAAGTTGTAGAAAATATCGATGAGATCGACGGTTCCGACCTTATTGTCACGGTCGGCGGCGACGGAACTTTCCTCGCAGGCGCATCTATGGCTTTCGAGCGCAATATTCCGATTGCCGGGATCAATGTCGGGCAGCTCGGATTCCTTGCCGAGATAAATCCCGGTGAAGAAAAAATGATAAAGAATCTCCTCAAAGGCGACTTCGATGTCAAGCACCGCATGATGATGGATGTGAGACTCCTCAGAAACGGTGCGGAAACAGCCGCTTTCACCGCTCTCAACGAAGTGACGATAATCCGTGACATAAACGCTTCTCCGATGCTCTGTTTCGGCATCGAATACAACGGCGAGGAGATGCCGCAATACAAATGCGACGGGCTTATCGCGGCGACTCCGACCGGTTCCACCGCTTACAACCTTTCGTGCAACGGCCCGATAATCTATCCCGCTGACGAGTCTTTCGTCATCAACGCGGTCGCTCCGCACGCTCTCACGCACAGGCCGATAGTGCTTCCGGCGTCAGGTTCGGTCAAAGTCACTTTGAAGGAATGTGTTCTCGGATTTTTGACCTGCGACGGCAAAAATTCGGTCCAGGTGTGCGAAAACGATGTCGTCCTTATACGCAGGAACGGGCGTGATTTAAGCGTCGTCTCTAACCCTGAAAGAAGTTTCTTCGACATACTTTCAGAAAGACTCCATCTTGGAAAGAGGTTATAATGAGCAAAAAATTCCAGAATAATAATTCAATGAATTTTGCCGAACTTTTTTCGGGCAAAACAGAGAAAAAAGAGGCTGAAAAAGAGAGTTTCGCCGACCTTCTCGAAGAATATTCCGACATCGATTTCGAGATCCACAAACGCGAGAAGGAATCAAGCGCCGAAGAGCAGAAAGAGTTCTTCAGGCCGCGCAGCGAGAATGTCCTTCCCGAATTTGAGATCGATCTTCACGGACTCAATCAGGACGAGGCTGAAAAAGTTGTCGAAAACAATGTCCGGGCCATGAAAAGCGGCCGCATCTACAAGATCAGGATCGTCACCGGTAAAGGGCTCCATTCAAAAACTTCGCCCGTTCTCAGGAACGCGATCGACATTCTTCTCAGGCAGCTCAAAAGAGAAGGGTGCTGCTCGAAGATCGAGTGGGACAAAAAAAGCGTCGAAGAATCAGGGCAGGTCGACATTACTGCTTAATTGCTATTACCGTAATATCACGATCTCGTGATAACGTTATCCCGATGCGGCGCAAGATTTCTAAATTATGAAATTTCCGAAAAAACTTTTCCTATCGGCTGATTTATTTCCAGATCGTTGACTGGATCAAGTTTGTAGATCAGATGTTCCTTGTTGATGATGACAAAGTGTCTGCCTCTGAAATAGCCAACGTATGATGCCGCGGGATAGACTGAAAGCGAGGTGCCGCCGATGATCAGCATGTCGGCTGATGAGATTGCTGCAATCGCCTTTGTGACGGCCTCTGCCGGAAGCTGTTCTTCGTAAAGTGTGACATCGCAGCGTATTATTCCACCGCAGTCGCAGCGCGGAATCTGTTCTTTCGATTCGAAAATGTAGTCTGCCGGATATTTCTTTCCGCATTTTGCGCAGTAGTTGCGTGTCGTCGTGCCGTGAATCTCGTAAACGTTCTGACTTCCCGCTTTCTGGTGAAGCCCGTCGATATTCTGAGTGACCACAGCTTTGAGTTTGCCGCGTTTTTCAAGTTCGGCAAGAAAGTAGTGCGCTGCGTTGGGTTTTACGTTTCTCGCGTCCATTTTCTGCCTGTAGAACTCGAAAAATACGTCAGGGTGGTCCACAAGGCAGCTGTGGCTGAGCAAATATTCAGGACGGTATTTTTCAAACTGGACATCGTGCTGGTTGTATAAGCCGTCCTTGCTTCTGAAATCGGGAACGCCGCTTTCGGTCGATACTCCGGCGCCTCCGAAAAACACGATATTTTCCGATTCTTCGATGAAATCACGCAGTTTTTTGATTTTTTCGTCCATTTTATCCTCCTGTTTACTCTTTTTTAACGCATTTGGAACCGTTCCACTCAAAATCGTCTTCAAGGCATCGCGTGCAGCGGATATTTTGAGTGATGCTGTCATTTGGAATGCATACGGTTTCTATTGCTCCGTTGCCGAAATTTACTGCCCAGAAGCATGCTGATTCCGGATCGTATGATGATCCCGACCAAAATGTTTCCGAATCTCCTATTATGCTGTATCTGCCGCTGTCATCCTGGCTGCAGCCTTTGCAGTAGTCACTGTAACAGCTCTCGTCGCAGCATTCTTCGGAAATCTCACAACTTCCCTTTGTTTCGGTGTAGCTGCATTTCCGGATCAATGTTCTCAGCTGGCTTATCGAAGGCGTTTCCCAATCGTACAAGTGTCCCTCAGAGAGATTTTTGCATTTTTGGTGGTATTTATTATCGCGGTATTTCGATGACCAGATGAGTCCTGTTGAAGAGTCTTTGCACGGAACAGAGTCTCCGGGACCGCATTCGTTCATTTCAATGCACTCTTCACCGTTCCAGCGGAATCCGGTTTTGCAGATGCAGGTGTATTCACTTGCAGATTTCGGGATACATTCTTTCAAATTTTGAAGATTTCCGCACGGATTCGGTTTGCACGGGTTGACACATTTGCGAGGATCCCAGAAATAATTTTCCTCGCAACCGCAGACATAATGCTGCTCATCGTCCTCATTCCATCCGTCTTCCTTTTCACAAACTCCTGTCGAATGGCTGATATCCTTGCAGGGGTTGGGATCGCACAGGTCGATACACTTCAATTCGTCATCTCCCCAGAAAAAGCCCTTTTCGCATTCGCAGTCGTATTTGTTGTAGCTTGATGCTGTGCAGACGCCTGTTGAACCTGTGATGTCGCACGGTTTGCTTTCACACGGATCTACGCATTTTTTTTCGGATTTGCGCGGATCCCATAAATAATTTCCTTCGCATACGCAGGAAAAATCCTCTCCGCCCCAGCCTTCTTCTTCGCAGATATCTGTTGCATGTTCGATATCATAGCACGGATTGGGTTCACACCCTTTTTTATCTTTTTTCCAGCAGCCTGAAACCGAAAGAATCGCAATCAGTAGGAAAATCATGAAAAATTTTTTCATTCAGGGTCTCCGTCATCGAAAAAGACCAACAATTTTAAATGAAACGCGATTTTATTCAAGAAAAAAGCTGTCTTGCAGACGGCTGAAAAAGTTGAGCTTATACTAACGATTTTCAACTCGTGAGTGTTACTCACGACTTCAAATTTAGGGTCCCCGACGGAAAAGAAGTGGCAGTGTCGCGTTTTATTACGAAGAAGCTTAAAGTCGCGGTTTCAAAAGAAATTTTGCTTTTTCACTTTTTGTCGGGTTATATTCCCCCCGTTTTTGCTTTTTTATTTTCCGAGAGTGAAGAATGGACGAACAGAATATAAAAGAAGGAATACATAAGTTGAAGCGGACGGTGCTCGTTGTTGACGACGAGCTTATAAACCGCGAACTTCTGGGTGTGATACTGCAGCAGAAATACGATGTCATTTACGCGGAAAACGGCAGAAAGGCGATCGATATCGTCAGGAGGATCCCGGGAAGGATCTCGCTTGTTCTTCTTGATCTTCTGATGCCGGAAGTCAACGGATACGAAGTTCTCAAAGCAATGCAAGCCGATCCGAAGCTGAGAAAAATTCCGATCATCGTTCTCACGTCTGAAAAAGACGCCGAAGTCGAGAGCCTTCAGCTCGGCGCCGCCGATTTCATTCCGAAACCTTACAATATGCCGGAAGTCATCATGGCGCGTGTCCAGCGTTCAATCGAGCTTGCCGAGGATAGCGACATAATTCTCGCGACCGAGACAGACCGTCTTACCGGGCTTTACAACAAGGATTTCTTCTTCCAGTACTGCGCCAAAAGCGATATCTATGTGCCCGGAAGGCAGATGGATGCGATAGCCGTCAACGTTTCGCGCTTTCACCTTGTCAACGAACTCAAGGGAAGGGCTTTCGGCGACAAGATCCTCTGCGCACTTGCCGATGAGATAAAATATTTCGCTTTCCAGAGCGAAGGTCTTGCAGGACGCGGCGGTTCCGACCTTTTCCTGGTCTATCTGCCGCACTGTGACTCGCACAAAGATTTCCTCGAGAGCATAAGCGATGCTGCGGCTGAGATAGCCGGAGAAGGGAAGATCAGTCTGAGGATGGGTGTCTACCAGAATGTCGATTTTTCAGTAAGCATGGAAGAGCGTTTCGACAAAGCCAACATAGCATGCAACACACTGCGCAGAAGTGCTTCGGAGCACTACGCGCTGTACGATTCGGATCTGCATGAAAAGGAGCTCTTCGCGGAAAAACTGATGCACGAGGTCGAGGATGCGCTTGCAGAAAAACAGTTTAAAGTCGTATATCAGCCGAAATTCAATATAAAAGGGGAAAAGCCGTATCTTTGCAGCGCTGAGGCTCTCGTGAGATGGAACCATCCCGAGCTTGGAACGGTAAGTCCCGGCGTCTTTATCCCGCTTTTTGAGGAAAACGGTCTTATCAACAGGCTCGACGACTATGTCTGGCGCGAAGTGGCGCGTCAGATAAAGATCTGGAAAGAGGAGATCGGCATGACTGTCCCTGTTTCGGTCAACGTTTCGCGTATTGATCTGCTCGCTCCTGATTATGAGAAACATATGCTCGATCTGGTGCTTGAGAACTCGCTCCAGCCGTCTGATATACTGCTTGAGATCACGGAGTCGGCTTACACCGAGAATTCCGACCGCATAGTCGAGATAGCCAATTCGCTGAGGGCGCGCGGTTTCAAACTTGAAATGGACGACTTCGGTTCAGGCTATTCGTCGCTCAACATGCTTGCATCCCTGCCGATCGACGCACTGAAACTCGATATGAAATTCGTCCGCCGCATCTGCGAAAACGCGAAGGATCTGAGGATGATCCAGCTTATGATAGATATCGCTGCATTCCTGAATGTCCCCGTTATCGCAGAAGGAGTCGAGACCGAGGAACAGTACAGGCTTTTGAAGGAAAACGGCTGCGACATAATCCAGGGATACTACTTCTCGAAGCCGCTCCCTGTCGAACAATTTACCGAAATGATAGAAAAAGAGGGGAAAAAGAGATGCTGACAATCGAAAATTTGAAAGAATTCGGCGCAAATGTCGAAGAAGGCGTTGCAAGATGCATGGGACTCAACGATTTTTACCTGAAACTCGTGAATATGGCTGTTCCGGACGAACAGCTGAACGCGCTTGAAGCGGCACTTGCGAAAAAAGACCTCGATGCCGCGTTTGAAGTGGCGCACGCACTCAAAGGAATGTACGGAAACATCTCGCTCACCCCGATCTACAAACCGCTCAGCGAAATGACGGAACTTCTCCGCAGCCGCACCGATACTGACTATTCAGCACTTCTCGAAGAAGCAAAAAAACAGAAAAAAATACTCGAAGAACTGGCGTTGTAACGTCGTCACGCATTGTCACGTCGTTTCGTCGTCACGCATCGTCATGCCGTTCTGTCGTAACGCCGTCACGTTTTAAAAGAATTTCCCCCAGAACCTTTTTCATCAGTTCAACATCGACCGGTTTTGCGATGTGTGCCTGCATTCCGGCATCGTGTGCGGCTTTGACGTCTTCGGCGAAGGCGTTTGCAGTCATTGCGACGATCGGGATCTCGGCGAGAGCCTTGTTTTCAAGGGCTCGGATCGCTTTTGTCGCTTCGTAGCCGTCCATGACCGGCATCTGGATATCCATGAGAATGATGTCGTAGTATCCTGCTTCTGAAGCCGAGACCATATCGAGTGCGATCTTTCCGTTTGCCGCTGTTTCGACGATGAAACCGTTCTGCAGAAGGATCATTTTCGCGATCTCCATGTTTATCGCGTTGTCTTCGACTAGAAGGACCCGTTTGCCGGTAAAATCGACAGGTTTGTCAGATGTTCCGGCTTTTGAAAATTCGCTTTTTCTGATCTCGTCTTCGTTTGCTAGCTTGAATTTGAGCCTGATTATCATTTCGGTGCCGCTGCCGGGAGATGTGAGGACTTCTATCGTTCCGCCCATGAGATCGACGATGCTTTTGGTTATCGCGAGACCTAATCCTGTCCCTTCGATGCCGCTCTGGGTCGAAGTCCGCTCGCGTTCAAAGGCTGTGAATATCTTTTCGACGAAATCTTTCGACATGCCGATCCCGGTGTCGCCGATGCGCATTTCGTAGGAGCCGTAACCCTCTTTTTCGCTCACTGTTTCATAGAGGACTGCTGTGACTCTGCCGCCTGACGGAGTGAATTTCAGCGAGTTGCTTACAACGTTGAGAAGTATGCGGAGAATGTTCTTTCTGTCACACCAGACATAGCTGTCGCGGACCTGCGATGTGTGGACCGAAAAATCGATCCCTTTTTCCTTCATCTGCTCTCCGAAGAGCGAACGGATCTCGTCGAAAATCATGCACAGGTCTACCGGCACGAATTCAAGTTCGATCTTTCTGTTTTCGATGCGGCTCATCTCGAGAATGTCGTTGATAAGGGCAAGGAGATGGTGGCTCGACGAGCCTATTTTCGAAAGATAACCGTGCAGAACTTCGGGATCATTCTCGGTCATGGCGAGGTTTGTATAGCCGATTATCGCATTCATCGGAGTGCGGATGTCGTGCGACATGTTGAAGAGAAAGCGGCTTTTCACCAGGCTGCTTTCGACTGCGCGTATTTTTTCGCGCTCGACCGCCTCATGTTTTTTTCTGACGAGATCCTGGATATACATCATTATTGCAAGGCCTGCGAAAATTATGAGGATGAGGACAACGCCGCTTGTTGTGACCGCGTTCTGCACAGTTTCTCCGTTTCCGTCCGCAATATGTTTTGCCGCCCACATCAGCGAGGAGTAGATAAGAAGCGAGAAAAGGACGATGCCTGAAACAGACATTCCGCTGAACTCAGCCAGAGTGCTCTCCTTCAAAGTCCGCCAGTAGAAGATGAAACCGAGGAGGCACCAGAGTGCAAGCAGCAGGAACGCTTCGCTTCCCATCGCCTCGAGAGCCGACAGGCGGGGAACGATCTGGACGACCACCAGAACAACGGAAACAGCAGCTCCTGCAAAGCCTGAAAATACGACCCTTTTTCTGTTTTCGGCTTTAGCAAGCTTGTATGCCGCAGCGGAAGTGTAGCCGAAACCGACTACCGCACCGAAAGAGGTGAGATCGACGAACCAGTTGAGGGTGTTGCGCCCCAGAAGCGAAAGGGATATCGATATCACCATGATGAAAAGGATCGTGAAGGTCGTCCCTGAGAATTTTTTTGAAAGAATGTGGTCTTCAGCCATTGTCGAAAGTATGCGCAGAGCCGCTCTGTAAGCACCGATAATGCCCGTGAAAATCGCGGCGAGAGCGGTTATCGTGATAATGACAAGTCCCGTTTTGCCCATGTACGCCGCAGCCGCATTGAAAGTAGGGACAGCCTGAAGTCCGCTCAGGTTGCCGAGATTTGAAATGTAGTCTCTCCACGAAGTGTACCCGTCGGGGACGAAAGAGACTCCGACAACCGCCATTGCCGTATAGATAAAGCCTGCGACGATTATCGCAAAGAAAAGTATCTTTTTCGTGTCTTTAAGCGGAAACTTGAAGTGCGCCGTGTCGAAAGCTGTGGCATCAAAGCCGACAAAAGCCCACGGAGCGAGGATCACGATCGTGAAAATTCCGTATAATCCGCTGATGTCACCTGTTCCGAAGGAGGTGAGAGCACTCCATTCGAAAGCGTGAGGAATGCACACCGCGCCGGTCACAATCGCTCCGGCAAACATGACGACTGCTAAAACAGTGAAAAGTTTCTGCACAAATTTTTTTGCTTTGACAAGAAGGAATCCGATCCCCGCGAAAGCAAGGACGGAAGCGGCTACTTCGGCTATGTAAATGTCGTGTCCCGCGACAGAGTAGCTCCACGAATTTTTCACGAGGGGTGCCATCGTTATTCTCGCTACGACAAAAAGCGCTGTCCCGTTGAGAAAGACGATCGTCATGTAGGAAAGGCACAGGAACCACGATGAAATGAAGGCGTGGTCGCGTCCGAAAGCCTCTTTCGTGAAGGTGTAGACGCCGCCGGTTTTCGGGCTGCGTTCCATGAGATAGGCGAAGTTTGCGCCGATGACAAGCATAATGAGCGTGCCTGCGGCCATTGCGATGATCGTTCCGAGCGGCCCTGCGACCGGCAGAAAGAACGTTCCCGGCATGACAAAAGCGCCCCAGCCGACCATTATTCCCAGCGCCATCGACCAGACATCGAGCCGTGAAAGATATTTATCTAAAATTTTTCCTTTGTGTGTCATAAGTAACTCCGCAGCCTGGATTTACGACTGTTCCGATTCCCAGATAAGTTCTTCAAGTGTGCTGTAAAGGTGTTCAGGTTCAACAGGTTTCGAAAGGTGCGCGTTCATCCCGACCTGAAGGCTGCGCTGCACGTCTTCGTCGAATGCGTTTGCAGTCATGGCGATTATCGGGATCGTTTTTGCATCCTTGCGGTCGAGAGCACGGATCTTTGCTGTCGCTTCAAGGCCGTCCATCTCCGGCATCCTGACATCCATAAGTATCGCGTCATAGTGCTTCGGAGCGCTGTTTGCGAACATTTCGAGCACGATCCTGCCGTTTTCTACGTGGTCGATCTCGGCACCCTTTATTTTGAGGATCTGTTTCATTATCTCTGCATTGATCTGAATGTCTTCGGCCAGAAGGATCTTTTTGCCGTTGAGGTCGGCACGCCTTCTTTCGCGGAAAAGACTCATGTTGTTCTTTCTCGCGATGCGTTCGAACTCGTCGATGACATTCGATGCGAAAAGCGGCTTCGCAAGGAAGCTGTCAACGCCGACATGCAGTGCTTCATCCATGATTTCGTCCCAGTTGAAGGAGGTCAGGATTATGATTGTGGTCTCCTTGCTGTAGCGTTTTCTGATTTCTTTTGAAACTTCAAGGCCGTCCATCTCGGGCATTTTCCAGTCAAGAAGGACAAGGTTGTAGGGTTCATGCTTCGTGTGCTGCAGTTCGAGCATTTTAAGTGCTTCGGCACCGCTCGAGGCGCAGTCGGCGCTGATCCCGACTTCGTCAAGGACCATTCTTGCGTGTTCCGCTGCGATCTCTTCGTCGTCAACGATAAGCACGCGCATATCCTTAGGTTTGATGTAGCTTGTTGCCGGCCCCTGATGCTCGCAGTTCTTCAGCGTGACAACGACCGTGAATTCAGTTCCGACACCTTTTTCCGATTCGACCGAAATCGTGCCGTTCATAAGCTCGACGATGTTTTTTGTTATCGCCATACCGAGCCCGGTGCTGCCGTATTTGTTGTTGCGGCTGCTGTCCTCCTGCGTGAACGAGTCGAAAATTTTCGGAATGAACGACTTTTTCATGCCGATACCGGTATCTTTTATCACGAATTTGATCGTTGACTGGTCGCCGTAGGTCGCTTTCCGTTCGACCTCCATAACGATGTTGCCACCTTTTTCCGTGAACTTTATCGCGTTGCTCAGAATGTTGATGAGCACCTGTTTCAGCTTCATGTCGTCACCGATGTAGTAATCGCTGACTCCGCCGGTCATGCGGCATTCGTATTTGAGCCCTTTTTCGCCGCACTGCGACATCACCATTGTGTTGATCTGCTCTAACATCGAGCGGAACGAAAACTCCTCTTTGCGCAGAACGATCCTTCCCGATTCGATGCGCGACATATCGAGGATGTCGTTGATGAGACCGAGCAGATGTCTTGCACTTTCGCCGATCTTTTCAAGGTATTCGCGTGTTTCCGGCAGGAGCTTGTCGTTTCTCAGAGCGAGGCTGTCGAGCCCGATTATCGCATTCATCGGAGTCCTTATCTCGTGGCTCATGTTAGAAAGGAACGCCGTTTTTGCTTTGTTTGCCTCTTTAGCGGCTGCAAGAGCATCGGCAAGGGCCTTGTTTTTAGCCATCGAATCGCGCATCTCTTCGTCTATGACCGTAAGGCCGAGACCTATCGCATGGACTCTGTGGTCATCGCGGTCTTCGGCGTGTCTGACACCCGCAGCGCGGATCATTTCGTAGTATTCCCGCCCTTCGCGCTGTGCAAGGTAGCGGTATGAAATGATCTCATGTTCCGCAAGCCCTGTCCGTATATTTTCCGGATCGATGAAGTTCATGAAACCTTCGCGGTAAGGTTCTGCAACGACGTTTTCGGCATATTTGGTGAAAGATTCCGTGTAGGAGAAGTGAACACCCGCCTTATGCTGTTTTTTGTCGTTCGGATCGGCGCGGTAGCAGACTGCATCGTCGGTATCGAGATTGACATGGTAGACGCTGCGGTAGTCTGAAGCCATGGCGGTTATCATTTTGTCGTACTGCTCTCTCGTCCGCTGTTCTTCAAGAAGTTTGTCCTGCAGAACCGTCCGTTTTTCGACCTCCTGCTGTTTGGCCGCAGTCAGAGCCTGTTTGAGAGTCAGTTCCTTCTGTGCGCGTTTCTCTGTGATGTCGGAAATGAAGACGTAGTAAACTCCGCCGTAAGCCTTGGTTTCGGTATAGTGGCCGTAGTCATCGACCCAGCGGATGCTCCCGTCCTTCCTTACGATGCGGTATTCCACATAGTCGAGATTTTCACTGCTCTCTTCTATCTGAACATCTATCGACTTTATGATTTCAATATAGTCTTCAGGATAAACCATCCCCTTGAAAGTCCAGCCGGTGAGGGCTTTGAACTCCTCGAGGTCTTTGCAGCCGAAAATATTCAGCGTTGCCTGGTTTGCGTAAAGAAGTTCCTCGTTCCCGCCTGCCTTGTAGATGAAAAATCCTCCCGGCATGTGGCGGCCGATCTTTTCTGCAAGTTGAATAGTCTGGTCGTTGAGTTCGAAGTTTTGTTCCGGCATGGCTTCCTCCGTTAAATTTCAGTCTTTCCGATGAGCTCTTCAAGTGTCTGATAGAGCTGTTCGGGTTTTACAGGCTTACTGAGATGTGCGTTGAGCCCTGCCTGAAGAGAACGCTGCACATCTTCGTCAAATGCGTTTGCGGTGAGTGCGATTATCGGGATCTTTTTCGCATCGGCGCGTTTCATTGCGCGGATCGCTCTTGTAGCTTCAAGTCCGTCCATTTCCGGCATACGCATATCCATGAGTATCGCGTTGTAAGTTCCTTCGGGCTTGGACGAGAAGGTATCTACCGCGATCTTTCCGTTTTCAGCGACATCGCAATCTATTCCGCGCATCTGCAGGATCATTTTCAGGATCTCGGCGTTGATCTGGACATCTTCAGCGACAAGGACTTTTCTTCCCGAAAGTTCCGCTTTGTGCTCGGCATGTTTTGTCACGGTGCTTTTGCGTCTTACTGCATCCTGGAACTCTTCGAGAAGGTTCGATGCGAAGAGGGGTTTCGCTATGAAACTGTCGACTCCTGCCTGGACCGCTTCGTCAAGGATCTCGTCCCATTTGTATGCAGTGAGGATGATGATGGCCGACTCGTTCCCGACGATCTTGCGTATCTCTCTCGTCGTCTCTACTCCGTCCATCTCCGGCATCTGCCAGTCGACAAGTATCAGGTTGTAGGGATTTTGCCTTGCGTGGCGCAGTTTGACCATCTCTATCGCTTCTCTGCCGGAAGAAACCGTTTCCGAGGATATTCCCGATTTTTCGAGGACGAGTTTTGCATGTTCGCATGCTACCGGGTCGTCGTCGATGATGAGAACGCTCATTTCGTTCGGTTTTATTTCCAAATCATCATTTCTGTCTTTGCCGGCCGAGTCGAGAAGGGTGACAGAAACTGTGAAAGTCGTTCCTTTTCCTTTCTCGCTTTCGACGTTTATGTTGCCGTTCATCATTTCGACGATGCTTTTCGTGATGGCAAGTCCGAGCCCGGAAGAGCCGTATTTGTTCGATGAAGATGAATCTTCCTGGGTGAAAGTGTCGAAAATATGCGGCAGGAACTCTCTGCTCATGCCGATCCCTGAGTCTTTGATGACAAAACGGATGGTCGATCTGCCGTCGAACTGTGCCGTCCTTTCGATATTCAAGCTGATATTGCCGCCTGCGGGTGTGAATTTCACAGCATTGCCGAGGATGTTGATCAGCACCTGCCTGAGTTTCATGTTGTCGCCGATGTAGAAGTCGTCGACGTGCCCGTTTATGTGACAGTGGTAGTCGAGTCCTTTTTCGGAACACTGGCTGCTGAACATTGTGTTGATGTATTCGATCAGCTTTGAGAATGAAAACTCCTCGTTTTTGAGTATCAGGCGCCCCGATTCTATGCGGGACATATCGAGAATGTCGTTTATCAGGCTCAGCAGATGTTCCGCCGAATCTCCGATCTTGGTGAGATATTCGCGTGTCTTCGGGGATATGTCCGGGTCGTTGAGGGCGATGTTGTCAAGGCCGATTATCGCGTTCATCGGGGTCCTTATCTCGTGGCTCATGTTAGAAAGAAAGGCTGTTTTCGCCTTGTTCGCCTCTTTTGCGGCCTCAAGTGCGTCGCTCAGAGCCTCGTTGTTGGCGATGGTCTGGCGTGTTTCGGCATCGACATTGGTGAAGCACGCTCCGACTGCATGGACTAAGTGGTCTTCTCTGTCCTCAGGGTGACGGACTCCCGCAAAGCGGACCATCTCGTATGATTCCTTCCCATGGCGGAAAACCATGTATCGGTATGAAATGACTCTGCTTGATTTAAGTCCTTCCCTGATATTTTCAGGCTGAATGAAGTGCATGAACTCTTCACGGTATTTTTCCGTGACATACTGCTCCGCGTATTTCGTGACCGACTCAAGGTAGCTGAATTTGTCGCCTGCTTTGAATCCGTTGTCTACATCAGAGTGTGCCTGGTAGCATACACCTTCGTCTTTGTCGAGCTCAAGATAGTAGACGCTCCAGTAATCCGAACACAGTGCGGTTATGAGCCTTGTCTGCTGCGTTCTCTGTCTTTCTTCTTCAAGCAGTTTTTCCTGAAGTTCGAGCCTGTGTTCAAGTTCGTGCTGTTCGATATCGGCCGCCTTTTTTTCGACCAGAAGTTTCGTGTTCTTTTTCTGCTGGAAAATTATGAATGCGAAAATGATCATCAGGAGGAACGTGGCTGAGAGCGACTGCATAAGGTTCCTCGTGATGATGGCGTCCGAGATAGAGCTTATGTTGTCGGCGATGACGTTTTCACGGATGAGGTATGTGAGGAACCAGTCTGTCCCCGCGACCGGAACGTAGCTCAAAGTTTCCCTGATCCCGTTGTATGAGAATGAGGCAATGCCTTTTTGGGCGTTGTTGAAATGGCTTTCGATGTCTTCATAAGAGTATCCTTCCTCGAAGTCAGCGTGCTGAAGGGCTTCAAGCAGGTTGTCTTCCACCGCGAGACCTCCGAGGACCGTATTGGAAAGAGCAATGCCGTTTTTCGTGTAGATATTGCTGAAAGTCGCTGCGTCCTTGTTCGAGTGCATTGAAACGCCCTGGAGCATTTCCTCCATTTCGATTTCCATGAAGCACGCAAGGAGCTTTTCACCGCCGACTGCAAGGCCTTCGACAGGGATCGCGATGATGACTTTCTTGTCCGCGCTTTTCAGGTTGAATATCGATATTTCGGGCTTGGAAATGGTTTTGTAGTCGAAATGGTAGTCGCCGATATTGTCCTGCTTTCCGTTTGCGGTGTGGATTATCCCGTTGGAATCGACAAAAGCGAACTTTACGAGTTTGTAGAGTTTCTTCATCCTCGCCTGGAATGTCTGAAGATGCTCCTCGTCGCTCAGGTCTTCGTCCGTCATAAGGCTGACGGCGGTCTGAAGGTCGCTTATTTTTCCCTGCAGATTTGCGGCAACGACTTGTTCACGCCTGCCGGCAAGCTCGTCGAGGTAGAGAAGGCTGACCGATCTGACGGCTTTCTCCGTGTCGAGTCTCGCCTTCTGACCTTCCCAGAACGTTCCTGCGATCATAATGACCGCAACGACAATAATGCCGAAGATGCTTAATCTCAGGATATTGCTTTCTTTGAACATGATTCATCTCCAAAGTGAAAAAATCAAAAAACGCGCGATGTTACACGGAATTTCGAAGAAATTCAATTTATCGTGACGTCGTCACGCTGCTTTCCGTCACGTTGTTTTTGTTTTTTATGGCGGTTGACAAACCACCGCGAAAAACTATTCTTCAGCGATTTTTGGAGGGCGGTTATGGGCGGATTCAAAGAAGTTTTCAGGCAGGATTCAAAATACAGGGCTTTTTTTGTTTCGATGATCACTTTCGCTCTCGCTTTCGGCTTGTATAAAGGCGTTCTTGACAACTATCTGGCGCAGGTCGTCGGAATGACGGAGTTCGACAAGGGAGTTTCGGAGTTTTTCCGCGAACTTCCGGGATTTCTGCTTATCTTCTTCCTTGCCGTTTTCTACACTTTTTCGGCTGAAAAAATATACAAGTTCGGCGCGGTCATAATGGTCTGCGGCATGGCTATGCAGTCAGTCGTGCCTCCGGTGCGTTTTCTCGTAATACTGGCGATGTTCATCTACTCTTTAGGCGAGCACGTCCAGCTCGGAATGCGTAATACGCTTACCCTCGAATATGCCAAGGAAGGACGCGGCGGTATCGCTCTCGGAATGCAGAACTCAGTGCATCAGATGGGAATGCTCGCGGGGTACATCATAATTTTTGCGGTATGCCTTTTTGCCGGCAAAAGTACGGCTCTTTTCAAGCCGGTCTTCATCGTGAGCAGCCTTATCCTTCTTCTCGGTTTCATGTTTTCTCTGCGGATGACGGGAAGCAGCGAGACTGACAAGGCGAAACGGCGCTTTTACTTCCGCCGCAAATTCTCGAAATACTACATGATCGAAGTTTTTTACGGTGCAAGAAAGCAGATTTTCTTCACTTTCGGCCCTTACGTCCTCGTTCTTTTCTACGGCGCTGATGCGATGATAATAAGCCTTCTTTTCGCGATCTCGGCGGTCTGCTGCTTCGCCGCTTCTCCGCTTGTGGGGAGGATGATCGACCGTTTCGGTTATAAAATCATAATGATCACGGACACTTTGATCCTTGTCATAGTCTGCTTTTTCTACGGTTTCGCCCACCACATTTTTCCGCGTGATATCGCGTTTGTCGTCTGCTGCGTGAACTACATCCTCGATTCAGTGATCTCGCTCGCTTCGATGGCTTCAAACGTCTATGTCAAGGACCTTTCCGATTCGCCTGAAGAGACCCGCGCCACGATTTCGACCGGCGTTTCGGTAAACCACCTGATAAGCATTTTAATCGCACTTTTCGGCGGCTGGATCTGGCACACGCTCGGAATCGAGACCCTGTTCATCCTTTCTGCGATACTGGGACTTGTCAACAGCGCGTATGCGGCGACGATAAAAACCAGGGGTTCGTCATGTTGAGCGTCAGCGAAACATCTGTCGTCATATCTTTAAGATTCTTCGCTTTGCTCAGAATGACCGATTCTGAATATTTATGGAGGCATAATGACCAACTACGACATTCTTCTGAAACAGGCAACTGAGCTGCTTGAGAGCGAGCCGTGGGCGGTTTCGGCACTAAGCAACCTTTCGTCACTCATCATGGTTTCGCTTGATAACTTGAACTGGGCGGGATTCTACCTCGTGAGAAACGGTCTTCTCACAGTCGGTCCTTTCCAGGGAAAGCCTGCGTGCATCCACATCCCGCTTTCGAAAGGGGTCTGCGGAGCGTGCGCTTCGAAAAATGAGACGATGCTTGTTTCCGATGTCCACGAATTTCCTGGGCATATCGCATGCGACAGCGCCTCGAATTCAGAAATCGTCGTTCCGATCCACTTAAACGGCAAACTCGTCGCCGTTCTCGATATCGATAGCCCCTTGAAAAACCGCTTTTCCGAAGCCGACAAAGCGGGACTTGAAAAATTAGTGCAGCTTCTGGAAGAAAAACTCGTGTGGTAGAGTTGAAATTATCCTATTTTATAAAAACCTTCTTGACAAAACTATCATTGTGATGATATAAAAAATCGTATCATTGTGATGATACAGTTTTGGAGTTTGCAGTATGCTTTTATATCACGGTTCAACAAAAATTATTGAAAAACCGACTCTCGCGGCCGGGAAAAAATACAACGATTACGGGCAGGGATTCTACTGCACGAAAGAAATCGAAGTCGCAAAAGAGTGGGCGTGCAGAGAAAACAGCAACGGTTTTGTCAACAAGTACAGGTTGAAAAAAAGCGGCCTTAAAGTGCTTGATTTGCAGGATGAGCGCTACTCAGTCCTGAACTGGATAGCTGTTCTGCTGAGCAACAGGACTTTTTCGCTGGAAAACGAGATCGCAGCTGCGGCAAAAGAGTATATCGTGAACAACTTTGCAGTTGATACGGCTCCTTTTGATGTTATTGTCGGCTACCGCGCTGACGATTCCTATTTTTCTTTTGCCAGGGATTTCATCAACAACACTCTGCCGCTTGCAAGTCTTAAAAAGGCGATGCACTTAGGGAAACTCGGCATTCAGTATGTTCTCGTTTCGGAAAAAGCATTTACTCAGCTGACTTTTAGCGGAGCCGAAGCAGTCAGCCGTGAAGCATACTTTCCGAAATATACAGCACGTGATGCCAATGCGAGAGCGGCCTATAAAGATGAGATACGCCGTGCCGTAATATCCAAAAGTGTTTTTGTGATGGATATCATCAGAGAGGAAATGAAAAATGGCGATCCGCGCATACGATGAACTCTATCTGGAGAGTGCCGCAAATTGCCTTGCAGTGGCTTTTGATTATGCGATAAATGTCTGCGGAATAAAGCCGGACGATTTTGCCGATCTCTTTGTTGTATCGGGCGAAAGCGGGAAATTCGGCATCGGAAATCCGTCTGTCGTAGCAGGGAAATCGGGAATTGAACTCGTCCGTTCCGTTATGGAAAAAGTCGATCCGGGCCGAGAACTTCCTGAGCCGGAGTTTTCGCAGAGCCGTTCTCCGGAATACTGGGCCGGCTGGGCTTTGGCGCAGTATCAATGGTATTCGGCAAAAACTTTTAAAGCGGTTTTCAGCAAAGTTCCGCTTTCTGAAATCGTAAAGATGTACAAGGTCTACCACGAAATGGATATTACAGCTTTCATCGAGGTGATGGATAAGAAAATTTCGGAACGTTCCGTCAGTACAAATTTAAAGAATATCCGTGAAAACAGAGGAATTTCACAGTCGGAGCTTGCAGAAATGTCGGGCGTGAAGCTGCACTCGATCCAGCTTTATGAACAGAGAGTGAATGATATTGACAAGGCTCAGGCGCAGACACTTTTCAAAATCTCACTCGCTCTGGGCTGCAGAATGGAAGACTTGCTTGAAAATCCGGCAGTATTGCCATAGTGAAATGGAAAGAGATAAAAATGCAACTTAAAAACGGAGGGAACAAATGACTATTCAGGAAAGAGCGGAAAAAGGTGCGGCATACAAAGCCGAGGGACGTTACAACTGCACAAGATCGGTATTGGCGGCATTCAGCGACATCGTGAAAATCGACGAGAATGAGCTTGCCATACTGACATCCGGATTCGTCGGAGGAATGGGAAACATGGAAGGGACCTGCGGTGCACTTGTCGGAGCGATCATGGTCGCAGGAATACTTTCCGAAGGGCAGGGAACGCTCAAATATTCAAGGATCATCGTCGATAAATTCAAAGAACTTTGCGGTGCGACGATCTGCAAGGATCTGAAGGGAATCGACGGAACTCACTACCTTTGCAGCTGCCCCGACTGCATCAAAAACGCGATTTTAGCTGTGGGCTGCGCATTCAGCGATATCGATTCTGACGAAGTAAAATAAGTTTTTATTCTGAAAAAGCTCAGGAATTTCTTTCTGGATCAGGCAGTTTGACAAGTTCTTCAAGTGTTCTGAAGAGAGCCGCCGGTTCTATCGGTTTGCTCAGATGCGCGTTGAGTCCCGCCTGAAGGCTGCGCTGGACATCGTCGTCGAATGCGTTGGCGGTCAGAGCGATGATCGGAATGGTTCCTGCATCGGAGCGTTCCATGGAGCGGATCACTCTTGTAGATTCAAGCCCGTCCATCACAGGCATACGCATATCCATCAGAATGGCGGCGTAGTATCCAGGATCGTGCGATGCGAACATTTCAGCCGCGATTTTTCCGTTTTCCGCTGTATCGACTTCGATTTTACGCATTCCAAGAATCATTTTCACGATTTCGGCATTTACCTGTACGTCTTCGGCCAAAAGTATGCGGCATCCTGTCAGATCGGTTCCGGTACTGCCGTTTTGTGCCGCTTCTCCGCCCGCTGTTTCAGAGCCCTTTGCAGCGGATTCTGCAAGAGTGACTGTTACAGTGAAAGTCGTTCCTTTCTTTTTCTCGCTTTCCACGGAGATAGTTCCGTTCATCAGCTCGACAATGCTTTTTGTGATCGCCATGCCGAGGCCGGTGCTTCCGTAACTGCCGGCCGCAGAAGAATTTTCCTGGCTGAAAGTGTCGAAAATATGAGGCAGAAACTCTTTGCTTATCCCTATTCCGGTATCACTGGCAACGAATTTCAGCACAACTTTTCCGTCAGAACGCGAATCTTCCGCGACTTCGAAGTTCACCGACCCGCCCTCAGGGGTGAATTTTACGGAATTTCCCAGAATGTTGATCAGGATCTGCTTGAGTTTCATGGCATCGCCGACATAGCACTCGTCAAACTTGCCGTTGAGGGTGCACTTGTATGCAAGCCCTTTGTCTTTGCACTGCCCGCCGATTATGCTGTTTACCTGATCTATTGCCCTGGAGAAGTTGAAGGGCTCGTTCTTGAGTGTCATCCGCCCTGACTCTATACGGCTCATATCAAGGATATCATTGATGATTTCAAGCAGATGGCGGGCGGAAACCCCGATCTTTTCAAGATGCTTTTTCACTTCACTGCTTGCCGTCGGATCGCTGGCTGCGATAGTGTTGAGCCCTATGATCGCGTTCATGGGGGTGCGGATTTCATGGCTCATGTTGGATAGAAATACCGTCTTCGCCTTGTTGGCGCGTTCCGCCTCTGCCAGTGCAGCCACCAGAGCCTTTTTGCTTTCAGCGAGCTCGTCTTTCTGCGCCTGTTCGCGAAGCAGCGATTTTTCAAGCTTTCTGCGGTATTCCTCCTTTTCGTCCTCAACGACAAAAGTGTGGAGCAGACATGTTCCGACCATATATCCCATCGCGTAGAAAGGCCACAGCGGATAGATGATCTGGAATGCTATCAGAACGATCATGGCGATTCCGAAAAGACCGATGGTAAGGTTTCTCCGCCGCATTTTTCCCTCGGTTCTGAGAGTGACATGAAGCGTATAGGCCGATGTGAGCAGAAACATCAGGATCTGGATTGCGAGAGTGACGTGTCTTATACTTTCCGCGTGGTAAACGCCGTTTTCATCGAACCAGAACATGACAGGATGAAAAATATTGAGCGTTATCACAATGATCTCGAATACGAAAAACGCCCATCCGGTATACCGCAGTATCTTGTCAAAAATATTTCCTCTTTCAAGATAATCGACTACGTACTGCGTCCACAGAAGCACAGCAGCGGCCATTGCGACGAAATAAAGGGTCGTATCGGCGAACTGGATCTTTGTCATCCGGTATTCGTCGAAGACACCCCACAGCGCATCGGTGACATAGTAGCTGAGCACTGCCATAAGAAACCAGCAGTAAGTGTTCCGGGTGCTTGCAATAGCGTCCTTCCGGGTCAGAAACACATCCCTGTTTGTTATCACCAGTATGATTGCGGCTAAAATTCCTATGATCGAATATGTCATATCACACCTTTTACAATAAAAAAACCGCGGGATAATACAGTAAAGTTGCTTATGTTTCAATATAAAAAGAGGCTTGTTTTTGACAGAATATCCGTTTTTCGGCTATAATTCGGCGTTTTTTTTGAGAAGAATTTGAAAGAAAGGAGTCTTCGATGTGGCTATATAAAAAGTTCAAGAATATGGCGTCGAAACCTGTCGGAATTTTGGGAAAAATCATGGTGAGAAAGCTCAACGGAGAGCGCCACGCCGTCCTTGCGGACTGGGGATTCCCGCATTTGAAAATGGCTAAAAATGCCGATTGTCTCGACTGCGGATGCGGCGGCGGAGCGAATATAAAACGCCTTCTTTCGATGACAAGCGGCAAAGTTTTTGGTGTCGATTTTTCAAAAGTCGCTGTCGCCGAAACGAAAAAGACCAACAAAAGCGAGGTCAGAAGCGGGAGATGTCAGGTTTTCTGCGCCGATGTGCGGGAACTTCCGTTTGAAAACGCAAAATTTGATGCCGTCACCGCGTTTGAAACCATCTACTACTGGCAGCTTGAGGATTCTTTCAAGGAAGTTTTCCGTTGCCTTAAACCGGGCGGAAAATTCATGATCGTGAACGAAGCCGCCGGGCTCAACCCTGCGAATTTCGAGTGGGAAAAAACGATCAAAGGACTCAAGATCTACAACGCCGCGCAGATAAGTTCAGCCTTGAAATCAGCAGGTTTTGCAGAAATCGCAGTCGATGAAATTGCGGAAAAAGATTATATCTGTGTTGTTGCGAAGAAATCGTAATCGCTTGATTTCAGAACTGTTCAGCCCATTTCGCGAGTTCTGCTTTGTCGATCCTGCCGTTGAGCAGTTTTCCTTCGATGATCTGTGCTTTCGGTGCGCTCGGCTGAAGTTCCTTCACGGTGTTTCCGAAACCGCTGCCGCCGCTCGTTGCGAAGAGGACTACTTTCTTTCCGCTGAAGTCGTAAGCTTCAAGAAAACTGTTGATGATGTGCGGCGCAACATACCACCAGATCGGGAAACCGATGAAAATCACGTCGTAATCTGCGATTTTTGCATTTTTGTCGGCAAGTTTCGGGCGGCTTTTCTTGTCTGCCATCTCAACGCTGGAGCGGGAAGATTTGTCTCTCCAGTCGAGATCGTTGCTTGTGTATTTTGTCTCAGGTCTGATTTCATAAAGTTCGGCTTTTGCGGCTTCGGCAAGCTCTTTCGCGACTCTTGCAGTCGTTCCGCTCGCGCTGAAATAGGCGACTAATTTCTTCGGCATCTTCTTTCCTCCTTCATTTTGTTGAACTGTACTCTTTTTTGTACTTTCCGCAGCCGGTTTTTTCGCTTCGGACTTTCCCTGAGCGAAGAGAACTGCCGCAAGCAGTGCAACGACTAAGATAACGATAATTTTCTTCATTTGATCCTCCATACAAGTTTCAGTCACATCCGGCATCTGCCGGAACAGCATAATTTATATAAACCTGACATGATGTCAAGATAAAAAAATGACACTGTGTCAGTTTTCTTGTAATTACGATCCTTACACGATGACGATAAGTTCTTGCAATATTCCGATAATTGCGCTAGTATCGTTCCGATAATTGCTTATTGTTCCGATAATTGAGGTTGAAAGATGAAAACGGACGGAACTTTTTTAACAGTTGCTCAGGCTGCGGAAAAATGGAATATTTCGGAAAGACGCATCAGGATTTTGTGCGCCGAAGGGAAAATTCCCGGTGCCGTGCAGCAGGGACGCGGCTGGAAGATACCGCTTGACGCGATGAAGCCTTCAGACGGCAGGATAAAACGGACAGAAAACCTGATTTCCGTAATTGACGAAAAAAAACGGCTTTTGGACACATTGCGCCCTTTTACGCAGGGAGAACTTGAACGCCTGAACGAAGAATTCGTCACGGAATATACCTACAATTCCAATGCGATCGAGGGAAACACTCTTACTCTGCGAGAAACGGACATGGTTCTACGCGGCCTTACCATAGACAAAAAGCCGCTTGCCCACCATCTTGAAGCAATCGGTCACAAGGAAGCGTTTGATTATGTCGTTTCTCTTGTGCAGCAGAACGAGCCGCTCACGGAAAGAATTATAAAGGAAATTCATTACTTAGTGCTGGCAGATAAAAAAGAGGACAGGGGCGTTTACCGCCGTATTCCCGTAAGCATAATGGGTGCGGCGCATGAGCCTGTTCAGCCTTATCTTATCCAGCCTAAGATGGAAAAACTGCTTTCCGATTATGCTGAAGACAAAACTCATATCGTTTCCCGCCTTGCACGCTTTCACATTGAATTTGAGGCGATTCATCCGTTCATAGACGGAAACGGCAGGACAGGCAGACTTCTTGTAAATTTGGAACTGATGAAGGCCGGATTTCCGCCGATCGACATAAAATTTGCCGACAGGGTTTCCTACTACAATGCGTTCGATGAGTATCATGTCAAGCACAATCTCGGTGCTATGGAAAAGCTTTTTGCGAGGGCACTGAACGAACGGCTGGATTTTTATATTTCTCTGCGGAAAGAAAATAACTGACACGGTGTCAGAATAAGTCCAGTTTTCGACTGCACAAATTCAGAAAAACCAGATAATCGTCGATTACAATTATGCTCTTTTCTGCAGTACCATAGATTTTCTGATATGCAAAATCGGCTTTGAACGGCTCTCCGTCAAGATTCATTCTGTCCGATAAGATTTCCGCTATCGATGATAAAATCCTTCATTCCCTTGAAAAGTCGGATCAATATTTTGCTTTGTCGGGTAGCTAAATCACCTTTGAGAACGGTCATCAGCATGTAAATTCCTTGTTCTGTGAAAGCGTAAGGAAGATATTTCGAGTATTTTCCTTGTTCTAAGGTCAAAATTTTTGACCTTAGAATAGATTGGTTTCCAGCTTCAATTTCTAAGGTCGATTTTTTCGACCTTAGAATCACATCCTGATTTTCTAAGGTGCAATTTTTGCACCTTAGGATTGAATGATACTCATCTTTTGTCAGCTGAAAGCGAAAATCTTCGTCAAATTTGTCAATATTATTCTTGACTTGTCGATTGAAAGCCTTGACTGAATAGCCATAAATTTCAGCCAAATCAAAGTCGAGCATCACCTTCGTTCCCCGAATAGTGTAAATCTTTGACTGCAAGTCTGTTTCGTTGTGAATCACTATTTCATTTTCCATCTTGTTTCCCTAAATAAACTGTTCGCAAATAGATAATAAACATTCACGCAACAATGTCAATGTAAAAATCTAATATCAAATCTTTAAATCATAAAACAATATTTAAAAACACACCTCAAAATCAAGCGTTTTTATTTAACTCTGCATAGATTAAAATTAGAAAATTATTTAATAAAATTAAGCAGTTATTACTTGAAAAGGGCAAGGGTTTGGGTATAGTGCGAAGGTTTTTGGGAAAAGGAGCGCAATATGAAGCCTGAGGAAAAAGCAAGGGAGAAGATCGACAAACAACTGATGTGTTCAGGTTGGGATGTTGTTTCAAGGGATGAATATGTTCCCAACACTACATCCGCTGTAAAAGAAGCTCTTATGAAAGGAAATACTGAAAGTGATTATTTACTTTTTATTGATAATAAGGCTGTTGCAGTTGTTGAGGCAAAACGGGAAGAAAATCCTCTTGCTGATGATGTTGAAATTCAGGCTGAAGGATATGCTCGCAATCCACAAAATTGGTATGGCTTGTGGTTCCCAAATCTGATTCCGTTGGTTTATTTGGCGAACGGTAAAAAGATTTATTTCAAAAATATGTTAGATCCAGAAAAAGATTATACCGAAGTTTCAGAGATACCTTCCCCTAAGAAAATGCTTAAAATGATAGGAAAAACATCGGATTTCGGTGCATTGCCAAAACTTGACAAAAAAGGTCTCAGGGATTGCCAGTACAGAGCGGAAATCGAATTTGAAGAATCCATAAAGCAAGGAAAAAAGAAAGCTCTTGCTGTTTTAGCAACAGGGTCCGGCAAAACTTATCTTGCTTGTTTGGCAAGTTACAGACTTTTAAATTATACTCCGGTTAATAAAATACTTTTCCTTGTAGATAGAAACAATCTGGCGCGTCAGACAGAGAGTGAATTCAGCAAATTCGACAAAACTGAAAACCGTCAGGAAATGAGTTCTATCTATGCAATCAAACGATTGAAAAAAGATAATGATATCAAAGCAGATATCGTAATTTCAACTATTCAGAAACTTTATGCCGTGCTGACAGGTAATCCCATTCTGAGCGAAGAAAAAGAAGATGCCGAGGATGAAAAAAATACGCAGATTGAAGAAAGGGAATACGCTAAACCGATTCAACTCGGCGACAATTTAACTTTGCCTCCCGATTATTTTCAGTTCATCATTGTTGATGAATGTCACAGATCAATTTACGGCAAATGGAAAAGTGTGTTGAATTACTTCTCTTCTGCTTGTGTATTAGGTTTGACGGCTACGCCGACTCCCGAAGCATACGCGTTTTTTAATAACAACATTGTTGAGAATTACACTTACGATGATTCGGTAATAGACGGCGTGAATGTGCCTCAACGCATGTATCGGATAGAGACTGAGGTTACGAAGCATGGCGGTTCGATAAAAGCAGGCTCAAAAGTAACTGAAACCGTACGCAAGACGGGAGATGAAAGCGTTTATGAAGTTGAGGATAATATCAATTACGATCAGAAAGACTTGGATCGTTCAGTAGTCAACCCGAATCAAATCAAAACGGTTCTGGAAGTATATAAGAATTCTATTTATGAAGAGTTGTATCCGGAACGCGATAAAAAATGGGAATATATTCCGAAGACGCTTATTTTTGCAAAAGACGAAAATCATGCAACAGAGATAGTTGAAATTGCGAAAAACGTGTTCGGTTCAGAATTCGAAGGCGGCGTTGTTCCTGAACACTTTGTCCAGAAAATTACATATACAGCGGAAGATTCCAACGCTCTTATTCGGGATTTCAGGATGGAAAAAGATTTCCGTATTGCCGTAACAGTCACGCTGGTTGCGACAGGGACGATATAAAGCCGCTTGAAGTTGTGCTTTTTATGAACGATGTCCATTCTGATGTTCTCTATACCCAGATGAAAGGGCGCGGATGCCGCGTTATTGAAGATGACCGTTTTCATGAGGTCACGCCAAATGCAGACAATAAGGATCGCTATTATGTTGTGGATGCTGTCGGTGTTGCAGGCTCTCCCAAAGTTATTCCTACCCTCAATTCGACATCTAAAATTAGAATACTTGCACTGGATAAATTGCTGGAGCATCTTGCACACAATGAATTGAGCGATGAAAACCTTCTGCTGCTTAAAGATTACTGTTCTTCCATCAATAGCCGCTATGAAAAAAGCAGCTTGTTCGGCAGACATTTAGACGAGTTTATTTTAAAATTCGGTTTTGCACCAAAGATGATTGCTTTCAATATTAAAAATGCTTACGAAAGCCATGTGCTTCCACCATACACCAGTCCTTCAGAGGACAACACAGAGCGAATGAATCTGATTCGTGATTTGATCTGCAATGTTCCGGCAAGGAAAAAACTGATAGAAATGAAGGCCGGGTATTTTGTTACGACAGAAGATGACCCCGACGAACTTATTTATGCCGGATTTTCAGAAGAAACTGCAAAATCGTTCATTGAAAATTTTGAAAAGTATCTGGATGACAACAAAGACAGCATAGAAGCGCTTAGAATTATTTACAATTCAGAAAATGTGCTCATTACCCACAATATGCTGATAGATTTGCGCGACAGACTGCTTTCGGAAAACCGGCAGTATGATGTCTATCAAATTTGGAAAAACTATAAAATCATTGATGAAATCGGGAATGTCGATGAGCTTGATACAAAATCAAATGTGAAAATTCTGACAAATCTGATCCAGATCGTACGTTTCGCATTCGGGAAAAATCCAAAGCTCATAAGTTTGACCAAAGGTTATGCTCAGAGGTTCAGCCTTTACTGCGGTCAGGAGCAGAGGACTCTGACAGATGACCAAAAAGAAATAATGCGGCAGATTGCGGAATTCATAATAAATGACGGAGCGATTTCCGTGATGGAACTTAACGAAATAGACACTGATCTCTGGAGAAAAGGAGTAACCAGTTTCTCATTATCTGTTCTTGCAGAAGAGATTCAGACAATGGCAAGATTTTTATT